>NZ_JBIDDP010000010.1:0-321968 GCF_043195475.1 Streptomyces sp. Y20
TCGCGGAGTTGTTCGTGCGCGGGGCGAAGGTGGATTGGGCGGCGGTGCTGCCCGAGGGTGCCACCGCCACCCACGTGGACCTGCCCACGTACGCCTTCGACCACCAGCACTACTGGCTGCGCATGGCTCCCGCCACGGACGCGGTCGCCCTCGGCCAGAGCACGGCGGACCATCCACTGCTGGGCGCGGTGCTCAAGTTGCCGCAGTCGGACGGGCTGGTGCTCACCTCCCGGCTGTCGCTGCGCACCCACCCCTGGCTGGCCGACCACGCCATCGGGGGAACGGTTCTGGTGCCCGGTGCGGGGCTGGTCGAGCTGGCCGTGCGGGCCGGCGACGAGGCCGGCTGCGGTGGAGTGGAGCAACTCGTCATCGAGGCACCGCTGGTCGTTCCCGAACAAGGCGGTGTGCGGGTACAGGTCACCGTCGAGGCGCCCGACGCGGAAGGCCGTCGCCCGCTGGCGATCCACTCCGCGAGGGAGGACACGGTCGGTGACGTCGGTGCCGACGCCTGGACCCGGCACGCCACCGGCGCCCTGAGTACGTCACCCGCTACCGCCGAGACCTTCGACTTCACCGCCTGGCCCCCGCCCGGCGCCCAATCCGAAGATCTTTCGGGCGCGGAGGAGCGGCTGCTCCGGCACGGTTACGAGTATGGCCCGGTCCTCCAGGGGTTACGGGCGGTGTGGCGGCGCGGTGACGAACTGTTCGCCGAGGTCGCCCTGCCGGACGGGCAGCGAGACGCGGCGGCCCGGTTCGGCATCCACCCGGCACTGCTGGAAGCCGCCTTGCGCCCGTCATTGCTGGAGATCACGGCGACCGACGACGAGCAGGTGTGGCAGCCACTGGAATGGCATGGCCTGGTGCTGCACGCGGAGGGTGCCACGGCGCTGCGCGTGCGGCTCCTTCGGACCGCTCCCGGCGTGCTGGCGGTCCAGGCCGCCGACGAGTCCGGTGGACCGGTCGTGACCGCCGGGACCGTCACACTGCGACCACTCTCGACCGAGCAGCTGACCACGACGGCCGGTTCGGACGCGCTGTTCCGGGTGGAGTGGAGTGAGCTGCCGTCCGTGCCGGGTGTCGGTGAGGTGCCGGTGGTGACGGTGGTCGATGCCCGTACCCGTGGGGACGGTGAGACCCCGGTGGTGCTGGTGGGGCGGGTGCTCGAGGCGGTGCAGGCGTGGCTGGCGGACGAGGCGGCCGAGGACGGCCGGCTGGTGGTGGTCACCCGGGGGGCCGTGCCCGCCCGCGGTGACGCGGAGGTCACCGATCCGGGTGGCGCCGCCGTCTGGGGGCTGGTGCGTGCCGCGCAGGCCGAGAACCCCGACCGGATCATCCTGATCGACACCGGCACCGGCACCGGCACCGGCACCGGCACCGGCACCGGCACCGACACCGACACCGACACCGACACTGACACCGGCACTGGCACCGGCACTGGCACTGGCACTGGCACTGGCACTGGCACCGGCACCGGCACCGACGCTTATAGCGACACCGCAGCCCTCGCCGCAGGCGTGACCGCAGCCGATCTCGGTCCCGCCCTCGCCACCGGCGAACCCCAACTCGCTCTGCGCGGCACGGCCATGTACGTGCCCCGCCTCGCCCGCGCCCTGCCCGCCCCCACCACCGAGCCGGTGCTCGATCCGGAAGGCACCGTCCTGGTCACCGGCGGCACCGGGGCGCTGGGCGCCGAGGTCGCCCGGCATCTGGTCGGGCGGCACGGCGTACGCCACCTCGTGCTGGCCGGACGGCGCGGCGCGGACGCCGAGGGAGTGACCGCGCTCGTCACCGAACTCGAAGAGCTCGGTGCCGCCGTTTCGGTGGCCGCATGCGACGTCACCGACCGGGACGCGGTCGCCGCGCTCCTGACCGCCGTACCGGACGCGCATCCGCTGACCGCGGTCATCCACGCGGCACGCGTCTTCGACGCCGGAGTGATCGGCGAGGTGGACCAGGACCGTATGGCTCGGGTCTTCGCGCCCAAGGCGACCGGCGTACGGCATTTGGACGAGCTGACCCGCGAACTCGCGCCGTCTCTCGCCGCCTTCGTCCTGATGTCGTCCGCTTCCTCGGTCTTCCTGGGCGCCGGTACCGGCTGCTACGCGGCGGCCAACGCCTACCTCGACGCGGTGGCCCATCAGCGCCGGGCGGCCGGTCTGCCGGCTGTCTCGCTGGCCTGGGGACCGTGGGAGCGGCCGGGCGACCAGCAAACCGGCACCGGCGAGGCCTCCCGGAGCCGGACCGGCCGCCGCGGAGGTGTCGTACCTCTCACGCCTCCGCAGAGAATGGAATTGCTCGACGCGGCGCTCAGGACCGGTGAGGCGCTGGTGCTGCCGGCGCGGCTGGACCTTCGGGCGGTGCGCGCCGATGCCGCACTCGGCGGCGGAGTCCCGCCTCTGCTGCGGGGCTTGGTGCGGACCGGTCGCAAGACCGCGCGGGCCGGTGCCGGTGACTCCGGCGGACTGGCCCGCCGACTGGCCCCGTTGGCCCCGGCCGAGCAGGAAGCCCTGCTGCTGGGGCTGGTACAGGGCCAGGTGGCGGCCGTCCTCGGGCACACCGGAGCGGACCAGGTGAGGGCCGAAACGGCGTTCAAGGACGCCGGGTTCGACTCCCTCACCTCCGTCGAACTGCGCAACCGGCTGCGCGAGGCCACCGGCCTGAGCCTGCCCGCGACCGCCGTATTCGACTACCCGACCCCGCTCGCCCTCGCCCGCTACCTGCACGACCGGCTGGCCCCGGGCACCGACGCCGTACCGGCCACGCACCCGTTGCTCGCCGAACTCAGCAGGCTGGAAACGCTGCTGGCCGACGCGGCTTCCGACGACGCCACGCGCGCCCAGGTCGCCACCCGGCTCCAGGGCCTGCTGACCGCCTGGTCCACGGCGAACGGCACGGCGCAGGAAGCCGAGGAGGACCTCGACTTCACGTCCGCGTCCGACGACGAACTCTTCGAACTCATCGACACGGAGTTCGGCCATTAGCCGGCGGCGAGCCGCCCGGCACCGCCCGCACCCCACGTCCACGCCCGCCCCGCCGTCCACCTGACGCCGTAGCCCCACTAGGAGCTGACCCGCAATGGCGGATGAAAGCAAGCTTCGCGACTATCTCAAGCGTGTTCTCGCCGACGCGCGCCGCTCCCAGCAACGCGTCCGTGAACTCGAGGCCGAGAAGGCGGAGCCGATCGCGATCGTGGGCATGGCATGCCGGCTGCCCGGCGGGGTGGGCGGACCCGAAGACCTGTGGCGGCTCGTCCGCGAACGCGGGGACGGCGTCTCGGGGTTCCCCACCGACCGGGGCTGGGACCTGGAGGAGCTGTTCGACTCCGACCCCGACAAGACGGGCAAGTCCTACGTCAGCCAGGGCGGGTTCCTGCACGAGGCGGCCCTCTTCGACGCCGGCCTCTTCGGGATCTCCCCGCGTGAGGCGGTGGCGATGGACCCCCAGCAGCGACTGCTGCTGGAGATGTCGTGGGAGGCGCTGGAACGGGCGGGACTGAACGCGTCCGCCCTCAAGGGCTCCGACGTCGGTGTCTTCGTGGGGGTCATCAACGAGGGGTACGCGACCGGCGGTCCGGTCCCACCGGAGCTGGAGGGCTTCACCGGCACCGGCACCACCGGGAGCGTGGCCTCGGGCCGCATCTCGTACGTCCTCGGACTCGAGGGCCCTGCGGTGACCGTGGACACCGCCTGCTCCTCGTCCCTGGTCGCCATGCATCTGGCCGCCCAGGCGCTGCGGCGCGGGGAGTGCACCATGGCACTGGCCGGAGGCGCGACCGTCATGGCCGGCCCCGGCATGTTCATGCAGTTCTCCCGGCAGCGGGCGCTGGCCGCCGACGGCCGCTGCAAGTCGTACGCGGACGCGGCCGACGGCACCGGCTGGGCCGAGGGCGCCGGTGTCGTCGTCCTGGAGCGCCTGTCCGACGCACGTCGCAACGGCCACCGGGTCCTGGCCGTCGTCCGCGCGTCCGCCGTGAACCAGGACGGCGCCTCCAACGGTCTGACGGCGCCGAACGGCCCCTCGCAGCAGCGTGTCATCCGCAAGGCGCTGGCCGAGGCCGGCCTGACCTCCGCCGACGTCGACGCGGTCGAGGGCCACGGCACGGGCACGGTCCTCGGTGACCCGATCGAGGCGCAGGCCCTGCTCGCCACCTACGGCCAGGATCGTGAACGACCCCTGTGGCTCGGCTCCCTGAAGTCCAACATCGGGCACACGCAGGCCGCCGCCGGAGTCGCCGGCGTCATCAAGATGGTGCAGGCGATGCGGTACGGCGTCCTGCCGCCCACGCTGCACGTCGACACGCCCTCCTCCCAGGTCGACTGGTCGGCCGGGGCCATCGAGCTGCTGACCGAGGAACGCGACTGGCCCCGGACCGGCCGACCCCGCCGGGCCGGCGTCTCCTCATTCGGCGTCAGCGGCACCAACGCCCACCTGATCCTGGAGGAGGCACCGGAAGAAGCACCGGAGGAACCGGCCGCGGAGCCGACCGCACCGGCCGACCAGGTGGCTCCGTCCGTGGTCCCGTCCGTGGTCCCGCTGGTGGTGTCCGCGGCCACCGAGGGTGCGGTGGCGGGCCAGGCCGGCCGCCTGGCCGCACTCGTCACCCGCACGGACACGCCCCTCGCCGACGTCGCGGGCGCGCTCGTCTCCCGGCGGGCCCTGCTGTCCGAGCGCGCCGTCGTCGTCGCGGGTTCGCGTGAGGAGGCGGCGACCGGGCTGGGCGCGCTGGCGAGCGGGGAGAGCAGTCCCGCGGTGGTGAGCGGTGCGGTGGCTGCGCCCGGGCGGACGGTGCTGGTGTTTCCGGGTCAGGGTTCGCAGTGGCTGGGCATGGGGCGGGAGTTGCTGGGGTCCTCACCGGTGTTCGCGGAGCGGGTCGGGGAGTGTGCCCAGGCTCTGGAGCCGTGGGTGGATTGGGACTTGTTGGCCGTGCTGCGGGGCGATGTCGATCTGCTGGCGCGGGTGGATGTGGTGCAGCCGGCGAGTTTCGCGGTGAACGTGGCGTTGGCGGCGGTGTGGGCGTCGGTGGGTGTGGTGCCGGATGCGGTGGTGGGTCATTCGCAGGGTGAGATCGCTGCGGCTTGTGTGGCGGGTGCGTTGTCGCTGGAGGATGCGGCGCGGGTGGTGGCGGTGCGTAGTCGGGTGATCGCGGGGGAGTTGGCGGGTGGGGGTGGTATGGCCTCTGTGGCGTTGTCGGAGGCTGATGCGGTGGGCCGGATCGGCCGGTGGGAGGGGCGGGTCGAGGTCGCGGCGGTGAACGGTCCTTCGTCGGTGGTGATCGCCGGTGACGCGGAGGCCTTGGACGGGGTGTTGGCCGTGTTGGAGGCGGATGGTGTGCGGGTGCGTCGTGTCGCGGTGGACTATGCCTCGCACACCCGTCATGTGGAGGCGATCGAGGGGGCGTTGGGGGAGGCGTTCGCGGAGGTTCGTGGTCGGGTGCCGGTGGTGCCGTTCTTCTCGACGGTGACCGGTGGCTGGGTGCGTGAGGCGGGTGTTCTGGACGGTGGTTACTGGTATCGCAACTTGCGTGGTCAGGTCCGTTTCGGTCCGGCGGTCGCCTCCCTTGTCGCCGAGGGGTACACGGTGTTCGTGGAGTCCAGCGCCCACCCGGTTCTTGTGCAGCCGGTGAACGAGATCGTGGACGAGGCGCAGTGCGAGGCGGTCGTCACAGGCTCTTTGCGTCGTGATGAGGGTGGTCTTCGGCGGTTGTTGGCGTCGATGGCGGAGCTTTTCGTCAGGGGTGTGGCGGTCGACTGGACCGGTGTGCTGCCCGAGGGTGCCGGGGCCGCGGACGTGGAGTTGCCGACGTACGCCTTCGACCACCGGCACTACTGGCTCCGGCTGAACGGAGCGACGGACGCCACCGCCCTCGGACAGGCCCCCACGGACCACCCCCTGCTCGGCGCGATCGTGGAAGTGCCCGGGACGGGCGGGGTGCTGTGCACCTCGCGGCTGTCGCTGCGCACCCATCCCTGGCTGGCGGACCACGCCGTCGGCGGAGTGACCCTGGTCCCAGCGGCGGCGCTCGTGGAGCTGGCCGTACGGGCCGGTGACGAGGTCGGGTGCGGGACCGTGGACGAGCTCGTCGTCGTCGCGCCGCTGGTGCTGCCGGAGCAGGGCGGGGTACGCGTCCAGGTCGCCGTCGGGGGTGTGGACGACAGTGGCAGCCGTGCGGTCACCGTGTACTCGACACGGGAGGACGCGGGCGAGGTCAGCGGGGCGGAGGCCTGGGTCCGGCACGCCACAGGTGTGCTGACGGCGACGCCCAAGTCCGGCGAGAGCCCGCAGGGCGATTTCGGCGTCTGGCCGCCACCCGGTGCCCAGCGCGCCGACGTGGAGGGGCTGTACGGCGGTCTGGCCCGGCGCGGGTACGAGCACGGGCCCCTCTTCCAGGCCGTACGGGCACTCTGGCGGCACGGTGAGGAGATCCTCGCCGAGGTCGCCGTGCCGGAGGACGGGCGCGAGGAGGCCGGCCGGTTCGGGCTCCACCCGGCGTTGCTGGACGCCGCGCTGCATCCGGCGTTGCTGGACGCGGCCGTGGCCGATGGCGGCACGCGGGTGTGGCAGTACCTGATCTGGCGCGGGTTCGCGTTGCACGCCGTCGGAGGCACGTCGCTGCGGGTGCGGATCACGCCGCACGGCCCGGACGCCCTGGCCCTGGAAGCGGTCGACCAGGCCGGCGGGCTGGTGCTGCGGGCGGAGTCGGCGGAGCTTCGGCCGCTGTCCGCCGAGCAGCTGGAGGCCGCCGTGGGCACGGTGAGCGACGACTCGCTGTTCCGCGTCGACTGGACCGAGACGGCCGCGGCCGGTGAGGTGCCCGAGGAGCCGCCGTCCTGGACCGGGGTGTGGTCCGCCGATGACGTCACCGCCCTGGCGGACAGCGCGAGCACGGCGGAGGAGCTTCCGGCGCTGATCGTGCTGGACGCCATGGTGGACCGAGGCCAGGCCGAGGCTGATGGCGCTGCCGAGGACCGGAGTGACCCGGCGCTGGCCCTGACGAACCGGGTGCTGGCGGCCGTGCAGGCCTGGCTGGCCGCGCCCGCCCTTGAGCCGACCCGGCTGGTCGTGGCCACACGGGGCGCCGTCCCGGCCGGCGCCGACGGCGCGGTGAGCGACCCGGCGGGCGGCGCGGTGTGGGGTCTCGTCCGGGCCGCACAGTCCGAGAACCCCGACCGGATCGTGCTGCTCGACCTTGACCCGGGGCTCCGGCCCGGTGCCACCCCGGGCCTGGCCGCCGACGCCACCCTGGACCGTGTCCTGCACCGGCTGCTGTCCGACGCGGAACCCGAACTTGCCGTGCGCGGCGATACGTTGTCCGTTCCCCGGCTCACCCGGGCGACCGCGGCGGGGCTCGACCGTTCCGCGCCCGTGGCCGCAAAGCCCGTGCGGCTGGACCCGGAGGGCACGGTACTGATCACCGGCGGCACGGGCTCGCTCGGCGGACTGCTGGCCCGGCACCTGGTCGCCCGGCACGGCGTACGCCATCTGGTGCTGGCCAGCAGGCGGGGCCAAGCCGCCGAGGGGGCGGCCGAGTTGGTGGCCGAGCTGACCGGATCGGGCGCCGTCGAGGTCACGGTCGCGTCCTGCGACGTCACCGACCGCGCCGCGGTCGCCGCGCTGCTCGCCGGGACGCGCCGTGCCGGGCGCCCGCTCACCGGGATCGTGCACACCGCGGGCATCGCCGACGCCGGCGTGATCGGCACCATCCGCCCGGAGCAGGTGGCGCAGGTGTTCGCACCGAAGGTGACGGCGGTCCGGCACCTGGACGAGCTGACCCGTGAACTCGTGCCGGAGCTGGCCGCGTTCGTCGTCTTCTCCTCCGTCTCCTCCGTCTTCCTCGGTGCGGGCACCGGCAGCTACGCGGCGGCCAACGCCTTCCTGGACGCCGTGGCCCACCAGCGCCGGGCCGAAGGCCTGCCCGCCACCTCACTCGCCTGGGGCCTGTGGGATCAGGCCACCGGCGGTATGGCGGCCGGCATGGACGACCTCACCCGCAGCCGGATGAACCGGCGAGGCGGTGTCCTGCCCATGACGCCCGAGGAGGGCATGGACCTCTTCGACGCCGCCCTGGGCACCGGTGAGGCCCTGCTCGTCCCGGCCAAACTGGACCTGCGGCAACTGCGCACCGACGCCGCCGCCGGCCGCGCCGTCCCCACACTCCTGCGCGGCCTGGTGCGCACCGGACGGCAGACCGTGCGGGCCGCGGCCGGGGACAGCGGCGGCGGCCTCGCGGACCGGCTGGCCGGGCTGGGCACGGCGGAGCAGGAGGCGCTGCTGCTGGACCTGGTCCGCACGCACGCGGCGACCGTGCTCGGGCACGCCGGTCCGGAGGGTGTCAAACCGGACACGGCGTTCCGTGACTCCGGGTTCGACTCGCTCACCTCGGTCGAGCTGCGCAACCGGCTGCGTGAGGCCACCGGCCTCAAACTGGCCGCCACCGTCGTCTTCGACCACCCGAACCCGCTCTCCCTCGCCCGCCACCTGCGCGGCGAACTGGGGGAGACGGTGGTGGTGCCGCCCAGCGCGACGCTCAGCGCGCCCGCCGATCCCGATGAGCCGATCGCGATCGTCGGCATGGCGTGCCGGCTGCCCGGCGGTGTGGACGACCCCGACGCGCTCTGGCAGTTGGTGTCCGAGGGACGGGACGCGATGTCCGGCTTCCCCGAGGACCGCGGCTGGGACCTCGGCGGCTTCTTCAGCGACGACCCGGATCAGACCGGCACGTCCTACGTGAGCCAGGGCGGATTCCTCTACGACGCCGCCCTGTTCGACGCCGCCTTCTTCGGGATCTCCCCGCGTGAGGCGCTGGCGATGGACCCGCAGCAGCGGCTCCTGCTGGAGACCTCCTGGGAGGCCCTGGAGCGCGCCGGCCTCGACCCGACCTCCCTGAAGGGCACCGACGTCGGCGTGTTCTCCGGCCTGATGGGCCAGGGCTACGGCACGTCGGGGCCGGTACCGCCCGAGTTGGAGGGCTTCACCGGTACCGGAGGCATGGGCAGCGTGGCCTCCGGGCGCGTCGCCTACGTCTTCGGTTTCGAGGGCCCCGCGGTGACCGTGGACACGGCGTGCTCCTCGTCCCTGGTGGCCATCCATCTCGCGGCCCAGGCCCTGCGCAACGGCGAATGCTCGATGGCCCTCGCCGGTGGTGCCACCGTCATGGCGACCCCGGGTACGTTCGTCGAGTTCTCGCGGCAGCGGGGCCTGGCCTCCGACGGCCGCTGCAAGTCGTACGCGGACGCGGCCGACGGCACGGGCTGGGCCGAGGGCGCGGGTGTCGTCGTCCTGGAGCGGCTGTCGGAGGCGCGGCGCAAGGGGCATCGGGTCCTGGCGGTCGTGCGGGGCAGTGCGGTGAACCAGGACGGGGCGTCCAACGGGCTGACCGCTCCCAACGGGCCGTCGCAGCAGCGGGTGATCCGCAAGGCCCTCGCGAACGCGGGCCTGACCTCGGCGGACGTGGACGCGGTCGAGGGCCACGGCACGGGCACCGTCCTGGGCGACCCGATCGAGGCACAAGCCCTCCTCGCCACCTACGGCAAGGAGCGTGAACGACCTTTGCTGCTCGGCTCGTTGAAGTCCAACATCGGACACACCCAGATGGCCGCGGGCGTGGCCGGCGTGATCAAGATGGTGCAGGCCATGCGGCACGGCGTGCTCCCCGCCACGCTGCACGTCGACACCCCGACCTCCCAGGTCGACTGGGCGGACGGCGCGGTCGAACTGCTGACGGAGGCCCGTGCGTGGCCGGAGGTGAACCGGCCCCGCCGGGTGGGCGTGTCCGGGTTCGGTGTGAGCGGTACGAATGCGCACGTCATCCTGGAGCAGGCGCCGGAGGAGGACGTCGCGGAGCCGATGGCCGCTCCGGCCGAAGGCGCGATCCCGGTGGTCGTCTCCGCACGCAGCGCCGGCGCACTCGCCGGACAGGCTGACCGGCTGGCGGAGTTCGTCCGCGGGACCGGCGCACCGCTGACCGCCGTCGCGGGAGCCTTGGTGTCCCGGCGGGCGCTGCTGTCCGAGCGGGCCGTGGTGGTCGCCGGGTCGCCGGAGGAAGCGGTGGCCGGACTGGAGACGCTGGCCGTCGGCGGGTCCTCGCCGCTCCTGATCACGGGGTCGGCCACCGGGGGCAGGACGGTGTTCGTCTTCCCCGGTCAGGGTTCGCAGCGTGTGGGTATGGGTGCGGGGTTGTATGAGCGGTTCCCGGTGTTCGCTCGGGCGTTGGACGAGGCGTGTGCGGCTTTGGACGCGCGGCTTGCGGGGGTGGTCGGGCGGTCGGTGCGGGATGTGGTCTTCGGTGTGGGTGATGGGGGTCTGCTGGATCGGACGGTGTTCACGCAGGCGGGTCTGTTCGCGGTGGAGTCGGCGTTGTTCCGGCTGGTGGAGTCGTGGGGTGTGCGGCCGGATGTGGTGGCCGGGCATTCGATCGGTGAGGTTGTCGCCGCGCATGTGGCGGGGGTGTTGTCGCTGGGGGATGCGGCGGCGTTGGTGGCGGCTCGGGGGCGGTTGATGCAGGCGCTGCCGCCGGGTGGGGCGATGGTGGCGGTGGCGGCGAGTGAGGGGGAGGTCGCCGAGTATCTGGGTGGGGGTGTGGATCTGGCGGCGGTGAACGCGCCGGGTTCGGTGGTGCTCTCCGGTGACGAGGAAGCTGTCACGGCCGTCGCCGAGAAGTTGCGCGAACAGGGCCGCAGGGTCAAGCGGCTGACCGTCTCCCATGCTTTCCACTCGGTGTTGATGGAGCCGATGCTGGCCGGGTTCGGTGAGGTGCTGTCGGGGCTGACGTGGAACGAGCCGGCCATCCCGGTGGTGTCGAACGTGACGGGAAGGCTGGCCGAGCGGGGTCAGTTGACCGACCCGGCCTACTGGGTCGACCACGTCCGCCGCCCGGTCCGCTTCGCCGACGGCATCGCCGCCTCGGGTGGGTCGGTGTTCCTGGAACTGGGTCCCGGTGGTGCCCTGACCGGCGCGATCACGGAATCGGCCGGTGACGACGCGGTCAGCGTGCCCGCACTGCGCGATGACCGCGACGAGGAGCAGACCCTGCTCGCGGCCGTGGCCCACCTCTTCGTACGGGGTGCCGGGGTGAACTGGGCGGCCACTCTGCCGAAGGGTGCCACCGAGGCCCGCGTGGACCTGCCGACGTACGCCTTCGACCACCGCCACTTCTGGCTTCCGGCGGCTCCCGCCACCGACGCGGTCGCCCTGGGCCAGGGCACGGCGGACCATCCCCTGCTGGGCGCGGTGGTGGAGGTCCCGGAGACCGGCGGGGTGCTGTTCACCTCCCGGCTGTCGCTGCGCACCCACCCCTGGCTGGCCGACCACGCCGTCGGGGGCGTGGTCCTGGTGCCCGGCACCGGCCTGGTCGAACTCGCCGTGCGCGCCGGTGACGAGGTCGGCAGCGGAGTGCTGGACGAACTCGTCATCGAAGCACCCCTGGTCGTTCCCGAGCAGGGCGGCGTCCGGGTCCAGGTCGCCGTCGGCGGACCCGGCGACAGCGGACTGCGGACCGTCGCCGTCTACTCGGCGCGCGAGGACACGGCCGACGAGGTCGGCGCCGACGCCTGGATCCGGCACGCCACCGGCACCCTCACCACCACGCTCCCCGGCACCGGCACCGGCACGTTCGACTTCACCGCCTGGCCGCCGCCCGGCGCCGAACGGGTCGAGGTGGACGCCGACGCCTTCTACTCCGGCCTCATCGAGCAGGGCTACACCTACGGTCCGGTGTTCCAGGGACTGCGGGCGGTGTGGCGGCGCGGCGACGAGGTGTATGCCGAGGTCGCCCTCCCGGAGGGGCAGCGGGAGGAAGCCGCGCGGTTCGGCATCCACCCGGCTCTGCTGGACGCCGCCCTGCACGCCAACGGCTTCGTCGCCCCGGCCGACGCGCCCCCTGCGGGCGACGGGCCGCGCACGGTGCTGCCGTTCGCCTGGACCCGGCTCGCGTTGCACGCCTCCGGCGCCTCGGCACTGCGCGTGCGCGTGGCACCGTCCGGACCCGACGCGGTATCCGTGCAGGCCGCCGACGAGACCGGTGACCCGGTGCTGACCACCGAGTCGCTGGTGTTCCGCGCGGTGAGCGCGGAACAGCTGGAGGCGGCGGCCGGTGCGCCCGGTACCGACGCGCTGTTCCGTGTGGAGTGGACCGACCTGTCCGTGGCCGCTCGTGCGGCTGCACCGCTACCGTCCTGGGCGCGGGTAGCCACCGCGGCGGACCTCGCCGAACCGGCCAGGACGGACGCCGTGCCCGGGATACTGGTCGTGCCGGCCGACGGTCCCGACGACGCCCTGGACCGCACCTCCCGGGTGCTGGACGTCCTGCGGGCCTGGCTGGCCGACGAGCGGCTCGCGCAGTCGCGGCTCGCCGTCGTCACCCGGGGCGCGGTACCCGCCGGTGGTGACGAGACGGTGACCGACCCGGCGGGGGCCGCGGTGTGGGGCCTCGTCCGTGCCGCCCAGGCGGAGAATCCCGACCGGATCGTCCTCATCGACGCCGACGACAGCCGTAGCGGCGATCCCCGGGACCCGCGGACCGGGGACGAATCCCTCGCCGCGCTCCTCGGCACCGCGCTGGCGGCCGGGGAACCGCAGCTCGCGCTGCGCGGTACGGCCGTGCGCGCACCGCGCCTGGTCCGGGCCGCGTCCGCGGGCACCGGCGCGGACGGCGCGCACTGGGACCCCGACGGTACCGTCCTCGTCACCGGCGGCACCGGCTCGCTGGGCGCCCTGCTGGCCCGGCATCTGGTCGAGCGGCGCGGCGTACGGCACCTGCTGCTGGCCGGCCGGCGTGGTCCGGACGCGGCGGGCGCCCGGGAGCTGGTGGACGATCTGACGGCGCTCGGCGCGGCCACCGTACGCGTCGCCGCCTGCGATCTCGCCGACCGGGAGGCGGTGGTGGCGCTGCTGGACTCCGTACCGGACGAGCACCCGCTCACCGCCGTCCTGCACACCGCGGGCGTCCTGGACGACGGCGTGATCGGCGCCCTCGACCGGGTTCGCCTGGCCCACGTCTTCGCACCGAAGGTCGTGGCCGTACGGCACCTGGACGAGCTGACCCGGGTACGCGCCCCGCAACTGGCGGAATTCGCGGTGTTCTCCTCCGCCGCCGGACTGTTCGGCTCGGCCGGCCAGGGCAACTATGCCGCCGCCAACGCCTGGCTCGACGCCGCGATGGCCCGCCGCCGGGCGGCCGGCCTGCCGGCCCGCTCCCTGGCCTGGGGGCCCTGGGAGCAGACCACCGGAATGACCACCGGCACGGAAGCGGCGGCCCGCACCCGTGGCAACCGGCGCGGTGGCGTCCTGCCGCTCACCCCGCAGGAGGGCATGGCGCTCTTCGACGCGGCGCTGGCCGGCGACGACACGCTGCTCGTCCCGGTGAAGCTGGACCTCAGGGCCGTACGGGCCGAAGCGGCCACCGGCACCGGTGTACCTCCCCTGCTCCGCCAACTGGTGCGCGCAGGACGGCAGTCGGCGCGAGGGACCGCGGGTGACGGCGGGGACGGTCTGCTGCGCCGGCTCGCCGGGCTGGACCGCGACCGGCAGGAGGCCCTGCTGCTGGATGTCGTCCGCGGCCATGTGGCCGGCGTGCTCGGGCACTCCGGGGCGGACGGCGTCGGAGCCGAGACGGCTTTCAAGGACGCCGGGTTCGACTCCCTCACCTCCGTGGAGCTGCGCAACCGGCTGCGCGGCGCGACCGGCGTCAACCTCTCCGCCACCGTGGTCTTCGACTACCCCACGCCGCTCGCGCTCGCCCGCCATCTGCACGGTGCGCTCACCCCGGAGGGCGCCGGGCGCCGCCCCGCGGCGCAGGCGGACGAGGAACGGCTGCGCCACGCCCTGCTCACCCTCCCACTGGAACGCTTCCGGGAGGCCGGACTGCTGGACGCGCTCGTCGAACTGGCCGCCCACGAACCCGGTGCGCCCGCACCGGGCGCACCGGACGCCGCCCACGGGGCGCTGGCCGATCTGGACGTCGACGACCTCGTACAACTCGCGCTCGGCGACGGCGAATCCCTCGAAGGCTGACGCGGCACACGACTGATTGGGGCAGGGAAAGTGAGTGCTTCCTACGAGAAGCTTGTCGAGGCGCTGCGGAAGTCACTGGAAGAGGTCGGCACGCTGAAGAAGCGGAACCAGCAGCTTCTCAGCGCGTCGCGTGAGCCGGTCGCGATCGTGGGCATGGCCTGCCGGCTGCCCGGCGGCGTCGACACCCCCGAGGACCTCTGGGAGTTGGTCGCCGAGGGCCGCGACGGAGTGTCGGGCTTCCCCGACGACCGCGGCTGGGACCTGGACACCCTGCTGGACGCCGATCCCGAGAAGACCGGCACCTCCTACGTCGACCAGGGCGGCTTCCTGCGGGGCGCCGGCCGGTTCGACGCGGAGTTCTTCGGCATCTCGCCGCGCGAGGCACTCGCGATGGACCCGCAGCAGCGGCTGCTGCTGGAGACCTCATGGGAGGCGCTGGAGCGGGCCGGTGTCGATCCGGCGACCCTCAAGGGCACCGACGTCGGCGTCTTCAACGGCATCATGGGCGTCGACTACTTCGCCGGCGGAAGCGTCCCCCCCGAACTGGAGGGCTTCACCGGCACCGGCGCCGCCTCCAGCGTGGCGTCCGGCCGCATCTCCTACGTCTTCGGACTCGAAGGCCCGGCGGTCACACTCGACACCGCCTGCTCGTCCTCCCTGGTCGCCATCCACCTCGCCGTGCAGGCACTGCGCCGAGGGGAATGCACGATGGCCCTGGCGGGCGGCGCCACGGTCATGGCCACGCCCGGCCTGTTCATCGACTTCTCCCGGCAGCGCGGCCTCGCGGCCGACGGCCGCTGCAAGGCCTACTCATCGACCGCGGACGGCACCGGCTGGGCCGAGGGCGCCGGAGTCGTCGTACTTGAGCGGCTGTCGGAGGCGCGGCGCAAGGGGCACCGGGTCCTCGCGGTCGTGCGCGGCAGTGCGGTGAACCAGGACGGCGCGTCCAACGGGCTGACCGCTCCCAACGGACCTTCGCAGCAGCGCGTGATCCGCAAGGCGCTGGCCGCGGCCGGGCTGACCCCGGCGGACGTGGACGCCGTGGAAGGCCACGGCACCGGCACGACCCTGGGCGACCCGATCGAGGCACAGGCCCTCCTCGCCACTTACGGCAAGGACCGTGAAGAGCCCCTGTGGCTGGGCTCGTTGAAGTCCAACCTGGGCCACACCCAGGCCGCCGCCGGAGTCGCCGGCGTCATCAAGATGATCCAGGCGATGCGCCACGGCGTGCTCCCGGCCACCCTGCACGTCGAGGAGCCCTCCCCGCGCGTCGACTGGGAATCGGGCGCCGTACGGCTGCTGACGGAGGCCCGTGCGTGGCCGGAGGTGAACCGGCCCCGCCGGGCGGGCGTGTCCGGGTTCGGCGTGAGCGGTACGAACGCGCACGTCATCCTGGAGCAGGCGCCGGAGGAGGACGTCGCGGAGCCGGTGGCCGCTCCGGCCGAAGGCGCGATCCCGGTGGTCGTCTCCGCGCGCACCGCCGGGGCCCTGGCCGGACAGGCGGGACGGCTCGCCGAGTTCGTCGCCGGCACCGGCCCCGCACTGCCGACCGTCGCCGGTGCGCTCGTCTCGCGGCGGACAGCACTGCCCGAACGAGGCGTGGTCCTCGCCCGATCCCGCGACGAGGCCCTCACCGGGCTGCGCGCACTGGCCGACGGGCAGCCGGCTCCCTCGGTGATCACGGGGTCGGCCACCGGGGGCAGGACGGTGTTCGTCTTCCCCGGTCAGGGTTCGCAGCGTGTGGGTATGGGTGCGGGGTTGTATGAGCGGTTCCCGGTGTTCGCTCGGGCGTTGGACGAGGCGTGTGCGGCTTTGGACGCGCGGCTTGCGGGGGTGGTCGGGCGGTCGGTGCGGGATGTGGTCTTCGGTGTGGGTGATGGGGGTCTGCTGGATCGGACGGTGTTCACGCAGGCGGGTCTGTTCGCGGTGGAGTCGGCGTTGTTCCGGCTGGTGGAGTCGTGGGGTGTGCGGCCGGATGTGGTGGCCGGGCATTCGATCGGTGAGGTTGTCGCCGCGCATGTGGCGGGGGTGTTGTCGCTGGGGGATGCGGCGGCGTTGGTGGCGGCTCGGGGGCGGTTGATGCAGGCGCTGCCGCCGGGTGGGGCGATGGTGGCGGTGGCGGCGAGTGAGGGGGAGGTCGCCGAGTATTTGGGTGGGGGTGTGGATCTGGCGGCGGTGAACGCGCCGGGTTCGGTGGTGCTCTCCGGTGACGAGGAAGCCGTGGTGGCGGTGGCGCGGAGGCTTAGGGAGGAGGGCCGCCGGGTCAAGCGGCTGACCGTCTCCCATGCTTTCCACTCGGTGTTGATGGAGCCGATGCTGGCCGGGTTCGGTGAGGTGCTGTCGGGGCTGACGTGGAATGAGCCGGTCATCCCGGTGGTGTCGAACGTGACGGGAAGGCTGGCTGAGCGGGGTCAGTTGACCGACCCGGCTTACTGGGTCGACCACGTCCGCCGCCCGGTGCGTTTCGCGGAGGGGATCGCCGCCTCGGGTGGGTCGGTGTTCCTGGAACTGGGTCCCGGTGGTGCCCTGACCGGCGCGATCACCGAGTCCGCGGCCGAGGAGGCGGTGAGTGTTCCCGCCCTGCGCGATGACCGCGACGAGGAACAGACCCTTTTGCTGTCCGTCGCGGAGTTGTTCGTGCGCGGGGCGAAGGTGGATTGGGCGGCGGTGCTGCCCGAGGGTGCCACCGCCACCCACGTGGACCTGCCCACGTACGCCTTCGACCACCAGCACTACTGGCTTCCCGCCCCCCGGCCGCTCCTGGACGCCACCGCCCTGGGTCAGGACGCGGTGGACCACCCGCTGCTGGGCGCGGTGCTTCAGTTGCCGCAGTCGGACGGGCTGGTGCTCACCTCCCGGCTGTCGCTGCGCACCCACCCCTGGCTGGCCGACCACGCCATCGGGGGAGTGGTCCTGGTGCCCGGCACCGGCCTGGTCGAACTGGCCGTGCGCGCCGGTGACGAGGTCGGCTGCGGAGTGCTGGACGAGCTGGTCATCGAGGCGCCCCTGGTCGTTCCCGAGCAGGGCGCCGTACGTGTCCAGGTCGCCGTCGGCGGCCCGGACCGGACCGGAGCGCGCAGTGTCGAGGTGTACTCCACCCGCCACGACGCCGGCGCGGAGAGCGGGCCGGACGCCTGGACCCGGCACGCCAGCGGCACCCTGAGCACCGCGACCGCCCCCACCGGGACCCACGACTTCACCGCGTGGCCCCCGCCCGGCGCCCGGCAGGTCGACATCTCCGGCGGCTACGAGAAGCTGACCCGCGCCGGATACGCGTACGGCCCGGCGTTCCAGTGCGTGCGCAAGGTCTGGCGACGCGACACGGAGCTGTTCGCGGAGGTCGTCGTCCCCCCGGAACAGCGGGAGGACGCCGCCGGGTTCGGCATCCACCCGGCGCTGCTCGACGCGGCCCTGCACGCCAGCATCCTGGACGCGGCCGCCGAGGTCGCCGACGGAGCCGTGGTGGAGGACGACCCGGTCGTACGGCTGCCGTTCGCGTGGAACGGGCTGACGCTGCACGCCTCCGGTGCCGCGTCGATCCGGGTACGGCTCCTTCGGCCCGACCCGGACACGCTGTCCCTGGAAGCCGTCGACGACTCCGGCGATCCCGTGCTGACCCTGGACTCCCTGGTGTCACGGGCGGTCTCCGCGGAGCAGCTCGACGCGGCGGCCGGCGCTTCCGGTTCGGACGCGCTGTTCCGGGTGGAGTGGAGTGAGCTGCCTTCCGTGCCGGGTGTCGGTGAGGTGCCGGTGGTGACGGTGGTCGATGCCCGTACCCGTGGGGACGGTGAGACCCCGGTGGTGCTGGTGGGGCGGGTGGTCGAGGCGGTGCAGGCGTGGCTGGCGGACGAGGCGGCCGAGGACGGCCGGCTGGTGGTGGTCACCCGGGGGGCCGTGCCCGCCCGTGGTGACGCGGAGGTCACCGATCCGGGTGGCGCCGCCGTCTGGGGGCTGGTGCGTGCCGCGCAGGCCGAGAACCCCGACCGGATCATCCTGATCGACACCGACACCGACACCGACACCGGCACCGACACCGGCATCGACGCCTATAGCGACACCGCAGCCCTCGCCGCAGGCGTGACCGCAGCCGATCTCGGTCCCGCCCTCGCCACCGGCGAACCCCAACTCGCCCTGCGCGGCACGGCCATGTACGTGCCCCGCCTCGCCCGCGCCCTGCCCGCCCCCACCACCGAGCCGGTGCTCGATCCGGAAGGCACCGTCCTGGTCACCGGCGGCACCGGGTCCCTGGCCGGTCTCCTGGCCCGGCATCTGGTGATCCGGCACGGTGTCCGGCACCTCGTGCTGGTGAGCCGGAGCGGTCCGGAGGCCGTCGGGGCGCGGGAGTTGGTGGCGGAGCTGGAGGGGCTGGGCGCGGAGTCCGTGTCGGTGCCCGCCTGCGACGTCACCGACCGGGACGCGGTGGCGGCCCTGCTGACCGGGCTGACCGGGCCCCGGCTCACCGCTGTCGTCCACGCGGCGGGGGTCTTCGACGCCGGGGTCGTCGGTGAGATCCAGCCCGAGCGGCTGGCCCGGGTGTTCGCGCCGAAGGTGACCGCCGTGCGGCACCTGGACGAACTGACCCGCGAACTCGCCCCCGATCTGGACGCGTTCCTCACTTACTCCTCCGTCTCCGGTGTCTTCCTCGGCGCCGGCACCGGCGGTTACGGCGCCGCCAACGCCTGCATGGACGCCCTTATGTCGGTCCGCCGCGCGGCAGGGTTCCCGGCGCGGTCGCTCGCCTGGGGCCTGTGGGAGCAGACCACCGGCATGGGAGCCGGCCTCGACGAGCTGTCCCGCAGCCGCATGAGCCGCCGTGGTGGTGTGCTGGCCCTCGGCCCCGAGGAGGGCATGGAGCTGTTCGACGCGGCGCTGGGCAGCGATCAGACACTGCTCGTGCCGGCCAGGCTGGACCTGCGGGGCCTGCGTGCCGACGCGGCCGCCGGCACGGCCGTACCGCCCCTGCTGCGCGGGCTCGTCCGCGCGGGCCGGCGTGCCGCGCGCGGAGCCGGCCGGGAGGGGCGTGACGGACTGGCCGGGCGGCTGGCCGGGCTGGCCGCGGCCGAGCGGGAGGCATTGCTGCTGGACCTGGTCCGTACCCATGTCGCGAACGTCCTCGGGCATGCCGGGCCGGACCGGGTGAGGGCCGAGACCGCCTTCAAGGACGCCGGATTCGACTCCCTCACCTCCGTCGAACTGCGCAACCGGCTGCGCGAGGCCACCGGCCTGAGCCTGCCCGCGACCGCCGTATTCGACTACCCGACCCCGCTCGCCCTCGCCCGCCACCTGCACGAGGAGTTCCAGGGTGTGACCCCGGCCGCGTCCGCGCCGGTGGTCGCGCCGCGTGACCCGGAGGAGCCGATCGCCGTCGTGGGCATGGCCTGTCGGCTGCCGGGCGGGGTCGGCAGCCCCGAGGACCTGTGGCGCCTGGTCAGCGAGGGCCGCGACGGTGTCACCGGGTTCCCGACGGACCGCGGCTGGGACCTGGACCGGGTGCTCGACGACGACCCCGAGCACGCCGGGACGTCGTACGTCGCGCAGGGCGGCTTCCTGCACGAGGCACCGCTGTTCGACCCGGTGTTCTTCGGCATCTCGCCGCGTGAGGCGGTGGCGATGGACCCCCAGCAGCGGCTGCTGCTGGAGACCTCGTGGGAGGCGCTGGAGCGGGCCGGTATCGACCCGACCGGACTCAAGGGCACGGACGTCGGGGTGTTCAGCGGCATCATGGGCGTCGACTACTACTCCGGCGGTGACGTCCCGGAGGAGGTGGGCGGCTTCGCCCTGACCGGTGCCGGGGCGAGCGTGGCCTCGGGCCGGGTGTCGTACGTCTTCGGCTTCGAAGGGCCGGCGGTGACCGTGGACACCGCCTGCTCGTCGTCCCTGGTCGCCCTGCATCTGGCCGCCCAGGCGCTGCGCAACGGTGAGTGCTCCCTGGCCCTGGCCGGCGGCTCGACCGTGATGGCCGGACCCGGGATGTTCATGGAGTTCTCGCGGCAGCGGGCGCTGGCCACGGACGGCCGCTGCAAGTCGTACGCGGACGCGGCCGACGGCACGGGCTGGGCGGAGGGCGCGGGTGTCGTCGTCCTGGAGCGGCTGTCGGAGGCGCGGCGCAAGGGGCACCGGGTCCTGGCGGTCGTGCGGGGCAGTGCGGTGAACCAGGACGGTGCGTCCAACGGGCTGACCGCTCCCAACGGGCCGTCGCAGCAGCGGGTGATCCGCAAGGCCCTCGCGAACGCGGGCCTGACCCCCGCGGACGTGGATCTGGTGGAGGGCCACGGCACCGGTACCGTCCTCGGCGACCCGATCGAGGCACAGGCCCTCCTCGCCACCTACGGCAAGGAGCGTGAGGAGCCCCTGTGGCTGGGCTCGTTGAAGTCGAACATCGGGCACGCCCAGGCGGCCGCCGGAGTCGCCGGTGTCATCAAGGCCGTACAGGCGTTGCGGCACCGGGTGATGCCCGCCACGCTGCACGTCGACACGCCGTCCTCCCAGGTCGACTGGTCGGCCGGCGCGGTGAACCTGCTCACCGAGGCCCGGGAATGGGCCGACCCGGGACGGCCGCGCCGGGCCGCGGTGTCCTCGTTCGGGCTCAGCGGCACCAACGCGCACGTGATCCTGGAGGAGGTCTCCGAGGAGCCGGAGCAGCCGCCCGGGGCCGAGCCGGCCCCGGCCGGTGTGGTGCCGCTGGCGGTGTCCGCACGCGGCACCGGCGCGCTCGCCGGGCAGGCCGCACGGCTCGCCGCGTTCCTCGACGGCACCGACGCCGCACCGGCCGACGTCGCGGCGGCCCTGGTGACCCGGCGGGCCGTCCTCCCCGAGCGGGCCGTCGTCGTGGCCGGCACCCGGGAGGAGGCCGTGGCGGGGCTGGGCGCGCTGGCCCGCGGCGAGAGCAGCCCCGCGGTCGTGACCGGCAGCCCCGCCGCCACGGCCGGCACCGGCAAGGTCGTCCTCGTCTTCCCCGGCCAGGGCTCCCAGTGGGCCGGGATGGGCCGTGAACTGCTGGACACCTCCCCGGTGTTCGCGGAGCGGATCGCGGAGTGCGCCCGGGCCCTGCAACCCTGGGTGGACTGGGAACTGGAGGACGTGCTGCGCGGTGAGGCACCGGCCGAGCTGCTGCGACGCACCGACGTCGTCCAGCCGGCGGGCTTCGCCGTGATGATCGGCCTGGCGGCCGTCTGGGCGTCGGTGGGTGTCGTACCGGACGCGGTGACCGGTCACTCACAGGGCGAGATCGCCGCGGCCTGCGTCGCCGGAGCGCTGTCACTTCAGGACGCGGCACGGCTCGTGGCGCTGCGCGCCCAGGTGATCACCGAGCGGCTGTCGGGGCTCGGCGGCATGGTCGCGGTCGCCCTGCCCGAGGCCGAGGCGACCACGGCCGTGGCCCGCTGGGCGGGCCGCGTGCACGTCGCCGCAGTCAACTCGCCGTCCTCGGTGGTGGTGGCCGGAGACGCCGGCGTGCTGGACGAGGTCGTGGAGACGCTGACGGCCGAGGGCGTCCGGGCCCGGCGCATCGCGGCCGACTTCGCCTCGCACACCCCGCACGTGGAGGCGGTACGCGAACCGCTCATGAAGGCGTTCGCCGACGTCCGCGGCCAGGCCCCCGTCATCCCCTTCCATTCGACCGTCACCGGTGAGCGCGTCACCGAGGCCGGCACACTGGACGCCGACTACTGGTACCGCAACGTGCGCCGGCAGGTCCGCTTCGCCCCCGCCGTCACCGCCCTGCTGGAGTCCGGGCACACCGTGTTCGTGGAGGTCAGCTCCCACCCGGTGCTCGTCCAAGCCATCAGCGAGACCGCCGACGGCGCCGACGTGCTCGTCACCGGCTCGCTGCGCCGCGACGACGGCGGCCCCCGGCGGCTGCTGGCTTCCATGGCCGAACTGTTCGTCAGGGGCGTGCCGTTGGACTGGGCGGGCGCCCTGCCGGCCACCAACCACCCCGTCGACCTGCCCACGTACGCCTTCGACCACCAGCACTACTGGCTGCCCGCACCCGCCGCCGCGGGCGACGCCGCCTCGCTGGGACTGGCCGGCGCCGATCACCCGCTCATCGGCGCGGTGGTCGAGGTCCCGGACACCGGCGGCGTGCTGTGCACCTCCCGCCTGTCGCTGCGCACCCACCCCTGGCTGGCCGACCACGCCGTCGGCGACGTCGTCCTGCTGTCCGGCACCGGCTTGGTCGAACTCGCCGTCCGCGCCGGCGACGAGGCCGGCTGCTCCACCCTCGAGGAACTCGTCATCGAGGCCCCGCTGATCCTCCCGCCACAGGGCGGCGTACGCGTGCAGGTGAGCGTCGGCGGCCCCGGCGAACACGGCACCCGCACGGTCGCCGTCCACTCCACGACCGACGGGGCGGCCGGCGCCGACGGGTGGACGCGGCACGCCACCGGTGTCCTCGCCCCGGCGCCGCCCGCCCGCACCCCGGCCCACCCGGACCTGACCACCTGGCCGCCGGCCGGCGCCGAACGCGTCGAGGTGAGCGCGCAGGACTTCTACGCCGGACTGCGCGACCACGACTACCACTACGGGCCCGTCTTCCGCGGCCTGCGCGCGGTGTGGCGGCGCGGCGGGGAACTCTTCGCCGAGATCGCCCTGCCCGAGCGGGAGCACGAGACCGCCACGGAATACGGCATCCATCCGGCGCTCCTCGACGCCGCCCTGCACACCAAGGCGTTCCTCAGCGACGGCGAGCACCGCACGATGCTGCCCTTCGCCTGGAACGGGCTCACCCTGCATGCCTCCGGGGCGGCATCCCTGCGGATCCGGGTCACCCGGCCCGCCCCGGACGCGCTGTCCCTGGAGGCCGCCGACGACACCGGCAGCCCCGTCCTCAGCGCCGGCTCGCTGGTGTTCCGCCCGGTCGCCCCGGACCAGCTGCGCACCACCGGCGGCGGCATGCTCTTCGGCGTCGACTGGGTCCCGCTGCCCCGGCCCGAGGACCCGCGGACCCCGTCCTGGCTGCGGCTGTCCACGGCGGAGGAGGTGGCGACCCTCGCCGAGGACGCCGCGGGCGGCGCCGAGCTGCCCCGCGCGGTCGTCGTGGAGGCCGTGACCGCCGGCCCGGACGACACCCCGCTCGCCGTGACGGACCGCGCGCTGGAGGTCGTCCAGACCTGGCTGGCCGGCGGCGGCCTGGAGGACACCCGGCTGGTCGTGCTCACCCGGGGCGCGGTGCCCGCGGGCGGCGACGCGGAGGTCACCGACCCGGGCGGCGCGGCTGTCTGGGGGCTGGTGCGTGCCGCGCAGGCCGAGAACCCCGACCAGATCGTGCTGCTGGACATGGACAGCGGTAAGGGCACCGGCACGGACGCGGAGGACGCGGACCGCCTCGGTTCCCTGCTCGGCGCGGCCCTCGCCACCGGCGAGCAGCAACTCGCCGTACGTGGAAACGCGTGGTATGTGCCCCGCCTGACCCGGGCGGTTCCGGCGCCCGGCACGGAGCCGGTGCTCGATCCGGAGGGCACGGTGCTGATCACGGGTGGCACCGGGTCCCTGGCCGGTCTCCTGGCCCGGCATCTGGTGATCCGGCACGGTGTCCGGCACCTCGTGCTGGTGAGCCGGAGCGGTCTGGAGGCCGTCGGGGCGCGGGAGTCGGTGGCGGAGCTGGAGGGGCTGGGCGCGGAGTCCGTGTCGGTGGCCGCCTGCGACGTCACCGACCGGGACGCGGTGGCGGCCCTGCTGACCGGGCTGACCGGGCCCCGGCTCACCGCCGTCGTCCACGCGGCCGGCCTGTACGACGCGGGCGTGGTCGGTGAGATCGAACCCGGGCGGCTGGCCCGGGTGTTCGCGCCGAAGGTGACCGCCGTGCGGCACCTGGACGAACTGACCCGCGAACTCGCCCCCGATCTGGACGCCTTCCTCACCTACTCCTCCGTCTCGGCGGTGTTCCTCGGCGCCGGCACCGGCGCTTACGCGGCGGCCAACGCCGCCATGGACGCCCTCATGTTGGCCCGCCGCGCGGCCGGGTTCCCGGCGCGGTCGCTCGCCTGGGGCCTGTGGGAGCAGACCACGGGCATGGCCGCCCGCACCGACGAACTGACCCGCGGCCGGCTCAGCCGCCGCGGCGGCGTCCTCGCCCTCGGCCCCGAGGAGGGCATGGAGCTGTTCGACGCGGCACTGGGCAGCGACCGGACCCTGCTCGTGCCGGCCAGGCTGGACCTGCGGGGCCTGCGTGCCGACGCGGCCGCCGGCACGGCCGTACCGCCCCTGCTGCGCGGGCTCGTCCGCGCCGGCCGGCAGGCGGCACGGGCCGCCGTCAGCGGGGACGAGCGGCGACGGCTGGCCGAACGCCTGGCCGGGCTGCCGGCGGGGGAGCGGGCCGAGGCCCTGCTGGAGCTGGTGCGCACCCAGGTGGCCGTCGTCCTCGGCTACGCCGCCACCCACCAGGTCGACGCCGGTCAGGGCCTGTTCGAGATCGGCTTCGACTCGCTCACCGCCCTCGAACTGCGCAACCGGCTCGGCGAACTGACCGGGACCAAGCTCGGCGCGGGTCTCGTCTTCGACCATCCGACCCCCGCGATGATCGTCGCCCATCTGGCCGAGCGCCTGTACGGCGAGGACACGAGCGGGCCCGTGGCCCTCTCCGTCTGAGGCGTCCACCCACCACCCCGACCGAAGGGAGCAGATCACCGCATGTTCGACGTGGATGCCTACCTCCGCCGCCTCGGCCTGCCCGGACCGCAGCCGGGGCCGGACCTCGACACCCTGCGCACCCTGCACAAACGCCACCTGATGACACTGCCGTACAACGTCGCCGGACAGGGCTTCGCCGACGGCGTCCACCTCGTGGACGTGGACGAGGACGAGGTGTTCCGCACCGGCGTCCTGGAAGGACTGGGCGGCACCTGCTTCCAACTCAACCGGCTCTTCTTCCGGCTCCTGACCGAACTGGGCTACGAGGTCACCCTGCTGGCCGCGAGCACCGCCGAGGGCCGGGAGAACTTCGGCACCGAGATCGAGCACATGTTCATCCGGGCCGCCGTCGACGGCCAGGACTGGCTCGTCGACGTCGGCTACCCCGGACCGTCGTACCTCGAACCGCTGCGCGTCAGCGACGAGGTGCAGACCCAGTACGGCTGCCAGTACCGGCTCGTCGGCGCCGAGGACGGCACCACCGCAGTGCAGCGACGCGGACGCGTGACCCGGTGGGGCACCGTCTACACGTTCCGGCCGCAGGCCCGCCAGTGGCAGGACTGGAAGGAACTGGAGGACCGGGCCCGCGCCCACCACGCCACCGCCTCCCAGGACGACGGCCAGGGCATCCTGTGCGGCCGGACCTTCGACAACGGCCAGGCCGTGCTCAAGGGCCGCCGCTACCTCGTCGTGCGGGACGGACGCGAACGCGTCCGCACCGTCGTCGACGACACCGAACACCGCAGGCTCGTCGCCGCCCTGCTCACCGGCGACCTCGACTCCGGGGACCTCGCGTGACCCGGAGAGGGACCAACCGAACCAACGGCACCAGCCAGAAGACGGAAGGACAACTCATGGGGAACAACTCGGCCGACGTGGTCGTCATCGGTGGGGGGCCCGCCGGCGCGGTCAGCGCCTATGTGCTGGCCAAGCAGGGGCACTCCGTGGTGCTCCTGGAACGCGAGGAGGCCCCGCGCTTCCACATCGGCGAATCGCTGCTGCCCTACATGATGGGCCTGTACGACCGGATCGGCCTCCGGGACGCCATGGAGGCCGGGGGCTACGTCCCCAAGTTCGGCGGCGAGTTCATCGACCCTACCGAGAAGAAGTTCTTCTCCGGCGTGTTCCGCGCCGACTTCGGCCTGCAGGGCGAGGGCCGCTACGACCGGGCGTTCCAGGTGCAGCGGGCCAGGTTCGACAGCATGCTGGTCGAGGAGGCCGGCAAGGCCGGCGCCGAGGTCCACCTCGGCGCCACCGCCGGCGACCTGCTGATGGACGGCGACCGCATGACCGGCGTCCGCTACACCAAGAACGGCGAGGAGCACGAGGTCCGCTCCCGGTACGTGATCGACGCCAGCGGACGCGCCGGCCGCATCGCCCACAAGTTCGGGCTGCGCAAGACGCTGGAGAAGCTGCGCATGGTCGCGGTGTTCCGGCACTACGAGGGCCTGGACGAGAAGCACAACCCCGGCGTCGAGGGCGACATCCAGGTCGGCGCGCACGGTGACGGCTGGGTGTGGGCCATCCCGCTGTCGAAGGACCTCATCAGCGTCGGCACCGTCATGCCCCGCGACGTCTTCCGCGCCTCCACGCCGGAGAAGGTGTTCGAGGAGCACCTCGCCCGGGTCCCACGGGTCACCACCCGGCTGACCGGCACCCGCCCGGTCATGGACCTGAAGGTCGAGACCGACTACTGCTACCACACCGACACCGTCACCGGCCCCGGCTGGCTGATGGTCGGCGACGCCGGCTGCTTCGGCGACCCCATGTTCTCCGGCGGTGTCCTCGTCGCCTCGGCCACCGCCGTCCGCGCCGCCGAGACCGTCGGCGAGGCCCTGCGCAGCCCGCAGGACGCCGACCGGCTGATCGACGAGTACGCCAACTTCTTCAAGACCGGCTACGACACCTACATCCGGCTCATCCACGCCTTCTACGACGGTGAGCTCGTCGCGGTCGCCGCCGACGCCGGCCGCACCACCGACCGGGAGACACTGGAGCGCTATCTGATCCGGCTCATCGGCGGCGACTTCTGGAGCGAGCACAACGCGGTCGCCCAGGAGATGCGCCGGCGGGCCGAATGGGACACCTTCACGCCGTTCCAGCGCGTCTTCGGCTGCCCGTCCTACCCGCACCTGGACGAGCAGGACCGCAAGGAACGCGCCGAGTCCCGCATCCGCCGGGTGACCGCCGGCCAGTAGCCCGCCGGAGCCCGCCCCGCCACGGAGTCCCGGCCGCGGCACCGCCGCCGGCCGGGACTCCGGGCGACCGACCCCAGCCCGCGCGCAACCGAACAAGGTGAAGCGGAAGTGACGAGACAAGTCCCGGTGCGCTTCGGCGACCGATCCTACGAGGTGCTCATCGGCCCCGGAGTGCGCTCCGCGCTGCCCGGGGTCATCGAGAAGCTGGGCGCCCGGCGCGTGGCGGTGGTCTCGGCGCGGCCCGCCCCATGGGTGCCCGACACGGGCGTGGAAACCCTGCTGCTGCCTGCCCGGGACGGCGAACGGGACAAGACCCTCGCCACCGTCGAGGCGCTGTGTGCCGCGTTCGTCCGGTTCGGGCTGACCCGCTCCGACGCCGTCGTCTCCGTCGGCGGCGGCACCACCACCGACGTCGCCGGCCTGGCCGCCGCGCTCTACCACCGCGGCATACCCGTCGTCCACCTGCCGACCAGCCTCCTCGCCCAGGTCGACGCCAGCGTCGGCGGCAAGACCGCCGTCAACCTGCCCGAGGGCAAGAACCTGGTGGGCGCCTACTGGCAGCCCGCCGCCGTCCTGTGCGACACCGACTACCTCACCACCCTGCCGGCGCGTGAACTGCGCAACGGGCTCGGCGAGATCGCCCGCTGCCACTTCATCGGCGCCCCCGGCCTGCACGGACTGCCGCTCACCGAGCAGATAGCGGCCAGCGTGACCCTCAAGGCCGGCATCGTCTCCGCCGACGAACGCGACACCGGGCCCCGGCACCTGCTCAACTACGGCCACACCCTCGGCCACGCCCTGGAGGCGGCCACCGGGTTCGCCCTGCGGCACGGCGAGGCCGTCGCCGTCGGCACCGTCTTCGCCGGCCGCCTCGCCGGAGTGCTCGGCCGGATCACCCCCGACCGGGTCCGGGAGCACCAGGAGGTGGTCGCCGCCTACGGCCTGCCCACCGCACTGCCCGACACCACCGAACCCGGCACACTGATCGGCCTGATGCGCCGGGACAAGAAGGCCCGCGCCGGCCTCACCTTCGTCCTCGACGGCCCGGCCGGCGCCGAACTCGTCGCCGACGTGCCCGAGCCGGCCGTCACCGAGGCCCTCGCCCGGATGGAACGCGCCCCCCTCGACCGGCTCCTCGCCGTCAGCCCGGCCGGCAGCGCGGGAACGGAGGCGGCGGTGACATGACGTACCCCCCGCGATGGCCGCCGGACACCCCGGCCCGGATCCGGCGGCGAGCCGTCGAACGCACCCTCGCCGACCGGCTCGACGCGGCCCTGGCCAGGCCCGCCGCACAGCAGCCCGACTGGCCCGACCCGGCCCGGGCCCGCGCCGTGGTCCGCCGGCTGAGCGCCGGCGAACCCCTCGTCACCCCCGCCGAGACCCGGCGGCTCCTCGACCGGCTCAAAGCCGTCGCCCGGGGCGAGGCACTCCTGCTCCAGAGCGGCGACTGCGTGGAGACCTTCGCCGACAGCACCGAGGCCCACCTGCGGGGCAACCTCGCACTGCTCCGGCGGATGGCGCTCGTCCTCACCCACGGCGCCGGCCTGCCCGTGGTCACGGTGGCCCGCGCCGCCGGCCAGTACGCCAAGCCCCGCTCCGACCCCGCCGACGCCCACGGACTCCCGGTGTACCGCGGCGACATCGTCAACTCCGCCGAGGCGACCCACGCCGCCCGCGCCCCCGACCCGGAACGCATGGCGCGGGCCCACGCCCACGCCCGCGAGGCGATGACCGTCGTCCGCCGGCTCGCACGCGGCGACCTCGCCGACGCGCACGCCCTGCACGAGGAGAACCGGCGTTTCACCGACACCGCGCCGGGAGGCCGCCGGCACGCCGCCCGGTCCGCGGAGATCGGCCGCGGCCTGCGCTTCATGACCGGCATCGGCGCCCCCGCCCCCCGGCTCGGCGAGATCTGGACCAGCCACGAGGCGCTGCTGCTGGACCACGAACGCACCCTGCTGTGGATCGACGCGGAGGGGGCCGAGCCCCGACTGTCCAGCGGGCTGGCCCACTTCCTGTGGATCGGGGAACGCACCCGGCAGCCCGACGGAGCGCACCTCGCCTTCGCCGAGCTGCTGGCCAACCCCGTCGGCGTGAAGATCGGCCCGGGCACCACACCGGAGCAGGCCGTGGACTACGTCCGCCGGCTCGATCCGCACGGCATTCCCGGCCGGGTCACCCTGATCAGCCGGATGGGCCACGACCGGGTGCGTGAGGTGCTGCCGCCGATCGTGGAGAAGGTCACCGCCTCCGGCCGCCAGGTGATCTGGCAGTGCGACCCCATGCACGGCAACTCCCGCACCGCGGCCGGCGGCCTCAAGACCCGGCACTTCGACCACATCCTCGCCGAGATCACCGGCTTCCTCGACGTGCACCGGGCCCTGGGCACCCACCCCGGCGGCCTGCACCTGGAGGCGACCGGCGAGGACGTCACCGAGTGCGTCGGCGGCGCCCGCGGTCTGACCGAGAACGACCTGCCCACTCGCTACCTCACCGCCTGCGACCCCCGCCTCAACGCCGAACAGGCCATGGAACTCGCCTTCGCGGTGGCGGAGCTGTTCGCGGCCGGCCCGGCCCCCAGCCCGGAGACACCACGATGACCGACACCCCGCGACCGACCGAGGCCCGCAGCATCACCGCCACCGGCAACGAGACCGGCACGACTACCCGCACCACCAAGGGCACCACCGCCACCGGCTCCGGTACCACCACCGGCACCAGTGCCAGCCCCGGCACCGCCCTCACGGCCGGCACCGGTAGCGCCATCACCGCGGGTGCCCCCCGGCAGAGCCTGGTCGGTGGAAGCACCCGGCTCTACGCCGTCCTCGGTGACCCGGTGGAGCAGGTCCAGTCGCCCGGGCTCCTCAACCCGCTCTTCGCCCGGCTCGGCATCGACGCCGTGCTCGTCCCCGTGCACGTCCGCCCCGCCGACCTGGAGAGCGTCGTCCGGGGACTGCAACGCGTCGGCAACCTCGACGGCTTGTTCGTCACCGTCCCGCACAAGACGGCCGCGGCCCTGCTGGCCGACCGGCGCAGCCGCACCGTCGAGATCACCGGCAGCGCCAACGTGCTGCGGCGCGAGAGCGACGGAGCCTGGCTCGCCGAGAACTTCGACGGCTCCGGGTTCGTCACCGGCCTGGCCTCGGCGGGCCACCCGCCGAAGGACGCCCGGGTGGCCCTCGTCGGCGCCGGCGGAGCGGGCAGCGCCATCGCGGCGGCCCTCCTCGACGCGGGCGTGGACCGGCTGACGATCACCGACCCCGACACCCCGCGGCTGACCGCGCTCGTCGACCGGCTGGCCGCGCACTGGCCCGGCCGGGTCCACGCCGTCGGCCGGCCGCCCCTGGACGACACCGCCATCGCCGTCAACGCCACCCCGCTCGGCCTGCGCCCCGACGACCCGCTGCCCTTCGAACCCCGCGAGCTGCGGCCCGGCGCCGTCGTCGCGGACATCATCATGAAACCCCGCGACACCCGGCTGCTGCGCGAAGCCGCGGCATACGGACTCCCCGTGCACCACGGAAGCCACATGCTCACCGGGCAACTCGACTCCTACCGCGCCTTCTTCGCACTGCACACCCCCTGAGGGGAGCGGCACCGGCCGACTACCAGACCGAGGGATGGAAGGGCCCGCACACCGGCACCTAGGCTGAGGACGGCCAGCGCCGCGCGACCCGTCCGGACCGGCACTCCGCCCCTCGCCTCGCCCGCTCACCTTCCACCAGCCCGTTCCCGACGGAGATTTGGAGAACCATGAACGCGCGACCGGCACCCCAGTTCCCCGAGTGGCCCCAGTACGACGACGACGAGCGGACCGGACTGATCCGCGCCCTCGAACAGGGCCAGTGGTGGCGCATGGGCGGACAGGAAGTCGAATTCTTCGAGCGCGAGTTCGCCGACTTCCACGGCTCCCCCCACGCCCTCGCCGTCACCAACGGCACCCACGCCCTCGAACTCGCCCTCCAGTGTCTGGGCGCCGGCCCCGGCACCGAGGTCATCGTGCCGGCCTTCACCTTCATCTCCTCCTCGCAGGCCGCCCAGCGCATCGGCGCGGTCGCCGTCCCCGTCGACGTCGACCCGGACACGTACAACATCGACGTCGCCGCGGTGGCCACCGCGATCACCCCGCGCACCCGGGCGATCATGCCCGTGCACATGGCCGGCCTGGTCGCCGACATGGACGCCCTCGGCAAGCTCTCCGCCGACACCGGCGTACCGATCCTCCAGGACGCGGCCCACGCCCAGGGCGCCCGCTGGCAGGGAAAGCGGGTCGGCGAACTCGGCTCGGTCGCCGCGTTCTCCTTCCAGAACGGCAAGCTGATGACCGCCGGCGAGGGCGGCGCCGTCCTCTTCCCCGAGAGCGACCTCTACGAGGCGGCGTTCCTGCGGCACAGCTGCGGCCGGCCGCGCGCCGACCGCCGCTACATGCACCAGGTCGCCGGCACCAACATGCGGCTCAACGAGTTCTCCGCCTCCGTGCTCCGCGCCCAGCTGCGCCGCCTGCCTGCCCAGACCGAACTGCGCGACAAGCGCTGGGCGTTGCTGTCCCGGCTGCTCGGTGCCGTCGACGGGGTCGTACCGCAGGGCAGTGATGTCCGCGCCGACCAGAACACGCACTACATGGCGATGTTCCGCATCCCCGGCATCTCCGAGGCGGACCGCAACGCCCTCGTCGACCGGCTGGTGGACGCCGGGCTGCCCGCCTTCGCCGCGTTCCGTGCCGTCTACCGCACCGACGCCTTCTGGGAGACCGGCGCCCCCGACGAGAGCGTCGAGCAGATCGCCGAACGCTGCCCGCACACCGAGGCCATCAGCGGCGACTGCGTCTGGCTGCACCACCGGGTGCTCCTCGCCGACGAACCCGACCTGGAGATCACGGCCGAGATCGTCGCGGACGCCGTGGCCGCCGTATGAGCGTGCGGGCCGCCGTGGTGGGGCTCGGCTGGGCGGGGCGTGAGCTGTGGCTGCCCCGGCTGGCCTCCCACCCGGACTTCGAGCTGGTCGCCGTGGCCGACCCCGACCCCGCCGCGCGGGCGGCCGTCGGCGCGGCGACGGGCACGCCCGCCCACGCGACCCCGGACGCGCTCGACGCCGGGTCCGTCGACCTCGCCGTCGTCGCCGTACCCAACCACCTGCACACCACGGTCGCCGCCGGGCTGCTCCGCCGGGGCGTGTCCGTCTTCCTGGAGAAGCCGGTGTGCCTGTCCAGCGCCGAGGCCGACGTGCTGGCCGCGGCCGAGCGCGACGGCGGCGGCACGCTGCTGGCCGGCAGCGCCGCCCGGCACCGCGCCGACGTACACGAACTGGCCGGGCTGGTGCCCGGCCTGGGGCGGATCCGGCATGCCGACCTGGCCTGGGTCCGGGCCCGTGGCGTGCCGCGCGCGGGCGGCTGGTTCACCCGGCGCAGCGAGGCCGGCGGCGGCGCCCTCGTCGACCTCGGCTGGCATCTCGTCGACACCCTGACCGCCCTGCTCGGTCCGTCCCCGGTCCGCCAGGCCGTCGGCGCCACCTCGGACGACTTCCTGAACACCGGCGAGTGGTCCGCCGCCTGGCGCCGCGAACAACCCGTCACCGCTCCCACCGGCGACGTGGAGGACACCGCCCGGGGCCTCTTGCTCCGCGAGGACGGCATCTCCGTCTCGCTGCACGCGAGTTGGGCCTCGCACGAGGCGCGGGACCTCACCCTCGTCCGCGTCGAGGGCAGCGCCGGCACCGCCGAACTGCGCTGCACCTTCGGCTTCAGCCCCAACCGTCAGCCCGAGTCCGTCCTGACCCTCACCCGTGAGGGCACCACCCGCCGGCTGCCGGTGCCCGCCGAACCCGTCGGCGCCGAGTACGCCCGGCAGCTGGACGGCGTCCCGGCCCTCCTCGCCGACCCGGCCGGCCGGGGCCGCGCCATCGCCGAGGCACGGACCACCGTACGGCTCGTGGAGCGGCTCTACGCCTCCGCGCGGGCCGATCGCGACGGGGCCGAGCGAGCCCGTGTACCAGCGGATCACGAGCAGATGAGGACCCCATGACAACCCCCTCGACCGACCGGCCCGTCGCCGCGGCCGGCCTCCTCACGGCGACCCGGACGGCGGTCGTCTTCGACCTCGACGGGGTGATCGTGGACAGCTTCGCGGTCATGCGGGAGGCGTTCGCGGTCGCCTACGCGGAGACCGTCGGCGACGGCCCGGCCCCGTTCGAGGAGTATGTGCGCCACCAGGGACGCTACTTCCCCGACATCATGCGGATCATGGGACTGCCCCCCGAGATGGAGGAGCCCTTCGTCCGCGAGAGCTACCGGCTCGCCCACCGCGTCGAGGTGTTCGACGGCGTCGTCGAACTCCTCCTCACCCTGCGGGTACGGGGCCTGCGGCTGGCCGTGGCCACCGGCAAGAGCGGCGAACGCGCCCGCTCCCTCCTCGACGGCCTCGGCCTGCTGCCGTTCTTCGCGCATGTCATCGGCTCCGACGAGGTGGCCCGGCCCAAGCCCGCGCCCGACATCGTGCTGCGCGCCCTGGAACTGCTGGACGTGGGGCCCGGGCAGGCCATCATGGTCGGTGACGCGCCCACCGACCTGGCCAGTGCCCGCGACGCCGGTGTCGCCTCGGCCGCCGCCCTGTGGGTCGGCCCCGACGAGGCGGAACTGCTCGCCGCCGGGCCCGACGCGGTCCTGCGCCGCCCGCTCGACCTCCTCGCCCTGTGCCCCGCCGTGCCGGGCGCCTGACCGTGCCCGCTCCCCGGGGCCGGCTCCCCGCCGCCGGTCCGGCGCCGGGCCGTCTCGGCGTCGACATCGGCGGCACCAAGGTCGCCTTCCGGGCCGAGACCGGTGACGGCCGCGTCGAGGAGTCCACCTTCACCTGGGGCCCGCACCGCGACGCCGGCCGGGACCTTGCCGAACTCGCCGCGCATCTGCGTCAGTCGTCCGCCCTCACGGACGTACGGGCCGTCGGCGTGGCGCTGCCGGCCACCGTCGGCCCCGGCGAACGGATCACCGCCTGGCCCAGTCGCCCGGCCTGGACCGGCCTCGCCGTCGGCCCGGCGCTGCGGGAGCTGTTCCCCGGGGCGGCCGTCGCCTGGGCGGACGACGGCGACCTCGGCGCCCTCGCCGAAGCGGACGCCGCCGGCTGCCCCCACCTGCTCTACGTCGGCGTCGGTACCGGAGTCGGCGGCGGACTCGTGCTCGACGGCGCGCTCTGCCCCGGGCCCGGCCGGGGCTCCTTCGAGATCGGCCACCTCGTCGTCGACCAGGACGGCCCCGACTGCGTCTGCGGCCGGCGGGGCTGCCTCCAGGCCACCGCCTCCGGACCGGCGACCCTCGCTCGCGCGGCCCGGCTGCGTGGCCGGCCCGTCACCTTCGACGCCCTGCGGGACGGGCTGAGCGACCACCTGCCCTGGGCCGAGGCCGCCCTGGACCGGACGGCCCGCGCCCTCGCCACGGCGATCGCCGGCGTCGGTGAACTCGTCCGACCCGAACGCGCCCTGCTCGGCGGCGGTTTCGCCGCGGGCATCCCCGCCCTGCTCGACACGGTCGCCGCCCACCTGACGGCCCTCGGCCGCCCCGGCCACCCCACCCCGCCCCTCACCCCGGCCCGCCTGGGCGGACTGTCGTCCCTGCGCGGCGCACTGCTCCTGGCCCGCCGGCTGTGACCCGCCCCCCGTCGCGGGAGGCGGGGCGTCGTGCTCACGCCCGGCCGGGCCGTCTCGTTCAGTTCACGCCCGCGGTGACCGCCGGGGCCGGGGCGGTCAGGGCGGTGCGCAGGCCGTCCACCAGGGCGGTCACTCCCGCCGGGTCGGACGCCGCGCCGAAGACGTGGTAGTCGGGGCGCACCACCAGCGCGGTAGCGCCGTACCGCTCGAGGTACGCGCACAGCACCCCGTCGGTGTCCACCGCGTCCACCACACCGGCCGTGCCGTGCGCCGTCCCGTCGTACGGGCCGGTGGCCGGCCACAGCCGTACGACCGGGGCGCCGAGGTCCCGCAGGAAGGCCAGCCGGTCCGGGCCGAGGCCCGGCTCCGTCCCGGCGCGGGTGAGCAGGACGAAGCCGCCGCCCACGACGTCGTCCAGCGGCTCCCCGCCGGTCGGGCGGTGCAGCCGGCCGTGCGGCAGGACCTCGCCCGCCGGGGGTACGCGGCTCTCCACGCCGGCGCCCGCCGGGCGGTGCAGCAGCCCGCAGGTGACCGGCCGCGCCGGATCGGGCCGGCCGGGCCCCCGCCCGCGCCGGTTCGCCAGCACCGTCGCGTCGCGCTCCGCCGCTGCCGCCGGGTCCGTCACACAGATCAGCCGCCCCAGCTGCACCGAGGCGAGGATGGACTCGCGCACCTGCGTCCGGCGCTCCTCGGTGTAGGTGTCGAGGAGGGACTCCGGTGAGGTGCCGCGCAGCACCAGGTCCAGCCGCCAGGCCAGGTTCACCACGTCCCGTACTCCCGAGCACATGCCCTGCCCCGCGAACGGCGGCATCAGGTGTGCCGCGTCCCCGGCCAGCAGTGTGTGACCCGCCCGCCAGGCGTCGGCCCACCGCGCCTGGAAGATGTACGTGGTGCTGCGCAGCAGCCGCGCGGTCCGAGGAGTGACGCCGAACGGGGCCAGCAGCCGCCAGGCGGTCTCCTCCCGGTTCAGGTCGGCCGCCCGTTCGCCCGGCAGCCGCATGAACTCCCAGCGCCGGTGCCCGGGCCCGCTCCCCACCAGCGTGGTGGGCCGGGCCGGATCACAGATCTGCACGTTGGTCGGCGTGAACTCCCTCGGCTCACGCAGTTCCACGTCGCACAGCAGCCACTCGTAGGAGAAGCCGAGGTCGGTGACGGACACGCCCATCCGCTCACGGACGAAGCTGTTGGCGCCGTCGCAGCCGACCACCCACCGCGCCGGGAACGTCTCGGCCGTCCCGTCCTCGTCCTCGGCGGTCACCGTCACCCCGGCCGGACCGTCCGCGACGTCCACCACCTGCCGGCCGCGCAGCACCGTGATGCCCGGCAGTCGCGCGGCACGGGCGGCGAGCAGTTCCTCCAGCGCGGGCTGGTGCATGGTGTTGGCGTCGGGCCAGCCGTACGGGCCCCGCGTGGTGAACTCGATGTCCAGCAGCGGCTTTCCCTCCGCCGTGCGCCACTGGTACCCGGTGCCCGGCTCGGTGATCCGGCCCAGCTCCCCGCCGATGCCGGTGCCGGCCAGCAGCCGTGCCGTCTCCCCGTCGAAACTCGTCGCCCGGGGCAGTGTGTACGGCCGTCGGCGGCGTTCGAGGACCGTCACCCGCCAGCCGCGCCGCGCCAGCAGCAGGGACAGCACCGAGCCGACCGGCCCGTACCCGACGACCACCACGTCCGTCCCCGGCCCGCCTCCCGGTGAACCGCCGGACGCCTCGCCGCCGTTCGGTGACACGGCGGGCCGGGACGCATCGCGCGGTGACGCCGCGGACGGTGACGCATCGGACATGTGAACCCCCTCGGTGGTGCCTGGCTGGCGGGCCTGCTCGGATGACTCGTGGCGAGCGTAAGGGCCCGGCGGCCGATACCGGCCGGAATCCGCCGCGGGCTATCAGGTTGGGGGATACCGGCCCCGAGCCGCCCCGGCCTACGCTGCCGGACGTCCCGCCCGGACGCTGGTCCCCGACGCGAAAGCGAGCCCCTCGGCATGCCTGGAGCAACCGCGCAGTTCGAGAAGTGGGTCAACGTCTTCCGCCCCTCGCCGGACAGCGCGGTACGCCTCGTCTGCCTGCCGCACGCCGGCGGCTCGGCGAGTTTCTTCTTCCCGGTCGCCACGGCCCTCGCCCCCGCGGTGGAGGTCCTGGCCGTCCAGTACCCCGGCCGGCAGACGCGCCGGCAGGACCCCGCCATCGACAACATCCCCGAGTACGCCGACCAGATCTTCGCGGCGCTGCGCCACCTGGACGACCAGCCGCTCGCCCTGTTCGGGCACAGCATGGGCGCGGTGCTCGCCTACGAGGTGGCCCTGCGCATGCGGGACGCCGGACTGCCCTCCCCGGTCAGGCTGTTCGCCTCCGGCCGGCGCGCCCCCTCCCGCTACCGCGACGAGCACGTGCACGCGGCCACCGACGAGCAGGTGCTGGCGGAACTGCGCGCCCTCAGCGGACCGAACCAGGCGATCCTGGCCGACCCCGAGGTGCTGGCGATGTTCCTCCCGGCGATCCGCAGCGACTACACCGCGATCGAACGCTACCGGCACGAACCGGGCCGGCTGCTCGACTGCCCGGTGACGGTCCTCACCGGCGACAGCGACCCCAGGACGACACTCGACGAGGCACGCGCCTGGGAGGAGCACACCACCGGGCCGACCGACCTGCGCGTCTTCTCCGGCGGTCACTTCTTCCACGTCGAGCGGAGCGCCGAGGTCCTCGCGCTCCTGACCCGCAGCCTGAGCGGACAGGATGCCGGCACCGCCCACTGATCTCCATCGCCCGTGCCGACGAGGGGAAAGCCCGTGACGCTCGCCGAAGCCGGACCCGTCCTCGCGGACCGGGACGCGGACGGACCCCGGCCCTCGCACGGCTCCGGCCGGCCAGGCGCGCCCGGCGGCGCGCCCCACAGCGACACGCCCAACAGTGAGGTGACCCCATGACCACCCTGCTCCTGCTGAACGGACCCAACCTGGGCATCCTGGGCCGGCGCGAACCCGAGATCTACGGCACCGACACCCTTGCCGACATCGAGAAGGCCGTCGCCGCCGAGGTGAGCGGCGCCGGCTGGGACGTGCTGTCCCTCCAGCACGACTCGGAGGGCGATCTGGTCCGCGACATCCACCGGCACCACTCCGACACCGTCGGCGCCATCGTCAACCCCGGTGCGCTGATGATCGCCGGATGGAGCCTGCGCGACGCGCTCGCCGCCTACCCGCGCCCCTGGATCGAGGTCCACCTCAGCAACGTGTGGGCGCGCGAGAGGTTCCGGCACGAGTCCGTGATCGCCCCGCTGGCCTCCGGCGTCGTGGCCGGCCTGGGCCCGATGGGCTACCGGCTGGCCGCGACCGCCCTGCTCGAACTCGTCGGGGCAGAGCGCTGACGCCCGCCGGGGCGGCCCCCGCCGCGCAAGCACCTGCCCACCGCGTGTCGAAAGGACCCCGCTCATGAAGCTCGCACTGCACGAGGCCGGCGACGGAGACCGGACGGCGCTGCTCGTCCACGGCGTGATGTCGTCGGCGGACACCTGGCGCCGGGTGGCCCCGCTGCTCACCGCGCGCGGCTACCGCGTGATCATGCCCGATCTGCGCGGCCACGGCGACAGCCCGCACGCCGACGAGTACACGCCCGAGCTGCTCGCGGCCGACCTGGTCGAATCCGTGCCGGCGGGCGTCGACCTCGCCCTCGCCCACTCCTTCGGCGCGCCCGTGCTCGCCCTCGCGCTGCCCGGTCTGCGCCCGGCCCGCGTCGTGTACAGCGACCCCGCATGGCGGCTCGGCGCCCAGTCGGTGGACGAGGTGCGGGAGTTCGCGCAGGCCACCAAGTCGGCCACCGCCGAGAGCATCCGCCGGCTGTGCCCGCGCTGGCTGCCCGAGGACATCGAGGCCGAACTGACCGGCTACGCACGCTGGGACGTCCGGGCCATCGAGTGGCTCCGGAGCGACCGGGACCTGATCCCCGCGCGCGCCGAGGTGCCCTCACTCGTCCAGGGCGCCGGCGACCACCACCTCGTACCCGACGAGCTGGCCGAGCGGCTCCGCGAGCGCGGTTTCGAGGTGGTGTACGTGCCGGACACGGGTCACTGCATCCACCGGGACGACGTCGACGGCTTCCTCAAGTCGTTGGAAGGCTGGCTCTGACGGCCTGTGTTACGTTGATCCAATGGACGCTGCCGGTCAGGTCACACGGGCGGAGACGGACTCTTCCTCCACCGGTGACACACCACCACCCGCGTTACACGGTTCGTTCTCCCTCGACCTGGACTTCACCGTGGCGCGGGCGGAGGTCTTCCGGGGCTTCGCCGACCCGTCCGTGCGCCGGCGCTGGTTCCGCCTCCCGGGCCGTTCCTCCACCGCCGAGCACGAGCTGGACTTCCGGGTCGGCGGCGGGGAGAGCGCCCGTAACGTCTTCGTCAACGGCGACACCGAGGAACACCTCGCCTACCGCTCGCGGTTCCTGGACATCGTGCCGGACTCCCGCATCCTGTACGTCTACGAGGCCGAGGTCGACGGCAGCCGCCGCTGGGTCTCCCTCGTCACCGTCGAACTGGCCGACGACCCCGCCGGATCCCGCTTGACCTGGACCGAGCAGTTCACCTGGCTCGTCCCCACCGGAGACGGCAGCCAGGACCTCGCCCATCTGCGCGGCGGCACCCGGCTCCAGCTCAACGGCCTGTCCGCCGCGGTGAATCCCGACCGCCACCGAGGCCTGCGCAGGGCCACGACCTCGGTCAGCAAGGACCACTGACGTCCACGAGCATCCACGGCGCCGGTCCGGTGCCGTCGCTCCAGGCGTCCAGGGCCGCGCGGTTCAGGCACAATATCCCGCACTGCTCGGCGTACTCGACGGCCGGCGCCGTGAAGTCGCTGGTGGTGACGAGGACCGCGACATCGGCCTCGTGCACGGTGTAGCAGGTACCGCCGAAGCGCTGGAGGTCCTGCGAGCCGACACGGTTCGCATCGCCGTACCGCTTGCACTGGACGACCAGCCGCCGTCCGTCCGGGGCCACCGCCAGCACGTCGGCGCCCAAGTCACCCGCGCCGCCCACGACTTCGACAGCCGTACAGCCGTCCCGTTCGCACAGCGCGGCCACGGCCTGCTCGAACGCGTCGGGGTCCAGGGCGCCGTAGTCGACGGTGTCAGGGGCGTGGAGCCCGGCGGGGGAGGAGAGGTCAGGGCCGGCCGCCCCGGCCTGCCGGGGCACGAACGCGGCCGGGGCCACGGGCGCGGGTGCCTCCAGCTCCTCCAGCGCCGTGTGCGCCGCCTCCTCCAGCGCCGCGGCGGCCCGCTGGGCGGTCCGCGCGGGGGACAGGCGGCGCCGCCGGCGGCGCAGCGCCAGTGCGGCGGACACGGCGAGCAGACACAGGACGGCCACCCAGACGGGGCGCCGCTCGGCGGCCGAGGCCGCTGTCCGGGCGGCGAAGCCGAGCACGCACAGGGCGAGGGCGAGGACCGCGAAGAACAGGGCGGTGGCGCGCAGGTCGAACGGCCGGCGGGTCCCGCCGGTGGGGCGGCTCATGCGGCGTACGGGCATGGTCACGGTGGTGACGCCCCTCTCTCCCGGCTGGATACGAAGATCACCAGGGACGGATGCCCGCGATCCGCCGGTTCATCAACACCCCTCGCGTCCGGACCCGTTGGCCGCGGCGCGCACGGCCGCTTCCTCCCCGGCATGCGAGACCGGCCGGGCGGCGAACCGCCCGACCGGTCTCGTGCCCCGCTGCGGGGGCGTCACCGATAGGGGTGAGGGGTGGGCCGGCAGTGCCGTGCCCGGCCGGCCGGATCAGACCGGACGGATGTTCTCCGCCTGGGGACCCTTCTGGCCCTGGGTGACGTCGAACTCCACCTTCTGGCCTTCCTGGAGCTCGCGGTAACCCTGGGTGGCGATGTTCGAGTAGTGGGCGAAGACGTCGGGGCCGCCACCGTCCTGCTCGATGAAGCCGAAGCCCTTTTCGCTGTTGAACCACTTGACCGTGCCGCTGGCCATCACTATCTCCTTCGAGCGAACCGGGCCCGCGTTCTCGGGCCCCGGCAGGAGCCGCCCTGGTTCGTAAGACGCTGAACAGCAAGAACGCCCGTGGTTTGCGATCACGGGCGAACGGGACTTCGGAACCACGACTGCTGGATTCCGACGCTACACCCGCGCCCCGCCCACCGCCACCGCAAAGCGCCGGTGCGCGTGTTGGCGAACCGGACGGCCCCGTCCCAGAGCCGACGTGCGGAGATCAGCGCCGTGTGCGCACGATGCACCTGTCGGCCGGCCCGGCACGACGGGAGCCGACGCCGCACCCTCCCTCGACACGGCAAGGAGACCACCATGGCGAGCATCAGCCCGATCGACCTCCAGAAGGCGCTGAAGGGCGCCAACTACCCCGCCAGCCGGGACGACCTCGTCACGCTGGCCAAGGACAACGGCGCGGACGACACCCTCGTCGAGAAGTTGTCCGACGCCCCGACGGACCAGTTCGACGGTCCGAACGACGTCCAGAAGGCAGTGTTCGAAAACGAGTAGCCCACGCGGCCGTCCGCCGGACGGGTCATCTCGCCGGCCTCGGCGCTTGCCCTCCACCCCGAAGGGAGCCCGCCCGCACTGTGCGCGGACAACTGCCGGGGGCACCCCCGGACACACCCCGGAGAGTGCTGCTGACCGGGTGGTTCAGCTTCCTGCACGGCGAGGCGACCGCCGGGGACGTGCTGGCCCTGGAGCGGGTCCGGGACGTGCTGGGGCGCGCGGGCGTCGCTCATGACGTCGCCTGGAGCCCCGGCTTCCGTCCCGGGGCCCTCCATCTGGCGGACGTACGGCCCGAGGACTACTCCCACCTCGTGTTCGTGTGCGGCCCGCTGCACGGCCGGCAGATCGAAGACCTCCACCGGCGGTTCGCGCACTGCGCGCGGATCGCCGTCGGGACGTCCGTCATCGCCCCGGACAGTCCCGCCGTGACGGGCTTCCACCGGGTGCTGGCCCGGGACGCCGGGACCGCCGAGCCCGGCCGGGATCTGGCGGCCCGGGCACCCGCCCTCCCGCCGCGGCCGGTCGTCGGCCTGGTGCTCACCCACGGCCAGCACGAGTACGGGCGGCAGCGGCGGCACGGCCAGGTCGCCGAACAGGTCACCCGCTGGCTCGCGGCCAAGGACTGCGCCCGGCTGGAGATCGACACCCGGCTCGACATCCGCGACTGGCGTCTGTGCGCGACGCCCGCCCAGCTGGAAGCCGTGCTCACCCGGCTGGACCTCGTCGTCACCGACCGTCTGCACGGACTCGTCCTCGCGCTGCGCGCGGGCGTACCGGCACTGGCCGTCGACCCGGTCGAGGGCGGGGCGAAGCTGACCGCGCAGGCACGGGCCTGCGACTGGCCCGCCCTGGTGCCCGCGGAACGGCTGGACCGGGCCCGGCTGGAACGCTGGTGGCACTGGTGCCTGACCGCCGGGCGGGTGACCGCCGGGCAGATCGCCGCCGAGTTCCGCGAGGGCGTCGTCGGGGACGGCGCCGACCGCCTCCTGGAGGCACTGGCGGCCCCTGTCGCCGACCGGGCCGGTCAGCCGGCCGCCGGCCGATGGCACGACTGACCGGCCCGTCCGCCCCGCGCGCCCCGGCCGTTTGCCCCGGGACCCGCGGGGGACCCGGGCGGCGATCATCGCCTGAACCTCCCCACTCCTGTGGAAGCGCCTACTCAAACTGGTGTTTACAGGGTGAAAGCGAGGCAAGTCGATCCCGTGCCGTCGTACAGAAAAGGAGTCGTCATGACCGTTCCCGAGGAGAACCGGCCGAAGACCGAGTCGACCGACGAGGTCCTCAAGGACACGGACGCCACCGACCGGCCCGCCGAGGGCGCGACCGGCCGCACGGTCGAGGAAGCACTGGAGGAGGCGGGGATCAGCCCCGACGACTTCGAGGAGAAGTAAGCGCCACGAGGAGGAAGCGTGCACCTGCCTTTCCCGCATCCGCTCTTCGACCGCCCCGGACCGTACGCCACCGTGTACTCCGGCCCGGCCCACCGCGACGAGCCGGGCGCCGAGCAGCGCGGACTGCCCGTACGCGAGGCCTGCCGGTCGCCGGAGCAGGACGGCGCGGACGCGGCGACCACCGAAGCGGTCCGCGACGGGGGTGGACGCCGCCGCACCGCGGTCCGCCGGCCGGCCACCGCCACCCCGCCGACCGGCGCGGCGGCGGGTCTCGCGCGCCGGGGCCGGACCCGTTGAGCCGCTGGGACAGCCAGGAGTTCACGACCGCCGCCGGCACCCGCGTCCACTCGGCCGCGCTCGGCCCCTGCGACGCCCCCGAGGTGGTGTGCGTCCACGGCCTCGGCTGCTCCTACCGCTACTGGCTGCCGTTCGCCCGGGCCCTCGCGCCGCGGGCCAGGACCGTCGCCGTGGACCTGCCCGGCTTCGGCCGCACCCGCGGTCCGGACCACGCCCTCGACGTGCGGCAGCTCTCGCTCGCACTGGCCGACTGGCTCCGCGCCACCGGCCGGGGGCCGACGACCCTCGTGGCCAACTCGATCGGCTGTCAGATCGTCGTCGACCTCGCCGTGCACGCGCCGGAGCTGGTGGGGCCCGTGGTGCTCAACGGGCCGACCTTCGACCCTCGCGCCCGCTCACTGTGGACCCAGGGGGTCCGGCTGCTGCGGGACGTCCCGTGGGAGCGGCCGTCACTCGGGCCGCCGCTGCTCATGAGCTACGCCGAGTGCGGCGTGCGCCGCGCCCTGCACACGTGCCGGTACGCGCTGCGCGACCCCGTGGAACACAAGCTGCACCGGCTGCGCACGCCCGTGGTGGTGGCCCGCGGGGCGCGGGACCCGGTCGTGCCGCAGGCGTGGGCCAGGGAGGTCACCGCACTGCTTCCCCACGGCCGTCTGGTCACGGTACCGGGAGCCGGGCACGCCCTGAACTTCTCCGCACCGGAGGCCCTCGCCCGCATCACCCTCGGCCTGCTCCGCGAGGGAGGGCGGGACGAGGGGGCCGGAGATGCCGGCGCGCCGCCGTGAACCCGGCGCGGGCCCGCCGCGCTCACCGGTTGCCGGGCCAGGCGGCGGTCATGCCGTCGGGCACCCCGGCCAGCGCCGCTGTGTCGGCCGTGGCATCGACCCGGGGACCGAGCCATTGGCACACCACGATGGTGGCGTCGTCCCGCAGCCGGCTGTGGTGCAGATGCGTCTGGATGAGGCGGCGCAGGGTCTCCGGGACGGACAGGCCGTCGATGTGATGGCGGACCAGGATGTCGACGAAGCGGGCGAGTCCGAACTCCTCACCGCCGGTCACCTGGGCTTCGGTGATGCCGTCGGTGTACAGGACGAGCCGGTCACCGGGCTGGAGCTGTTCGCGGCAGATCTTGGTGGGCAGCCGCAGATCGGTCCCCATGGGATGCGCCGGCGGACACCGCAGAAGGGTGGTCCAGCGTCCGTCCCGGATCAGCACGGGCGGATGGTGGCCGCGGTTGACCCAGGTCAGCACGCCGGTGGAGGTGTCGAGGTCGGCGAGGACGCCGGTGACGAAACGGGTCCGGCCGAACTGTTCGACCAGCACCCCCTCGATGGCGTCGCCGAGATCACCCAGGTCCGTTCCCTGCCTGCGGTGGTTGCGGCAGGCGCCCATGGCGAGGGCGGCGGTGAGACCGGCCGAGGTGTCGTGGCCCATGGCGTCGAAGATCGACAGATGGAGGACGTCGGCGGCGGTGGCGTAGTCGTAGGCGTCCCCGCTGACCTCGTACGCGGGCTCCATCACGGCGCCGACGACCACCCGGCTGTCGGTGTAGGTGCGGGGCGGCATCAGCGTCCACTGCATCTCCGCGGCGACGTTCATGGGCTGGATGCGGGTCAGGCGGGCGTAGGAGTCACTGGTGTCCCGGCTGCCGACCACCAGCATCGCCACCAGGGAGGCCAGCGCCAGCATGTCCTCGCGGAGGCCCTCCCCGTCCTCGGCGCAGGCCGCGTGCAGTACGCCGAGGCGTTCGGTGCCGTCCAGGAGCGGCACCCACCATGCCCGGAGGCCGCCACCGGTGTCGGCGGCGGGCACCACGCACCCGTACTGGAAGGCACGCCCGGCGACGGTCCCCTCCACGGACAGCTCCGCCTTGCCCTCGGGTGCGCCGGCGTGGGCGTCCAGCCCCTTGCCGGTGAGCAGCCGCAGAACGTCGCGCCGTAGATCTCCCAGGTAGATGAGCACTTCGGAGAAACCGGCCGTCGCGGCGTGCTCCGCGACCCGTGACGGCAGGCGTTCGAACGAGAGCACATGGCTCTCGGCCAGCAGTCCCGCCAGCATGCACCGCACCGCTCGGTCCCGCCCCGTCATGGCACACCTCCCTTGCGTCCCATCCGTCCCCATGTCACTGCATCCCGCCACTTGTACCTTTCGCCCCCGGCCGGCCCGGCAACTCGGTGGCGCGCGCGGACGGCGAACCGCTCAGGGCCGGGGGCGCAGCGGGCGCCCGTCCGACGGCGGACCGCCGCCGATGCCGGCGAGCAACTCCCCGCACAGGTCACGGAGCTTGATGTTGCGGCGCTGCGAAGCCGTACGCAGCAGGTCGAACGCCTCCTCGGCCCGGCACCGCCGCTGGCCCATGATCACCCCGATCGCCTGGTCGATGACGGCGCGGGACTCCATCGCGGTGCGCAGATCGTCGGCGTACTGCTGCGCGTCGGCGATGCGCTGCGCGAGCGCGATGGCTCCGGTGGCCTGCGCGGCGAGCGCGCGCAGACCGGCGACATCCGCGTCCGCGAAACCGAGCACCTTCGGCGAGTACAGGTTGAGCGCACCGGCCGTGTGGGTGTGGGCGGCGATCGGCAGGGAGAGCGACGAGCGGGTCCCGCAGGCGGCGGCGTAGGCCGGATACGGACCCCAGCGTTCCTCGTCCAGCATGTCCGCCACTTCCACCTCCTCGCCGGTGCGCAGCGCGTGGAGACAGGGCCCGTCGTCCTGCCCGTACTGGGCCTCGTCCAGGTCGGAGGCGCCGACACCGGAGCTGACCACCGTCAGCGGCCGGCCCTGCCGTTGCAGGGTGATCCCGACGCCCTGGGCGGCGGGCGCCAGGCCCGGCGCCCGGTCCGCGAGTGCCTGGAGGAACCGTTCCACGGAGTCGGTGCTCAAGAGGAGGGAGGTGAGGTCGGGGAGCACAGACGGCTGTTCGGTCATGATGCTGCGTCCTTCCGGGCCGTGCCCGAGGGTCGGCATCCTGTGCGCCGCCGGGACCACGGGGATCCAGCCCCGAAGAGAAACTCCGGCGAAACCGGCCGGCCCGCCCCTGGGGAACGGAAGTGACGGCCCTGCCAACCCCCAGTATCCCCGCATTCCCCGCGATCTCCCCGCCGGGGGCGTTCTTTCCCGGTCAGCTGGACGGTCGGCGGAACGGAGGCCCGGCGCCGGCACGGCCGTGCGCTGGTCGGGGCGCCGCGACGGCCGTGCGCTGCCGGGGTGCCGCGACGGCCGTACGGCACCGGCGTGCGGGACGGAAGCGCGCCGTGCCGCGCCCCGGGGCAGGCCCCTTCGGGACGTCTCCTCCGCCGAGCGGCACACCTCCGGCGACCTGACCGCCGTACGGGCCCGGTCCAGCCGGTATCGCGGCCGGCCCGGCGGGTACCCAGGTCGGCGCGACGGGCGCGACACACCGCGTCCGCACCGAGCGGTGAGGGAGTGGGTCATGGCAGGGAAGGAGCCGCGGACGGAGCAGGACCGGGCGGCGCGCCTGAGGGAGATCGCCGCCGACGTGTTCGGCTGGGACACCCTGTTGCCCGAGCAGCTCACCGCCATGCAGTGGGTGCTGGACGGCGCGGACGCCCTCGTCGTCATGCCGACCGGGTCCGGCAAGTCCGCCGTCTACCAGGTGCCCGCCCTGATGCTGTCCGGGCCGGTCGTGGTCGTGTCGCCGCTGCTGGCCCTCCAGCGGGACCAGATCGCCGGCCTGCCGGAGGGCGGCCACGGCCCCGGCGCGGTCGCGCTGAACTCCGATCTCGGTGCGGCCGGGACGGAAGCCGCCTGGGAAGCGGTGCGCGGGGGCGAGGCGCGCCTGCTGTACCTGTCGCCGGAGCAACTGGCCAAGGACGAGGTGGCGGAGCGGCTGGCGGAGGTGGAACCGGCCCTGTTCGTGGTCGACGAAGCGCAGTGCGTGTCGTCGTGGGGCCACGACTTCCGCCCCGACTACCTGCGCCTGGAACAGGCGGTACGCCGGGTGGGCAGGCCGCCTCTGCTCGCGCTGACCGCCACCGCCGCGCCGCCGGTGCGCAAGGAGATCGCCGAGCGGCTCGGCATGCGCCGGCCGCGGCAGCTGGTGACCGGCTTCGACCGGCCGAACATCCGGCTGGAGGTCCGCCGCTTCCTCGACGACGACGACCGGCGCCGGGCCGTGGTGGAGCGGGCCGCCGCCGAACCCAAGCCGGGCATCGTCTACGCCGCGACCCGCAAGGACAGCGAGTACTACGCCGCGGAACTGGCCTCGCTGGGCCTGGCCGCCGAGGCCTACCACGCCGGGCTGCGGGCCGCCGAACGCGCCCGTGTCCACGACGCCTTCCTCTCCGGCGCCGCGGACGTCGTCGTGGCGACCTCGGCGTTCGGCATGGGGATCGACAAGGAGGACGTACGGTTCGTGGTCCACGCCTCGCTGCCCGGGTCCCTGGACGCCTACTACCAGGAGATCGGCCGCGGCGGCCGGGACGGCCGCCCGTCCCTCGCCGTACTGCACTACCGGCCGCAGGACACGGGTATGCAGACCTACTTCGCCGGTCGCTCCCCGAGCCACGACGTCCTGTCCGAGGTGGCCGACGCCGTCCATGACCGCGGCGAGGACCCCGCCGACCTGGACGAGCTGCACAAGGACACCGGCCTGTCCCGGAACCGGGTCACCGCTGCGGTGAACCTGCTGGAGGAGGCCGAAGCCGTCACCACGGGGGAGGAGGGCGAGGTCCTCCCGGCCCCCGACCTGTCTCCCGGCCAGGCGGCCGAGCGGGCCGCGCGGACCGCGCAGGCGCATCGCCTGACCGACCGCACGCGGGTCGAGATGGCCCGTGCGTACGCCGAGACGACCGGTTGCAGACGGGACTTCCTGCTCGGCTACTTCGGTGAGGACTACACGGCCCCGTGCGGGAACTGCGACATCTGCGACGACGAGGACGCCGGGCAGGGGCAGGAGCGGCCCGCTCACCCCGCGGCGGCGTCCTACCCCGTCGGCACGGAGGTACGGCACGGGCAGTGGGGTGACGGCACCGTGCTCAGCGAGGACCAGGACCGCATCACGGTGCTGTTCGACCAGGCCGGGTACCGCACGCTCGCGCTGGAGGCGGTGGCCGGGCGCGACGACCTGCTCACGGTGGTGCGCAGGCCGGGCGAGGACCGCTCCGCCGGCTGACGCACGGCTGTTTCCGGCGCCCGCCCCAGGGAACCCGGCGGCAACCCGGCGCAGAGGGGAGTGAGGAACATGACCGACCGGAACGATCATCGCGAGGACCGCTTCGACCGGGCGCGCAGCCCGGAGGAGCCCGGAGCGCACTCGGGCTCGGAGAGCCAGGCACGGGAGCGGGTGGTGCCGGGCACGGCCAGTGCCGAGGAGGGCTACCGGACGGAACGCGGTACGACGGCGGGCAAGCCCCTGGAGGGCGTCGAGGCCGAGGACCGACCCGAGCGGGACCGGGACGCCGAGGACGGCGGACCGTCCGCCTAGGTCCTCCCGGTCCGACGGTCAGTCCGGGCCTTCGGGGAGGTAATAGGTCTGCCGCAGGAAGGCGGCCATGTCCTGGAGCGCCCGCGTGTATCCGGCCCGGTAGCGCGCGTCGGTGTCCGTGCGCCGGCTCTCCGCCTCCGCCCACGCGTCCAGACGCAGGGCGATGAGCAGATGGTTGCGGTACAGAGCACCGTGTCTCCCGCCGAGGGCGGCCAGCGCCCGCCCCTCGTCCCAGTCCTCGAGGTCACCGGTGTCGAAGGCGAGCAGCTCTTCGAACGGCACTTCGTCCGGTGGCGGCACGATGCTCCTCCTCGCTCGCGGTTCCGTCGCCACGGCGGCCCGGAAACCCGGCGCCGGCGAGAGGCGAGTGACCGCGCGGACGCACGTACCGATACGGTCGGTGCAACCAGCACGCGCCGGATCGCGTGAGAGGTCGGGGGACGAGTTGACGTTCTCAGGGTAATCGGCTCGATGACGAGAGACGCTTCGGAAGTGAGGCGACTGTATGCACCTGTCCGAGGACGGTGAAGGCCGGCGGTCACGGCAGGATGCCGTCGGGTCGGTGTCCGCTGCCTTCGAAGGGGACGAGGGCATCGCCGCGGCACGCGACCTGGCCCGCTCCTTCCTGTCCGACGTGCAGGCCGTGCACGGGCTGCCCGTGTCCGGCCGCGTCATGGGCATGGTGCAGCTGGTGGTGAGCGAGCTGGTGACCAACGCCCGCAAGTACGCCCCCGGGCCCTGCCTGCTGACGCTGACGGTCGAGGACGGCGCGGTCCAGGTGAGCGTGTGGGACAGCGACCCGACGCTCCCGGCGGTCCTGGCGCCCGACCCGGGCCGCATCGGCCAGCACGGACTGGAGATCGTGATGGCGGTCAGCCAGAGCTTCGCCGTCCACCGCGAGCCGATGGGCAAACGCGTCACGGCGACGGTGACGCTGGCGGACGATCCGGACGGGGGCGCGGCGGGCCGCCGGATGATGTAGCGGAGCCCCGCACGAGGGATTCAGCCCTCCTGACGGACCGGCATCAGGAGGGAGAAGGCGGTCTCGTCGTCGGGTCGGCGGATCGCCAGGGGTGCGGTGGGGGCACGCAGTTCCAGGACGAGTCGGTCCCTGGCTCCGGCGGTCAGCGCGTGCAGCAGGAACTCGCGGTCGACGGCGACATCGTCCCTGTCGTCGTCACCGTCGTCGCACACGAGCACGGACCCGTCGTCCGCCACCCGGAGCACACTGAGGTCGTGACGCTCGCCGTCCTGCTCACGGGTCTCGCTCGCGCGGACCGGACCGGTCTCCAGGGCCTCCCGGAAGGCCGCCGTGTCGATGGGGGCCCGGCGTCCGGCCGGCAGCTGGACGAGGCGGCGGTAGTCGGGGAACTCGCGGCCGAGGCTCTGGCCGGCCGTCTGCCGGTCCCCGCTCTCCAGCGACACGCGGTCGCCGTCCACCGTGAGCTGGACGGGCTCCTCGCCGGTGAGCAGCGCCCGCATCGCGTCGGCGAGGGGAAGAGGCACGACGACCTGTGTACGGGGAACGCCGTGCCCCGTGGTGCGTGCCCGCGCGACAGCCATCCGGTACCGATCGGTGGCCACGAGGTGCAGTTCGCCGCCCTCGATGTCGAACAGGATCCCGCGGAGCATCGGCAGCTGGGTGCCGGTACCGGCCGCGAAGCGGACCGCGTCCAGCGCGGCGGCCAGTTCCGGCGCCGGGACGGACAGCCGTACGGTGGTGGCGCGGAGCGAGGTCATGGGGTTCTCCCGGTGGTCGAGTAGGGCTCGGAGCGTGGAGAACTCGCCGCGGGCGCCGGACAGTCCCCGTTCGAGACGGCGCAGGTGGGCCTCGAGAAGACCGCGCACCAGGTCCGTGTCCGTGCCGGCCCAGCCGGCCAGGACGAGCCGGATGTCCGCCAGGGGCATGCCGGCCCGGCGCAGGCAGGCGAGCAGCCGGGCCTCGTCCAGCTGCCCGGGCTCGTACCAGCGGTAGCCGCTGGCCGGGTCCACCCAGGCGGGGACCAGCACACCGGCCCGGTCGTAGAACCGCAGCGCGCTCACGCTCAGTCCGCCGTCCCGGGCCATCTCCCCGATGCTGCGCATGTCGTTCTCCACACCCCGAACCCTGAGCCCTCGACAAGGTCGAGGGTCAACCTCCGCCGCCGCCCTCGTCCTTCTCGCGGGCCGCAAGCCGGCCCGGGCGATGGCCTACTATCCGAGTCGGCGACAGAGGGCGCCCTGGCTCGTGCGCACTCCATGGGAAGGGAGAGGACCACTTGCCTCCCAAGGACGCGGCCCAGGAGAGCGGCGGCGTCGTCGTCGGCAGACACACGCAGATCGAGTGCCTGTCCGCCGTCGTACAGGATCTGACCGACGGCCGGGGAGCGGTCCTTGAGGTCACCGGTGAGCCCGGGAGCGGCAAGACCACCCTGCTCGGCCTGCTCGCCGGGCGGGCAGCAGCAGCAGGCGCGGCGGTGGCGCGAGCCCACGCCGCGCACGGCGCGACACGACCCGGCCAGGTCGTCGCAGAGGTGCTGGACGCCCTGGAGGTGCGGGACGCACCGATCGCCCGGGAGTTCGGCGCGGGCGCGGATGCCGAGGTGCGGAGCGTACTGAGGCACTGGGCGGCGCGGCGCGGCGGCGTGCTCGTCCTCGACGACGTGCACCTGTGCGACGAGCGGTCCGCCGGACTGATCGCGCAGCTCGTGCGGACACCCCCGCCCGGCCCGTTCGTCCTGGCGCTGGCCCACCGCCCGCGGCAGTCCGGCCCGGCACTGAGAGGAGCACTCGAACGCGGAGTCGAGACCGGCTCGGTCATCCGCCTGGCCCCGGCCTCCCTGGACCTCCCGGCGATCTCCGCCCTGCTCGGCCACGGGGGGTCTCACACTGCCACCGCCTTCCCGCACGCGCTCTCCCACCCGGCGCGCGACCACGCGTACACCGAGTGGCGCGCCTCCCCGGCACCCGTGGTCGACGGCACGTACGCCGAGCAGTTGCACGCCGCTTCCGGCGGCAACCCGAGGATGCTGCGGATCCTGGTCGCCGCGCGGTGGGACCCGGACGAGTGGCCGCTGAGTGCCGGTCCGGACCGGGACGGCATGCTCCGGGAGGCCGTCTCCGTCGTCACCGAGCTGGACTCCCTCTCCGCTGACGCCGCACACACGGTCCAGGTCGCCGCCGTTCTCGGCGAGCCCTTCCTGCCGGACGACATCGCCGCGGTCTCCGGTCTCGGCCTGGACCGGACCCTCGCAGCGTTCACCGAACTCGTCGAAGCGGACTTGATACGGCCGCCGGCCCGGGGCGGCGGCTACGTCTTCCGGCACCCGGTGCTCGGCCACGTCGCCCTGGAACACGCCACGCCGTCCCTGCGCGTCACCGCCCACAGGCGGGCCCTGGAGCTGCTCACCACACGCGGAGCGTCGGCGCTCCGACGTGCCCGGCAGGCGGAGCACCTGGTGGGCGCGGGCGGGGCTCAGGCGCGGCGGGTCCTGGTCGAGGGCGCGGCGGAGGTGATGGCCCGGTCCCCGGCCGTCGCTGCCCGCTGGCTGCGCCTGGCGCTGGACCACCTGCCGGCCGGGGACCGGACCAGCGCCCCCCGGGTCGTCCTGGTGCTCGACCACTGCCGGGCCCTCAGTGCCGTAGGCCGCCTGCAGGAAGCCCGTTCCCTGGTGCACGACCTGCTCCGTCACCAGTCGGATCTCTCCGACGACCTGCGGCTGAGCGCCTACGCCGTCTGCGGGGAGCTGGAGCGGTTGCTGGGCCGGCACCAGGAGGCCGAGGCAGTGGTCCGGACGGCGCTCGACCTCGTACCACGCCCACTGCCGGTTCCGCTGCCGGCACCGGCGGCCGAACTGATCACCACGTACGGGCGGGTGCAGTTGTTCCGGGGTGCCTACGGCGAGGCACGTGACCTGGTCCGCGAGGCGGCGGAGGCCGCCGGAGCCGTCGGCCCGGCGGTGCCGTACCTGCGGGCCCTGGGCGCCCTCGGCGACACCCAGCTCGGGCTGCTGCCCGAGGCCGTCGCCGAGGTCACCGAGTGCGCGCGGATCGTGGACGCCCTGCCGGACGCCGCTGCCGTCACCATGCCCGACGTCCTGGCGATGCTCGGCTGCGCGGAGTTGTTCCAGGAGCGGTTCCACGACGCCTACCGGCATCTGGAACGAGGACTGCAGGCGACCACCGGTGCCACCCGGAGGTTCATCCGGATCAACCAGCTGGTGGCCCTGTGCCATCTCGACCAGCTGACCGGGCGGCTGGAGCCGCTCTGCCGCCGCGCCGGGGAGGCCGAGCTGCTCGCCCGGATGAGCGGGGCCGACGAAGCAGCCGGGGTCGCCATGCTCCTTCGGGCGACGGGGCTGCTGTGGACACGCCCGCGGCGGGACACCGACAGGCTGCTCGAACTCGCCGAGGAGGGGTTCTCCCTCGCCCTGCGCAAGCGGGGCTGGCGGGCAGCCGTGGCGGTCGGCCTGCGCGCCCACACCCAGCTCCTCGGCGGGGACCCGGCAGGTTGCCTGCGCACCCTCGTCGAGGAGGGCGGCCCGCAGCTCCAGCGGCTGCCGCGGGCCTGGCAGCCCTCTCTTGTGGCCCTCGCCTCCCTCGCGGCCCTGCGTTGCGCGGACGTCGGCGCCGCACGCGACTGGGTCAGGACGGGGGAGGCCGTGGCCGAGCGGCTGGGGCTGCCGCTGCAACAGCAGCATGTGCGCAGAGCCCGGGCCGCGCTCCACGCCGCCGAGGGCGAACACCGCCTGGCGGCGGCGATGTTCCACGAGGCCGCGGAGTCGTTCCGTCGCGCGGGGCTGCCGGTGGAACACGCCTGGACCCTGGTGACCGGGGCGCCTTCGGTCCACGCGGCCCAGGGCACCCAGCAGGCGCTGGAGTGGCTGGATACGGCGGGAAAGGCCGCTCGGGCCTGTGGCGCCCAGCGGATCCGCGAGGAGGCGGCCAGGGTCAGGACCCTGCTGCCGGCGTCCCGCGCCGCCACCGGTACGGCGGTCGCGAGGGCGCAGGACGCGACCACCCGGGCGACGATGGCCCTTCTCACCGAGCGGGAACGGGAGATCGCTGAGCTGGCGGCAGGGGGCAGACGCACGAAGGAGATCGCGGAGCAGCTCTTCGTCAGCACCAGGACGGTCGAAACCCACCTCGGCCGTATCTACCGCAAGCTCGACATCCCCTCCCGGGCGGCGCTGCCGCGCGCCCTCGGCCGAACGGCGCACCGGCCGATCCTCTGAGCGGCCGCTCTCCGGCTACGGAAACCACAGAAGTCCGGCGGAGGCGTCACGCGGCGGACCCCTCGTGCAGGCCGTGGGCGACCACCAGGAACAGCTGGAGGTTCGTGATGTCCCTGGCCAGGTGATTGGACCAGCGGACGGGGCCGCCCGCCGAGTCGGTGGTCATGATGCCGACCAGGCCGCCCGCGGCACGGACCTCCCGGACCTTCGGCCAGGGCAGGTTGCCCTTCCCGGGCACGCACACGGCCGTGCGGGACAGCGAGAGCGGTCCGAACGGGACCGTGCCGCCCTCGCGGAGCGTCTCCAGCACAGCCGCTCGCTGCGCGCGCTCCACCGCGTCCTGCATCCAGGGGCCCCAGACGTCGGGATCCTCGTAGAACTCCGTGATCCGCACCGATCCCTGGCCGGGGGAGCTCGCCGAGTAGATGTACTTGGTCGGCGCGGGGTGGCCGTTGACGATCAGCTGGACGATCTCCTGCTGGAGGCGCAGGGAGTCCCAGCGCAGGACGACCGGCTCGCCGCCGGACGGCGGGTGCACGACCAGCCCCTCCTCGAACAGGTGCAGCCGCTGGGCGGCCCGCTTCCGGCTGAAGTCGGGGAAGCGGCGCATCCGGAACCAGTAGTACAGCAGCCCGGGGACGAGGAAGAACGGCAGGAGCATGCAGCAGTTGAAGACATGGGCGGCGAACACCGTCCGACGCAGGCGCTTCGGCGCGAACACGCCCTGGAGCGTCCCCAGTCGATGGCGGGCGGCCAGGTCGGCGACCTCGGGCGACGCGGGGGTGAGTGGAGTCATGAGGACGAGCCTCCGAGCCGCGTGCACACCTGGCAACCGTGGATCTACGTACATCGGTTACGTACCTTCCGCACCGGTCACCGGCCGACCCGGTCGGGCCGGTTACCGCCTGTGTACGTCAACTCCGTCCGCCCCCGGCCCGGTGCGGCCGCGGACGCCGGCCATCGGGCCGACCGGGACGCGGCGTCGGTTCGTGCACGCCGTACTCCCGCGTGAGTCGCAGCCGATCACCCGGGCCGGGACGAGCGCCCGGGCAGGCCGTGCGGCGGATGATGTGGAGGAGGTGTGGGGCCGGCGACCGGTGATCCTTTCGTACATACAGTGCGTGTTAGCCTGCCCGCGGTCACGATCGATCGCGTACGGGGGAGGCACGGTGGGCTCGGACGGCTACCAGGTCAAGGCAGGTATGACCGGCCAGGCCCGGCAACTCGACGACGCCGGGACGGACATGGACGGCGTCAGCTCGGCCGTCAGGTCCCGCGCGAGTTACTCCTACGGCGATGCGGGCGGCGAGGACGCCGCGTCGGCGCTGAACGCGTTCGTCGACGCGTGGGAGGCGGAGGCCAGGACACTGGCGTCGGCGCTGCACGAGCTGGGCGGCAAGGTGCAGTTGGCCAAGAAGACCTACCACGGCACCGACGGCGGGGTGAAGGCGCGCGCGGACAGCGTTCCCGCCGGCGGCGCGAGCAGCCTCACCGGCACGTCGGCGCAGGGCGGGCGTGCCTCGGTCCTGTCGAGCTACTGAGGAACAAGCCGGTGTCCTTCTTCTCCTCTCCCCTCGACTCCCCTTCCTTGCGCCTCGCGTGGCTCGCCGGGCTGTCCGAGAAGATGCTCGGTGCCGGGAGCAAGAACGACCTCCTCGACCTGATCGACGACGCCCTCTCGGTGCCCGAACCGGGGGGCGACCAGGGCGTGCTGGAGGGCCTGGCAGGCCTCTACCGCGGCCAGGTCGGCCATGTCGGCGGCGTCTTCGACCAGGTCGACCGGGTGGCCCGCAAGGGTCTTCCGGAGGTGTGGGTCGGCGACACGAGCGTCCTCGCCTCCGACGCGGTGAACGCCGCCGGGCGGTCCGTGACCCGGATGAGCGAGGCGTTCCAGGGATGCGCGACGGTGCTGCTGACGCTGGCCGACGCGATCGGCGCCGCGCAGCGCAAGGACGAGCAGGGCCGCGGACAACTGCTGGAGCAGAAGAAGACGCTCGGCGGCAGGGACGGTTTCTTCGACGACCTGCACGAGAACGACGAGGAGGAGTGGGACCGCAAGAACGCCGCCCACTTCGGCTCCTACGCGGTCGGCCTGATGCACGCCGCCGTCTCCGACGCCCAGGAGGCCACCCGCGTCGCGGCCCGGGACCTGAACAAGTGGGCCGCCGAGGCACGGGCCGGGAAGATGGGGACCAGCGAACTCACCGCCGTCGACAAGCTGATGCTGGCCGACACCGGCGTCGCGGGCGCCGACACCGAGCTGAACGAGATCCTCACGGCCGGCGACCTGGCGCGCGCGTCGACACGTATGGACCTGCTGAGCCTCGACGACGAGACGGCCATGGAGCGGATGCTGGCCACGTCGGACACCCCGCAGGAGCGGGCCTACCTGATGAAGGCCCTGGCCGCCGGCCACAGCGTCGCCGAGATCGGCACCTTCCAGAACAAGATCCACGGCAAGGACCCCGACTGGCTGCGCCGGCACCTCACTCCGGTGGTCACCGCCGCGGACAGCATGGACGACGAGGGCCTGGCGCCGGACGGCTCGAACAACAACAAGGACTACGTCACGTTCGACGGCCAGCGGTGGATCCAGGGCGGCGACGGCCACGAGGGCACCTGCGTGGCCTCGTCCACCGTCACCTCCCGCGCCATGGTCGACCCCCTGTACGCGCTCGGCCTCACCGGCGGCCCCGACGGGCAGCAGGACGACCCCGACGCCTTCAAGCAGCGCCTGGTGGCCGAACAGCACCGGCTGCACACCGAAGGCCACGGTGGCGAGCACTGGGGCGGCATGGGACCCGAGGGGCAGGAACGGATCAACGACACCACCGTCGGCAGCGCCACCGGCAGCGACTACGAGCGCCAGGACCTCAACAGCGCCGCCGACCGCAGGGCCGTCCTCACCGACGTCGAGAAGGCGGTGGCGCAGGGGCGGCCGGTGCCGGTCGACGTCTCGGGCAAGGAGGGCGCCCACGCGATGACCATCATCGCCCAGGAGGGTGACAAGCTTCAGGTGTACAACCCCTGGGGCTCGACCACCTGGGTCAGCGAGGACGACTTCATCAACGGCCACATGGGCAAGGCTTCCACCAGTGATCTCCCCAACGCGTACAGCGTCTATCTTCCGCGGTAGCAGGGGCGGTGCCGCGATCGCGGCGACCGCGCTCCTCGCTCTGACCACGGGCTGCGGCCCGGGCACCGACGAACCGGCGGGCGGCTCCCGGAGCACCGCGATCCGCCCGACGAGCCACCCGGTGAAGGACACCAGCATCACCGCCGAGCCGGGCGAACGCTTCACGCTCACCGTCGACCAGAACGCCTCCACCCGCGAGTACTGGTACCTGATCGGCCCCGAGCCCGACAGCTCGGTGCTGGTCAGCCGCGGCCGGCACTACACGTCGGAGTCCGGCGAAGAACCGGTGGACGGTGCCGGCGGCCGGCTCACCTTCACCTTCGAGGCCAAGCGCAAGGGAACCACCCGGTTCACGCTGCTGCACTGCACGTTCACCACCTGCCAGGGCAACACCTCCACCCGGCCCCCCGAGACGACCGGACCCTCCGCCACCCCGGCCACGAGGCCGGCCACCCCCTCCCGGGCCCCCGAGCGCATCACCTACACCGTCACCGTCGACTGAGCCGCGGCGGACCAGTCAGATGAGACGAGACACCCGAGGCCCCGCCATGAACGACGACACCCCGTACCCGCCGGACCGCACGGACGACGAGCTGGCCCGGCTCGACATCACCGTCCTGCTGCGGTACGGCCTCACCGCCGAGCCCGGCGCCCGGCGCACCGCCCTGTTCGGCGACGGCGCCGCGGCCGCGGCCGTCATCCTGGACCGCCTCGGCACCCAGCCCCGCTCGGTCGCCTTCCTCGCCGAGACCGTGCGCGCCGGCGGACTCGCCCGCGCGGCGGAGCTGCCCGAGCCCCTGCCCCGCCGGGAGGCGGCCGTCCTCATACGGGAGTGGCTGCGGGCCGGCACCCAACTCGCGGGCGGAATCCCCGCCGACGACGCCGCGGCCACCTGGCTGCACGCCGTCGCGACCATCATCGAACTGAAGCGGCTGAACCGGGCGCGGGGCCGGAGTGCGTCACCCGAGTAGCCGATCCGAGTACCCGCGCCGCCCGGACCACCAGGAGCCGCTCCCTCACGGCACCTCCGACGCGCGCCGGTGCTCCTGCCGGAGCACCTCCTCCAGGTCTGCGAGCCGATCCAGGCCCTGTACCGCGCGCCGCATGCGGGGGGTGCCGGACAGCAGCATGCGGTGCCGGTGCAGGAAGGCCCAGTAGCCGGCGGTGTAGGGGCACGCGTGCGGACCTGTGCGCTCGGTGGGCCGGTAGGCGCAGCCGTCGCACAGGTCGCTCATGCGGTGGATGTACGCGCCGCCCGAGGTGTACGGCTTGGTGGTCATCCGGCCGCCGTCCGCGTACTGGGACATGCCCACCACGTTCGGCACCATCACCCAGTCGTAGCCGTCTACGAAGCAGCGGTGGAACCAGTCGGTCACCGCGGCCGGGTCCCAGCCGCGCTGCAGGGCGTGGCTGCCCAGCACCATCAGCCGGGGGATGTGATGCGTCCACCCGGTGTCGCGCACCTGGGCGAGCACGGTGGCCAGGCATTTCGCGGTGACCGCGTCCGCGTCCAGCTCGGTGAAGTACTCCGGCAGCTCCTCCGTGTGGCCGAGCGCGTTGCCGTGCCGGTAGTCCTCGCCGAAGTGCCAGTACAGCTGCCAGACGTACTCCCGCCAGCCCGCGACCTGCCGGACGAAGCCCTCCGCGCTGTTCACCGGGACGGCGCCCTTCCGCCAGGCCCGCTCGGCCCGCTCCACGCACTCCGCCGGGTGCAGCAGCCCGAGGTTCAGCGAACACGACAGCAGACTGTGGCTCATCACCGGATCACCGGTGAGCATCGCGTCCTCGTACGGCCCGAAGGACGCCAGCCGGCGGTCCACGAAACGGCGCAGGGCCGACAGCGCCTCCCGTCGCGTGGCGGGGAAGCGGCGGGGCCCGTCGCGGCCGACGAACCGCACCCCGTCCTCACGTTCCCACCGGTCGAGGTCGTCGCGCACCCCGGCGTCGATGTCGTCCTCCCGCGCCACGTACGGGCCCGGCACGCCCAGCTCCCGGGTGCCGCTCGGCGGGGGCTCGCGGTTGGCGTGGTCGTGGTTGAACCGGCCGCCGGCCGGGCGGCCGCCCTCCATCAGCAGGTCGTGCTCCTGGCGCACCCAGCGGTAGAAGTCCTCCTGGAGCAGCCGTCGCCCACCGCGCCCCTCGGCCCAGCCGGCGAACTCCTCGCGCGCTACCAGGAAGCCGCGGGCGGGCAGCACCCGTACCCGGGGCAGTGAGCGCACCAGCCGGAGCGCCGCGTGGGAGGTGGGATGGCACACCGTGACCGACGCACCGCCCGCCGCGCGGCGCAGCCCCTCGCGGTAGGTCTCGGCCCGGACGTACGTCACCCGTCCACCCAGTTCCGCCGCGCGGTGCCGCATCGCGGACAGCACCAGGTGTGCCTTGGCGCGGTGGTAGCGCCGCCGCCGGAAGACCGACCTGGCTTCGATCATCACCACGGGCGCCCCAGGGTCGGGCCCGTCCTCGCCGGCCGGCGTGAGGAAGTGCGGGCCGAGCTGGTCGCCGAAGATCCAGTGCGGGGTGGTCATGGCAGGGGCACCTTCCGTGCGAGGCAGGAACGGCGTGCGCGTACGAGCTGTCGCGCGTGGGGCGGCGGCCCGGCGGACGTCCTTCCGCCGGATTCCTCGGAAGCGCCCGGGCGCGCCGGCAGCGGTCCGGGCCCTCCGCCGGGGACAGGACGCCACCGGCTCGGGGTGTCCGGTGGTCGAGCGCTCCTGTGCGGGACGTTTCCACGGCTCGTGCACGACGTCACCCTCACGTCCGCCGGTTCCGCCACCCGGCGCCGCACATGTGCTCCGTCCGGGTCGTACCGCTTGCCTCGGGCACAGGGCCGAGGATCCGGCCGGCGCGGGTGCCCGGGCCGGCCGGGCCGCTGCGGCAGCTGTTCGGTGAGGTCCTCCCACAGTCCCCTGACGACGCGGACGCCAGGCCGATCGGCTCCCCTTCCTCACCCGCGCTCTCCGTCCGGCGAGGGCGTGAAAGCGCCTTTCCAGAGACACGTCCTTTCGGTTGTGTCTTCTCCAGCAGTGCGTTTCGAGCAGAGGACTTGGAATGAGCGTGTACGACTATGTCATCGTCGGCGCGGGATCGGCGGGCTGTGTGCTGGCGGCACGCCTGTCGGAGGACCCGGAGGCCCGGGTCGCGTTGATCGAGGCGGGCGGCCCGGACTCCGCGCAGGAAGTGCACGTTCCGGCCGCGTTCCCCCAGCTGTTCAAGTCCGGCCTCGACTGGGACCTCGACACCGACCCGGAGCCCGGGCTCGGCGGGCGGCGGGCCTACCTGCCCCGGGGCAGGATGTTCGGCGGCTCCAGCTCGATGAACGCGATGATCTACATCCGGGGCAGCCGCGCCGACTACGACGGCTGGGCAGCGGCCGGGGCCACGGGCTGGTCCTACGACGAGGTGCTGCCGTACTTCCGGCGTGCCGAGGACAACGAGCGCGGCGAAGACGCCTTCCACGGCGTGGGGGGACCGCTGACGGTCAGCGACGGCCGGTCCGAGCACCCCCTCTCCGCGGCCTTCGTGCAGGCCGCGGTGCAGGCCGGGCACAAGGCGAACGACGACTTCAACGGTGAGACGCAGTTCGGTGTCGGGCGCTACCAGCTGACGCAGCGCGGCGGCATGCGCTGCAGCGCTGCGGTCGCCTATCTGCACCCCGTGCTCGAACGCCCGAACCTCACCGTGCTCTCCTCGGCCCGCGCGCACCGTGTGGTGATCGAGGGCGGCCGTGCGAGGGGCGTGGCGGTGGAGCGGGGCGGCACCGTCGAGGTCGTCCGCGCCGAGCGCGAGGTCATCCTGTCCGCGGGCACCTACGAGTCCCCGAAGCTGTTGATGCTGTCCGGGATCGGGCCCGCCGCCACCCTGGGCGCGTTCGGTATCGACGTCGTGCGCGATCTGCCGGTCGGCGAGGGCCTGCAGGACCACTACATGACGCTGCTGAACTTCCGCACCGACGTCGAGTCGCTGATCAGCGCGGCAAGTCCAAAGAACGCCGCGCTGCTGCAGGACGAGGGGCGCGGCCCGCTGACCTCCAACATCGGCGAGACCGGCGGCTTCTTCCGCAGCCGCGACGGCCTGGACGCCGCGGACCTGCAGTTCCACGCGGCCCCCGTGCTCTTCCACCAGGAGGGGCTCGGCCCGGTCACCGAGCACGGCTTCGCCTTCGGCCCGTGCGTGCTCGCCCCGACCAGCCGCGGCGCCGTGTCCCTGCGCTCCTCGCGCCCGGACGTCGCGCCCCGGATCGTGCACAACTACCTCACGACCGCTGCGGACCGGGACGTCATCGTCGCCGGTCTCCGGATCGCCCTGGAGATCGCCGCGCAACCGGCGGTGACGGATCTGGTCACGGGAGTGTACGGCGACGCGCCGGCCACGCACTCGGACGCGGACCTGCTCGCCTGGGCGCAGCGTTCCGGGCAGACGCTGTACCACCCGACGTCGACCTGTGCCATCGGCACGGTGGTCGACCCGGAGCTGCGGGTACTCGACGTGGCGGGCCTGCGGGTCGTCGACGCCTCGGTCTTCCCGGCGGTGACGCGCGGGAACACCAACGCGCCCACGATCATGGCCGCGGAGAAGGCGGCCGACCTCGTCAAGGGAGCAGGGCGATGACGACCCCCCTGCCGGCCACCGGGTGGATGCCGCCCGGCGACGAAGGAGACCGTACGCGCAAGTGGACGTGGCCGCCCTCCGGGTGGTGCACGAGGACCGAGCCGGGCCAGCTCCTCGCGGACCACGCCGAGTGTGCGCAGCTTCCACCCGAGCCGCTCCACGCCCGCGGGGACCGTGGCCAGGTAGGTGGCCAGCGCCTGGGAGGACTTCAGCCGCGGATCCCCGTAAGAGGCGATGGCGTCGGCGTCGTCGAGTTTCCGGTCGGCCCCCGCCGGCCGGCCGACGGTCCGCGGACCCGGGCCGCTACGCCGACAACCGGTAGGCGGAGAGCCGCACGGAAAGCGTGACCTGGGCCGGCGTCGGCAACCGCTGGATCGTCTCGTAGTCCTCCTGCGCATGACTGTGCCAGGCATTGGGCCCCATACCGACCAGATCGGCCAGAGCCTGATGGTCGAGCGCCATGGTCCGGGTCAGCCGCTCCGTGGCGACGGCCGAGAAGTGCGGGGCGAGCTGCTCCGCGAGACGCGAATCCTTGGCCTGGTCCACGTGCATGAGGCCGAGGGCGCCGATCAGTTCCTGCAGGTGGTCAGGCAGGGGAGTGACGACGAGGAGGACGCCACGGGGATGGAGGATCCGATGCAGTTCAGGACCGTTGCGGGGAGCGAACGTGTTGATCACCATGGCAGCGGCGCCGTTCTGCAACGGAAGCGTCTGCCAGGCGTCGGTAACGGCGGCCGCGATCCGCGGATGGGCCTTGGCGGCACGTCGTACGGCGTATTTGGAAATGTCCAGCAGCAGGCCTTCGGCATCGGGGAACGCGTTCATGACCTTGGCGTGGTAGTGCCCCGTTCCACCACCGATGTCGGCGACACAGCCGGGCACGGCCGGATCAGCCGTCCGCCGCGCCAGATCGACCAGCGCATCCATCACGGGGGCGTAGTGTCCCGCCGACAGGAATGCGTCACGGGCCTCCACCATTTCTTTTGTGTCCGCGCGCAGCTTGGTCGCCCCGGGAAGCAGATTCACATAGCCCTGCTTTGCGATGTCAAAGGAGTGTCTGGAGGGGCAGGAAAGTGCACGGTCGCCCATCGCCAGCGAGGCGCCGCAGTGAGGGCAAGCGAGGTATCGCACGATCCTGTTGAGCATGAGGCACCGTTCGTCGGGGCGAGGCGGCAGACCGGCCAACCTTAACGCAGGCTCCCTGACCGGCAGTCGCCCGGTGTGGTGCCGAAGAATCCCCGCGACGCGAAGCCGCAGCCGACGAACCTCATTGACGCGTACGACATAACAACTGGCCGAATTCTCCGGCAATTCCGTAGCAATTGCCGAGCATGTGGCCTCACCCATGCCCGCAAGTGCTGACAGCCGCCCTGCCCTGTCAGCTGCCGGCCCATATCGACCGACCAGGAGTTCCGATCGTCGGCCGCGTTCGTCTCCCCGTCGACTGAGACGTGCTCCAGTGCCCGCATCAGGCTCAAGGAAGCCTTGAAGATCTTGTGGCCGCGCAGGACGGGGAGCAACCCGTCGCGGGCGCGTGCGTAGTTGTCGGGGTCGGTTGCCGACCGCCTGATCCCGTGGCGGCGCCCAGCCCCGGCGGGGTGCCTCGCCTGCGCGTGGTTCGCCGCTGTCGCAGCATTCTCTTCATCACTCACGAGGGCTCTCGGTACCCCGTGCGCCCGGGGCCAGCAGGACGACCGTGTCCCCCGGCCGGGGCAGTGGTGCACTGCCTCCAGTGACCGGATCGAGGCGGCCGTCCCGGCGCACGAGGAACAGCAGATCGCTGCTCGGCGGTAGAGCGTCCCGGGCGGGCTGCCCGAGAACGGCTGCCCCCTCCGCGTACCTGCGGGCGATGGCCGGCCAGGTCAGATCCGGGCCGAACAGAACCTCGCCGCCGATGAACGGCGCCACCACGCCGTGGCTGTCGGCCGGTGCGTTGAGGCGGTGGACCGCACCCTCCACGCTGCCTCGCAGAAGGACCGCCGCCAGTGCGTTGAAGTCGTCCTCGGCGGTGAGGAAGTACACCGCCGTGATGCCCTCCAGCTCGGCGGCCCCACCCGTGGCGGCGCCCAGCAGCTCACCGGGCGCGAGTTCGATCCCGGCCTGCCGGACACGTTCGCGCTGTTCTTCCTCACCTGCCCACATCAGCACCTCAAGGCCGGCTGACTTCAGGACCACGCCCAGGTCGACCACCCAGGGGTCGCCGCCGACCAGCAGGGGCCGTGAGCGGGACGGGCGCACGACGCCCAGGCGCCGGGCGACGAGCGCGGCGGTCAGGCCGTAGAGCGTCACGGTCGCGACGATGACCACGAAGGTGGCCGGAAGGATCTTCGACGCACCGCCGATCCCCTTGGCCACCAGGTCGGCCGCGAACGTCGAAGCGGTGGCGGCCGCGACGATGCCGCGCGGTGCCATCCAGCCGATGAAGCCCCGCTCGCCGCGTGTCAGGTCGGTGCCGAGGGTGGACACGACCGCGACCAGCGGCCTGACGACCAGTACCAGAAAGGCGGCGAGCCCGAGCGCGGGCAGCCAGACGTGGCGCAGCGAGTGCGGGGTGACAGTGGCCGAGATCGAGATGAAGAGCAGGCCGAGGATCAGGCTGACCAGGGTCTCGAAGAACGGCCGACGCGCGGGTACGTCCGTGATGGGAAGGTTGGCCAGGGCCAGGCCCATCACCACGGCCGCGATGAGTCCCGTGTCGTCGCGCAGGACGTCGCAGAGCGCCGCCACACCGATGACCGCGGCAAGCTGCGCCGTGGTGCCGAGGACCTCGCCGGGCCGCAGCACCCGGAACAGCACCCACAGCAGGGCAGCTCCGAAGGCCCCTCCGGCCGCTCCTACTCCTACGCTGGCCAGGAACTGCGCCGTCCCACTGCCGAGGTGGTGGCCCGAGCTCGCGACGACCGCGTGGAAGACCAAGGCCCCCAGGACGCCGCCGACCGGGTCGATGAGGGAGCCTTCCCAGATCAGGATGTGCTGGAGTCGGTCCTTGGGTCGCACGAAGCCGAGCAGCGGTCCGACCACCGTCGGCCCCGAGACCACGAGGATCGCGCCGGTCATGACGGCCGCCCGCCCGGACATGCCCAGCAGCGGCGCGGCGAGGAGCGTGCCGAGCAGCCCGGTGATCAGGACACCGATCCAGATCAGCCGGACGACGACGCGTCGGGTGTGGCCCTTCAGCTTCGCCATGTCCAGTCCGAGGCCGGCGTCGTAGAGGATCACGGCGACGGCCAGCGACACCAGCGGTGAGAACGCCACCCCCAGCAGCCGCTCGGGGTCGACGTCGTCGATCAGCGCGCCGGCGGCGAAGCCGACCGGCAGCAGGACGATGAGGGCGGGGACGCGCAGGCGACCGGCCAGGAGCTGCGATCCGACGGCCAGGACCACGATCAGGCCCACACCGATGAGCACCTGGTTCGTCGTCACAAGCGGTCCTTCGAGGTGTGGTGGCGGGACGAGCCGGTGCTCTTGTCGGCCGGCTGCACGGCCGGGCGGGTCAGGCCTCCGCCGAGTGCCGCGTGAACGTCGGGGACGGTGACGGCGCTGTCACTCTCCCCACGGCGTGATCCCCCAGCGGACGGTGTGCTGCTCGCCGGGACCGAGGCTGACGAGCCCCGTGCCGCTGCGGAAGGCGTCCGGCGGGCAGGTCATCGGCTCAATGGCGACGGCGCGCCGGCGCTCCCCTGGCGGAAGGGTGTCGCCGGTGTAGAGCTGCACGTAGTCGGCGCCTTCACCGAGCCACACGTCCGTGCCGAACGCCCCCGACGGGTGGGCCAGGCGCACCACGGCCCGACCGTCCGCGCCCCGGTCGAGGTCGCTGAAGGGAGTGTCCAGCTGGAGAGCGCCGACGGTTCGTGGAGTTCGCAGGTCGTACTCGGTCCCGGCGACCGGCTCGGCGGCCACCGGCAGGCCGCGCTCGTCGGTGCGCAGCCATGTCCGTGCGGGGACGGTCAGCACCGCCTGGTCGACGGCAGCGGTGCCCGAGGTGACGTAGGGATGCTGGCCGAAGCCGTAGGGTGCGGCGGTCACGTCGAGGTTGCGCGCGGTAACGGCGACTTCGAGCCCGCTCCCGCCGAGGGCGTACTCGGCGCGGACGTGGAGGTGGAACGGATATCCCGGCTGCGGCCACAGCGGAACCTCCAGGACGGCCCGGCTGTCGCTCTCCTCCACGATCCGCCAGGCGACCCATCGGAGCAGCCCGTGGATGGCGTTGCCGCCGGCCGGCTCGGTGAGCGGCAGCTGCAGGTTCTGCCCTGCCCAGGGGTAGCGGCCGTCGCGGATCCGGTTGGGCCAGGGCACCAGGATCTGGCCGCGCCCGCCCGTGATCCGGTCCTGTTCGGCGAACCCGTCGACGACGGTGCGTTCCCCGGCCGTGTACGAGCGAAGGGCCGCGCCCAGCTCGACGACGACGGCACGGTGCCTACCGTGGCGGAGGGTGCATTGCCGTCCGGTGCGGCTCTCCTGCACGCGTGGCCTCCTCGGTCCGCCCGGCCGGCGTCCTCGGACGCGGCGTCCTGGTGGCCTGTGGTTTCGGCCTCCTCGTCGGGAGCGTGCGGCCCCCCTCCGGCCCGGTCAAGTGCGACACGTTCCCACCGGCGGAATCGCCGGGCAGGTTCGCCTGCTGGGACGACAGGCAGGGGAAGGCGGTGGCCGACGCACGGGCGCTCGTGCCTTCTCCCGGACGGGGACGGCGGCGTCAACCGCTGCCCGTGCGCCCGCTGCGACGGCCGATGCGCCGCCAGACAGCCCGTTGGAATCTGATCATCAGCACGCCCACCGCGATCAGCAGCACGATGTTGAGCAGGAGCTGGACCAGGGATCCGCGCGCCTCGCTCCAGCTGGAGAACGCGCAGGAGACGCCGATGTCGGCGGCGGCCGGGATGGTGGTGACCGAGATGAAGACGCCGAGCAGCGCGCTCGTCCTGGCCTGGGTCAGGGACATGATCCCGACGATGCCGGCCAGTACCGCGACGACGACGGAGAAGACGTCGGGGGCGTCGATCAGCGTGGAGACCGGCCTGATGCCCAGCTCGAACGCCCTGGGTTGGAGGTCGAGCCCCCGGATCGCCCACGAGAACAGGAAGGTCACCAGGACGGCCACCAGGAATCCCACGGTCAGGGCGAACAGGCCCTGCCGGACCCTGGTGCCGTTGCCCCGGTCGATGCCCAGCGCAACGCTGGTGATGGCGCCGTACTCCGGTCCTACGACCATCGCCGCGACGATCAGGATCTGGGAGTTGGTGATGATGCCCACCGCCCCGATGACGCCTGCGATGACCAGGTAGACGTAGAAACTCGGCAGGTAGGTGCCCTCGGCGCGAATGCGCGCTTCGACCTCCTCCCAGACCGGCGCGTGCGCGAGCGCCCCGAGTTGCCGCCGCTCGGCATCGGCGGCGGTGCCCGAGAAGGCCATCTCGACCGGCTCGATGACGATGGATCCGTGGCGGTCGAGTTCCAGCTCGCGCAGACCGCGCAGCACGGCGTTGGCCGCGCCCGCCAGGACGTCGCACTCGATCGCGTCGCCGTCGGGGTTGTGCGCCAGTTCGGCGAGGACGACCAGGTTGAAGACATAGCGCTCGTCGCTCAGCAACCCGACTGCCCGGTGGGTGAGATCAGGCGGGCTCACGAGCCGGACGTGGATCATCTCCATGCACAAACCTCCCTCGCCCGGTCGGCGGACCCCCCGAGGCGCCACGGTGCCCGAGCGCAGGGCCGGCCAATCTGTGACCGGCCGACTCCTATCAGTAACGCCCGATGGTTGTGGGCGGCAAGCCGGGTGCGGTGAGCGGCTCTGGCGTCCCCGGTCGCTTCGGTCGCCCGGCCAAGGCCCATGGCCGCGGCCGGCCTGCGGCAGGCCGCCGTTGCGCCGAAGGAGTGCGGGTGCCGGCCGGCGGAATGTCCTCACCGGCTGCCGTGGGGCGAGCGGTCGTCGACCGCTTCCGACGCGCAGGGGCCATCCGAGTGGCCGATAGTGGGAGCAGGGGGATCTTCCCGGACTTCGGAGCAGCCATGGACCGCTACCCTCCCATCGCCGAACACGGCCTGGTGGGCGACCTGCAGACCGCCGCGCTCGTCTCGTCACAGGGTGTCGTGGACTGGTTCGCCGCTCCCCGTTTCGATTCGCCCAGCGTCTTCGCGGCGCTGCTCGACCACGACGGTGGCGGGTACATGCGGCTGGCCCCCGAGCACCCCGACGTGACCTGCAAGCAGCTCTACTACCCCGACACGGCCATTCTGGTGACCCGGTTCATGTCGCCGGACGGAGTGGGCGAGGTGGTCGACTTCATGCCTGCGGACCGGACCCGCACCGCGACGGACCGTCACACCCTGATCCGCGTCGTGCGCGCTGTGCGGGGGACCGTCGGCTTCACGCTCGAGTGCCGGCCGCGCTTCGACTACGGCCGGGCCGAACACGAGCTGGAGCTCGACGGGAACACCGGCCTGTTCCGGTCCCCGGGGATGGACGCGCACCTGCAGACCTCCTTCCCGCTGGAGCGGGACGGCCAGGACGTGCGCGGCCGGGTGACGCTGAGCGCTGGCGAGTCGGGCGGCGCCGTGTTCACCGTCTGCGCGTCCGGCGGCGAGGCACCCGCACCCCTCACCGACGAAGGGCTCACCGCACAGCTCGATGACACCAGCCTGTTCTGGCAGACCTGGTTGCACCAGTCCCGCTACCGGGGCCGCTGGCCCGAGCTGGTGCACCGCTCCGTCATCACCCTCAAGCTCCTCACCTACGCCCCCACCGGCGCTCTCATCGCGGCGGCGACCATGGGCCTGCCCGAGCAGGTGGGCGGAGAGCGCAACTGGGACTACCGGTTCACCTGGGTACGCGACGGCGCGCTGTCGGTGCGGGCCATGCTGGACCTCGGTTTCGTCGAGGAGGCCACCGCGTTCGTCCACTGGCTGGTGGACAGGCTGTGTGAGCGCGAGGGCAAGGAGGAGGAGCCGCTCCAGACGATGTACCGGGTCGACGGCGATCCCGACCTGCCGGAGGAGACACTCGAACACTTCGAGGGCTACCGCGGCTCCTCCCCGGTCCGCGTCGGCAACGGAGCCGCCGACCAGCTGCAGCTGGACATCTACGGCGAGGCCCTCTACGCGGTGTCCCAGGGGCGCGAGATCGCCCAGCAGGCCAGCTTCGAGGGATGGCAGACGCTCGCCAGGACGCTGGACTGGTTGGCCGACAACTGGGACCGGCCGGACGAAGGCATCTGGGAGACCCGCGGCGGCCGCCAGAACTTCACCTACAGCCGGGTGATGTCGTGGGTCGCCTTCGACCACGGGCTGCGCCTGGCCGACCACTTCCGCCGGCCCGCCGACGTGGAGCGGTGGCGCAAGGCGAGGGACGCCGTGTTCGATCAGGTCATGGAACGCGGCTGGAGCGAGAGGGAGCGCGCCTTCGTCCAGCATTACGACGGCGACGTCCTGGACGCCTCGCTGCTGCTCATGCCCAGGGTCGATTTCATCGCTCCGCGGACCACGGCCTGGCTGTCCACGCTTGACGCGATGGACCGCAAGCTCGTCTCCGACAGCCTCGTCTACCGCTACGATCCGGCGGCATCGCCGGACGGGCTGCGCGGCTCGGAGGGCACCTTCAGTCTGTGCACCTTCCTCTACGTCGACGCGCTGGCCCGGGCGGGGCGCCTGTCCCAGGCCCGTTACACCTTCGAGAAGATGCAGACCTACGCCAACCACGTCGGCCTCTTCGCCGAGGAGGTCGGTCCGAGCGGGGAGCAACTGGGCAACTTCCCTCAGGCGTTCACCCATCTGTCGCTCATTATGGCGGCCACCACTCTCGACGAGGCACTCGACGCGGAGAACGGGCGCTGACCCATGGTCACGCATGCCCGTCCGGCAGAACCGCCACGGCTGACCGAGGACGAGTTCGGCGTGCTGTACCGGCGCCTGCACGCGCGCTCCGCCTGGGCCGCGGGTGACCGGGGCGCTCTGGCCGCGCTCACTCCCGCCCTGGTGCTGGCCGCGACCCGCGAGGTGCGAACCGGCCGGACGGTCACACTCGCCGCGCCGGTGGAAACGCTGCCTGGCCCGGACAATCCCGAGCCCGCGAAGCACCGGATGAGAGGGCAGCCGCAGGAAGACACCTCGAACGGGCTCCACTTCGCGATGGACAGCTTCACGATGAACGTGCACGGCGACGCCGACAGCCACCTTGACGCCCTCTGCCACGTGATCTACGACGGCACACTGCACGGCGGCGTGTCCGCGAACAGCGTCACGGCGAGCGGTGCCACGACGCTCTCCGTAGAAGCGGCGCGCGACGGGATCGTCGGACGTGGCGTGCTGCTGGACATCCCGCGGTTGCGTGGCGTGCCGTGGCTGGAACCGGGTGATCACGTGACGGCCGACGACCTCGCCGCGGCGGAGACCGCCCAGCGCCTCCGCGTGGGAGAGGGCGACCTCCTCTTCGTCCGCGTCGGCCACCGCCGACGCCGCGCCGAACTCGGGCCGTGGCACGCGGCACGTGAGCGCGCTGGGCTCCATCCGTCCGCGCTGGAGTTCCTGGCGAACCGGCGGGTCGCTGTGCTCGGCGGTGACGGGAACAACGACACAGCACCGAGTTCCACGGAGGGCGTCGACTTCCCCGTGCATGTCCTCGCGGTCCACGCCATGGGCCTTCACCTGCTGGACTACCTGCAGTTCGAGGATCTGGCGCCGGTTTGCGAGGCGGAGGGCCGCTGGTCCTTCCTCTGCGTGATCGCCCCGCTGAGGCTGCCGGACGCCACCGGCTCACCGGTCAACCCGATCGCCGTCCTGTGACCCCGGCGCCCACGGTCGTGGTGGCCATGGGTGTCTCGGGGTCGGGCACATCCACCGTGGGACTGCTGCCGGCGCAGCGGCACATGGTGCCCTTCCCGGAGGCGGACGGCGTCCACCCGGCCGCGAACGCGCCAGGACGGCCGCGGGTCGCCCGCTCGACGACGAGGATCGCCGGCCGCGGCTGCCGTCCACCGCCGGATGGATCCGGGAGGCGACCGACGCCGGCTCGCGCCGGGTGGTGGCACGCGCCGATCTCGAACCGCCGCGGTCGGACGAGCCCGGTCCGGCCGTCGACGCGGTGGCCGCCCCGTCGGCCATCGCCGTCCGGGCGGTGCGCGCCGTTCCGGCCGTGAGATGACTGCGTGCCTGTTCGACTTCGCCGGGTCGCCGCCACCCGGTCCACCCGATATCTTGTTGACTGGCACTGAATGTCCCGATGGCGCGAATTATCCGTACGGAACAGCGCGGCCCCGGAGACCCCCCGGACGGGCGCTACGACCAGGACAGCCGACGACTCCCAGAACGGGGACCCTCTCATGGCCGACGATCAGCACTACGACGTCATCGTCATCGGTACGGGAGCGGGCGGCGGTACGCTCGCCCACCGGCTGGCCCCCACCGGCAAGCGGGTCCTGATCCTGGAACGTGGCGGCTACCTGCCGCGGGAGCGCGACAACTGGGACTCCACCGCCGTCTTCGTCAAGGGCAAGTACCGTGCCCCGGAGTTCTGGTACGACAAGCATGGCAACCAGTTCCCCCCGGAGGTCAATTACTACGTCGGGGGCAACACCAAGTTCTACGGAGCCGCTCTCTTCCGGCTCCGGCCCGAGGACTTCGGCGAACTGCGCCACCACGACGGCGTCTCTCCGGCCTGGCCGCTGCGCTACGAGGACCTCGAGCCGTACTACGCCCAGGCCGAACACCTCTACCTGGTGCACGGCCGACACGGTGAGGACCCCACCGCAGGGCCCAGCAGCGCGCAGTACGCCTACCCGCCGGTCGAGCACGAGGCGCGCATCCAGCAGCTCAGCGACGATCTGGGGAAAATCGGCCTGCACCCCTTCCACCTGCCGATCGGCGTGAACCTCGCCCAGGACGAGCGCGGCCGGGCCACCCACGCCAGCGCCTGCATCCGCTGCGACCGGGTCGACGGCTTCCCCTGCCTGATGAGCGCCAAGTCCGACGCGCAGGTGATCTGTGTGGATCCGGCACTGGAGTACGACAACGTCACGATGGTGACCGGCGCGAACGTGCGGCGGCTGGAGACCGACCCGACCGGACGCACCGTCACCAGGGTCGTCGCCGAGCTGGAGAACGGAGCGACCGAGACGTTCGGCGCCGACATCGTGGTGGTCGCCGCCGGCGCGGTCAACTCCGCCGTTCTGCTGCTTCGTTCGGCCAACGACAAGCACCCCGGCGGCCTGGCCAACAGCTCGGACGTGGTGGGACGCCACTACATGCGCCACAACAACCTGGCGCTGATGGCGGTGTCGAAGGAACCGAACCCCACCAGATTCCAGAAGACCCTGGCGCTGAACGACTGGTACCTGGGCGCCGACGACTGGGAGTATCCGCTCGGCGGCATCCAGATGCTCGGCAAGTCCGACGCCGACCAGATCCATGGCGAGGCGCCGCGCTGGGCCGGTACCGTCATGCCCGACATGCCTTTCGAGGTACTGGCGCACCACGCCGTCGACTTCTGGCTGTGCGGGGAGGACCTCCCCCTGCCCGAAAGCCGGGTCACCCTGGACAAGGACGACGCCATCCACCTGGCTCTCGACGAGAAGAACAACATCGCCGGGCTCAAGCGCCTCCAGCACAAGCTGCGGGGGATGCTCGGACACCTGGGCATGCACGAGCACCACCTCCTGGATCACAGCATCTACCTGCACAAGGGCATGCCGATCGGCGCCACCGCGCACCAGGCCGGCACCGTGCGGTTCGGCGACGACCCGCGCAGTTCGGCCCTCGATGTCAACTGCAAGGCCCACGACCTCGACAACCTCTACGTCGTGGACACCAGCTTCTTCCCCAGCATCGGCGCGGTGAACCCGTCACTGACCGCCATCGCCAACGCCCTGCGGGTCGGCGACCACATCGCCGCCCGGCTGAACTGATCGGGGAGTCGCACACGGCGTCGGAGCCGGCGGCGGGTGCACGTGCCACCCGCCCGCCGGTCCCCTCGTTGCGCGAACCGGTCCCGCGCCGCTACAGGTTGTCCCCAGGCGTTCTGGCGGCCCCGGTGTCGGCGTCGGTGAGCTCCTCCAGCTCGCCCATGGTGTCGAGCCGGTAGAGCAGCACGAGCGCCGGACCGACCAGCACGATCGCGATGCCCGTGACGATCACCAGCCAGCGCAGGGTGTGAGCGGCCCCGGCCGCCTCGGCCACCGTCAGCGAGGTGGGCAGCACGTAGGGCCGCTGCGCGAAGCCCCAGGCGCCGACGGTCAGGGCGACGCTCGCCACCGAGGTGTAGCGGGACCAGCCGAAGGACCGGCGCCACAGAAGCAGCATCGTGGCCAGACCGGCCACCGCGGCCAGAATGATCAGCAGCAGTCCCAGGCCACCGGTGAGGCCGTCCCAGACGTACCGGGCGTCGTCGTGGGTGACGGGCAGGGCGATGAGTGCGAGGACGACGACCGCGGCGAAGGCGATCATCGCCCGCAGACGGAAGTAGTCGACGAGGTCGTCCGCGCCGAACCGCACGGCGTCGGAGCAGAGGAAGACCGCTCCGAGGAACGCGGTGGCGGCGATGGCCAGCAGTCCCGTGAGGACGGAGGTCCCGTTGGCCCAGGCGTCCGCGGAAGCGGTCGTGCCGACCTTGACCCGGCCGGAGGCGACGCCGCCGAGCACTGCTCCGAGGAAGAACGGCGTCACGAGGGACGAGACGGCGAACATCGCGCCATAGACCCGTTGTTGGGCCAGGCGGCGGGTCGGCTTGCGCAGGGCGAACCCAGCGCCGCGGAGCACCAGTCCGACGGCGGCAAGGGCCAGCGGCAGCCACATCGCGGAGAAGACGGCCTGGAACATCGTCGGGAAGCCGGTCCACATGACGACGAGGACGAAGATCAACCAGACGTTGTTGGCCTCCCAGACCGGCGCCATGGCGTGGTCGATGAGCCAGCGGGGCCGCTTGCCGCGCTCCGGGCCGCCGGCCATGAGGTCCCAGAAGCCCGCGCCGTAGTCGGTGCCCCCGGCGCACGCGTAGGCGGCGATCACGACCACCAGCACCCACGCGATGAACGCGGCCATCACGACGCACCGCCGGAGGTGCGGCCGGACCGGCCGTCGGGCGCGGCCCCGGTGGTCGTGGGCTCGGGCTCGCTTCTGGGCCCGTACGGGGTGTCGGTCTCTGGCGGCAGTTCGGCGCGCGGGGCCGCCGCGCCCTCGTCGGCGATACGCCACCGGGTGCGCATCTTCAGGACGACCGCGAGGAACGCGCTGAAAACGGCCACGTACACGGCCATGACGATGCCGAGCATCGCCCACAGAGATCCGGCGCGCGTGCTGGTCACCGCCTCCGAGACCCGCATGTGGTCGTAGACGATCCAGGGCTGGCGGCCGACCTCCGTCGTGATCCAGCCGCACTCCACGGTGACGAGGCAGGCGGCTCCCGCGAGCGCGGCGCAGCGGTAGAACCAGCGGCCGCGCGGGTTGTCCCGGTGTCTCCACCAGGACCAGGCGTACCAGAGTGCGAGCAGGATGAGCACACTGCCGATGGTGACCATGATGTCGAAGGCCCAGTGCGCGATGGTGGCCTGGACGGCGGTGGGGCGGTCGGAGGCAGGCACCGATGTCAGCCCGGTCACCTGGGTGCTGGGCTTGAAGCCGGCGAGGATCGAGTCCAGCTGAGGGATCTTGAGTCCGCCGGAGATCGTCCCGTCACTGTTCAGCCGCCCGAACATGTACTCGGGTACGTGGGTGTCGGTCTTCCAGACGATCTCCGTGGCGGCGAACTTGATCGGCTGCTTGTGGAAGACGGCGCGAGCGGCGGAGTCGCCGAGCATGAACTGAATCGGAGTGAGGATCGCGGCCACCGTGAACGGCACTGTGAATCCGAGCCGGTGGTAGCGGTCACGGCGCCCGCGCAGCCAGCCGACCGCGTACACACCGGCGACCACGTAGCCGGCGGTCAGGAGCATCGCGACCACGAAGTGCCAGTACTCCGGGCCGAAGATCGGGGTGAAGATCGCCTGTCGCACGTCGACGTCGACCGGCTTGCCCCGGGAATCGAGGCCGAATCCCTGGGGGGTGTTCATCCAGGAGTTGGCCGCGATGATGCCGAAGGCGCCCATCAGGGCGGCCAGCGGCAGCGGTACGGCGAGCCAGAAGTGGGTCCAGGGCTTGAGGCGGCGCCATCCGTAGAGGTAGATCGCGATGAGGACGGCCTCGAGGAAGAACGCCCAGGCCTCGACGCCGAACCCGAGGCCGAAGACATCGCCCCAGCGGCCCATCATGCCGGGCCACAGCAGTCCGAACTCGAAGGACAGCACGGTGCCGGTGATGATGCCGATGGCGAACTGGACCGCCATCACCGCCGACCAGCGCCGGGCGAGCTTGAGGGCGACGGGATCGTCGCGGCGCAGCCCCCGGTGGTGCATCAGCAAAGTGATGAACGGCAGTGCCACCCCGAACGGGACCAGCAGGATGTGCGAGGCCAGGGTGAAGGCCATCAGTTCGCGAGCCGGTAGGAGTTGGGCCGGGACGTTGCTCGCCAGAAGGGCGGCGGTACTGAGCATGTGCGCCTCGATGGTCTGCCCTGCAGAGCCGGGCTGAGGAGGGACAGGATGCGGAGGTGCGCCCCGCGACGGGTCGGCCGGTCCTCAGGGAGGTGGCGGGGGCGGCTTCGCCCCGGGTGCCCGGGCGGCCGACGCGTCGGTGTCGGGCAGGGTGAAAGCGCGCTCGCGGCGCGAGCCGGTGGCGAACGCGACGGACCAGCTGAGCACCGCGCCCAGCCTGCTGCGGAAGCCGGTGAGGAAGGCCAGGTGGATGAAGAGCCAGGCCAGCCAGCCGATGAAGCCCGACAGATGCAACGGCCCGGCCTTGACGACGGCCCGGCCCCGGGCGATGTAGGCGGCGCTGCCAAGATCCACGTAGGTGAAGGGCTTCGGTTGCTTCGTCCTGCCCTCGACGGCGTGGCGTACGCGCCGGCCGGCGTACGCACCCGACTGCATGGCGACCTCGGCCAGGCCGGGCAGCCTGTTCAGGCTCATCACATCGCCGGTGACGCGGATCTCCGGATGGCCGGGGACGGTGAGGTCGGGTTCGACGAGGATGCGTCCGGCCCGGTCCTGCGTGGCGCCGGTCGCCCGGGCCAGCGCAGCAGCGATCGGCGGTGCCTCGACGCCCGCCGTCCACAGGACGGTGCGTGCGCCGAACCGGGTCGTCCTGCCGTCGTGGTCTCGTACCGTCAGGCCGTGCGCGTCGATGTCGGTGACCATCGTGCCGAGGTGGAGCTCCACACCGAGCCCCTGCAGGGTCCGGGCCGCACGGTGGGCCAGCGGAGGGCCGAAAGCACCCAGCACCGCGTCGGACCCCTCGAAGAGCAGCACCCGGGCCTTGGCGGAATCGATCGTCTGGAACTCCCGGTCGAGGGTGTGTCCGGCGATCTCCCGGATCTGTCCCGCGAGTTCCACACCGGTCGGCCCACCACCGACGAGCGCGAAGGTGAGCCACTGCTGCCGTTCCCAGTCGTTCGCCGCCGTCTCGGCCATCTCGAACGCCCGGTAGATCCGTCGGCGGATGTCCAGCGCGTCGTCCAGCGTCTTCATGCCGGGAGCGTGCGCGCTGAACTCGTCGTGCCCGAAGTAGGACTGGCGCATGCCCACCGCGACGATCAGCTCGTCGTAGGGCAGCTGAACGATTTCGCCCCCGGGCCGCCGGGCGTGCACCAGCCGGGCGCCGGCATCCACGTCGGTGGCCTCGGCGAGCACGCACCTCACGTTGTGATGGCGCCGAAGGACCCCGCGGAGCGGTTGCGCGATCTGCCCCTCGGACAGGATCCCGGAGGCGCATTGATAGAGCAGCGGTTGGAAGAGATGGTGGGCACGTCGGTCGACCACGGTCACGGCCACCGGTGACATCCGTAGGGCACGGGCGGCGAACAGCCCCGCGAACCCCCCACCGAGGATCACCACCCGGCGGGGCGTGACGTGATCCTGCATCGTGGCTCAGCCCCCGGTGGCGAAGCCGGGGAAGAGCGTCATTCCGCCGTCGACGTAGAGGGTGCTGCCGACGACGTAGTCGAGCAGGTCGGACGCCACGGCGACGACGGCGTTGGCGATGTCGTCCGGGTCGCCCACGCGGCGGTACGGGATGAGGCGCAGCAGTTCCGCCTCGGCTTCGGGGGTGGACCAGGCGTCGCGGTTGATCGGCGTGCGGATGGCGCCCGGCGCGACCGCGTTGACCCGGATCCGATGCGGGGCCAGCTCCTGGGCGAGGGTCTGCATCAGCATGCCCACCCCGCCCTTGGAGGAGGCGTAGTTCACGTGCCCCGCCCAGGGGACGATCTGGTGGACCGAGCTCATGCAGATGATCTTCCCCGCCGAACGGGAGACCTCCTCCACCACACCGCGCCGCATGAACTCTTTGGCTGCCTCCCGCGCGCACAGAAACTGACCGGTCAGGTTGACGTCGATGACCTTCTGCCACTGGGCGAGCGTCATCTCCGTCACGGCCGCGTCCCGCTGCAGGCCCGCGTTGGCCACCATGATGTCGATGGTCCCGAACTCCTCGACCATCCGCTGGACCATGGCTGTCACCTGGTCCTCGTCGGACACGTCGGCCTCGTGGGCATAGGCGCGGACCCCGAAGCCCTCGATCTCCTTCACGACGTCCTCTGCCTCGTGCGCACCGACGACGTAATTCACCACGACGTCCGCTCCGGCCCGGCCCAGGGCGAGTGCGGTCGCCAGGCCGATCCCCGAGTTGGCACCGGTCACCAGCGCCTTCTGGCCCCTGAGAAGCTGCGCGGTCATCGTCCCGCGGTTCTCGACTTTCGCTGCCACCACGATCTCTCCCTGTGCGTTTCGGACGGCGCCCTCAGCATCCGGAACGACGCGCACGAGAAAGGCTGGACGTCGGCCGGCCCGCCAGGACGGACCAGGAGCGGTCGGATACCCGGCCCCCCGACGAAAGCACCCTGCGCCGCGGGTGAGACGGACCGGCACGCAGCCCGGCCGCACTTCGGCCGGGCACGTCACACCGTCGGGCTACGCCGGCCCCGCGGCGGGAGACACCGACGTGTCACTGATGATGTCGATGTCCGGCTCGTGTCGATGACCACGCGCACTCCCGGGCGGCAACGGCGGCAACGACGCCGCAACCCGGATGGGCGGCCGACACCCCTTCTGGGTCTGTGGTGATACCGCCTCGGGCGGCGCGTGGTGGGGTGGCAACCGGTGCTGTCCCGGTCCAGCCGCGCGAGGCCGTTGACGGGACGTACCGCTTTGGAGGTGCGGGGATGTGAGGGCCGGTGGCTGATGCCGGGGCACCGGCCGATGAGAAGGCGCGCGGCGGCGCGCGCTCCGGCAGCCAGTTCTGGCCCCTGTTGCCGGGCTTCCGGCTGATCACCTCGGCGGTGACGCTGGCGGCCGCGGCGATCCAGGCAGTGGCGGGGAAAGCGGGCACCATGCTCGTCCCGATCCTGCTGGCCGTGGTCGGCCCGGCGAGTTCCGGCGGGTTCGGCGCCTGTCTGCTGCCGGTCCACCGGCGCGACATCGGAGCGCTCTTCCCGCCAGGGAACGCGAACGACCTGAGCAACAGCGGATGTGGCTCGGAGAGCGGGTTCCCGCCCCTCCGGGCGCGGCCCTAGACTGCGAGCGCTCCGAAACTGGCGATCTTCGGGAGGGTGTGCAGGATGAACCGAGCACTCATGACCGCGTTGGCGGCATTGGCGTTGGTCACGTCCGGGGGCAGTACCGCCTCCGCTTCCGACGCCCCGCCGCGAACCACGCATGGCCCCTGCCGGTACACCCAGACCCCGGACGAGCCGGCGGCTCGTCCGGTTCCCCTGCCGCCCGACCCGCGGCACACCCCCGGTCACGGCGCGGTCGACATGGCTGTCCCGACCAGCCAGGGCCCGCTCCCGCTGCACCTCGATCGGGCGAAGGCGCCGTGCACGGTTCAGAGTTTCGTGCATCTGGCGCAGCACCGCTTCTACGACCGTACGGTGTGCCATCGGCTGACGGCGTATCCGACGCTGAAGGTCCTGCAGTGCGGCGATCCGACCGGCACGGGCGAGGGTGGGCCGGGGTACAAGTACAAGGACGAGCTGCCGGTGGACCTCCCGCCGGCACCGAGCGATCCGACCGGCGTGCGTCGCCTCTATGGGCGCGGCCTGCTGGCGATGGCCAACGCTGGGCCGGACACGAACGGTTCGCAGTTCTTCGTCGTCTACGGCGACTCCGCGCTGCGACCGAACTACACGGTGTTCGGCACGGTCGGCGCCACCGGTCTGGAGACGCTCGACAAGATCGCAGCCGGCGGTATCGAGCCGACCGCGCAGGACCCGGTGCCTGTCGACGGCACGCCCGTGCTGCGGACCGAGCTGCGCAGCGTCCGGCCGTCCTGCCGGCCTTGACGAACAGTGGCGGGGTCAGCGCGGTCCGGCTACGTGACTGGTGGTGCCACGTTGAAGTCAGGCACCGCGATGAGGGTGCCGGTCCGGCGTGTCGCTGGGAAGCGTTCCACTCTTGACATGGCCCGAATCACTCCCGCTCGGCCCAGCGACTGAGCCGACTGGCACGGTTCGTAGGGGCAGGGTGCGATTCCTTCGCCTGGTTCCTGCGCAACCGACGCCTGGTCCGTGACTACGAACGACGCACCGACACCAGCGAGACCCTCATCCTGTGGTCGATGACCATGCTCATGAGCCGCCGCTGGCCGCCTGGCCGCCCAGCACCGGCAGCCTCCTGCTCCGGCGCGGGCAGCATGAACCGCTCACGCACAGCGTCCGGTGCACGCGCCTACAACCTCACATCAGCAAAAGACTGGGGGAACTCGGTTCTTGTCGGCTGTCTGCGGATGCGTCGGCCGTGCGAGAGAGTGCCCCCCACTCTGTCGGCGAAGCAGGGCTGAGCGAGCAGCCGATTCAGGAGATCCCGCCGTTACTGCTGGATGAGGGAGGCGGTGTGTGAGGCCACATCGTCTTCTCCGGCCCCGAAGCGGGGGTTCGTCCCAATGGTGTCTACAATTATATCGATGTCTGAAGGTGCCGGGTAAGCGAAGCTCATCCTGCTGTCTGAGAGATCTGAAGGTTTCTGGGTGACTGTCAGTTCTAAGTCGGCCTGACCTCGGTGTACGCGGCAAGTAGTGGGTTAAGAGTCGTCTCGACAGGGTTAGTGGAGCGACGCGTTCAAGCCAGCGCATCGAGTGAAGCCCGCGCGCCGGGCCGGTAACCACGCGAGGGAAGTGCCGAAGCGGTGGCGCGGTGGCCCTCAATGCTCTCCAGCCCGGCCGCGTTGTAGACCTCCGGTCGACTCGCGAGGAGTACACACCCAAATGTCCGGATCTTACGATGATCCGACTGGCCGAAAATGATGCAAGTGATCGTCTGAAGTTGATGTTAACTAGTGTCGGCATCAACGATGGCAGAAGTGATCTGCTCGCTTTTCGACAGTTACTTCAGCCGCTGCCTTACTTTGCAGCTACTTTGCCCGGTTGTGCATGACTGTGCCTCCGCACGGTTTCCAAGTAGTTGCAGCTGAGCCCTTCAGTAGTCGATAGAAGGAGATGTGTTGAGTTCTGCGGGACTGGCGGGGGATCCTGCATGTAATGTGCTGGCCTACATTGCCAGGTGTCAGCAGTCGGTGGTGCAATCGCCTGTGGTGACAGTTCCGATCACGACACTTGTCGCCGATGACTCTCCCCGTACGGCGGGAGAAGACGACGGGCATGTGAGGACTCTAGCGGAGAGTGAGCACGCCTACCCGCCCATCATGGTGCATCGAGGAACGATGCGGGTGATCGACGGGGGGCATCGTCTCAGAGCCGCACAATTGCGAGGCCATACTCACATCGCGGTCAGATTCTTCGACGGTGAACAGGAGGATGCTTTTGTATTGTCCGTGGCGGCGAACGCCGATCATGGCCTGCCGCTTTCCCGGGCAGACCGGCTCACCGCTGCGAGTCGTATCCTCGGCTCTCACCCTGAATGGTCTGACCGTGTGATCGCCTCGGTGACCGGACTGTCGGCCAGGAACGTGGCCGAGATGCGCCGCCGGCGAACGGGTGCGGAGGCCGATTCCAGGGTCCGCGTAGGCATCGACGGTCGTGTACGGCCCGTGAACCGAGTGCAAGGGCGCGAGTTGGCGGTTGAACTCATAAAAGCGAACCCCGAGGCCTCCCTGCGTCAAATCGCCAAGGCTGCAGGTATTTCTCCGGGTACTGCGGCCGACGTCCGGAAACGTCTGCGACAGGGACACGACCCGGTTCCCGTGAGGTTGCGGGAGGAGGTGGTGCGTCGAGACCAGCAGGACAGGAAAGCTGCCGTTGACGCCGTTCCTCGGCGTCGAACTCGGCCGTTCGCCGACCTCGTGCCGATTTTTGATGCCTTGTGCAAGGACCCCTCGCTCCGATTCAGTGAAACCGGTCGACTCGTTTTGCGGCTGTTTGACTCTTGCGCGGCTGCCACCCGGCATAGAAGCCGGATTGTTGACAACGTACCGGCGCACTGCCGCGAGCAGGTCGCAGAACTTCTGCTGAGCTACGCCGAGATATGGCAAGGCATCGCGGCGGAGCTGAACGAAGGCCAACGCGTCACATCGCGTCAGGCGATATGAGCAAGAGGGGGACGTCGATGCGTGTGGATTTGCTTACTCGCGAGTATCCGCCCCACGTGTACGGAGGTGCGGGCGTTCATGTAGGGTCACTGGCCGACCGGTTGCGTGATCTGGTTGACTTGCGGGTTCACTGCTTCGAGCCGGGTGAGGGAAACGCATCGGTTCTGGCACATGACGTGCCGAGTGTTCTTGCGGCGGCCAATCCCTCCCTCCAGGCACTCGCCGTGAATGCCTCTATGTCACACGCCGTTGCGGGCGCCTCTCTGGTGCACAGTCACACGTGGTACACCAACCTGGCCGGGCGATTTGCTCAGCAACTGCATGGCATACCGCATGTGATCACGATGCACAGCTTGGAACCATTGAGGCCCTGGAAATCTCAGCAATTGGATGGCGGGTACGAGATTTCCTGTTTCATGGAGCGCGAGGCCCTTATCCGTGCGGACAGGGTCATCGCGGTGTCGCATGCCATGGCCCGCGACATCATGGAGGTCTACTCGGACGTGGACCCCGGGCGTGTCACCGTTGTCCACAACGGCGTCGACGCCAGCCAGTACGCGCCCGACCTCGGAACGGACGCTCTTGAGGAACAGGGAATAAGCGTCGAGCGCCCCATTGTGGCCTGTGTGGCGCGCATCAGCCCCCAGAAGGGCCTGCTGCACCTTCTGCAAGCGGCGTGGAACTTCATCCCGGGTACCCAGCTGGTGGTGGTCGCCCAGTCCGCCGACACGGCGGCCCACCGTGCGGAGTTCGCCGAAGCGGTTGCCGCGATGGAAGACAGCCCGGTTGAGGTGCACTGGGTCAGTGGTCCAGTTCCGAGACGATTTTTGATCCAGCTCCTCAGTCACGCTCGGGTTTTCGTCTGCCCCTCACTGTACGAGCCACTGGGTATCGTCAACCTTGAAGCCATGGCTTGCGGAACTCCGGTCGTCGCGACGGCGACCGGGGGCATACCAGAGGCAGTGGTGGACGCTGAGACCGGTTACCTGGTGCCACTGGAGACCGCGCCGACAGGTGGCGGTGGCGTGGACCAGTACTCCGTATTCGCCAAGGAGCTGGCTGTCCGGGTGAACGCGCTCCTCACGGACTCAGCGAGCGCTGAACGTATGGGCCAGGCCGGCAGACGCCGAGTGCTGTCCCACTTCACGTGGGACCGGGTGGCACGCCAGGTCGCCGAGATCTATCGAAGCGTCGTGTGATGCCCGGGCGTGTCACGCCGGCATCCGCTCGTGGTTGCCCGCATCCTGCTTTGACGGATCAGGATGTGTTGCGTCAGCTGGATTCGGCCTCCTTGGTCAGCACTGCACCCAGATGAGGATGGCGGCGAGGTCGTGTCGGTTCGTGTGGCCAGGCCGCGCCGTAGTTTGAGGTTGATGCACCACTCGACGGTGTCGCGCTGCTTGTAGGCACCCGCATGGAGGCCGGGCGGCGCCCACCCTGGAGGCCCGCGCAGACGGCGGCCGATCTTTCGACGACTGCGGGATGACCGCGCGGATCCGCCGGCGGCGCAGGTGGCTGCGGGTCGCGCGGGATGAGCAGGCGCGGTCAGCCAGGGCCATGGTGGTGCGGGTCCGGCCAGCCGGGGTCGGTTCTCGGCACTCGGATGCGGGGCCATGGCCGTCTCGAAGGAGGGCGCGTCACCGGCCCGGCCCGCTGTGACGGCTTGAGCGAGAAGCCGTGCATGGCCGTCTACGGCCAGGTGGATTTCGGCGCTCGGGCCGCCGCGGGAGCATCCGAGTGCGTGGCCGGCCGACTCGTCGCGGCCTGCCCCCTTCTGAGCGCTCCGACGGCGTGCTGGTGGACCTGGACGATGGTTGGGTCGACCGACCCGGGTCCAGCCGATGTCGTCGATGTCCCTGCGGCCGGGACGACGGCGGCGGCACGCCGCCAAGGCGGCCACTACGCGATCAGGTGCTCCTGACTCATAACCTCACGCCGGAACGGAAAGTCGAAGTCGTTGTCCGCTGCCCCGGGGGCGCCCATGGCACCTCCAGCAGTTCGGACGGATCCGTTCGCCAGCCTCGAAGATGTGCCGCTGCCGCGCGCTCGCTGTCCGACGACTCGGAGTCCGCCCGTTCCCTGGCATAGGCGCCAGTGAGGAGCTGCAGCCCGAACAGTGGGCCGGCGCCTGCCACTTTGGATCGCGTGACGCTCAGTAACCGCGCCTCTGCGAGCCGTTCGAGTATCTCGGTGGCCTCCAGTTCCGATCGGCTGAGCAGTTGTGCTCCGTCGAATCCGGAGTACATTCCAGCCCCGCACAGTCCGAGCATGCGGAACAGCCGGCGTTCTTCCTCGGACAGGCGCTTATAGGCTGGCTCGAAGCAGGAGTGCATGGTCAGCGAGCCATGGGTGAGTTCGTCCAGGAGGCCGGTGTGAGCGGTCATGCGCTGGACCAGGTCACCCACGCTCCAGTGCGCTCGCGCGACCAGCCTGGCGCCCGCCAGGCGCAGGGCGAGCGGCAGATAGCCGCACAGGCGTGTCACCTCCTGTACGGCCATCGGCTCGCGGTCCGTGCGGGTGGCTCCGACGACCTGACGGAACAGGGAGCGTGCCGCTTGTGGTTCCAGGCGGTTGTGTTCCAGCCGCACGTCGAAGGGCATGCCGGTGAGCCAGGCCCTGCTGGTGACGATGACCCCGCTCTCGGCGTTGCCGGGTAGCAGGTGCTGCACCTGCGTCTCGTCCGTGGCGTCGTCGAGCACGATGAGGACACGTCGGCCGTCGAGGCGGTCGCGGAAGCATGCGGCGCGCGCCTCGGTGCCCCGGGGCAGGCCCCATGGCGGGTGACCGATGGAGCGCAGCATCTGGGCGAGTGCCTCGTCGGGGTCTGTCGGGTGAGGGCCGCTGCCGCTGAGGTCCATGTAGAGCTGCCCGTCGGGGAAGGAGGAACGCAGACGCCGGGCGACATGCACGGCGAGGGTGGTCTTCCCGGCTCCGCCCTGACCCGTGATCGCCGTCACGACGGGGGTCGTACGATCGCTGCGCGACAACGCGTGCGCCATTGCTTCCGCGGTCTGCGTGGGCACGAAGTCGGTTACCCCGCGCGGTAGCTGGGCAGGAGGGGTCCAGTTTCTCGCGGTCACGGCCGCTGTGGTTCGTACCGCTGGCGCGTCGACGTCGGCGGCGCGTTGCTGCAATATGCTCCAGTGCAGTTCGCGCAGGCCGGGGGCGGGTTCCGTACCGAGTTCCCTGATGAGGGACGAGCGCATCCTGGCGTACACCGTGAGGGCCTCGGCCGTTCGGCCCAGTTCGTTGAGCGCGGTCATGAGATGGCCGTGCAAGGTCTCCCGGAGGGGAAACTGCTCGGTCAGGGGAGTAAGCGTGTTCACCACGTTGGAGCACGCTCCGAGTGCCAGCATCGCTTCCGCCTGCCGTTCGAAGGCGAGTAGGCGCAGCTCGCCCAGCCTGCTCGCCTCCGCCGTGACACAGTCCCCGGCGGCGACATCGGCGAACGCGTCACCCTCCCAGAGCCCCAGCGCACGGTCCAGAAGGGATGCTGCGGTATCAGGGAAACCCTTGTCGTAGGCACGGGTCCCGGCTGCCAGAAGCCGCTCGAACCGGTCGGCGTCCACTTCCTCAGGGGTGAGACGATAAGCGCCGTTCTCTGTGGTGATCACGGCCTTGGCGCTTTCCCGGCCGGCCAGGGACCGGAAAAGGGATCTGAGGCGCGATATCCTGACGTGCACGGCGTTCTCGCGGTTGACCGGTGGACGGTCAGGCCATGCCGACTCAACGATATGGCCGACGGAAATCGCGTGTCCCGTGTGGGCAAGCAATTCGCCCAGAAATGCTCTGTCCCTTGTTCCGGCCGGAGTTATGGGTGGCGATGCAGCGGAGGAGATCCGCAACGAACCGAGAACGTAGAACTTCACGGCGCAGATCATGACACGGTGGCTGGTTGTCCGTCAGCCACCCCAAGGAGTCCTGCGCTTTGTGACACGGGGTGTTCGACTGTCCAACTGCTGCACTGCAGCAGTTGGACAGTCGAACACCCCGTGTCAGGCGCCGCGTCGGTCAGTACCTTGCCCGGGTCGGGAGCCGCTGTCCCATGCGCGCTCCGATCATCGAGTCGTGAGGGAACCGCGTGTCACTGACAGATAAAGGGGCGAACGAATCCGCCGTGACCCTCGATCCACCGGGCACCGGACGCGCCACCGCGCTGGTGCTTCTGGTGAGCAGTCACTTCCTCCTCAACATGGACTCCGCGATCATCGAGGTGGCCCTGCCGACCATCAAGGAACAACTGGGGTTCTCCGTCTCCAGTCTGTCCTGGGTGGCCAACAGCTACATCCTCACCTTCGGCGGTTTCCTGCTGCTGGGGGGCAGGCTGGGAGACGTACTCGGCAGTCGCAAGGTGTTCGCGGGTGGACTTGTGGGCTTCGCGCTCGCCTCGTTGCTGGGTGGCCTCGCCTCCTCGCCGGAGGTGATCATCCTGGCCCGGGGCGCCCAGGGCCTCGCTGCCGCTGTCGTCTCGCCCACGGCACTGTCCTTGCTGGTGGGACTCTTCCCGGATCGCACGGCCGGGGAACGCAGAGAACGCCACAAGGCCCTGGGCACGCTGGGTGCAGTCGCCGCGGTCGGCGGCTCGGCGGGGTATTTCCTGGGCGGGCTGCTGACGGACCTCGTGGGCTGGGAGGCGACATTCCTGGTCAACGTCCCCGCGGCGCTGGCACTGGCCTGCTTCTCGCAGCGGCTCCTGCCCCCGGATACCGGGGGCTCGGGACGGGCGCGGGTCGACTTCGTCAGCGCCGTGGGGGTCAGCGTTGGAATGGCCCTTTTGGTGTACGCCCTCGTCGATGCCGAGCCATCGAACATGCTTTCGGTGCGGACGTGTGGCCTGGTGCTGATTTCCCTGACGGTGTTGTCGATCGTGGTGGTACGTCAGAACCGAAGTGCCGATCCGCTGTTTCCGCTGCGCATCCTGCGTATCCCCGAGATCCGCGGAGCGAACCTTGTCGCAGCGCTGATCAACATGGCCATCGGGCCCGTCATCTTCTTCCTCAGCCTCTACGTTCAGCAGGTGCTGGGCTTGAACCCGTTGGCGGCGGGGCTGGCCATTCTGCCTATCGTCGCCGCGATAACGGTGTCCTCACGGCTCACGGGATCCCTGCTCTCACGCTTCGGCGTCCGCCCCGTGATGATCTGCGGGTTGTCCCTGTTCTCGGCTGGTCTGCTGTGGCTCGGGTGCATGTCCGGTGCCGCCTATTGGGCCGAGGTGCTCGGGCCCGAGCTGTTCATCGGCTTCGGGGGAGGGCTCGTCTTCGTCACGTTCACCGTGTGCGGGACGAGTGGGCTCGACGCACGCGACGCCGGCGCCGCCTCCGGTCTGCTCACCACGGCCCAGAAGGTCGGCAGCGCATTGGGCCTTGCGCTCCTGAGCACCGTCGCCGCCACCTTCACCCGGGATACGGGACTCGCGGGCCTCACCGGCGGCTACCGGGCGGCGATACTCGCCGCCACCCTCCCCGTGCTCGCCGCGGTCGCTGTGAGCGGCTTGTGGCTTCGGGGCCGGGACCGGCGGTGATCCTGCTGGAACTCTGAGCACACGCTGACCACTGCCGCTCCGCGCATCGCAGAGCGGCACCGTCGTCTGCGCCGGGCACTCAGCCCGCGGCCGACGTCGTGCTGGGCTCCGGCAGCGCCTCGTGCAGAAGCCGGTCGAGTACGACGGCAACTCCGTCATCGTCGTTGGAGGGTGCGATCTCATCTGCCACGGCCTTCAGTTCCGGATGGCCGTTCGCCATGGCGACCGCGTGACCAGCCCATTTGAGCATCGGGACGTCGTTGGGCATGTCCCCGAACGCGACGACGTCCGTTGGGGTGGCGCCGAGCACCGCGCAGACCTGTGACAGACCGGTGGCCTTGTCGAAGCCCGCCGGGAGGAGTTCGACGATCCCGGGGCCGGCGTGCATCACCCTCAGTCCGGGCCCGCAGCGCGCGAGGGCCTCGGCGGCCAGTTCGCTGTCGGACAGCACATCGTGGCGCAAGAGAACCTTGTCGACGGGCCGGCTCCACAGATCCTCGTCGGGCACGAGGCGGAAGGGCGACAGCTCGCGTTCGTCACCCCGGCTGAAACCAGGTGCTATGACGAACTCACCCAGAGGGCCGGAGGTGACGACAGCGAGGTGCAGGTGTCCGACCCGACGGGTCAGCCGGGCCACGACCGCCTGCGCGGCGGCCCGGTCCAGTTCGGTGTGGGAGAGGAGGAGGTCCCGGTCGACGTCGTAGACCTGGGCGCCCTGACCGCAGACGGCGAGACCCCGGTACCCGAGAGCCCGGAACAAGGGACCGCATCCCGACGCGGGGCGGCCCGTGACGATGACGTGCCGGACCCCTGTCTCGTCCAGGCGCCGCAGTACGGTCCGGGTGTACGCGGAGACCGTGAGATCGCTGCGCAGCAGAGTGCCGTCCAGGTCCGTCGCCACCACGGTGGTCCGCCCGGCCGGCATCACGCGGCCCGCCCGCCGAGACGGGCGTAGACCTGCGCGTACTGCCTGGCCGTTCTCGCCCACGACCAGTCCTGGCGCATCACACGGGTGCGGACCGCCGCAGGCACGTCGGGTCGCTCCAGCCAGGCGAGTGCCTCGCCGACGGTGCTGCGCACGGCCTGGACGCTGTGCTCCGGGATCAGGAAGCCGCTTCCGTCGACCGGATCCACGCGTACGTCGACCACGGTGTCGCGGAGCCCGCCGACCGGGCTGGCCACTGGAAGGGTGCCGTAGCGGTAGGCGATAAGCTGGTTGAGGCCGCAGGGCTCCACCCGCGAGGGCATCACGGTGAGGTCGGCACCGGCGTAGGTGAGCCAGGCGATGTCCTGGTCGAACCGCGGCACATAGGCGAGGAACTCGGGGACGTCCGCGCGCAGCGCACCCAGCGTCTCCTTGAGGTGGCCGTCGGCGGGACCCATGAGCACGAGCTGTGCCGTCTGCCCGCGCAGCATCGGCTCCAGTGCTTCCAGCAGCAGGTCGCTGCCCTTCTCGTGCACGAGCCGCGAGCACACTCCGATCACCGGCACGTGCTCGTCCGCGTGAAGCTCCAGTGTCTTCTGCAGTTCCTGCTTGTTCAGCTGCTTGCCCAACTGCACGGTCGATGCGTCGTAGGGATAGGTCGGCCGGTCGGCGGCGGCCGGATCCCACAGCCCGGCATCGACACCGAAGACGATGCCGGTCGGGCGCGCCCGCTCCAGAGCGGCTCCGACCGCCGTACCCCTCGTCTCCCGGAGCAGGTCGTCGACATAGCCCGTGCTGCAGGTCACCACGGTGTCGGCCGCGAGGAGCGCGGCGAGCAGCAGACTGGGCCGCCCGTCGGCGTGCTCCCGCAGCATCCGCAGAGCGCTCGCAGGCAGACCGAGGGCGTCCAGCTCTTCGGTTCGCAGGTCACCTGAGTACAGGCCATTGTGAATCGTCAGGATCTGCGGCAGGTCGGGAAAGCGGTCGCGAAAGTGGGCCAATGCCGCCCCGGACTGCCAGTCGTTGCCGTGCACGAGGTCGTAGCCCCGCTGTTCCACGGCCGCCCACTCCGCCACGCACCAGCCGAAGAAGGCGCCTCGCGCGGCCTCGTCCGCGAAGGGGCGGTACTGCTCGTCCCGGTACATCCCCGGCCGGTCGTACCAGGCGTCCGCGCGTATCAAGAAGATGTCGCCGCTGTGCTGGTGGTCCAGGAGCCGGTGGACTGTCGCGCCGGCCCGGATGCCCGTCACCCGGCGTTCGGGAAGAACGCAGACCTCCTCGGTCCGCAGCGCCAGGCGGTCCACCAGGCGTGGATAGTAGGGCAGAACCAGATCGTGGTGTGTGCCGTGACCACCGTCGAGGGCGGCCGGTAGGGCCGCGCTCGACAGCCCCAGCCCGCCTTCGGAGAAGAGCGGGGCGTATTCCTGAGTGATGTAGAGACACTTCATGGATGTCTGCTCCGAAAGACCGGGCGCCGTCACGGGAAACGGGGGCCGACGCAATTGGCTCAACGAGGTCTCCAATATCCATGGACGACCTTTCAGCGCACTTGCGGGGCCATTTCACCGGGGCGTTCCTGCTGAAAGATGCCGGACCGGAACCGTGTGCTACGGGCGGCGGCAACACGGCGTCGCCGGCGGCCACCGTCCAGGGGGCGCGGCGAACGGGCGTGAGAGCGTGGGGCGGTGGCCACTTAGGCGAACACTTCCAAACGAACAAGCCTTTGGCCAGGATGTACTGCGGTGGTTACTGAGCGTGGGAGTGGAGTCGATGGCTCGGGTGCGGCTGGCGGACATAGCGAGGAAGGCGGGGGTGAGCGAAGCGAGCGTGTCCCGCGTTCTCAACGACAGGCAAGGTGTCTCCCACAAGATGCGGCAGGCCGTGCTCGACGCACTGCATGAGGCAGGAGCGGAAACCGATCGCTCGGTGCGCGATACGTCGCGGATCATCGCGCTCGTCACCACGGAGCTGACGAGCATGCCGGTCGTCGCCGCTCTGGTCCAGGAGCTCGAACAGGCGGTCCGCCGGTACGGCTATGTGCCAGCCGTTTACGTCCAGCCGTCCGACGCTGCCTTGGCGCACGAGTCGTTCGACCTGCTCATTGAGCACGGCGCGGCAGGCGCGGTGTTCGTGTCCGGCTGGCCCGACACCACTGTGTTCTCCGAGGACACCCTCGCCGAGCTGAAGGGACAGGGACTTCCCTACGTGTTCGTCAACGGCCAGGACACGTTGGGCAACGCTCCCTCCATCTCCGTCGACAATCGTGCGGCCGTGCGGATGGCTACCCGGCATCTCAACGAACTCGGGCACGTCCGCATCGGGATGGTCGTCGGAAACAGCCGGCATCCCCTCTCGCCCGCCAGCAGTATCGACGGATTCCTCGACGCGTTGGAAGAGGTACGCAGTCCTGACGCGGTGGCAGAAGCGCATCGCGTCTATCACACGCTGCCCACAGTGGCGGGCGGCCGGGTGATGGTGGGTACGCTCCTGGAAGACGGCTGCACAGGAGTTCTGTGCGACAGCGACCTGACGGCCCTCGGCATCATGCAGGCACTGCGCGAGCGCGGACTCTCGGTGCCCGAGCACGTCTCGGTGGTCACGTTCACCGACTCGCAGTTCATGGAGTTCATCAAGCCGCCGCTCACCGCGGTGCGCCAACCGGTCGGGGCGATCGCCATGGCTGCCGTGGCCACACTGCTCTCGGACGGCGGGACCAACGGGACGCACAACGATGGGTTCCTGCTCATGCCGGAGCTCATCGTGCGCGGGTCCACCTCGGCCCGCTGTCCGACGCCCGAAGCCGCGTCGGCACAGGAGCGAGGTGCCTGACAGGGGGCGGTCCGGCCCGGCCCTGTCAGGTTCTTTCAAGGCGGAGACGCTGGTCCGGGGCATGCTGAGACGGATGCTTGCAAGGAGATTCAGTAAACCCGACTCTCTTGCAGCATCCCGCCCCGCACTGTTTAACTCAGCCCGTTGATCACAACTGACGGCCAGCCCGGTTGCCCAACCGGCCTATCCAAGGAGTGTCGTGACGGTGCAGGCATCCGTCGTCGAGCCCGGGGTCATAGGGGACGACAGTGGCTTCTCGCTCCACGCGCCGGGAGGAACGTCGTACCGTGTCGACCTGACCAGCGACGTCCTCGCCCCCGGGAACCCGTTGCTGGCGGAGTACTGCGCGGACCGTCGGGTCGTCGCCTTCGTCGGGCCGACCGTCGATCGGCTGTACGGGCCGCGGCTACGTGCCTATCTGGCCGCCCGGCTCGTCCCGGACAGTTGGAGCGTGGTGGTCCTGGAGGGCGGCGAGGACAGCAAGACCATGGACTCGGTCGAGAAGATCTGCGCCCACGCCAAGCTGGCAGGGCTCGATCGGCGCGGTGTGATGCTGGCCGTAGGAGGCGGCGTCACCTGCGATCTGGTGGGCTTCGCCGCGGCCATGTACTGCCGGGGCGTCGACTACATCAAGGTCAACACCACGCTCGTCGGCCAGGTCGACGTGGGCGTCGGGGTCAAGACGGGCGTGAATGCCCTGGGTACCAAGAACATGCTGGGCGCCTACCACCCGGCACACGCCTCCCTGAACGACCCGAGCTTTCTCAGAACGCTGTCGGAGCGTCACATACGCTGCGGACTCGGTGAGATAGCGAAGATGGCCATCATCAAGGACGCCGCACTCTTCCGGGTGCTGGAGGAGTGCCCGGAGATCTTCCAGCGGTCGTACGAGGCTCCGTCCTGGCTGTCGAAGGCCGGGCTCGGGAAGCGAGGTGTCGAGGATTATGTGCTGCGCACCTCCATGGCCCTGATGATGGAGGAACTCTGCCCCAACCTCCGCGAGCGCGACCTGGCCCGACTGGTCGACTTCGGGCACACCTTCGGCCCGTTGATAGAGACGGCCAGCGGATACCGGATCGCACACGGCGAGTCCGTGGCGATCGACATGGCCCTGTCCAGTCAACTCGCTTGTGTTCTCGGCCTGATCGAGGAGGCCGGCTGCGAGCGCATCATCCGCTTGCTCGTCGCTCTGAACCTGCCTGTCCACGACACCGCCACCTGCACCCCGGAACTGATGCACCGGGCCCTCAAGGCCTCCTGGGAGCGCCGCGGACGCCAGCTGTACCTCGTCGTGCCCAACGGCATCGGATCGGCAGTCTTCGTGAACGACCTCGACGACATCCCGCCCGCGGCCCTGGAGGAGGCGCTGCGGCGACTCGCGGACCGCGCCGCGCTGTTGCCCGATCCACTCCTGGCGGCCCGCTAGCCACGACCGTTCTGCCGGCTCGTGCCGGACCGGCCCGATGCGGGCCTGGCCCCCCACACCGCGCTCGTACATTCTGCCCGCCCGCCCCCAGCACGCGGTTCTCCGTCCGTGCCTGACGCCCCACGCCGCACGCCCTTTGCCCCGCGGCCACGCCGCATGGCGCGCGGCTGGCCTCGCCATCCCCAGACCCGCACGCCGATGGGAGCCGAACCCCGATGAATCCTGTCCACCCGGAGCCGGCACCGACGCACCTCGACCGTGACACCTCCTCTCCCGGCTCCGCCCGCACCCGGGTGAGCAATCTGTACAACGGGCTGCTGCGGCAGGTTTCCAGCGACCACGGCGGTGAGGGCACGATCCTCGTCCACCGGGCGTACCACAGGGAGGACACCCCGGCACCGATCGCCTTCGTGGACCTGGTCGAGCTACCGCCCGGCACCTCCATCGGCCGGCATCGCCACGCCGACGACCGGGAGACGTACGTGATCCTTGCCGGGCGAGGCCGGATGACCCTGGACGGCGAGGTGTTCGAGGTGCGGGAGGGGGACGTGATTCCCAACCGCCCCTACGGCGAGCACGGGCTCACCAATGACTCCGAGGGCCTGCTGCGACTGCTGGTCTTCGAGGTCGGCCCGCTGGGTGACGGCCGATGACCGGCCCGCGCCAACGGGAGCTGCTGGCCCAAGAGGCCGGCCGGCTGGCTCCCGGCGCCTCGGAGGAGTCCGCGCTGGGCCGTCGGGTCTTCGTGGAGGGGAAAGGCGCCGTCCTCACGGACCTCGACGGCAATCAGTACATCGACCTGGCGGCGGGTACCCTCACCCAGTCGCTCGGCCACTGCCATCCCGAGGTCGTGGCCGCGCTCACCGAACAGGCCGGGCGGCTGTGGAACGTGCACGACTTCGCCACCGCCGACCGCGCCGCTCTGTGCGACCTGCTCGCCGACCTGCTGCCGGAGCAGCTGGACACCTACGCGTTCTTCTCCACCGGCGCGGAGGTCGTCGAGGCGGCGCTGCGGGCTGTCCAGGCCGTCGCCGAGCCCGGCCGCAACCGTATCGGTGCCCTGCGCCACGGCTTTCATGGCAAGACCCTGGGCGCCCGGATGCTCGTCCACTGGGACATCGGCAACCAGGCCTTCGCCGGCAACAGCGTGCTCGGCTACGCGCCCTACTGCTACCGCTGCCCGCTCGAACTCGAATACCCGTCTTGCGGGGTGCGCTGCGCCGCCCTGGTCCGCCGGCACATTGCCGAGAAGGCCAATGTGTCCGCACTCGTCTTCGAACCGGTGCTCGGCGCCGCCGGGGTCATCGTGCCACCGCCCGGCTACTGGGAGCAGATTGCCGACAGCTGCCGCGAGAACGGCGTGCTCCTGGTGGCCGACGAGGTCCTCACCGGCGGCGGCCGAACCGGCACCTTCCTGGCCAGCGAGCGCTTCGGCATCGAGCCGGATCTGGTGACCCTCTCCAAGGGCATGGCCTCGGGCTTTCCGTTCGCCGTGCTGGCCGGACGCTCCGGCGTGCTACGCCACCCGCACGCGGCCCGCGCCGGGTCCAGCGCCTCCACCTACGCGGGCAACCCGCTCAGCATCGCGGCGGCCAAGGCCACCCTGACCATCGTACGGCGTGACACGCTCATCGAGCGCGTCGACGCCCTGGGCGCGCTGCTGGACGAGCGCCTCGCCGAACTGCAGGAGAAGTTCGAGGTGCTGGGCGACGTACGCGGCATAGGCCTGCTGTACGGGCTGGAGTTCGTGCGCGACCGCGACTCCCGGGAACCCGCGCCCGATGTGGCCCGCGCCGTCTATCTGGCGGCACTCGACCTCGGCCTGCGCACCTCCATCGGCGGCCACATCATTCGGCTCGCCCCTCCGTTCACCATCGACCGCACCTTGCTGTCGGAAGGCGTCGCCCTTCTCGGCCGCGCCCTGGAACACGTCACGGGAGCGCAGCGGTGATCGTCGCGGAAAACCTTGTCAAGGAATTCAGGGTCACCGAACGTCGGCCGGGACTGCTGGGCAGCCTGAGCACGCTGTTCAGCCGCGAGTACCGGCTGGTGCGAGCGGTCTCCGACGTCTGCTTCGAGATCCCGGCCGGGGTCAAGGCCGCCTACATCGGCGCCAACGGCGCCGGGAAGTCCACCACCGTCAAGATGCTCACCGGGATCATGACCCCCACCTCGGGCCGTGCCCTGGTCGCGGGCCTGGAGCCGTATCGGGAACGACGGCGCAACGCCGCCAACATCGGGGTCGTGTTCGGGCAGCGCAGCCAGCTGTGGTGGGACCTGCCGGTGCTCGACTCCTTCCGGATCCTGCGCCGCATCCACGACATCCCCGACGCCGTCTACCGGCGCAACATGGCCCTCTACCGCGACCTGCTCGACCTCGAAGCCCTGGGCAACACCCCGGTACGGCAGCTGAGCCTGGGCCAGCGGATGCGCGCCGAAGTCGCGGCCTGCCTGGTGCACGACCCCAAGGTGATCTTCCTCGACGAGCCCACGGTCGGCCTCGACCTCGTGCTGAAGGAGGCCGTGCGCGAACTCATCAACCACATCAACGCCGAACTCGGCACCACCGTGCTGCTCACCAGCCACGACATCGGGGACATCAGCGCCATCTGCGACCGGGTGCTCGTCGTCAACGAGGGCGAGGTGGTGCACCGCGGCAGTATGGAAGAGTTGCGGGCCACCGCCGACACCCGCGCCGTGGTCTTCGAGCACCGCGAAACCGGCACCGGTCCCGACGCGGCGGTCGCGCTGATCGAGACGCATCTCGCGGGCGCCTCGGCCCGGGTCGTGCACGGCGGGCGGATCCGCATCGAGTACCCGGTCGCCCGCTGGTCGGCCCGCCAGGTCATGGGCTTTCTCCTGGAGCGTTTCGACGTCGTGGACTGCGTGGCCCCCGAACCCGACCTGGAGATGGTGCTGCGCCGCATCTACACCGGGCAGCCCGCCAAGAGGCCGGAGACCGTGGCATGACGGTCCCCTTCTCCACGCGCCGCTACACGCCGTTCGCCACGGCCTCCCTGCAGGGCCTGCTCCAGTACCGCTCCATGTTCCTGATCAGCGCTCTCACCGCAGCGAGCCTGGCGGGAGTCCAGGTCTTCCTGTGGCGGGCCGTCTACGCGGGGAGCGCCGGCGGCCTGCCTGGTGGCTACGACCTGCCCCAGCTCACCACCTATGTGCTGCTGGCCCAGGTGCTCGGCCTGATGCAGGCCAACCGCGTCGACGAGGAGGTCTCCGGAGAAGTGCAGCGCGGGGACATCGCCGTGTCCCTGCTGCGCCCGGTCAGCTACCCGCTCACGCGGTTCGCGGCGGGGCTGCCGGTCTCGCTCACCAACGCCACCCTGGTCGCCGTGCCCGTCGTCCTGGCGTACGCGCTGCTGATGCCGCTCGCCAAGCCGAGCTGGATCGAAGCCGTGATGTTCGGCTGCTCGGCTGCGCTGTCCCTGGTCATCGGGTTCGCAGTGAACCTGGTGGTCGGGCTCGCCGGATTCGTCACCACCAACACCTGGGGCGTCCGGATTGTGAAGGACAGCGTCGTGGCGTTCTTCGCGGGGCAGGTCGTGCCGCTGGCCCTGCTCCCCGGGCCGCTCGCCGCGCTCGCCCGTGTCCTGCCCTTCCAGGGCATGGTCGACAGCCCGCTGCGGCTGCTGCTCGGTCGCTACGACAGCCCGCTCGACGCCGTCGGGATTCTGGCCGTCCAGATCCTGTGGGCCGTGGTGCTCAGCGCACTGGCCGCGCTCGCCTGGAACAGGGCCGTTCGCCGGGTGGAGGTGCTCGGCGGATGACACGGTCCGGCACCACACCCCCTTCCCGCGGCCCGGCGGTTCCCGTACAGGCCCCGCTCGCTTCCCGGAGTCCGCGCACCGGGGCGCTGTCCACGCTGACCCGCTACACCCGGCTCACCTGGCAGCTGAGCGCCGTCAGCGTGCACCGGCTGACCGAGTACCGCATGGACTTCCTGCTCGGCGCGGGCGGACTGCTGCTGCGGGTGATCTGCCAGATCACCGTGATCGGAACCGTCTTCCGGCAGGTCCCCGTGATCGCGGGCTGGCAATACCACCAGGTGCTGTTCCTGCTGGGCTTCTCCCTGATGCCGCGTGGACTGGACCGCATGTTCACCGACCAGCTGTGGATCCTGGCCCGCAAGCTGGTGCAGAACGGCGAGTTCTACCGCTATCTCATCCGGCCCGTGCATCCGCTGTTCTCGCTGCTGTCCGAGCGTTTCCTCTACCCGGACGGCTTCGGGGAACTGCTCACCGGCGCCGCCCTGACCTGGTACGCCGCCGCACACCTGGAACACGGCCCGAGCACCGGCCAGCTGCTCCTCGCGCCGTTGCTGGTGCTGTGCGGCACGCTGATCCTCGCCTCGATCAAGACGCTGTTCGCGTCACTGGCGTTCTGGACCACCAACAGCTTCCCCGCCCTCTACGCGGCCAACCAGCTCGGTGAGTTCTCCGGCTATCCCCTGGACCTCTACCACCCCTCCCTGCAGTGGCTGCTCACCTGGCTGCTGCCGTACGCCTTCACCGCCTACGTCCCCACGACCTACCTGGTCTTCGGGAGTACCCACATGCTGCCGTGGCTGTTCGTGGTGACCGCGGCATCGGTCACGCTCGCCCTGCTCGTCTGGCACCGGGGCGTCGACCGCTACGAGATGACCGGGAGCTGAATCTTGGACACCTTGCTGCTCGGCAGCCCCCCGCCCGGCACGGTCGAACTGCTGCGGGCCGCCCCCTGGATGGACGAGGCCGGACGCGGCACCGGGCGCTTCCACCTCCTCGACGAAGCCGTCCTCGGCGATGTCCGGCTGCTCATCGTCGGCACCGGCCGGCCCGGCCCCGGGAGCGCTCGCTGGTTCGTCCCTGTCCTCGACGCCGACCCCGGCCGCAGTGCCGTCGACACCGCCGCATTCGACCGGCAGGTGGTCACCGCGCTTCGCGAGGGCCTGCGGCTGCCTACCCGCCGCGGCAATGTCGTCGAGTTCCGTGGCCGACCCGCGCCGTACCGCGACCGGCTGCCGTTCGACCCGGGCTGGTGCTCCAACGCGGTGTCGCTTCTCGACCTGGGCGGCACAGCGCACGCCCACAAGACCTACCGGAGGATCGGCACCGGCACCCGAGAACCCGAGCTGTTGCGCCTGATGGCGGACAGCGGCCGCACCCAGCAACCCGTGGGCGAGTACGCCTACGTCGACACCGTCACCGGACGGCGCGATCCGCTCGGCGTGCTCTACCGCTATGCGGAAGGGGAAGGGCTCAACGTACCGTTGCGCGCCGGCATACGAGATCTGTGGGCCCGGCTGCGTTCGGGTGCCGACACCGGCAGCGCCGTCGCGCAGTCCCTGCACGGGCTGACCGAACCGTTGCGCGCCACGGGCCGCTTCCTGCAGGCCTTTCACCAGGACCTCGCCGAACGGCTCGGCCCGCACCCCGAGTTCCCCGTCACGGCCTGTCTGACCGAGGCCGTGGAGAAGCTGGCCGGACTCACCCCGCTGATCCTCGCGGATGTGCGCATACCCGCCGCCGTACGGGAGGCCGCGGCCACCGGTCTGGCTGGTGAGGTACCCAAGATCGCCGCTCTGCCGGCGGGACAGCCGTGGCCGGTCGGACCCTGTCACGGAGATCTGCACCTCTCGCATGTTCTGCGCCGCGAACGCGGCGACGGCACATGGGAGTTGTGCGTGATCGACCTATCCACCCCGGTGCCGGACCCGGCCGACCCGGCCACCGCCCAGTCACCCTGGCAGGACCTGGCCGCCCTCAGACGTGGCCTGGAGATCTTCACCGCGGACGAGTTCGCCGACGAGGCTGCCGACCGTCTCGGCATGGACCCCGAGGACACGTGCCGCACAGCCCTGTTCCAGGCCGCCGGTGTCCGGCCCGACAGCCCTGCCTGGAGCCCGCGCAAGCTTGCCGAGCTGGAGCAGCTGCGCTCGGCCGCCCGGGACTGGGCCGCCCGCGCGGGCAGCCTGCTCACCGGCTTCGGCCCGGACCTGGCTGGCCATCCCGCGTGGCGGCTGTTCCGGCTGCGCCGGCTGATCCACGAACTGGACTACGCGTACGCCCACGACCGCGCCTACCACGCGGCGATCAACCTGCGGCACGCCGTGGAGGCCAGCGGTCTCCCGGCGGCCGGGTGAAGGACGGACACCACCCGTGCACATCATCGAGACGTACTTCGAGTGCGGAGGCTTCGACCACCGCTTCCTCCAGGGCGGCATCTCGGTCTACCTCTGGAACCTCTCCAAGGCGCTCACCGCCCAGGGCCACCGGGTCAGCGTCGTCACCCCGGCCCACGGTCGCCTCGACGATCTGCGGTCCTCCTACGACCTGGAGCGTCTCGACTACAAGGACAGCTACGAACTCCCCCTCGTCCTCGACCCCGACGTCTGGGGCGACCGCTACGGGGCCGAAGCGCACATCCCGCTGACCACCACCGCGCACCTGCTGCGCCTGGACGGCGTCGACCTGTACTTCCTGTCCAACGAGCTTCTCGACCAGCTGCCCGACCGGTTCTACCCGCCGTACGACAGCAAGGGCCGTGACCTGGTCTTCTTCAAACCGCTCGCGTACCAGGTGGACACCATCCGGTTCGTGCGCAGCCGGTTCGAAAAGGAGAAGGCCCTCCTCCACGCGCACGAGCCGTACTACCACTATCTGATGCCGGCGGCCTTCCGCGACGATCCGTCCAAGCTCGTGGTCGGCACCGTGCAGAGCAACATGCCGATCACCAAGAAGGTGTACCGGCCCAAGGTCGAGCGCCTCCTCGACTTCCTCGGCGTCCGCGTCCCGCTGCCGCCCGAGGACGAGGCCCCCGACCGGGCGAGCACGGCGCACGACGCCATCATGAGCGCCTACCAGCAGAGGACCCACCTGCACTACGAGTACGGGCCCGGACACATCCGCGTCTACGATCTGGTGGCCGACCACGCCGACCTGGTCGACTTCCTCTCACCCGGTCACCTCGCCTTCTACACCGACTTCGCCGATACCCCCTTCGAACAGCTCTTCACCCGGCTGCCCGTGCACGGCACCGTGCGCCGCAACGCGGCCAAGAGCTTCGTCGGCGGGTGCGCCATCGGCGACCGTTGGACGGCCGGGGAGCCGCCCGCCGTCGACCGCACGGCCGTGCTCCGCGGGCTCGGGCTCGACCCGGCTCTGCCCACGTTCTTCCACAACGCCCGGTACGCCGTGAACCACAAGGGCCAGACGGAGCTGTTCCGAGCCGTCGACCGTGTGCTCGGCGAGGGCCTGGCTGCCAACTTCGTGCTGCGTTGCCTCAGCGACGGCGGTATCGACGACCCGTACGTCCGCGAGGTCCTCGAGCGCCACAAGGACCGCGTCCACCTGGAGTGCGAGCGCGTCGAGGAGCGGCGGATCGTCGAGTACGCGGCGAGCGCCGACTTCTGCCTGTTCCCGTCCAAGTTCGAGATGGACACCTTCCTCATAGCCCAGGGCGAGGCGATGGCCATGGGTGCCGTGCCGATCGCCACGGCCCAGCTCGGCATGGCCCACTTCGGACACGTCGCTGATCCGGTGGACGGCCCCGAAGCCGACCGCGCCACCGGGTTCGCCGTCAACCGGTCCTTCTCCGAGGACGACCCGCTGCTCGTCGACGCCCTCGCCAACCGCATTCACCAGGCCGCCGGCCTGCTGCGCGACCGCCCCGAGGTGTACCGCCGGCTGCGGGCCACCGCCATCGCCGTCGCACGGACCTTCACCTGGGACCGCGTCGCCCGTCTCCACCTGCAGGCGTTCACCGCCATCTGGGAGGGGAGACGCCCCGAACCGGACGTCGACCTGCTGCTGCGGCACGGCTGGTTCGACCTGCTGCCGGACCATGCGTACGACACCCGGCGCGAGGACATCGCCGAGGCAGCCGCCCGGTTCGCGGACGTCGACACCTACGCGCTCTGCCGGCCGCTGGACACCACCGCCGTCCGCTCCCTGTTCGAGACCGCGTGGCAGCGTGCCGACTTCGCCCGCTGTGCGCGCCTCGCCGAGACGGACCCGGAACTGCGCGCACGCCTCGACGGCCGCGCCACGGTCACGGGGGGCCGGCTCGTCTACCGGCATCCCCACGTCCGGCATGCCGAGCTGGTCGGCCTCGCGCCACCCGGACCCGGACGCAGAGGCGTGACCGTACGCCCGCTGGACCGCCTGGCTCCCGGCGTCCTGGCCGTCGACGTCCCGGACACCGCGGACGCGTCGCATCTCCTGCTCACCCTGGCCTCCGGTCGCTCCGCGTGGGACGTGGTGCGTCATGACTGACGGAGTTCGCGCCGCGCTGCTCGCGGGCGGCGAGGGCCGCCGCATGGGCCCGCTCGGCCACGGCCGGCTCAAGCCTCTGGTGCCCTTCGGCGGTTACTGCCGGCTGATCGACTTCTCGCTGGCCAACGCCGAGGCATCCGGCCTGCGGGAGGTGCTGCTGCTGTCGCAGTACGAGGAGCGGCAACTGATGGACGACCTGCACCGCAACTGGTGGCGTCCCGGCTTCCGGGTGCACTTCGGGCCGCACGACCGGGCGTACCGTGAGGGCGCCGGGCACCGGACGCTCGACCTCCCCGGACCGCCGGAGCGGGGCACGGCCGACGCGCTGATCCGCAAGGCCCCGTACCTCTTCGGGGCGGGGATCTCGGAGGTGCTGGTGCTGCACGCCGACCACGTCTACCGCTTCGACTACGGGCCCCTGATCGCGGCCCACCGACGCTCCGGCGCCGCGCTCACCCTCGCCTACCAACGCATCCACTGGCGTTACGTCCACCTCTTCGGCATGGTCGAGTTCGACCCGGACGGGCAGCTCACCGCATTCGTGGAGAAGCCCGCCGAGCCCACGAGCGACCTGGTGTTCGCCGCCTTCTGCGTCTTCGACGCGGCCCGGCTGCACCACTATCTGGAGAAGCTGGACGGGACCGACTGGCAGCACGACATCAGCCGGGACGTCATCCCCGCCATGCTCGCCGGCGGCGAGCGCATCGTCGGCCACGAGGTGCCAGGCCACTGGGAGGACATCGGCACCGTCGACCGCTACCACCGGGCACACATGGCCCTGCTGGCGGAGAACGCCCCCCTGCCGCCGGAGCGGCTCCCGCGCACCATTCGGCCCGAGGTGCCGCGCGAGATCGTGTCCGCCGCCCCGGGTATCGACCGCAGCCTGATCACCGCCGACCTGGTCAACGAGGGGCAGGTGGAGCACAGCGTCGCCTTCCCCGGCGTTCGCGTCGGTGCGGGCGCGCGAGTGCGCCGCAGCGTGCTGCTGCCCGGCGCGACCGTACCCGCCGGAGCCGAGATCGACTCGGCGATCGTCCTGGAGAACGGCACCGTGCAGCACCTGCCCGACCCACACGCCGACACCGCCGCACCGTCCGCCGTGCCCGCCGGAGGGGACCGTGACTGAACCCGTCTTCACCGTTGTGGATCTTGGCGGCACCACCCTGCGCATCGCCCGCTACGACGGCGCGACGGGCGTGGTCTCCGCCGTCCACCGTGTGCCGACCGCCGGCCTGGCGCAGCACCCTGGCGTGCCCGCAGCCGACCTGCAACCCAAAGTCGTCGACCAGCTCTCCGCGCTGGCCGCAGACGCCGTGGAACGGCACGGCTCGACCGCGCTCGGCGTCGCCTTCGCCGGACCGGTCACCGCCGATGGCCAGGTCCTGGCCGCGCCCACCGTCTGGGGAGGCGGCGGCGCGCCCCTGCCGCTGCGACAGCTCCTCGAAGAGCGCCTGGGCGTGCCCGTGGTCGTCGTCAACGACCTGACGGCCGCCGTCTGGCGCTATGTCGCGGACCCGGACCAGCAGCCGTTCTGCCTGATCACCGTCAGCTCGGGCATCGGCTGCAAGGTGTACCGCGGGGGAGAGGTACTGCTCGACGCCGAGGGCCACGGTGGCGAACTGGGCCACTGGACCTGTGATCCGGCGCCGGACGCCCCGTTGTGCGACTGCGGCGGCCGGGGTCACCTGGGCGGCATCGCCTCCGGCCGGGGCGTTCTGGCCGCGGCTCGCCGTGCGGCCCAGGCCGACCCCGGCGGCTACGCCCGGTCGGCCCTCGCCCGACCCGCTCCCGACCCGGCGCGGCTGGACAGCCCCGCGTTCGTCGCCGCGGTGCGCGCCGGGGACCGTTTCGCCACCGCCGTGCTGCGCGGCGCGGTGGCTCACCTGGCCTCCGCCGTCACCGCCGTGTTCACCTCGATCGGCGTGCGCCGCTACATCCTCATGGGCGGTTTCGCCCTCGCCCTCGGAACGCATTACGTCCGGCTGCTCGGCGAGGAGCTGGAGCGGCTGGGCTGCTTCGGCCTCGACCCGGCGGAGATCCGGCGCATGGTCGTCCTGGGTGCTCCGGACGACGACCACGGTCTCGTCGGCGCCGGACGCCTGCTCGCCGCGCGCGGCGCCGGACGAACGGCGGTGAGCGCGGCGTGACCCCCACGTCCCTTCGGGAGACCGCGCACGGCGCCACCACCCTCATCGTGGGCAGCGGCTTCGTGGGCCGCGCCGTCGCCCGCCGCCTCAGGGCGGACGGCGGCACCGCCATCCTCGCCTCCCGGAACCGGCCCGCGGGGACGTCCGCGCCCTGGATACGGCTCGACGTCACCGATGCCGGCGCGTGCGCCCACGTCGTCGACGTGGTTCGGCCCGACCGGCTGGTCCTGGTGCACGGCCCCTCCGACGCCACCTGGTGCGAGGCCAACCCCGAGCGCGCCCGCGAGCTGCACACCGCGGGCGCCGCCCGGCTCGCCGAGGCCGCGCCTGGCCTCCGCACGGTTCTCATCTCCACCGACAACGTCTTCGACGGCACCTCCCCGGCCAACGGCGAAACCGCCCCCACAGCCCCGGTCAACGCCTACGGCCGGGCCAAACTGGCCGCCGAGCGGATCGTGCGCGACACCACCGACGCCACCGTGCTGCGGGTCAGCCTGGTGTACGGCTGGGAGCCCGCAGAGTCCGTCAAGTGGCTGAACTTCTTCGCCGCCTGCGCGCACCGGCTGCGCGCAGGACAGCCGGTGGAGGCTCCGGGGGACCAGTGGACCACCCCGGTCCTGGTCGACGACGTCGCCGCCGTCACCGCCGCCGCCCTGACTCCGGGCACGCCCGGACTTCTCCACCTGGGCGGCCCCGACCGGGTCTCCCGGGCCCGATGGGCGCAGGCGATTGCCGACGGACTGGGCGTTCCGCGCTCCCTCGTCGTCCCGACGCCCAGAGCCCGGGGACGGTATGCCAGCCGCCCCGCCAACACCTGTCTGACCAGCACGCTGCTGGAGCCTTTCCTGCACCGGCACGGACTGCGGGTGCGGGGTGTCGCCGAGGGCGTCCGTGATCTGCTGGAGGCCGCCCGGTGATCCGTACCGTCGCTTCTCGCCAGGTCTACCGCAACTCCTGGATGAGTGTCCGCGAAGACGACATCCTTCGCCCGGACGGCAGCACCGGCCGGTACGGGGTGGTCGACAAGCCCGACTACGCTCTGGTGATCCCCCGTCAGGACGGTCGGCTGCATCTCGTCGAGCAGTACCGCTACCCGGTCCAGGGCCGCTACTGGGAGTTCCCGCAGGGCTCCTGGCCCGAGGACCACCAGGGCGCGGCACCGCTCGACCTCGCCCGCGCCGAACTGCGTGAGGAGACTGGGCTGCGGGCCGCCCGGATGACCTATCTCGGCCGGGTCCACGTCGCCTACGGCTACGCCAGCCAGGGCTGCCACGTCTTCCTCGCCGAAGAACTGGCCCAGGGCGAGCCGGAGCGCGAACCCAGCGAGGAGGACATGCGCCAGCGCTGGGCGGACGCGGGGGAATGGCGCGCACTCCTGCGGAGCGGAAGGATCACCGACGCGGCGACGCTCGCCGCCTACACCCTGCTGAGGCTTCACGAGGAGAACCAGCCGGACGCGGCGAGCGGCGAGACACCGCATCCGCGGGACGACGGCGCGCGTCCGGTGGGCGGGCCATGACCGCGCATGCGCGCCCGGCGCGCTTCCGAGTGGTCGCCACCGACCTGGACGGCACGCTGCTACGAGGCGATCGCACCATCTCCGCGCGCACCCGCGCGGCCCTCGCCCGGGCAACGGCGTCCGGCGCACGGCACCTGGTCGTCACCGGCCGTCCGGCCGCGGCCTGCCGTCACCTGCTCAAGACCCTGGACTACACGGGCCTGGCGATCTGCGGCCAGGGGGCCCAACTGTACGACGCCGGTCGCCACCGCCTGCTGTCCTCGGCGACCTTGGATCGTCCGGCGGTACGGGCACTGGCCGAGCGCATCGCCGCGGTGGCGGGTCCGCTCGAGTTCGCGGTGGTCACCGCCGGCCTGGACGGCGAGTTCCTGGTCACCCGGGGCTTCGGGGAGCGTGTCCGGCACGGCTGGCGGCTCGTCGAAGAGTATGCGGCCATGTGGGAACGCCCCATGGAGAAGGTGCTCATCCGCAGCCGCCGGCTGGACGACGACCGGCTGGCCGCGCTGGCCGAGCGGATCTGCGCGGGCCGGGTCGGCGTCGCCCACTCCGGGGAGGGCATGATCGAACTGCTGCCCGCGGGGGTGAGTAAGGCGGGCGGCTTGGCCGAGGCCGCCCGCAGGCTCGGATTCGGCGCCGCCGACACCATCGCCTTCGGTGATATGCCCAACGACATCCCCATGCTCTCCTGGGCGGGTCACGGCGTGGCCATGGGCAACGCGCATGCGGAACTGCGCCGCCACGCCGCAGAGATCGCCCCGACGAACGAGGAGGACGGCGTCGCGGCGGTCCTGGAACGCCTTTTTCCACCCATCCCCTGACCGAGAGCCGAGCCGCGCCTATGCTCACTGCCCGAGCCGCCCGTGTCCTGAACGAGCTGACCGACCTGGCCAGCCTGCACGGCGTCGCGACCCACTACACGACCGACCGCGGTCGCCGAGCGGACATCTCTCCCGACACCCTGCGCGCGGTCCTCACCGCCCTGGGCGTCGACGCGAGCACGCCCGGCAGCGTCCGGGAAGCCCTGGCGATACGGCGGCAGGCGCTCGCCAGGCGACTGCTGCCGCCCACCGTCGTCCTGCGCTCCGGCCGCCCCCCGACGGCACCGATCGCCCCGCCTGGAACCGAGTTGTGGGTCGAGTCCGAGGACGGCCGACGCCGCCGGATCACCGATTCCGGCCGGGAACTGGCGGGGCTGCCGGTGGGCCGCTACACGCTGCACGCCGAGCGCGGCACCCGCGCAGCCGCTGTACCCCTGCTGGCCGTCCCCGATCGTCTGCGGGGCCCCGCATGCCGCTCCTGGGGCTTCCTGGTCCAGCTGTACTCCCTGCTGTCCCGGCGCTCGTGGGGCATGGGGGAACTCGGGGACCTGGCCACTCTGGCGGACTGGGCCGGCAGCCTGGGGGCAGACTTCGTGCTGATCAACCCGCTGCACGCGTACGTCCCCGGGCCGGCGACCGACCCCTCCCCGTACCGGCCCGGCAGCCGCCGCTACCCCGACTGGCTGTACCTCAGCGTCGGGGACGTCCCCGAGTTCGCCGCCCTGCCGCGCGAGGAGCGCGAGCAGGCCGATCAACTATGCACGCGGGCACGCGAGATGACCGACGGGGTGCTTGCGGGCGGGCTCATCGACCGCGAGGCCGCGCGCACACTGAAGCTGCGCGCCCTGGAGCTGCTGCACCGGGTCCCACTCACGCCCCCACGCAAGGAGGCCTTCCGGCGGTACGCCGACGCAGAGGGAGCCGGACTCTCGGACTACGCGCTGTGGTGCGCGCTCGCCGAGGAGCACGGCCCGCGCTGGCGCACCTGGCCCGCCGGGCTGCGCAGTCCCAACGGGCCGGGGATCCGCGCGGCCCGCGCCCGGCTGGCCGACCGCGTTGAATTCCACCAGTGGCTCGCTTGGCTGGCCGACGAGCAACTGGCGGGGGCACAGCGCGCCGCGGCCGGCGCGGGCATGGCGATCGGGCTGATGCACGACCTCGCCGTGGGTGTCCATCCGGAAGGCGCCGACGCCTGGCACTTCCAGTGCTACCTTGCCGACGGCGTCACCATCGGCTGCCCGCCCGACGACTTCAACCGCAGCGGCCAGGACTGGAACATGCCGCCCTGGCGGCCCGACACCCTCGCGGAAGCCGGCTACGCGCCCTTCGCCGAGGTGCTGCGCTGCAACCTGCGCCGCGCGGGCGCGCTACGCGTGGACCACATCATGGGCCTGTTCCGGCTCTGGTGGATCCCCGAGGGCGCGGGCGCCGGCGAGGGCACGTACGTCCGCTACGACCACGACGCCATGCTCGGCGTGCTCGCTCTCGAAGCCCACCGGACCGGCAGCATGGTGATCGGCGAGGACCTGGGCACGGTCGAGGAGGGGGTGCGCGAGGAACTGGCCGAGCGCGGCATCCTCGGCACGTCGGTGCTGCGGTTCGAGTACGAGGGCGGCTCCGAGGAGCGTTCTGGCCCGCTGCCGGCCCAGCGCTGGAGGGCCGGCTCCCTGGCCACCCTCACCACCCACGACCTGCCCAGCACCGCCGCATGGCTGGACGGTGAGTACGTGCGGCTGCACGACCGGCTCGGCCTGCTCACGCGGCCGCTGCGCGAGGCCGAAGCCGCGGCGGCGGCCGAGCGCGATGGCTGGCTGGCCGAACTGGCCCGCTCCGGTGTGCTGAACGCTGATGGAAGGCCGGGCGGCGTGGACACGGACCCGCCGGACGGGACCGGCACACCGGTGCCCGGTCCCGAGACCCTGGCCCTGCACCGCTTCCTGGCCCGCACCCCCGCGCAGCTGGTGGGCGTCTGGCTGCCCGACACCGTCGGCGACCGGCGCCCCCAGAACCTGCCCGGGACGACCGACGAGTACCCCAACTGGCGGCTGCCGGTGGCCGGTCCGGACGGTCATGCGCTCACTCTGGAAGAGGTGCGGGCGCACCCTGGTCCCGCCGCGGTCGCCGCCCTCTACCGGGACCTGCCCGGAACCGCCGTGATTGCGCCCCGACCTGGCCCGACGAGCTTGCCGAAAATTGCAGCAACTTCTTGCTGCGATGTCGGCCTGCTGGTTGACTCGGCTGATCACAACGGCCCGAGAGGAACCCGATGACCACCGACACCGACGTCCTGGTCCTGGGCGGCGCGGGTGTGGACACGATCGTCCACGTCTCCGAACTGCCGCTCCCCTTCGCCGACAGCTACATGATCCGCCCCGGTATCACCACCCGGGCGGGACAGAGCGGGGACTTCGTCGCGCTCGGCGTTGCCGCCCTGGGGCTGCGCACTCACCACCTCGACATGATCGGCGACGACCACGAGGGCGACCTCGTCCGCGCCCTCCACCGCGACCACGGCATCGCCCTCACCGCAGTCCCGCAGCCCGCGGGTACCAAGCGCGCGGTCAACCTGGTCGGCCCCGACGGGCGGCGGTTGTCCCTCTACGACGACACCCGCTTCCACGAGTCGCACCGGCTGCCCGAGGCGACGATCCGCGAACTCGCCGCCACCAGCCGCCACGCGCACGTCGTCATCACCCAGCCCTGTGCGCAGGCGTTGCCCCTGCTCCGCGAGGCCGGTGTCACCCTCTCGACCGACCTGCACAACTGGGACGGTGTCAACCCGTACCACGAGCCGTTCGCCCGGGAGGCGGACGTCGTCTTCCTGTCCACCACCGCCCTGGCCGACCCGGAGCGCACCATGCGCGACATCGCAGCCCGCGGCCGGGCCCGGATCGTCGTGGCCACCGCCGGCGCCGAGGGCGCCCACCTGCTGGCGGACGGCGAGCTGACGCACGTCCCAGCCGTCACGCCGCCCGCCCCGGTGGTGGACACCAACGGCGCGGGCGACGCGTTCGCCGCCGCCTTCCTGCTCGGCTGGCTGAACGGCGAGGACCCGCGGCGCTGCGCCCGGTACGGAGCGATCGCCGGCGCCCACGCCTGCACCGTCCCATCGACCCGCACCGATGTCATCACCCGGGCCGAACTCCTCGCCCGGGCGGCGGAGCCGGAGCTCATCCCCGCCGCGCCGCCCGTGGCCGAGGGCACCGCGCCGGCCGAGGGCCGCCTATGACGGCCACACACCGGGAGCGGGGCCACGGGTACGACGTGGTGATCCTCGGCGGCGGAGTCGCCGGCTGCGTGCTGGCCTCCCGGCTGAGCGAGGACCCCGCCCGGACCGTTTGCCTGGTGGAGGCCGGCCCCGACTACGGACCGGACTGGCGGTCCTGGCCCCCCAAGCTGCTCGACGCGCACGCCCTGCCACGCGACGACGTCTGGGAGCGCCGCACCGAGGTCCACCGCATCCGCGCCCGGGTGCTCGGCGGCTCCTCCTGCATCAACGGCTGCTGGCACACGTGGGGTTCGGCGGCCGACCACGAGCAGTGGGCCGAAGCGGGCGGCTCCCGCTGGTCGGAGGCGGCCATGGAGCCGTACCGGCAGCGGGCCGTGCGGCAGATGCGGCTGCGGAACGTACCCGACCGCGAGTTGAACGTCTTCGGCCGCGCCGCCCTCGCCGCGGCACGTGAACTCGGCTATCGAGAAGTCGACATGGGTACCAGCGGCGCACCGGGCTGCGGCACCCCCCTGATCAACGCTCTCGACGGCGTCCGCTGGAACGCGGCCTTCGCTTACCTGGCCGACGCCCGGTCCCGGCCCAACCTGACCATCCTCGCCGACGCCCTCGCGGACCGGCTGGTGGTCCGGGGCGGCCGGGTCCGCGGTGCCGAGGTCGTCGTCGACGGCCGGCGCGAGACCCTGACCGCGGACACCTACCTGGCCGCCTGCGGAGCCTTGGGCTCGGCCGGGCTGCTGCTGCGCAGCGGCCTCGGTCCCGCGGAGCACCTGCGGCAGACCGGCATTCGACCCGAGGCCGACCTGCCCGGAGTCGGAGCCAACCTCACCGATCAACCCGGTGTCTTCCTGCCGCTCACGCCGACGCCAGAGCTGAACGCGGCGCTCGCGGCCAAGGATGAGGTGGGCGAACTCTACGTCAGCCGCATGCTGGTCAGAGCGTCCAGCACCGTCTGCCCCGAGAACACCTGGGACCTGCACATCCTGCCCACGGCGGGCGACCCGCTCTTCGGCTCGCTGCCGCACGGGGAGTACGAGGCGGGCGTCTCGGCCTTCCTCATGAAACCCACCTCGCGGGGCACGGTCCGACTGCGTTCCGCCGATCCCGCCGCACCCCTGGACATCGACCCGGCGTTCCTGTCCGACCCGGACGGACACGACATGGCCGCCCTGCGCTCGGGACTGGAGATCGCGGAGCGGATGGCGGTGACCGCCGCGCTCAAGCCGCTCGCCGGGCCACCGCCCGGCCGGCCCTCGTGCGAACTGACGGATGATCAGCTACGAGCTCGGCTGGGCACCTACTGGCACCCCGTGGGCACCTGCGCCATGGGCCCGTCCGACGATCCCCTCGCCGTCGTCGACGGCGAGGGCCGGGTGCGGGGCGTGGCCGGCCTACGGGTGGCCGATGCCTCCATCCTGCGCACCGTCCCCGCGGCGAACACCCAGCTGCCGGTGCTCGCCGCGGCCGAACTTCTCGCCGACCTGGTGAAGGAGGCCGACGCCCGATGACCGCGCCGACACCCCGGTCCCTCCCCGACGCCCCCGCCCCCGCCCCGGGGAGCAACGGCCGCCTGATCTACGGCTGCATGGGCCTCGGCGGCGGCTGGGACCGCACCCCGTACACGGCCGACGACATCGACCACGCCCAGGCCGCGGTCGAGGCCGCCCTGGAGTGCGGGATCACCACGTTCGACCACGCCGACATCTACCGGTTCGGCAAGTCCGAAGCCGTCTTCGGTGAGGTGCTGTCGCGGACGCCCGGACTCCGCGAGCGGATCGTGCTCCAGACCAAGTGCGGCATCCGCCTACCCGAAGGAGACCGACCAGGGCGGTACGACCTGGGGGCCGAGACCATAGTCCGGCGCGTGGAGGAGAGCCTGACCCGGCTGCGCACCGATGTGATCGACACCCTGTTGCTGCACCGCCCCGATCCGCTGGCCACCCCCGAGGAGATCGCCAAGGCCCTGCACGAGCTGCACGACCAAGGTCTGGTACGGCGGTTCGGCGTGTCCAACATGAGCGCCGCCCAGATCGCCCACCTCCAAGCCCGTGTGGACGTCCCTCTGACCGTCGACCAGCTGGAGATGAGCCTCGCCCGGCGGGACTGGGTCGAGGCGGGCGTTCTGGTGAACACCTCCGGTGCGGCCGAGTGCGGCTTCCCGGCGGGCACCCTGGAGTACTGCACGGACCACGGCATCGAGCTCCAGGCCTGGGGAGCGCTGGCCCGGGGCCGCTACGGCCGCGACGAGCCGTCCGAGGCGGGGGAGCTGCTCCGACGGCTCGCCCGCCGCCACCACACCACCCCGGAGACGGTCCTGCTGTGGTGGCTCCAGCGCCATCCCGCGCACATCGTGCCGGTCGTCGGCACCAGCCGTCCCGACCGGATCCGCGCCTGCCGGGACGCGGCGCTGCGCGAGCCCGGTCTCGACCACGAGGAGTGGTACGAGCTGTGGATCGCCGCCCGTGGCGCCCCCCTGCCCTGATGCGCCCCGAGCACCGCACCCTGCCGTACGACGGAGAGAGACAGTGACCGCGACCACCGTACACACCACCACAGACTCCGGCCGGCTCCAGTCGGCCCGCTTCTACATCACCTTCCGCTGCAACTCCCTGTGCGGATACTGCAATGTCTGGCAGGACGACAAGTTCAAGGGCTACGAGGAGCTGACCCTGGAACGGGCCCGCCAAATCCTCGACGAGCTGTACGAACTCGGCGTGCGCTACATCGATTTCACCGGCGGCGAGCCGGTGCTGCACCCGCACATCGACGGCATAGTGCAGTACGCCAAGTCGCTGGGCATGACGGTGGAGATCACGAGCAACGGCATCCGCTTCGCCCAGCACATCGACGCGATCGTCCCGCACGTCGACACCATGAACGTCTCGCTGGACACCCTCCGCCCCGAGCGCTATAAGCAGATCCGGGGCGTACCCACCCTGGATCGGGCCCTGGACGTCATCCAGCGCATCATCGCCACCGGCTCCGGCAACCTCAAACTGATCTGCGTGGTCACACGCGAGAACGTGGACGAGATACCGGACCTGCTGAGATTCGCCCACGAGAACCGGACCACCGTCTACTTCTCCGGGATGTTCGAGTACTTCGACGAACAAGACACCGTCCGGGACATGAACCGGACGGCCCGCAAGCTGAAGCTGATCGAGCAGAACGGCAAGCCGCTGGCAGACGCCGGCCGGTCGGACCGCATGGATGCCTCGGAACCGACCGGCGGACCCATCGCCGCCGAGCTGATGCGGCTGCTCTACCAGCCGTACGCGCTGATCAACCTGCACTTCCGCAAGTACATGGAGACGCTCGACCCCACCGCGCCGACGGACTGCTTCGCCAACAAGCGCATCCTCACCGTCGGCCCGGACGGCCGCCTGGTCCTGCCCTGCTACCACGCCTTCGACAACTCCGTGCAGTGGGACCGGCCGCTGAGCGAGCTGGTGCGGGACCCCGAGTTCCTGCGCGTACGGGACGAGGAGGTCGGCAACCGGTCGGAATGCCGCAGCTGCACCGTCTTCCCCTACATCGGACTCTCCTTCAGCTACCGCTTCGACAAGATCTTCCTCTACCAGGCGCTGTCCGAGGAGATCGCCAAGATCAAGGTCCGGTTCGCCGACCCTCTGTACCCGCGCCTCGACCTCGACCACGGGCAACTGCGCCAGCGGTACCAGGAGCTCGAGCGGTTCATCGACCAGGCCCTGCCCACGCCGCGGGCGCCGCTCAGCTCCGATCACCTGTACCGCTTCGAGACCACCGCGACGGGCATCCGGACCGAGTTCCACGCGGGGGAGATCAGCCTCGCCGAGCTGTTGGCCGATCACGCGTCCGACGAATGCTGGGGCATCCAGCGGTCGCCGCACACCTGGATGCGCCTGGTGTACCGCGACCTCGTCCCCGCCCTGCGGGCCCTGGCCGAAGAACGGCTCATCGCGCCCGATGCCTACGAGTCGGTGGTCACCGACCTGTACGGCGTCCAGCTGGCCTGGTGGCAGAGCTACCTGGCGCGCTACTACCGAGGCGGCGACCAGGCCGATGTGGCGGACGCCCACAGCCTGATCAGCCGCTTCCTGCGGTGTACGGCGGCCCTGTTGCCCGACGCGCCCGGTGCCGGCCGGGTCCGCGAGATCCTCCTGCACGCCGGCTGTGTCCTCGCCCTGCCGCCCGACACACTCGCTCCGCTGGCGGTGCGCACGCCCTTCCCGGAGGCGGCGTTGACGGCCAAGCACCTGCTGCTCGTCTCCGACGACTCCGAGCTGCCCCGGTACGCGGCCCTGCTCCCGGAGAAGACCGGTGAACTGCTGCGCCGTGCGGCCGGGACGGGACGGGAGGACATCGACACGTCCGCCCCGCTGGACGCCGAGACCGCGATCGTCCTCGGTTACCAGCGGCACGACGACGGCCATGCGGCGGCCTCACCGGAGACCCTCGACCTGGCGACCGTCCTACAGCTGCTCGGGAGGCTGAGGGCGCTCTCCCCGGACGGGCGCGCCGCGATGGCCGACCGCCTCCTCGCCCATGAGATTCGTGATCCGCGAGCGCTGCGCCGCCAGGGCCGCGCCCTGCGGGGGGCCGGGTAGCCGCGCTCGGTGGGGACCGGGTGAACGGGTGGCGGTTCCGTGGCGGCCGGGTCGGCCCACAAGGCCCGGAGACGAGCTCCGCCGGCTGGGCCGACGCCATATGTGTCGGCCCAGCCGGCGGAGTGTCAGTGTTCGCCGACGCTGACGCGGTCGGTTTCCGGGGTCAGCAGGTCCGCGATGCCGCAGTCCAGCACCGTGCAAATGGCGTCGAGATCGGCCAGCTTCAGACTTACGGGCTGACCGGACCACAGCCCTGACAGTTTCCCGGCCGACATGGGCCGTCCGTGGGCGGCCAGCCGGCGGTTGAGTTCCGTGGCCGTCCATACCTCCCGGTTCGCCGCCGCCTTCCGTAGATGCCACTTCATGACATCACCCTCTCCTTCTGCGTGTCCTCCGTACACGGCGCCGTCATGGGACGCGCCGCCACACACGTCGTAGAAGCGGTCATCCCGGTGCACCCCGGTGCGTGTGCGGCCGCGGACGGCCGACCGCCGGGCCGACTTCGACTCCCGTACGGGAGAAGGCGAAGTGCTGCCGGGTGAACCCGTGGGCCGACAGCGCGGCACACACCGGGTCACGGACCTCGGGACGGGCGTGTACCAGCATGAAGCCACCGCCTCCGGCCCCGAGCAGCTTGCCGCCCGTGGCCCCGGCCTCCAGGGCGTCCCGGTAGGCCAGGTCGACCAGGGGGAGCGAGACACCGTCGCCGAGTCCCCGTTTGAGCGCCCAGTGCCTCGCCAGCACCTCGCCCAGCGCGGGGCCGTCTCCCCGGCGCAGGGCCGAGACGGCGGCGGGGACGAGCGCCTTGATCTCGTGGAGGCGGTTCCGCGTGTCCTCATTGCCGCGGACGACTCGCCGGTGCTGATCGCCGAGGACCTTGCCCGCGTCGCGCGACACCCCGCTGGAGAAGAGCAGCAGTTCACCGGCCAGCCGTCCGGCCACCTCCTCCGGCACCTCCACGTCCTCCACCTCCACGCCGCCGTCGTGGGCGAAGTGGAGCAGCCGGAAGCCACCCAGTGCCGACAGGTAGTGGTCCTGCCGCCCCACCGGCCGGCCCAGAGCCACATGCTCGACTGCGCCAGCCTCCTCCGCCAGGCCGACACGGTCGTGCGTCCGGCCCCGGAGCCCGGCGAGCAGGGCCACGCAGAAGGCGGCCGAACTGCCGAGGCCCGTGCCCGGGGGCACGTCTCCCTCGGACACCAGCTCGAGGGCACCGCCTTTCCAGTGCCGCCGGACCAGTTCCCGGGCGAACGGGTTGGCCAGATCGTCGGCCGCGCGGGCGTGCCCGCAGACATCGAGGCAGGCCCGTACGCCTGGCCGGACACCACGCCGCGCGGTCACCGTGACCCGCAGGTCGACGGCCGCGGCCAGTACGGCACCGCCGAAACGGTGCGCGTAGCTGGGCAGGTCGGTTCCGCCCCCGGCCAGCGAGATCCGCAGAGGGGCGCCGGCCGTCCACAGGTCCCGGTCCGCCTCGGGACGGACCTCGGGGCCGTCGGGGTGTGTATCGAAACCGGGCGTCGGAGGGCCGCTCACGCCCTGTCCTCCACGTGAGACGCGGCGATCCGGCTGAGATGGTTGCGCATGTGCCGGGTCAGGATGTGTGCCATGGACATGTGCAGGTCCTCTTGCTCCTCGATCGAGGGGGCGGGCGCCGCTATCCACACATCGCAGAGCGGGCCCGCACTGCCACCTGTCGGACCGAGCAGGCCGATGGTGCTGACGCCGCAGTCACGGGCCAGGCGCAGCGCGGCCAGGACGTTCGGTGACATGCCGCTCGTGCTGATCGCGACCAACACGTCACCGGGCCGACACAGGGCCGCGAGCTGGCCGCTGAACACCGCCTCATAGCCGACGTCGTTCGCCCACGCGGTCAGAGCCGGTATCTGGTCCGCGAGGCACATGGTGCGCATCGGTGGCACCCCGGGCAGCCGTGTGTTCTTGGTCAGATCGAGCGCGAAGTGCGAGGCCGTGGCCGCGCTTCCGCCGTTGCCACAGGTGAAGATCATATGGCCGCCGGCGTGGGCGCGCTCCAGGACGCCTGCCGCTCGCATCAGGTCGGGCAGGGCGATCTCGGTGACGGCACGGCTGAGCCGCTCCAGATAGGAGTGCATCGCCTCGGTGCCGTCGTGGGCCGGGGTCCAGGCGTGTGCGGTGCTCATCGGGCGGTCCGCCGAAGAGTGCCGAGCACGTGCATGCGTTCGTCCGCCTCCTCGGTGCCGTCGGCGAAGTCCGGGCGGGACATGGCCCAGGCCAGGTACTCCTCGACGACGTCCTGCAGAGGGACCTCGGGCCGCCAGCCCAGCTCCGAGATGCTGTCGATGGCGGAGAACACGTGCCGGGTGTCGCCGTACCGGTAGATGCCCGGTACCGAGGGCTCCACGTCGGCGTTCGCCGCCTTGATGACCAGGCCGGCGTAGTCGAGGATGCTGACCTGCCGCCCACCGCCCACGTTGAACGCCCTGCCCACCGCGCGCTCGTCGTGCAGCGCCAGCAGGTTCGCCCGCACCACGTCGTGCACCGACACGTAGTCCCTCAACTGACGCCCGTCCTCGTAGCACACGGGCGGCTTGTCGTGCAGCACACGCTGGCTGAAGATGCGAAGAATCCCGGAGTAGGCGTTGTGGAAGGACTGCCGGCTGCCCTGGACGATGGAGTAGCGCAGGGCGACTGTGGGGATGCCGTACCGTTCGCCGAGCGTGAGAGCCGCCGTTTCCTGCGCGTGCTTCGACATCGCATAGGAGTTGTGCGGACTGACCGCGCCCTCGTCGGTCCACTCGGGCACCAGCGCCTGCCCGCACCGGGGGCAGGGCAGGTCCCAGCTGCCGCGGGCGAGGTCCGCCTCGCTCCTCGGCCGGGGGCGTACGGTGCCCTGGCCCGGGCAGTTCGGACAGCGGTAGGCGCCTTCGCCGTAGACCGCCTGGCTCGATGCCACCACGACACGGTCCGGACGCTGTCCGCGCGCGACGAGGACCTCGTACAGCAGTGCGGTGGAGGCCGTGTTGGTGGTGAAGAAGGTCGAGAAGTCGGGGAGGTAGTCCTGGTAGGCGGCCAGATGGAAGACCGCGTCGACATCCGTCAACGCGCGCTGCCAGGCCTCCCGGTCGCGCACGTCCCCGTCGATCCACTCCACCCCGCGGTCCAGGAGGTCCTGGGGGAATCGTCGCGTTCGATGCACCGGCGGGAGCAGAGCGTCGAGGACGCGTACCTGGTGGCCCTCGGACAGCAGTACGTCGACCGTGTGCGACCCGATGAACCCGGCTCCGCCGCTTACCAGGACTTTCATTCGTCTTCCTTCGATCGGATGGGCATGGGGGAGGCCGTGGGGCTCTCGGCCCAGCCGCGGTACAGCTGGGCGAACTCGCGGGCCGTACGGGACCAGGACCAGTCCTGAGCCATGGCGCGGCGCCGCACCTCGGTCAGCCGCCCGGGGGACGAGGCCGCCCAGTCCAGGGCGGCTCGAACGCTGTCGCGGACCGAGGCGGGGGTGTGCTCGGAAATGAGGAAGCCGTTGCCGCGGTCGGGTTCGGCCCGCAGGTCGAGCACGGTGTCCCGGAGGCCGCCCACCGGGCTGACGACGGGCAGGGTGCCGTAGGCCAACGCGATCAGCTGATTCAGCCCGCACGGCTCGATCCGCGACGGCATCACGGTGAAGTCCGCTCCGGCGTACAGCAGCCAGGCGATGTCCTGCTCGAAGCGCGGCACGTACGCGAGCCGGCCCCGTGCCTCGCGTACGGCGGCCGTGATGAGCTCGCGCATCCCGGGCGCGGCGGGACCGACCAGGGCGATCTGCGCCGCCCCCTCGGCCAGCAGGGGCGCGACGGCCTCCAGGAGCAGGTCCGTGCCCTTCTCGGCGACGAACCGGGAGCAGACGCCCAGCACCGGCACGGAGGTGTCCAGGGGCAGGCCCAGCGCCTTCTGCAGGAGTGCCTTGTTGTCCCGCTTGCCCGCGTCGACGGTGGCGGCGTCGTACGGCTTCGAGGGCCGGTCGGGCACGGCCGGGTCCCACACCCGCGGGTCGACCCCGGAGACGACGCCCGCCGTCGGCAGGGCCTGCCAGGTGTCACCGAGGGCCGTGCCGGAAAGCTGTGCGGATAACTCGCGGTCGTAGGTGGGGCTGCATGTGACGGCCGCGTCGGCGGACGACAGCCCCAGCAGGAGCAGGCTGGGCCGGTCGGCACCCTGCTCGCGCAGGCGGTGCAGTGCCGCCGCGGGCAGACCCAGCTCCGGCCCCTGCCGGCGGGTGAACTCGCCCTGGTAGGCGGCGCTGTGCACGTTCATGACAAGAGCTGTCGGTGTCTGCGTCCGTCGGGCCCGCAGGTGCGCGAGCGCCGCGCCCGACTGCCAGTCATTGGCGTGCACGAGATCGTACGAACGGCCCGACAGCCCGACCCAGTCCGCGACACCGCGCCCGAAGATGGCAGCCCGCTCCACCGCGTCCGCGAACTCCACGTAGTTCTCGTCCCGGTAGATGCCGGCCCGGCCGTAGCGGCTGTCCAGCCGGAAGAGGAACACCTCGCAGGGCCCGCCGTGGTCGAGGAGACGGTACACCGTGGCCTCGCCGCCCTCCGGCGTGCCCGGTGCCCGGGGCAGCCGGCACACCGCCTCGACGGACAGCCCGTGCCGCTCGATCAGCCAGGGGTAGTAGGGGAGAACCAGATCGTGGGTGACGCCCGCCTCGGTCTGCAGCGCGGCTGGAAGGGCGCGGCTGGTGAGGCCCAGTCCGCCCTCGGTGAAGTAGGGCGCGTACTCCTGGGTGATGTAGAGAACCCTCATCGCGGCGCACTCTCCGGGTGGCGGGCGGGAAAGGCGGCCGTGGCGGAACGCAGTGCGTCGGCCGCTCTGCCGAGGTCCGACTCCACCCGGCCCAGCCGCCGGGCCATCTCCGCCCGGTAGACGGCCACCCGGTCCGGACCGCTGACTCCGCAGCGCATCACGAGACCTCGGACGGCCAGCAGGTTCTGCGCGGCCCCGGTGACGTCGGCTGACGCTTGCCGCAGTGCGGCATCGGTGTCCGGGAGGCGCAGCAGCGAGAGATATGCGCCGAACCAGCGCAGGGTGTGGTGGTACGACCACATGCCCGTCATCACTTCGGTGATCCGGTCGGAGTCCGTGTCGTCGGCCCGTAGCCCCGCGGACCTCGGCGTGGAACGGGCCGAGACGAGCTGGTCGATGTCCTGTCCGAGGGCGCGGACGAGCTCGGTCCCGCTCAGCCCGTCCGGTATGGCACCGGCGAGGGCTTCGGCGTGCCCGACCAGTTCGCGCATCAGGTCCTCGGGTGCAGGTTCCTGGCCGGAGCCCCAGGACATCGGCCGCATCCAGGTCTGCAGCTGCCGCTCGTCCCGTAGCGCGGCGTCCAAGGACGCCAGGGTGACCCGCTGGTCGAAGAAGGTCGTGTCCACCGCGTCGGTCATGCGGATCGTGCCGTCTGCGGGGTCGAACTGCCGCAGGACCAGGGCGTGCAGTCCGTGGATGCGACCGCGATCGACCCAGTAGTGCGGAAGGTGGAAGGTGTCGACGACCGTGATGACCGACAGGCCACCGTGCAGGGCGTCGGTCAGGGCGTCCAGTTCACCGGGCTCGCGCAGCCGGCGATGGAGCAGGTGATGGCCGCGGGCACGCAGGGCCGTCATAAGCGGCTCCACCGTGTCACCGAAGACGGCGGTGCCATCCGCGCCTCGGTGGGCGGCGGTCGCCGTCGCGTTCCCCAGTACAGCGGCCGGGGGAACCGTGGGGTCCCGGTCGAGGAGGAGTGTGGCCAGTGTGGCGTGGAAACAACTGGGGTCGGTGAAAGCCCGGTCCCGGGTCATCACACCTCTCCTTGGTCTGAGCGGGTCGGCTGTGTCACGGCGCGAGGGCGGTCCGGGCCTCCAGGAGGGTGGTTGTGCACCGTGGTGCGTCGAAGGGGCGCCGGCGGGCGGTTCATGGACGGGCACCTGCCTGATACGAGGACGCCTGGAGGGTGTACAACTCGTGGTATTGGCCGCCGCGGGCCATGAGTTCCTCGTGCGTTCCGTACTCGACCAGGCGGGAGCCATCGAGTACGACGATCAGATCCGCCATCTGGATGCTGGAGAAACGGTGCGAGACCAGCAGGGTGATCTGCCCGGAGCCGCGCTGCTGCTCGTCCCGGGCCGCCTGCGCGTACCGTTCGAACAGCGCGTGCTCCATTTCGGCGTCGAGCGCCGATGTCGGCTCGTCGAGCACCAGGAGCAGCGGGGTATCCCGGACGAAGCCGCGAGCCAGTGCGATCTTCTGCCACTGGCCGTGCGAGAGGTCCACACCCTTCTCCCAGGCCGCGCCCAGCTGGGTGTCCACTCCGTGGGGCAATTGGGACACCATGTCCTCGGCGCCTGCGCGGGCCAGCGCGGTCTGAGTGGCCACGACGTCGTCCATACGCGGCAGGTCGCCGAGACCGACCGACTGACGCACGGGGTACTCGAAGCGGAAGAAGTCCTGGAACGCGCCGCTGATGCGCATGCGCCAGTCGACCGGGGAGATCCTGGTGAGGTCCCTGCCGTCCACGCGAATGGTTCCGGCGGCCGGCGCGTAGAACCGGCACAGCAGTTTCACGAGGCTGGTCTTGCCCGCCCCGTTCTCGCCGACCAGGGCGATCACCTTGCCCGCGGGGAGATCGAGGCTGATGTCCTCCAGGGCGGGCTTCTCGCTCCCGGGATAGCGGAAGGAGACGTTCTCCAGCCGGATGCCCTGGTCGAGGCGTTCGGGCGCTGACAGGTCGGCATCGGCGAGGTCCGCCGCGACGAAATCCTCCAGCCAGGCCAGCCGTCGTGACACGTCCAGCCAGATCGAGCGGTAGAACTGCGTCTGCGTGACCGTGCTGTTGACGTACTCCGCCAGTCTGCTCCCGGCGGTGAGGACCAGCAGGACGTCTCCGGGGCCCGCTCCGTCCTTGGTGGCGGTGTACATCACGGCCCCGACGAAGCCGGCCGCGAAGACAGCCTGAGCCAGTACCTCCCAGCCGGCCGTGGTCCACTTGGCGCGAGAAAGCGGAACGTGGCGCTGCTCCCAGGCGGCCCGCCGCGTGGTGTGCAGCCACTGCTGCACACCACCCACCCTGATCTCCTTCCCGGCGGAAGCGGAGACGCCGAGGGAGAACAGGTGCCGCGCTCGCCGGTCGTGCTGGGCACCGGCCTCTTCGACGGCCTTGTCGACGCCCGAGCGCCAGTGGGAGATGAGTACCCCTGGCACGGCGACGGCACCCAGCAGTCCGAGGAGGGGGTCCACGGACATCAGGAGGCCCAGAGTGATCATCAGCCGGACCACCGCACCGATGGTCGAGAAGAGCTGCTGGTAGAGGTAGCTCAGTGCCCCCGCATGGTCGCGCAGCACGGAGATCCGGTCGAGGTGTTCGGCGCGCTCGTGGTGTTCCAGCGTGGAGACCGACGACTGCAGCCGCGCGACGTGCGACTCGACGAAGACGGCGGCCCGGTCGGCGAAGCGCCGGTTGGCCCGTTCACTGACGACGCCCAGGAGCCAGCTACCGGTGGTGAGCAGCCCGAGGAGGGCAGCGACCAGCGTGATCCGGCCGCCGTCCCCCTCGATCACAGCATGCACGAGCATGGCCAGACCGGCCGCGAACAACGCGTCGGGCACGGCAGCCGAGACGGTCGTCACGAAGGCCACGACGATCAGCGGCGGACTGGCCCGATAGCCCAGTCGCAGGGAGCGGACGAGCGCGTTGAAGGACGGGGGCAGTGCGTCAGACGGCGACGTCATCGGAGTCCTCCGCTTCGAAGCGGGACGCCTGCAGGTCGAACATCTGCCGGTAGCGTCCGTTGGCGGCCATGAGTTCGTCGTGCGTGCCGAGTTCCGCGACCTGCCCGTCCTCCAGGACGCAGATCCGGTCCGCATGCTGCACGGTGGAGAACCGGTGGGAGATGAGGATGGTCGTGCATCCTCGGGTGGCGCCGAGGATGCGCTCGAAGATCTCCGCCTCACCCCGTATGTCCAGTTGGGCGGTGGGCTCGTCGAGAACGATGACTCCCGCTCCCTGGCGCACGGCGCACAGTGCCCGCGCCACCGCGACACGCTGCCACTGGCCACCGGAGAGGTCGGTGCCGCCGTCGTAGCCGGGAGACAGCACCGTGTCCAGATCCGCGAGGTCGGTCGCGCCGGCGTCGGCCAGCGCGGCGGTGATCATCTCGTCCGAGGCACCCAGCGGGGCCACGTTGGTGCGCAGCGGCATCTCGTAGCGGATGAAGTCCTGGAAAACGGCGGTCAGTCGCTGCCGCCAGGAGCCCAGGTCCAGCTCCCGCAGGTTGGTGCCGTCCACTTCTATGGCGCCCTGCGTCGGCTCGTACATCCGGCAGAGCAGCTTGGCCAACGTCGTCTTGCCGGCCCCGTTCACCCCGACGACCGCGAGCGACGTCCCGGCCTCGATAGTGAGGTCCAGCCCTTCGAAGACCGGTTTCGTGTCCGAGGGATACGTGAAGTGCACGTTCCGGAAGCGGATCCGGGACTGCGGCATGCCGTGGGCCTTCTTCTCGCCGTCGGCGATCCGACCGGCCTCCAGCATCGGGTCCCTGAGTGCGAGGACGGCCGCCGCGGACTGTGCGGTGGGTGGCAACGCCCAGCTCAGACCACCGAATGCCAGAGCGCTGGCGCCCACGGCCGCTTGGGCGAAGACAGCCACCGCGCCCGTGCCCAGCTCCCCGGAGGACGCGTCCGCGGCCAGTCGGAAGAGCAGCAGACCATTGGCCACTACCAGGACGGTGATCGCCCACCGCAGCGGCTTCTGGCGCAGCCGGGTCTCCTGCCACCGCAGTTCGACCAGCCTTCGGCGGTTGGACGCGAACTGACGGACGATCCAGTCGCTGATACCGAAGAGCCGGACTTCCTTGGCAGCCGGTGCGTCCACGGCGAGCCGGTACGTGTAGTCGGAGCGCCGCTGTGCGTCGAGGACTTCCCCGGTGTTGCGGTCCCAGAAGCTGCTCTCCCGCAGCAGCCAGTGCGTGGACAGCCACGCCGCTCCGATCAGCAGCGGAGCCCACCAGGCGTAGCCGGCGAGGACGGCCACCTGTCCCAGACCGACGGCCGTCTGGACGAGGCCGCCGGCGATGATGCCCAGCGAGATGTTCAGCGGAGGTCCGGCGACCCCCTGGTCGAAGGCCCGGGCGTCGGTAAGCCGGTCGACCAGTTCGCGTGCCTCCAGGTGCGCGAGACCGCCCGGCCGCGTGGTGGTGTCCAGAAGCATGTCGTGCAGCAGGCACGAGACGCGCTCGCCCAATGCGGCCGACGTTTGCGCATGGATGGGAACGACCAGTTGCATCGAAACGAAGACTGCCGCGATCAGGGTGAGCGGCACCATGAGACTTGAGCCGTCATTCACGTCGTTCACGAGCGAGCCGACGGCGACCACCAGAACCGCCGGCAGTACGCCGCGGACCGCGATGAGCACCCACCAGCCGACGGCCAGCAGCAGATGCGCCTTCGGAAACAGGGCGAAAAGCTTCCATTCGTTCCGGCCGCGCAGGTTCACCCATAACCGGCGCCACTGCGGCTGCGCTGCTTCCGCAGAGCCTGCTGCTCCCGCGTCCGGGAATCTCTTTTCGTTCACGGACAGCTTTCCGTGTCGCCGTTTGGGCACGAAGTACAACTCTCTCGATAACTGGTCCCGCTGCGGAGCACCCGCGAAGCGGTACGAAGCGGATCAGTTCTTTGCCGCGGTCACCAGATAGCCGACGGAGCCACCGAGATAGTGACCGGCGTCGTGCAGCCCCTCGAGTTCTCGCAGCCAACGGACCACGTCGCGGGCGTCGAGCACGCGATCGTGCACGAGCTGGGCCAGTGGCCGTCGCATCGTGAACATGAAGAGGTCGTAGTCATTGGGTACAGGATAGGGAACGGCGGTGATGTCGGAGAAGCCGGCCTCGCGGTAAAGGCGGGGCAGTTGGCGGCCGATCCACCCTTGCAGCGCGGAATCGGTGACGAAGTCGAGGATTGTCCTCGTTGTAGACCGGTCCGGATGGTCGAGCACGGTTGTGCCCAGATCGAACTCGAAGGCCACGGCCCGCCCGCCCGGTCGCAGTATGCGGTAAACCTCGCCGATCACTCCCGGCGGGTCCGGAACGTGCTGCAGGAGTGCCTGCGCGCGGCACCGGTCGAAGGCCTGGTCCGGAAACGGGACGGCGAGGGCGGAGCCCACTGTGAACGAGACCGGAGCGCCGGAGCCGGCGGCGCGGGCGGTTGCCTCGGCGACCATGGTGCGACTGGCGTCCACCCCCACGACCCGCCCTCCCGTGGGCAGTTCCGCAGCCATGGCCAGGGCGTCGGAGCCCAGCCCGCACCCGAGGTCAAGTACAGCGCATGCGTGTGCAAGCTGCAACTGCTTTGTTACCGCGACGCCGACTTCGCGCATGGCGGGTGAGGCCTTGCCGACCTCCAACGCGCGGATCAGGGGGGTCGGGTCGGCGGCGTCGTCCACGGCTGCAAAACTACGTAGATCGACCCAACTCTTTTGACTCTGCATAGGGTGGCATTTCCCGTCGGAGAGTTCGTAAAGGGTGGCCATTTTGCCTGCGCAAGCCCGAGGGGTGTGTACCGGAACGCATGATTTGATGCGAAAAAACCCAGTCGGGTGCGGCAATGCGCGGCGGGCGTCCAGCAGCTTGCAGAGTCTCTGATAGTAGTGTCGCAGGACAAGATCAACAACGTGTGATCTGTGTCACGTTCGAGGGGTTTCGGTGTGGGGTAGGGTTCAATCTGCTTGATCTGAGTGGCTGCTTATCCCAATCTGGAAAGCGTGCGCAGGATGTGCCGGTGGCGCAGCGCGGCGACGGAAAGCTGCACATAAGGCAGACATTCCGTCTGGCCCGTCAGTGATCAGGCGCACCTCCCACCGGGACCGGCGATTCGCTGAGTGGTGGGACTGCTGCTCACATGGACTGCGATGGTGCATCGGCATTAGCCGCATCTGGCGATGAGTGAGTGGCGCCTTGAAATGCAGAGCGCCGTCCGGTCGTATACCAGCTGTGTGTAACCCTGTATTCGGAGGTCTTTCTATGAACGACCGTCAGGAAATCGTGGACTCTGTCGCGCTCCGGCTGAGCAAGATGATCCCGCAGCTGCGCGAGGAGCCGGACCTGGAGAGCAAGGATCTGCGCGACTACGCAGAGTTCGACTCGCTCGGCATCCTTGAGGTGCTGGTCTGGCTGGAGGACGAGTTCGCCGTCTCCATCCCCGACGAGGAGCTGCGCGTGGAGAACTTCAAGTCGGTGGGGATGATCGTCGACTACGTCATAGCCCACCGGTAGTCGAGCACTGCGCGGTGGGCGTAGGCCCGCGGCGCCTCGCATGAGAAGGCGGACGATGGAGATCTTCACCCTCTCCGACCTGCTGGACGCCCGAGCCGAGAGCCACGGGGACAAGGTCGCGGTGAGTCACAACGGGGAGACCCGCACATATCGGCAAGTCCAGGACGCTGTAGGGCGGTTCGCCCAGGCGCTGGCCGAACGCGGCACCCGGGCCGGCGACCGGGTGGTCGTGCTGCTGCCCAACTCGATCGACGCCCTGGTCTGCTTATTCGCTGTCGTACGCCTGGGGGCCGCGGCAGTGATCGTGAACGACAGGCTCAAGCCACGGCAGGTCGGGCACATCGTCGGGCACTGCGACGCCAGGGCAGTGGTGACCAACCGTCGGCTCGGCGCGCTGCTGGAGCATCCTGAGGCCGCGGCTGCGGTGGTCATCGACGTGGCCCAGGTGTCGATGGACGGCGTGCCCCCGGCGGTGACGACGAACTGGGCGAGACCGGTCGTAGGCCGCGACCTGGCTGCACTGATCTACACCTCGGGATCCACCGGACGTCCCAAGGGCGTCATGGTCACGCACGCCAACTTGCTGGCCGGCGCCCGGATTGTGGCGACCTATCTGGAACTCACCCCCGCCGACCGGACTCTGTCGCTGCTGCCCTGGAGCTTCGACGCCGGACTGAACCAGGTGCTGGCCACCTTCTGGGCCGCCGGCACCGTGATCATCGGCAGCACGGCTCACGCACCCCAGATCTGCCGTGAGCTGGCAGCGGAGCGGATCACCGGTGTGGCCGGAGTCCCGCCGCTGTGGGAGATGCTGACCAGACGTCCGTCGACGTTCCTGGATCAGCAGCTGCCCGATCTGCGCTACGCGACCAACACCGGCGGAGCACTGCGCAGCGAGACACTGGAGCGGATCCGGCGGGCGCATCCCGGCACGGACTTCTATCTGATGTACGGGCTGACCGAGGCCTTCCGGTCCACGTACCTACCGCCAGAGCGGACCGGAGCACCTGCCTCAGCCATCGGCAGGGCGATCCCCGACACCGAGATCCTGGTGCTGGACGAGGCCGGTCAGCGCTGCGCGCCGGGCGAGGTCGGCGAACTCGTGCACCGGGGGCCGACCGTCGCCGCAGGGTACTGGCGTGATCCGGAGGCCACCGCGCGTGTCTTCAGGCCCTACCCATTCGCCCCACAGGGAGCCGTGCCAGAGTACGTGGTGCACTCGGGCGACTACGTCCACGCCGACGAAGAAGGCTGGCTGACCTACGTTGGCCGACGGGACGAGCAGTTCAAGTCCCGCGGATTCCGGGTCAATCCCACCGAGATCGAGACCGTCCTGCTCGCCAGCACGCTGGTGACCGAGGCAGTGGTCTTCGCCGACGCGTCGGACACCGGCGAGACCGTGGTCGCGGCGGCCGTCGTGCCGGCCGGCACTCCGGAGTTCCGGCTCACGCGGCTCGAGGCTTACTGTGCAAAGGAGCTGCCGGATCATCAGCAGCCCACTCGCATCCACGTGCTGACCACGCTGCCGCGGACGCCGTCGGGCAAGGTGGACCGCGCGCGGGTGAAGCAGGATTGGACCCGGACCGAGGACGCCGGGGGCGTCGTTACGGCGCGGGCGGGAGACCACCGTGCTGCCGGATGACGAGGAACAGCGACTGCTCGAGCCGCTGGAGCGCTTCGCCGCCCTGCACGCGGCGGCCCTGCGCGCCTCGCGACCCGGCCTGATCGACATGTCGTACCCGAACCCGCTGGTGCACCGCGACCCACGGGCCTTCGACCTGCTGCGTGGCGTTCTCGCCGAGACGGACCAGGCGGACCTGCAATACACGCCCTTCGGCGGCGGTGTGGTGGTCAGGCGCCGTGTGGCCGCCTCCTTATCCCGCCGCTTCGGACTGCCGTTCGGTTTCCGTGACGTCCTGCTGACGCCAGGGGCGACGGCGGCCCTGAACGTGGTCCTCACGGCACTCTTCCGCCCTGGCGACGAATTGGTCGTGCCCACTCCGTGCTGGATGGACTACTTCCTCTACCTGCGGCGGCTGGGACTGCGGCCGGTCGCGGTGCCGTGCGGCGCGGACAAGCGACTCGACCTGGCCGCTCTCGCTTCGGCGATAGGCCCCCGCACGGCCGGCGTGATCATCAGCCAGCCGGTCTGCCCCACGGGCGTGCTGCACAGCGCCGAGGAGCTGGCCGAGCTGTCCGACGTGCTGCGCGCGGCCGGGGCGCGGTACGGCAGGGCACCGGTCCTGATCAGTGACGAGGTCCACCGGGACCAGACATGGGACACGGACGGGTTCACCAGCCCGGTGCAGGTCTACTCGGACACGGTCAGCCTGTACTCGTTCGGCAAAGCGTGGTCCCTTCAGGGGCAGCGGACGGGGTATGCCGCGTTCGGTCCAGCGCTGGACGGCCGTGCCGAGGTGGTCGCCCGCGCCGAGCGGGCGCTGCGGTCCACGGGCTTCTGCGCGCCCACCGCGCTCATGCAGCGACTGGTCGTGGAGCTGGCGGACCTCACACCGGACTGCGGGCCGCTGCACCGGGATCAGGTACTGCTGCGGGAGACGCTGGCCCGGCTCGGTTACGAGACGGTGCCCGGCCGGGCCACGGCCTTCGTCTACGCGCGGTGCCCGGACGGCTTCGACGACTGGGCCTTCGTGAGCCGGCTGGCGCGCAACGGACTGCTGGCCATGCCGTCCTCGCTCTTTCACGAGCCCGGCTACTTCCGGCTCGCGCTCAACGTGGGACCGGACCGGCTGCAGGACGTGGGCCGCAGCCTCCGCGCGGTCCTGGAGCAGGCCGATGACGAGGCGGCCCGGAGCAATCGATGACGCAGGGAACCGAGGGAAGAGGCAGTGTCGCCATGCGCGGTGTGACGAGCGGAGTCGCCGAGATACTGGAGAGGTTCGTGCGCAGGGAAGGGCGCATCGTCGACGACGACCCGGATTTCAGCCGGGATGTGGACCTGTTTACATCCGGGTACCTGGACTCGCTCGGCACGGTGCGCCTCATCGCTTTCATCGAGAATCAGTTCGACCTGCAGCTCGGTGACGATGTACTGGCCGATCCCTCCTTCAACACGGTTCACGGGATCAGCGCACTGATCGAGGGCCTCCTCGCGGAGTCCGGGCGATGACCGGCGGTGACCGGTGCCGGGTACGGCAGGAGGCATGAGCCCGTGGATTTGAGCCTGTTCTACTTCGCCGACGAGGCCCGCGGCGGCGGGCACAAGGACCGTTACCGGCTTCTGCTGGAGGGCGCGCGATACGCGGACACGCACGGCTTCAGCGCTGTGTGGACACCGGAGAGGCACTTCCACCCCTTCGGGGGCAACTACCCCAACCCGGCGGTCACCGGGGCCGCAGTGGCGACCGTGACCGAGCGCATCCAGATCCGCGCGGGCAGTGTCGTCGCTCCGCTCCACCACGTGCTGCGGATCGCCGAGGACTGGGCGGTGGTGGACAACCTCTCCGGCGGCCGCGCGGGCATCTCCCTCGCATCGGGCTGGAACCCCGAGGACTTCATCCTCGGGCCTGGACGCTTCGGGGACCGGAGCCGGACCGTGCTCGACCACATCAACACTTTGCGCAGTCTCTGGCGCGGCGAACCGTTCACGGATCCGCAAGCGCTCGACGGCGAAGGACCCCGCATCCACCCGCTGCCAGTCCAGAGCGAGATCCCGTTGTGGCTGACCGCGGCGGGAAATCCGGACACCTTCCGCGCGGCCGGCCGGGCCCGGGTGGGCGTGCTGACCCATCTGGCCAGTCAAGGGATGGACGAACTCGCGGACCGGATCACCCAGTACCGCAAGGCGTTCACCTCCGCCGGCGGAGCCGGCACCGGCCACGTGGTGCTGATGCTGCACACCTTTCTCGGAGCGGATCAGGCGGCCATCGAGCGCGAGGTCCGCGAGCCGCTGGAGAACTACCTGATCAGTGCCCTGAACCTGTTCAACCCACAGGGCGGCAGTGCCCGTGGCACGAGTGGGCAGCGGGCCCGGCTCGCCGTCCGTCCCGCCCTGCAGCGTTACCTCCACCAAGGGTGCGCTCTCCTCGGCACCACAGACCGGGCGGAGGAAGTGGTGCGGGAGTGCGAGCGGATCGGAGTCGACGAGATCGCCTGTCTCATCGACTTCGGGGTCTCCACGGACCGGGTCCTGCACGGCCTCACCCATCTCGCGGAACTCCGCGCACGCGTGGCGTGAGGGGATCTCTGAGCACCTCACGACAACGACGACGCCCCACGTTCACCCATCACTCAGGGCAAGGGAAGATGCCATGACAGACAGAGCCGGGCGTTATCCGCTGTGGGAACCGCTGCACCAGCCCAGCCGCTTCGGACGCCGGTCGCACTCGGCGGTGCGGGCTGAGGGGACGAAGGTCCTCTTCGCGGACGGCAGATGGCGTCAGTGCGGCACCAGCGGCCTGTGGAACGTCAACCTCGGATACGGCAACAGGCGAGTGGCCGAAGCCGTGCGGACCGCGTTGCTGGAGGCCTCGTACTTCTCACTCTTCCGCACCGGACACGAGCCGGCCGTCGCGGCCTCCCGGGCGCTGCTCGACCTCAGCGGTCCCGACTGGTTCGGACGGGTGGCCCACACCACCTCCGGGGGGTCGGCGAACGACCTGGTGATGAAGCTCGTACGGCAGTACTGGTCGCTGCGGCGGCAGTTCCGCCGCCGCGTCGTGGTGGGACTCAAGGGCAGCTACCACGGACTGACATACGGAAGCCACGGCCTCACCGGGACGTCCCTGGGACAGAGCTACTACAGCGTCGATCAACGGCTGATCCGGCACGTGAGCCACCAGGACATCACCGAGCTGGAGGAACTGCTGCAGCGAGAAGGCGAACAGGTCGCCGCCGTCGTGGTGGAGCCGGTGCTGGGCACCGGCGCCTACCCGCTGTCCCCGCAGATGCTCGAAGGGCTGGAACGGCTGCGTGTCCAGTACGGCTTCCTGCTGGTGGCCGACGAGGTCGCCACCGGTTTCGGCCGGACAGGTCCCTGCTTCGCCTCGCTGAACTGGACCCGTCCGCCTGACGTACTGCTCGCCTCCAAGGGACTCACCAATGGCACCTGCGCCGCGGCGGCCGTGATCGTCTGCCACGACATCTGTGATCTCTTCGACCGGCATGACGCGGTCCTCACCCACGCCGAGACCCAGGCGGGCACGCCGGCCACATGCGCCGCGATCCTGGCCACCCTGGAGGAGATGGAACGGTTGCGGGCGCTGGACGCCGCGGCCGAGGTCGGCCGCCGTCTCGACGCCCTCTTCGTCCGGCTCGCCGATCACCCGCTGGTCGCGGGCAGCGACGGGGCCGGCTGTTTCCGCGCCCTGCGGCTCGCCCAGCACGGCACTCCGCTCGGCGACGACGCGGTCACGGCGGTCCTCGAGGAGATCCGGGAAGCCGGGGCCCTGCTGTCCCCGGGGCCCAGTTGCGTCCAACTGGCTCCCGCCCTCGTCTACGACGACGAGGACATGGCACAGCTGGAAAAGGCCCTCGTCCTAGGTCTGGACCGGGCGGCAGAGCGGCTGCCCGCCCTGGAGGAGGCCCCGTCATGACAGCGTCTGCCGATTCTCCGACGGGTACCGCCGCCGCGCCGTCCCCCGCAGGCTGCCCCTGGTCCTTTCCCGCGCCGCGCAGGACCCCGTGGCATCCGCCGGCCGAATACCGGGCCGAACCCGGGCAGCCGGTCCGCCGGGTGCCGCTCAGCTACGGCGGCGAGGCCTGGCTGGTCACCGACTTCGCCACCGCCAGGAAAGTCCTCGCCGACCACGTCCGCTTCAGTTCCGACTCGACCCTGCCGGGCTACCCGGCGTTTCCTCTGTCCTCCAAGCGGACGATCCCCGGTCACTTCCTGTCGATGGACCAGCCCGAGCACACCCGGCTGCGCCGCCTGGTGGCGGCGGAGTTCAGTGGCAGCCGGGTCAAGGGGCTTCGCCCGGCACTCACCCGGAACGCGGCTCAGCTGGTCGACGCGGTGATCGAGGCGGGCGGTCCCGTCGACCTCGTCTCGGCGGTGGCCGTGCCGTTGCCGGCCCTCAGCGCATCGGACATGCTCGGTACGCCCCTTGCGGACCGGGACTTCTTCCTCGCCTGCACCCGCGACATGCAGCGCCATGACGCCAGCATCGCCGAACGGGTCCTGGCAGCCGGGAAGATGAGCCGGTACCTCCAGGGGTTGTTCGCCGCCAAGCGCCAGGGAGAGGCGGGCGACCTCTTCAGCCGTCTGGCCCGGAGTCTCGGCGAGGACCTGACCATGGCCGAACTCGTCGGTGTCGCCAACCTCATCATCGTCGCCGGTCTGGAGACCACCGCAGGACTGGTGTCGCTGACCATGCTGTCGCTGCTGAGTGACGAGGAACAGGGGAACCTCGTGCGGTCCGACCCGGAGCGCTGGGCTCCCGCGGCGGTCGGCGAGGCCCTGCGCTACTGGACGCTGGTCCAGCACGGTGTGGCCCGTGTCGCCACCTGCGACGTCGAGCTGGCCGACCGGACGATCCGGGCGGGCGACGGCCTGGTGGTGAATGTGGCGGCAGCCAACCGTGATCCCGCGGTCTTCACGGACCCGGACCGCTTCGACCTCAGACGTGAGGCGCGCGGCCAACTCGCCTTCGGCCACGGTATCCACCGCTGTCTCGGCAGCTTCATCGCCCAGGCCCAGGCCGAACTGGCGGTCGCGGAGCTCATGCGCCGGCTGCCCGGCCTCCGCTTGGTGAATCCGCCCAGGGACACGGACTTCCTGGCGGACATGCTCGTGTACGGCCTGCGAGCGCTGGACGTGACGTGGTGACCTGCCCCCCACCTCTTCTGGAGAACGAGCCCGAATGCCACACACCCCCCACACACCTCCCACGGCCGTGGGAAACGATGCCGGCCGTGACCGTGTCACGCTGCTGGACGGCTATGTCCCGGTCATCGACCTGGGACTCGACGTGCGCGACCCCGCCCACCGGGCCGGTGTCGCCGCTGCGATCCGCCGGGCCTGTGAGGCCAGCGGTTTCCTCGTCGTGGTCGGTCACGGGGTCCCCGGCGCCCTGGTGTCGAGGCTGCACGACATGACCAGGGCGTTCTTCACCGGGCCCCCCGAGGAGAAGGAGCGGGTGGCCAACGACCCCGTCGACCCGATGCAGCACGGATTCGGGGCCAACCCGCGCATGCAGCTGTTCGCGGCGAGCCTGGCGGGCGAGGGCGGCTGGCCCGGCACGGCGGCCGGCGAGGACTTCGCGGCGCTCGGCAGCCCCAACCGATGGCCGCGGCTACCCGGGTTCCGTGAGCTGTTCCTGGAGTACCACTCCGCGGTCAGCGAGGTGTCGCTGCAGATCATGCGGCTGTTCGCGCTGGGTCTGGAGCTTCCCGAAACGTGGTTCGACGACAAATTCGACCACCACGTCAGCCACTTGACGGCCAACTACTACCCATCCCGGCCCCTGGGCGGGTGGAGCAGCCCGTATCGCAACAGCCCGCACATCGACATCGGATGCCTGACCGTGCTCCACCAGGACGACACACCGTGTGGGCTGCAGGTTCGGCACCCGACCGGACAGTGGCTCGACGTGCCTCCGCTGGCGGGCTCCTTCGTGGTCAACCTCGGTTCGCTGATGTCCCGTTGGACCAACGACCGCTGGGCCAGCACGATGCACCGCGTAGTGAACCCACCGGACGAGCTGGCGGACGGGGACCGCATCTCCATCGCGTTCTTCTACCAGCCGAATCCCGATGCGGAGATCGTCCCTCTGGACACCTGCACGGACCCGGACAATCCCCCTCGGCATGCGCCCGTGCGGGCCGGCGACTACCTCATGGCGAAGTCCCGCCGCCTCTATCTGCAGCGCAGGCTGGGCCGATCGGACGCGCTCACATGACGTACGGAATCACGGGAATCGGCTATGCGCTGGGCGAGCCCTGTTCGGTCGCGGAGACCGTCGCCGCCTACACGGACGACCACAAGAAGATCGAGGACTGGGGCTACCGGACCTACTACCGGGCAGCGGACGACGTGGGACTGACCGATCTGGCCGCCGCGGCCGCCGAGCAGGCCCTCAAACGCGCTGACATTCCGGCGGACGAGGTCGACCTGCTGATCCTGGCCATGGCCGACATTCCGGACTACCTGTACTGGGACCCGGCCGCCGCCACACAGGACAAGGTGGGGGCACGGCGCGCCGAGGCGCTGCTGATCAACCAGGCGTGCAGCAGCGGTGTGCTCGGGTTCGACGCCGCGGCGGGCAAGTTCGCGACGCACCCTGACTACCGCGTCGCCCTGCTCATCACGGTGAACCGGGTGTGCGAGGCCTACTGGAACCGCATGGACTCCAGTACCGCGATCACCTCCGACGGTGCGGCCGCGGCGGTGCTGGTGCGCGGCGCGGACAGCTGTCGCTGGCTCGCCACCGAGGTCATCTCGGACGGCCGGTACGCCAACGTCGCCTACCTGCCGGGTGGCGGGGCCGCGCTCCCGGTCACCCCGGACCACCCGGATCCGGGCCGGGTCGGCAACCCCGTGGACCTGATGAACGAGTTCCTGGGCCACGACCTGCGCGCCAAGGTCCGGTTCCTCAGGGAGACCCGGGACAACAGCCACCGCGTACTGGAGAAGGCCTGCGCTCACGCGAAGGTGCCCGTGGAAGACGTCCGCTACGTCCTCCACATGAACGGCACCGCAAAGGGACTTGAGGAGTTCTCCCGGGACTTCCACATCCCGATGCACCGCACCAACGCCGAAGTGGCACTGGATCACGGTCACTTGGGCTGTGTCGACCAATTGTTCAGCCTCGGAAAGATGCTCGACGACAACCGGATTCCGCCAGGGGAACTCGTGGCCCTCACCAGCACCGGAAGCGGCATGCACTGGGCCTGCACTCTGCTGCGCGTCTGAGAAAGGAGATGCACCTCGTGCGCATACTCGGGTTGGGAGGATCCCACCATGATTTCGCCGCATGCCTGGTGGAGGACGGCCGGATCGTGTCGGCCGTGGAGGAGGAACGCCTCACCCGCGTGAAGATCGCCTTCGGCCTCGGCCCCCGCCTCCAGCAGTGCCGGGCCGCCGACTACGTTCTCGAGCAGGCCGGAACCACGGCGGAGGAGGTCGATCTCGTCATAGCCAACGACTTCCTCAACCGCGTCTACGCGTTGCGCTACCGTGACCGGATCGAGTGGATCGGCCACCACCTCTCGCACGCCGCCAGCACCTTCTACACATCTCCGTTCGAGCGCTCGGCGGTCATGGTGCTGGACGGCCGAGGGTCCGAGCTGGAACACAACGGGGAACGGCACGGTGAGACGATCACCTTCTACGAAGGTGACGCCCAGGGACTGGGCGTCCTGTCCGGCGTGCACGGACGCGTCACCACCGCGCAGCGCCGACTCGACGACACCTATGAGAACTCGGTCGGCTGGATGTACGAGGCGGTGTCCAAGTCGATCGGCTTCCTCACGGTCGGCGGCATGGGCGCACCGGGCAAGACCATGGGTCTGGCCCCTTTCGGCACCCCGCGCTACGTCAAGGCCCTGGCCGAGCTGTACCACCTGGGCGAGGGCGAGTTCCGCCAGACCGTCGAGCAGCAGGCCGCCGTGACGGCGCTGATCGCCGACGAACTCGCCCGGGCCGGCAGTGACCAGGCCGCCGAGGAGATCCGCGCCGACTTCGCTTACGCGGTGCAGGCCAACACCGAGCGGATCATGATCGAGCTGGCGCGCTGGCTGCACCACACCACCGGGTCCAAGAACTTGTGCCTGGCCGGCGGTGTGGCCCTCAACAGTGTGGCCAACTACAAGATCCTGGAGCAGACCCCGTTCGAGGAACTGCACGTCTTTCCTGCCGCCGGGGACAACGGAACCGCCATCGGTGCGGCCCTGCACGGACACTACGCGCTGGGCGGCAACCCCTGGGAGCCGTCCCCGGAGCCGTTCTCGCCCTACCTGGGCCGTGAATACAGCGCGGAGGAGATGGCGGCAGCCCTGGCAGGGGCGGGTCCACGGGTGGAGGTGGAGCGTCCGGACGACCTCTTCGCGCACGTGGCGCGGGAACTGGCCGCAGGATCCGTGGTCGGCTGGTTCCAGGGACGCTCGGAGATCGGACCCCGCGCCCTGGGCAACCGCAGCATTTTCGCCGATCCCCGTGACCCCGGTATGAAGGACCGGATCAACGCCAAGGTCAAGCACCGCGAGGCGTTCCGGCCCTTCGCGCCGGTGGTGCCGGCGGCCCGGCAGGCGGAGTTCTTCGACTCGGAGACCCCCGCTCCGTACATGCTCCTCGTCCCCCAGGTGCGGGCCGACAAGAGGTCGGTGATCCCCGCGGTCACCCATGTCGACGGATCGGCCCGACTGCAGACCGCCGCTGCCGATCTGAATCCCCGGCTGTGCGAGCTGCTGAACGCGTTCGACCGGATCACCGGGGTGCCGGTGCTTCTCAACACCTCGTTCAACGACAACGAGGAACCCATCGTGGAGACGCCCGCAGACGCCGTGCGCTGCTTCCTCAGCACCGATCTCGATCTGCTGGTCCTCGGCGACCTCGTCGTCCGCAAGGCGGTCGGCATATGAGCAGATCATGGCTGCCGCACCCGCCGACGGTGGTGCTGCTGTGCGGCGGGCTGGGGCTGCGTCAGCGCAGCGAGAGCGACGACTTGCCCAAGCCGCTGCGGCCGCTGCCCGACGGCCGGGCTCTGCTGCTGCACGTGCTGGACTACTACCGGTCCTTCGGGCTCGACGACTTCGTGGTCTGCGTCGGGTACGCCGCTCACGCCGTGGAGGCGTTGCTGCTCGACGAGTTCCAGGTGCCGCTCCAGGAGACCGAAACGGGTCCCGACTGGCGGCGCTTCACCGCCGACGGGGTGTGGATCACTCTGGTCGACAGCGGCCCCGAGGCGGACAAATGCGTGCGGTTGCAAGCCGCCGCCGGCCATCTGCGCTCCGGGCCCTTCCTGCTCGGCTACGGAGACGTACTGTCCGACTTCGACCTGCAGAATCTCGTCGACCGTCACAGGGAGACGTCGGCGGCGCTCACCTTGGTGGCCACCCGGGTCCGGTCCCGCTACGGAGAACTGAAGGTCACCCCCGATCTGACCGTGACCGGGTTCGAGGAGAAGCCGCTTCAGGCGGCGCTGATCTCGGCCGGATACTTCGCCTGCTCGCCGAAGGTGCTGGACTTCCTCGCACCGGAGCTGGGGCTGGAGGAGGACGTGCTGCCCGCGCTCGCCGCGCGGGGAGAAGTCAACGCCGTGGTGCACGACGGACTGTGGCTGCCGCTGGACACCTACAAGGATTTTCTGGACGCCGAGGCGATGGTGGCGAAGGAGGGGTTCCCGTGGCTGACCCTGATCTGAACGCAAGGAGCCGCACGTTCGCGGACACCTGGCAGGGGCGGCGCGTACTGGTCACCGGATACAGCGGCTTCGTCGGGTCCTGGCTCACCACCGCCCTGCTGCAACTGGGGGCCGACGTGATCGGCTTTTCCGCGGACGAGGACGCCTGCACCCGGGCCCGCGCCGCGGACCTCACGGCGCTCGGCGCGAAGGGCGTGGTCGGTGATGTGCGGGACATCGAGGCTTTGCACGGTGTGATGGCGGCGCACTCCTTCGACGTCGTCTTCCATCTCGCGGCCCAGCCTCTGGTGAGCAAGGGCCTGACCGACCCGCAGCTCACGTTCAGCACCAACATCGGCGGCTCGGTCAACGTACTGGAGGCCGCGCGCCGGTGCGGGCCGTCCGCCCTGGTCCACGTCACGTCGGACAAGTGCTATCGCAACCGGGAGTGGCCCTGGCCCTACCGTGAGGTCGACGAACTCGGCGGCGGCTGCCCCTACAGCGTCTCCAAGGCGGGTGCGGAGCTGGTCTTCGAGTCATACGCCGAGCTGTTCCGCGCGGCCGGCAACCCCACGCGCGCCGCCTCCGTCCGCTTCGGCAACATCATCGGAGGAGGAGATCAGGCCGCGAACCGACTGGTGCCCGACCTGGTCGCCGCCCTGACCGCAGGCCGGCCGGTCAGACTGCGCAGGCCTGCGGCCATCCGGCCCTGGCAACACGTCCTGGACGTGGTCCAAGGGCTGCTGTTGCTGGCCGACGCACTGGTCGACGGGTCGGTCGCGCCCGGCGAGGTCTTCAACTTCGCACCGCCAGGCGACGGAGCTAGCGTCCAGGAGCTGGCTCAGGCCCTCATGACGGCCTGGGCGGACAGCGGGAGGGCACCGACCGAAGTGATCAACGAACCGGTGGCGCACCTGCCGGAGGACGAACTGCTGCGCCTGGACGGCCGCAAGGCCGCCGCCGCCCTCGGCTGGCGGCACCAGTTCGATCTGGAACGGTCGGCGGCGGAAATCGTCGCCTGGCAGCTGCGTGTGCTGCAGGGAGCCGACCCGCATGAGGCGACGGCCCACCAGACCCAGGCCTTTCTCGGCACGACCGGACCGACGCCCCACGACGAGCGACAGGCGGACAGCGACTCATGACCACACCAAGGCGCGCCTTCGTCTTCTCCCGGGAGTACCCGCCGACCACCGTCGGCGGCACCAGCACGGTCGCTCGCAACGCCGCCGTCGGACTGGTTGCGCAGGGCTGGGAGAGCCTCGTCGTCACCTCCCGGCCGCGGTCGAGCAGCGACCTGCGGGAAACGGTCGACGGGGTGACCATCCACCGGGCCGGCACCGAGGTCGTCTACAACGCGGGTACCGGGCTGGCCGACGACAGCCTGCGCACCCACCGGCGGCTGCACGCGACGGCCGAGCGGCTGGCCACCGAACTGGGCCCACCGGATCTCGTACTCCTGCCCGACCTGTTCTGCTATCCCGAGGCGTTCATGTTCGCCCGCCGGTACCGGGTTCCGCTCGTGAACGTCCTGCTCCAGGACTTCCGTGCGATCACGCCGTACGACCGGGGCACCCACAAGGTCACGAGCGGCGTCTCGGCGGACCGAACGCATCTGCTGGAGCTGGAGCGCCGGTCGGTGCACGGCAGCGACCACACCGTCTTCATCAGCCAGGCGCTGTCCGACGCCGTGCTCGGCTACTACCCCGACGCCCCGTCCGGCCACAGCGTCATCCACCTCGGCGTGGACCCTGCCGAGATCAAGAGCGTGGAGGAGGACCCGGCACGGCACCAGCGCCGCGCCGCCCTGCCGACCGGCCCCGAGCAGCCGCTGCTGGTCGCCTGCGGGCGGCTGGTACCGGTGAAGGGATTCGAACAGCTGCTGCACGCCCTTCACCTGCTCGGCCCGGTGGACCGGCCCGGCGCGGCTGGCCTGCTCCCGCACCTGGCGATCGTGGGCGTCGGACCGGAGGAGCGACGACTCAAGGAGCTGGCAGCCGCACTGCGGCTCGACGCGCGGGTCACCTTCCTCGGTGACGTGCCACGACAGGAGGCCCTCGGATGGATGGCGTCGGCCGATGTCGCGGTGGTGCCCAGCCTCTGGGAATCCTTCTGCTACGTCTGCGCGGAGATGATGGCCTTCGGCCGTCCCGTGGTCGCCACGGCCGTCGACTCGCTGCGTGAACTCATCCCCACCCCGGAGTTCGGCTACCCGGTGCCGGTCGCCGGACCGTCGGGCGCCCGCTCCCTCGCACCCCAGGACCTCACCGATGCGCTGCGCCGAGCCCTCAGCGATCCGCAGGAGGCCGGGCGACGCGGTGCGGCGGCCCGCGCCCGGGTAGCCGAGCGCTTCACCAACGAGCGGTTCGGCCGGGGACTGTCCCTGCTCGGGCACGAGCTGACCGCGGCACGGATCCATGGCTGAGCACACCCGCGAGCGTCCGTCCGCCGGGGAGTACGACGACGAGGCGGCGGTCGACGCGCTGTGCCGGCGCATCGGCAGAGCAGACCGGACCGCCGCCCGGCTGGCGAAGGTACGCCAGCTGACCCGGGCCCGTCCGGCCGACAGTCTGGGCCGACTGGACGCGGCGGTCCTGCGGATCGCCGGCATCCTTCGCCGGCCATCCCCGGGCGAGGTGTCTGCCGCGGTCAGTGTGCTGGCCGGGGACCACGGTGTGGCGGCCCACGGCACTTCCGTGTTCCAGCCCACCGTCACCGGACAGGTGCTCGAACTGATCGCCGCGGGGAAGGCTCCGGTGAACATCCTGGCGGCCCGCCTGCCGGCCCCGGTCGAGCATGCCGACTTCGGCCTGCTGCGCCCGGTCGGGGACCAGCGGTACAAGGTGGCCGCGGGAACCGGGGACATCACACGGCAGGACGCCATGACGGTTGCGCAGGCATGGCGCGCCGTGTGCCACGGCATGGCCTACGCGGACGCCCGCCTGGCGGACGTGGACCTGGTGGCGGTCGGTGAGATCGGAGTCGGCAACACGACCGCCACCGCCGCCCTGGCCGCTCGACTGCTCGATATGCCCGCCGGCGGACTCACCGGCAGGGGCACCGGAGTGCCGATCCCCGTAGTCCGGCACAAGACGGCACTGATCGAGCAGGCGCTGGCCCGCGTCCGCGGACTGCCCGACGACCCGGTCACGCTTCTCGCCGCGCTGGGGGGCTTCGAGATAGCCGGCAACGTCGGGGTCATCCTGGCCGCGGCGGCCCGTCGTCAGGTCGTCGTCATCGACGGCACCATCACCGCCGTCGCGGCCCTGCTCGCCGTGCGCCTGTGCCCGGCCGTCGCCGATTACCTGATCGCCGCCCATCTGTCGACCGAACCGGCACACCGGCTGCTGCTCGGCGCACTCGGCCAGCCGCCGCTGCTCCAGCTCGACATGCGTCTGGGGATGGCCTCCGGGGCCGCGCTCGCCGTCGGCCTGATCAACGCGGCCCTTGCTGTGGCCGACGGCACGCCGGCCGCGGAGGTGGTCGACCTGGCGGAGGCGCCGTGAGCGTACCGGGACGTGCGACCCCGCCGACGGCCCGGGCCGACCGGATCCGCGGTGTGGTGTTCGACCTTGACGGCACCCTCATCGACTCCTGGACACTGCACCAGCGCTGCCTGCGGTACGCGGCCACCGCCACCGGCGGGGCCGAGCCCAGCGCGGCCAGGCTGGCCCTCGCCCAGCGGCCCACCGACACGGACACCCTGCGCGCGCTGGTCGGCGAGGCCGCACTCGCCGATGCCACGCGCGCCTATCGGCGCGCGTTGAGGAACGACTTGCGTGCCCCCGCCACCGCGCGGGGGCTTGCCGTCCCTTACGCCCACCAGATCCTTGCCCTGCTGCGCGACCGCGGCCTGGTGACCGGGGTGTGCACAGGACGCTCGCGGCAGGACGCCCAGGCCCTGCTGGACGCGAGCGGGCTCGGCGTCGACCTGAGCATCGCCCGCGAGGACGCCCCACGCCCCAAGCCCGCACCGGACGGACTGCTGCGGGCCCTGCAGTTGCTGGGACTGCGGCCCGATGAGGCCCTGTACGTGGGGGACACACAGGCAGACGCTCGTCAGGGCGGCTCCGCGGGGGTGCGGACGCTGCTGCTGCAAGGGCCGGGATCCGCGCCCGGCACACGGGCGGCCCCGCTGCTCGCTTCCCTGCGCGACCTGAGCGCGTACCTTCGAAAGGCCGACACATGACCAATCCAGGTATCCATCAGGCAGTCCGCGAGGGCGCGGGAGAACCGGGGGCGGCGGCGGTCCTCGCCCAGGGCAGAACATGGACCTACCGCGAACTGCTGGAGGCGGCGGAGCGGGTCGCGGAGCGGCTGGGCCGCCGGAAGCTCGCCGGTGCTGCGGTGACCGCCCACGTGTCCGACCCGACGGCCGCGACCGTGCTCACCCTCGGCTGCGATCTTGCGGGCATCCCCCTGATCCACCGTGACCCCGCCACGCCCGGCGCACCGGAGGGGCCCACGGTGTACGACAGCAGGGCCGGCCTGCCGGACACAGCCGAAGCGCTGTGCACCGACCCCACGATGTGGCTGCATGACAGGGAACGCCCGCGGAGGCCCTACGAGCTGCCCGACCGCTCCCAGGTCTTCCTGACGTCCGGTTCCACCGGCACACCGGTCGGTGTCGTACGGTCGGTCGACGCCGTGCTCGCCGATGCGCGCAGAGTCGCTGCGTTCCTCGGCTACGAGCCGGGCTCGCCCGTAGCCGTCGCCGCTCCGCCGTTTCACGCCTACGGCTTCAACTACGGGCTCCTCGCCCCGCTCCTCCACGGCGCACCCGTGCGCCACGCCTCCCCACGCTCGCTGCCCTCCCAACTGGCGCGCATGGTGGGGGAGCACGGGGCGCGCACACTGATCGCGCTGCCTTTCCACCACGGACTTCTCAGCCGGACCGGCGAGAGCGCACTCCCCGCGCTCCGGGACGGGCTGTCGAGCCTCCGCTCGGCGGTCTCCGCCGGCGCCCCGCTCGGAACCGGCGTGGCGGCCGCCATCGCGGAGCGGTTCACCTTCACGCTCTACACCTGCTACGGCTCCTCCGAGGCAGGGGCCGTGACCCTGACCCGGGCTGCCGACACCGCCGACACCGGCTGGATCGGCAGCCCACTGCCTGGCATCTCGGCACGGGTCGCGGAACTCGAAGGCTTCTCCGAGGGCGGAGAGCTGATGCTGCGCTCCGATCAGCTGGCCGTCGGCAGACTCAGCCGGAACGGCCTCGTTTCCCTCGAGCGCGACGCGGGGGGCTGGTACCACACCGGTGACCTCGCACGGATCCGGCCCGGCACGGACGGCATCCAACTGCGCGGCCGGCTCGGATCGGTGATCAACGTGGCCGGCAAGAAGGTGAGTCCGATGGAGGTCGAGCAGGTGCTGGCGCGCCATCCGGCGGTCACCGACAACCACGTCACTGCTGCGGACGACCGGACACATGGGCAGGTTCCGGTGGCCTTGGTGGCCGTGAGCGGTGCGGTGACCACCGAGGACCTGGTCCGCTGGTGCCGTGATCGCCTGGCGCCGCATCAGGTGCCCAGAAGGATCTCACTGCTCGACGCGATACCGCGATCGGCCACCGGCAAAGTGCTCCGCAGCGACGTGGAGGCCCTGCTGCGATGACCAGGCGAACCCTCCGCCCCGACACTCCAAGGGGATCGTTCGACCGGCTCGGCGTGGCCGCCCGGATGCTGCTGACCACGGACGGCACAGTCACGCCGATGCTGGAGCAGATGGTCGGCGAACCGATCATCACCTCCCAGCTCTCCCACGACACGAGGGTGTCTCGCACGGATATCGCGGCCATGCCACAGTCCCTCGGGCACGACCGACTGATCGCCCGCACGACCCAGTTGGTCGGTGCGCACTCGGGCACCGTCTATGTGCACGCGCGATCCGTACTCGTGCTGGACGCGCTGCCGGAACCACTGCGCACCGACCTGGTGACCACGCAGGAACCCATCGGCCGGCTCCTGCGCAAGCACCGGGTCGAGTCCTTCCGGGAGTTGCTCACCTGCTCGGTGCCCGACGACTTCCCGTCGCGCGAGGGCGCGAGCAGACGCTACCGAGTGTTCGTCGGGGGTATCGCGGCACTGCTCATCGAGGAGTTCTTCAGTTCGGCATGCCTCACCGGACACGCATGACGGGGGTGGCCGCCGGGGCTGATCAGGGTGGCGTCCCGGCGGCGTGACGCCGGCACGCCACGGCGTGGAGAGACCGATGGGCGGCCGTGCTCCTGTGAAGGAGCACGGCCGCCGTTCGTCTCACGGGGTGCACCGGCTCAGCGGGCGTCGACCCCCGTGGCTTCCAGCAGGGCGCCGTTGACCGCGCGCTGGGTTGCTATCAACTGGTCGGCGGCCAAGGCCGCGCCGACCCGGTCGCGGTCGCGTGGATCGACCTTGAAGGCCGGCACTCCGGCCAGGTCCGGGTACTTGCTCTTCTGCTCGTCGGTGAGCGTGGTCGGCACCAGCCGCAGCCAGTGCCCCTCGTCGCTCAGCGCGCCGTCCTTGACCGTGATGCCGCCCTTGGGCGCGTAGACCAGCTGTTGGCTCTGGGACGCCCTGGTCTTCACGTTCCAGACCACCGTGTCGTCGCCGATCCACCGCGCCCCGCGCTTGGACAGGTCGAGGTCGCCGACGGCGCTGACCGAGGGCACCAGGTAGTCGGATTCTCCTTCCAGGAGCCACACCTCCCTGCCGTACGTCCTGAAGTCGAGGGACTGGTCGTAGGGCAGGTTCTTGGCGTTGTCCTTGTGCAGGATGAAGCTGAGCGAATTCGTGCCGTCGACGAGCGGAACCTCGAACGTCACACCGAACGGGTCCCGTGACACCGGCATCAGCGGTTTGGCCCAGTCGGTGGGGTAGGCGGCGCCACCCCACACATGCATGCCCCACCCGTCGTAGTCCCCGTCGGTGCGGTGATAGTGCAGGGTCACCTTCTTCGGGTCCTGCGGTGCCCGGGCGCCCTCAGGTGCCTCGGTGAGAACGGTGTCCTGACCCTGCTCGAGCCAGACCTCCCCCGCATGGGCGAAGTCGACCGTGCGTGTCGCACCGTCCGCGGTGCCGTTCTTCTCCAGCGAGAAGTCGGTCTTGGTCCGGCCGGGCTGGAGCTTGACCCATGCGAACGCACCGTACGCGTCGCGGCCGGAGAACGGCGCGGTGCCGTCCGCCGTCCTGACCTGCCAGCCGTCGTAGTCCTTGTCCGGCCGCTGATAGTGCACGACGCCGTAGTCCCGGTCGACCGCGGGCTTGCCGGTCCCGGCGACAACGCCCGTCGTCGAGTCGGCCAGAGCGTGTGCCGTGCGGCCGGCGCTGTCCACCACGACGGCCTTGTAGCGCAGCGGAGTTCCCGCGGCGAGCTTGTCGGACAGGTGCTGGACCACCTTGTAGGGGGCGTGATCGGCCGATCCCAGGACCTGCCACTTGCCGTCCCCGGTCTGCCCGGCGAAGACGACACGGTTCAGCCCGCCGCCGGACACTTGCGCCGAGACCTCCACCGTGCCGGTCGCACCGGCCGCGGGAGCCTTCAGAGTGATCGAGGGTTTGCCGGCCGGAACCCCGAGCGGACGGTCGGCCCGCAGCACGGTCGCCGACAGCGGCGGTACCTGGACCGAGATCTTGGCGTCGGCGCCACTGCGCACCGTGCCGTGACCTCCGTAGATCGTGCGGAAGGTCATACCGGCCGACTCGGTCGTCAGCTCCGCCTGCTTCGCCTCGGTGGCGTTGTTGAGCAGGACCACGTACTCGACCCGCTCGCGGGGGTCGGTCCGTGAATAGGCGTACACGCCCGGGCCGTTGGCCACGTACCGCTCCGTCTGCACACCGTCCCGCAGGGCGGGGTGTTTCCTGGTCAGCGCCGAGAGCTGGGCGATGGCCCGGTACAGCGGATGGTTCGGGTCGTAGGAGTCGCGGGCGTGGGTACGGGTGGTGCCGATCTCGTCGTCGTCGAGGTAGTCGGGGACCTTGGAGGCGAACATCGTCTGCCGGGCATCCTTGTCACCGCCCGCGCCGGTGAATCCCTGCTCGTCGCCGTAGTAGATCACCGGGTTACCGCGGCCGAGGAACATGCTCGCGTACGCCAGACGCGCACGACGCGTCATCTCCGCGTCGTCGGCCTTCGGATTGTCCTGGCGGATGAAGGTGCCGATGCGGCCCATGTCGTGGTTGCCGAGGAAAGTGGTCAGTTCGTACGGGTCGGACTTGTCGCTGCTGTAGCGGTAGTCCGTTGCGTAGACGTCCGCCAGGTCCTGCGCCGGGCCGCCTGCCGAGGCGAACGTCCGTGCCCCGATCTGGAAGGGGAAGTCCAGCATCGAATCGAGACGCCCTTGGGTGACGTACGGGGCGATGCCGCGGGCGTCGTTGGTGTACGACTCACCGAACAAGAAGAACTTGTCGCGGCCCTGACGCTTGGCATAGGCGTCCAACGCGGTGGCCCACTGCGTCCAGAAGGCCATGTCGGTGTGCTTGACCGCGTCGATGCGGAATCCGTCCACATCGAAGTCATGGACCCATGACTCGTAGATCTTCTTCATGCCGTTGACGACCTCGGGACGTTCGGTCCACAAGTCGTCGAGACTCACCAGGTCGCCGTACTCGACGCTCTCACCGGAGTATGTGGAGTCACCCCGGTTGTGGTACATGGTCGGGTCGTTGAGCCACGCCGGGGCCCTCACCGTGCCGTCACTCTTCGGAGCGTAGGGCAGGCCCTTCTCGTCCACACCGTCAGCAGGTACGCCCACGGTGTCGTCGAACGGCCTGCCCTGCCGGTCCAGGTACGGGTAGGCGCCCTTCGACCTGTAGGGGTGCTGCTCCTCGACGTACGACATCGTGTCGGCGGTGTGGTTCACCATCACGTCGAAGAAGACCTTCATGCCCTTGGCATGAGCCTTCCGGATGAGCGTCGCCAGGTCCTTCTTGGTGCCGAAGTGGGGATCCACCTGTGTGAAGTCGGTGATCCAGTAGCCGTGGTAGCCGGCCGAGATGTCGTTCCCCTGGCCCTGCACCGGCTTGTTCTTGAAGATCGGGGCCATCCAGATGGCTGTGGTGCCGAGGCCCTTGATGTAGTCGAGCTTCTGGGTGAGGCCCTTGAGATCTCCTCCCTGGTAGAAGCCCTTGTCCGTCGGGTCGAAGCCGGTGCTGAGCCGATCACCGCTCAGCCCGCCGCGGTCGTTGGTCGTGCTGCCGTTGGCGAAGCGGTCCGGCAGGACGAAGTAGAACTGCTCGCGCGTCAGTTTGTGCCGGGTGGGCTCTGCGGCCAGACGCACGTCCGATGGCGCGGCTGTCGTCAGGGCGCTCGCTCGCTGGGCCGCACCGGGCGCTACGACGGCGCCTGCGGCAGCGAGGGTCAGGGCCAGGGCGGTGGTCAGATATCTGCGAATGTGCCTGGACATGCATCCTTCTGGTGAAAGAGGGAACGGGGCGACGCCTGCAATTGGATTTCCAGTGCGGCAACGACCGTAGCGATCACCTTTCGCCAGGGTCAAGGAACGGGCCGTTCCTCTGTTCGGGATGCTGTATTCCAATTCACACCGGCGGGGAGCCGGGTTCGTTTCCGTTGAATGATCTTCGGGAATCGTGAAAACTTTTCAGCGATCCCGAAGGTGCTGTGCGGAAGCCTCTCGGTGCAGGTAGGAGAGGCGTTGACAGCAAGTCCTCGGCACCGCACGATCGAGTGACCGTTCCCGTCCGCAGTGCCGGTTTCGCAGGAGTCGCGCTTTGTCCAAGACCTTCGCCGTCCAGCATGTGGTGGATTTGGCGGCCTTCCGAAACAATGTCGGCTGCGCTCACCGGGGGTTTGACGCCGCTGATGGTTTCGACGGTTTCGGCCGTACCTATCCGGTGGAGGAATTGGCCCGCGTCGCCCCGCCGGCGGGCGGCTGGCCCGGCGGGTGGGGGAGGGGCGCGCCGGACAACGTGGCCTGTGACGGCCAGAAGGTCGCTCTCGGCCGGCTGCTGGCCGTACGGACACTGACACTGCTGGGCGCGAGCTGCGGTGGGCATCTGGACGACGAGATCCTGCTGGAGGGCGACGGGCCCGCGGACACGGCCGCCGCGCCCTTCGGCCTTCCGGACTTCCTGGCCCGCGCCGGCGCGGCGGGCGAGGAGTGCGAGGTGGCCACCTCGGTGCTGCGCGAGCACGGGCGTGACATCCAGGGATACGGCCCCCGGATGTGGCGCGTCGAGGTCCACTTCGACTCACCCGTGCTCTGCTCCGCCTTGCGCCTGCCCCTCAACCCGGGCGTGCACCTCTTCGGCGCCCGGATCACCGTCGCGGACGGTGCCGTTCCGGAGCGGGCATGACGGACGAGGCACTCCGGCCTTCCGTGCAGGAGAGCGCGATGAGCAGGACGCGCGGTCGCCCCGCCGTGTTCCTGGACCGCGACGGGACGGTGACCGAGCCGCGGCACTACCCTCGCTCCCCCTCCGATCTGGTGCTGCAGACCGGAGTGGCCGATGCCCTGCGCGAACTGCAACACCTCGGGTTGGCGCTGGTGCTGGTGACCAACCAGTCCGGCCTGGCCCGCGGTTACTTCACCTGGAACGAACTGGAGTCGATGCACGCCCATCTCCGCGACCTACTGGACGCTTCGGGAGTGCGTCTCGACGGAATCTACGTGTGCCCCCACCATCCCGAGGGCACGGTCAAAGGGCTGGCCGTCCACTGCGAGTGCCGCAAGCCGAACGCGGGCCTGCTGGTCCGGGCGGCTGACGAACTCGGTCTCGACCTCGGGCAGTCGTGGATGGTGGGGGACTTCGCGAGCGATGTACTGGCCGGCCACCGCGCCGGCTGCCGCACGGCATGGGTGGGACCGGCGGCCGTGAACGCCTCCGGCGATCGCACCGTCCAGCCCGATCTGCGGCGGGCCACTACTGCGGAGGCCCTGCACGAACTCGCACGGGCCGCAGGAGCCAGGGCATGAACCGGCTTCAGCCGACGCGCGGCACGCTTGCCGACGGCCGGGCCCTCTACCTCTTCGACGATCGTCCACGGCATCGCCTCCCGCCCGTCGACCGGCGGGTGCCGACGCAGCTCCCTCCGCCGGGCGAGGCACGCTGGGACCCGGTCATGGGCGAGTGGGTCGTCATCGCACCGCACCGGATGGGGCGGGGACACACGCCGGAAACAGGCTGCGCGCTGTGCCCCAGCGCCGGCGGAGCCGCCACCGAGATTCCCGTCGCCTCCTACGACGTCGCGGTCTTCGACAACCGGTACCCGGCTCTCCGCGGATCGGGCAGCGCCCTGCCTGACGAGCCCGCGTCGCTGTGGGCCGTGGCCGCGGCCGGTGGCCGGTGTGAGGTCGTCTCGTTCTCCGAGGAACACCGGACCTCGCTCGCACGCCTGCCGGTGCGCAGGGTGGCCACCGTGGTGGAGGCATGGGCGCACCGCACCGAAGCGCTGAACAGTACGCCCGGCGTCGAGCAGGTGGTCTGCTTCGAGAACCGAGGCGCCGACATCGGCGCCACCCAGTCCCATCCGCACGGGCAGATCTACGGCTATCCCTTCGTGCCCGCCCGCTTCGCTCGCATGAGGGAGTCGGCGCGCCGGGCGCGGGATTCGGAAGAGTGCTGCCTCTTCTGTGAGGTACTCGCGGCCGAGGAGCACGCCGGCGAGCGTGTGGTGGTGCGGTCGGCTCACTGGACGGCTTTCGTCCCGTACGCCGCCCGGTGGCCGTACGAAGTGCATCTCTACGCCCGCAGGCACGTACCTGACCTCCCCGGCCTGACCTCCGAAGAGCGGGCGGAACTGGCCGGGGTGTACCGCGCCGTACTGCGGTGCTTCGAGGACGTCGCGGCAGAGCCTCTGCCCTACATGGCGACATGGGTGCAGGCGCCGGCCCGGCGAGAGCGGGATCTGATCCACCTGCACGCGCAGATCATCTCGGACCGATTCCGACCGGACCGGGCAAAACGGCTGGCGGCCGGTGAACTGGGTGCGGGCACCTTCGTCAGCGAGGCGGTCCCCGAGACCACAGCACGCAGCTTGCGGAGGGCCTGCGAACCTCACTGGCGTGACACTCGGTTGCTTTCCGAAAACCCTGAAGGGTGACGCGCGCTGGCCTTACTGAGTGCGGAGGCCTCGGGTCGGCAGCCTGCTGCCCGCCACGGCAATGGGCATCTCTGTTGTCGACCGGGGTCGTGGAACGCATGGCGAGATCGCCGACCGCGAGTGGCCCGGCATCCGCTGCGGCAAGTCGAGCCTCATGGGCCAGCTCGGCGTGCTGCCGGCCGTCGACTGCGACGCCCTCGACCTCCAGCTCGCCGATGTCGGCGATCGCCGGCGTGTCGTCGAGGCGCCGGAACCGGGGAACCCGCAGTCCGGCCGCGCCTACCGCGTTCTTCATGGCGGGCTTGTCCTTGAACCGCTCGACGAGGTCGCGAACGTAGCCGCCGGGGACGCCGAGTGCGTCCGAGAGCCGGGCGGCCGTCAGGATGTCGTACTCGGACTGGCCGAAGACGGCCTCGGGCGTGCCGTGCCGGTCCGCGATCTTCCGTACGAGGGGCAGCAGGCCGTCGTGGGCGAGGCTGTCGCGCACATGGACCTCGGTCGCCCCGTCCTGGTCGAGCGCGGGCAGCCCGCCGGGTGTGGTGAGATACACCGTCCGGCAGGGGTGGCCGTCGAGGAAGCGGTGGCATTCGCCGAACTCGTCGCCGGAGCGGTTGAGGACGACGTACAGCGGGGTGGTCCGGTCGGTCACGCGTCCGCTCCCGGTCGCAGGGCGTCGGGCAGGCAGGCGTCCAGATCGGCGGCGCTCACCCGGCAGAAGCCGGGCGCGGGCCGGTCCCGGAGGGCCGGGGTCCTGGCGAGGAAGACCGCCGCGCGAGGCTCTCCGGCGCCGCCGAGGCGCTGCCAGACGAGCTCGGTGAGGTCCGGCATCACCGGGAACGCCAGCAGGGACAGGTCCTTGAACCACCGCCGCCCCCCGGTACAGGTCGCAGGATCGCGTCATGGCTTCCAGCGCCGTGGCGTACCGGGCGCCCATGGCCTGCGCGTGGACCAGCTCCTCGTCCGGGGTGAGATGGTGCCAGCCCTGGCGCAGCCGCGTCAGGACCTGCTCGGCGTCGGCCGGCAGCGGCTGCGGCCGTGCGGCGCACTACTTGATCCTTTTGCCGGCTGAACGGAGCGGATGGCCGCAGCGGTCGCGGAGGGGTGAGCAGGCGGCCTACCGGCTGTTGCCCCCTTGGCGGTCACCAGCCGTCGAACAACGATGCCCAGCCTTGGACGCAGGGCGACATCGGATACACGAGGTGCACCCGCCATCCATTGTTAACGGCGTCAACAACTACAGTGTTGATAGCAACATGAACTCTGTGTACGGTTGCCCGTATGACGGACACTCCCGCCCCCCAGGCAGGTCCGCTGGTTACCGGATCCGAGATCGCCAGGCTGGCAGGTGTCACCCGCGCCGCCGTCTCGAACTGGCGGCGGCGTTATGAGGACTTCCCCACGCCGAGCGGCGGGGGCGTCAACAGTCCGTTGTTCGACCTGGCGGAGGTGCGGGCCTGGCTGGACAAGCAGCGCAAGGGGCAGGAAGTGTCCGTAGAAGTGCAGCTGTGGCAGGCGCTGCGCGGGGCGTACGGAGACGATATGCTCGGCGGCCTCGTTCACGTCGCCCGTCTCCTCGCCGAGAGGAAGGCGCCCGGGGAACTTCCGGCGGACATCGTGCGGCTCGTGCGGAACCTGGCCGAGAGCGATGGTGCGGCAGAGGCGGTGAGCATCCTCGCGGAGCGCTTCACCGACTCGGTTCGCCGTGCCGGATCGGACCAGGTCACCTCCGCGAGGATCGTCCGCGCCGTACGCCACTTCGCCGGTGCGGTGGCACCTGACGCGACCGTCTTCGACCCGGCCTGCGGTATCGGCTCTCTCCTGCTCGCCATCGGTCCTCAGCGAGGCCCGAGGCGCTGCGGGCAGGAGTCCGACGCCCGCAGCGCCGTGTTCGCGCAGCTGAGAGCCGACCTCACCGGGCACACCGGTGTCGGCATCGTCAAGGGGGACTCCCTGCGCGACGACCAGTGGACGAACCTCATGGCCGACCTCGTCGTCTGTGATCCCCCGGTCGCAGAATCCGACTGGGGGCGCGAGGATCTGCTGCTCGACTCACGCTGGGAGTTCGGCACCCCGTCCCGCGCCGAAGGCGAACTCGCCTGGCTGCAGCACGCGTATGCGCACACCGCGCCAGGCGGTCGCGTTCTCATGGTTCTGCCTGCCTCGGTCGCCTATCGCAAGGCGGGCCGCCGCATCCGCGCCGAGCTCGTACGCCGGGGCGTCCTCACCCAGATCATCGCCCTGCCGTCCGGCACGGCGGCCTCGCACGCACTTCCCGTCCATCTCTGGCAACTGCGTCGCCCACGCGCCCAGGGGGATGCCGTCACCAGTGTCCGCATGGTCGATCTGACGACCGTCGACCCGGACGGTGCACTGGAACCGGATCCCGAGCAGATGGCGGAAGTTCCCCTGATCGACCTGCTCGACGACGCTGTGGACCTCACGCCCGGCCGTCATGTCGAGAACTCTCATCGCGACTACGCGGCTGAGTATCAGGCTCTGCGACGGCAGTTGACCGAGCAGGTGAGGCTCCTGGGCGAGTTGCTGCCGGCGTTGGTCGAAGGCGGTGGCCCCAGTTCTGTCGACGGACCTACTGTCAGCGTCGCCGACCTCGCGCGCGCGGGGCTCGTCGAGTACGGCGATCCGGAACCGGTCTCGATCAGCGACCAGCTCGACACGGACTACCTCCAGGGCTTCCTGCGCAGTGTGGCCAACACCCGACGCTCCACGAGCACCAGTGGCACCTTCCGCCTCGACGGCAAGGGCGCCCGCATCCCGCAGATGGACATCACCGAACAGCGGCGGTACGGGGCGGCGTTCCGCGCGCTGCAGGAGTTCGAGGAGCGAGCGCGGAGAGTGGCGGAGCTGAGCCGGGACGCGGCGATCCTGGCAAGGGACGGTCTCGGCAACGGCGCGCTCGCTCCGGAGCACTGACGAGGAGCATCACATCACCGGCCCGGATACGCTGACGCGGCTACGGCACGAACGAACTGGCCGACCCGCTCCACGTCACCGCCAGCGCCTCCCGAGCACGCGTGCACGCCACGAACAGCAGGCACCGCTCCCGCAGCAGATCCGACTCGTGCTGCAACGCGTCCACGGAGGCGGGTGTCACCTCGCGGGCGAACGGTACCGCGCTCGCCGTCACGCCCAGGACTGTGACGCAGCGGAACTCCAGCCCCTTCATCGCATGCATGGTGGCGAGCCGCACCCCGTCCGTGCCGGGCCCCGGATTGTCCTTGACCCGGACCACCGGGATCTTGGCCGCGACCAGCTTGTCGTACGCCTTGTCGAGCAGCACGTTGAAGCGGGCGCACACCCCTATCTCCGACGGCCGGCTGCCCTGGGCGATCCAGCCCTCGACACGTTCGACGAGAGCCGCCACCTCCGCCTGCTCGGAGCCGTACCCGGCGACATGAGGCCGCCGGCCGTGCAGCAGGGAGCGGTAACCGGTCAGGTTGTCGTAGCCCTCGCCGCCCAGGTCGTCGACCGACACCGGGCTGAGGATGCCGGTCGACCAGGTCAGGATCTCCTCGGTCGACCGGTAGTTGATGCGGAGACGATGAGTGCGACCGGTCACCGAGATGCCCAGGGAGCCGAGCGACACCTTCGAGTCGTAGATGCGCTGATGCGGGTCCCCCGTGATGAACAGGTCGTCGCTGCCGGGAGCCACCGCGCCGCGCAGGACACGCCATTGCGCGGGGTGCAGATCCTGTGCCTCGTCGACCACGACGTGGTCGTGCGTGGGCGCCGACCCGGCCAGCAGATCGGCCGCACGTGCGCACACCTTGAGATGCGTGGTGGCCTTCTGGGCACGCAGCATCGTTTCGAACAGCTCGACCCCCGACCACAGCTGGTCGCGTCGCGCCGACGGCAGCGCGCTGCCGCGCCCGCGCCGCAGGGCGGTGCGGTAGGCGTCGGCGGTGCGCAGGTCCTGGGCGAGGATGACGTGACGGTACTCCTGAGCCAGGAACTGCTCCGTCCACGGCAGGCCCAACTGTTTGACCACACGCTGCCACAGCTGCCGTTCCTCCCGGTCGTTGACGGGGGAGGAGGACTTGCCGTCGAGGCGGGTCACCACGCCGTGCGCGTATGCGTTGACCGTCGTCACGTCCACGCGGCCGAGCAGTGAGTCGTCACCGTCGAGGAGCAGGGAGAGGTTCTCGCGCAGTGAGCCGGCCAGCGCGTTGGTGTAGGTGGTCAGCAGGACCCTGGTGTCGGGCGCACGGGTGAGGAGATGCTTGACGCGGTGCAGGGCCGCGACCGTCTTGCCCGTGCCGGGACCGCCCGTGATCTGAACCGGGCCGCCGAAAGACACGCGGTAGGCGACCCGGCGCTGCGAAGGGTGCAGGAACACCCGCCAAGCAGTGAACGGCTTCTCCAGGACCTCCGCGAGCTCTTCGGGGCCGCTGACCAGGGTGATGCGACTCCTGGTGTTGGCGATGGCGACGGCGAGGCTCTCGTCGGGGTCGGGACCCGCGTCGACCGGACGGCGCACGGCCACCACGTCCCGGTACACCTCGTCCGGGCCGAATCCCTCGGCGAGGTACTGGAGCACCTCGCACTGGTCCTCCGGCAGCAGTGTTTCGAACGCCTTGAGCTGCGCCTCGTCGACGATGGTCCGCACCGCACGCAACACCTGGTCGTCGATGCCCAGGTGGCTCAGCACACTGTCCGAGTATTTCGCGAAGAGCAGGGAGTCGGCGGCGGCAGCCGCCTTCTCCAGCGCCGGAGTCAGCTGCTCCAGGGCGACCACGTTGCGGACTTCGAGCGCGCGCGTCGCGGAGTTCGTCGTGTACAGCCGCTTGGCCGCCCAGGTGTACGCGTCGTCATGCCGTACGACGTTGACGAGCAGGAACACGTCACTGCCGTCGTCCGGGGCGAGGACGACACCGCGCCAGAAGTCGTTGATGCGGATAGTGCGCATGCGGGTGTCCTGCGCGTTGTGTACGGACTCGAGGTGGAGCCCTTTGTCCGCGTGCAACTCGGACACGGAGAGCAGCTGGAACTTCTGCATCGCCTTGCGCACGCCGGCCTTGACGGGCTTCTCCAGGGAGTCGTAGCTCTCCCAGAAGCTGTTGGCGAACGCGAGCTGCGGCACGAGGTGAACTCCCCACCCTGGACGGACACTCCGCAGTGGATCATACGCGCGCGGTGTTCACCAGCCGCTGGGCCAGTCCCTCGACGGCTGTGAGCAGTCCGGCGGGCTCCTGGTCCAGGTCGAGGGCGTGCTGATGGATGACGATGCCCGCGTGGCGCACCTGGTGCGCGGTGTGCGGGGCATTCCCCTTGGCGTACACGAGATGGCCCTCGCGCAGGCCGAGCGCCGTGCAGTACGCCAGCATCTGGTACAGGTCGGCGTCCGGATAGCCGCCCGGCCGCTCGGCCTTGTACTTGGCGTCCACGACCGCGCACGGGATGCCGTCCGGCCCGTACAGCACGAAGTCCGGTCTCATGCGGATCTCGGCGGCCTCGTCGAGGTGGTGCGGGTCCTGAAGGCCGACGGTGTGGCCACCCGGGATCCGGCCCCGGTCCTGAAAGCTCTCGCGCAGGGCGGTCGTCACAAAGTCCTCGAAGAGCTTGTTCATGTCGAAGAGGAAGCCGTTGATGCGCAGGTCGCCGGGGGCGTGCTCGGCGGAGGCGCCGTCCAGGACGACGCGTGCGAGTCGCAGGGCCTGGTGATAGCGCGAGTTGAGGCGGGTCGGACGCCAGTCGGGAGTCGGCTGTCCCCGCACGATCGCAGTGACGTCGGTCAGGCGGGCGCGCTGGTGCAGCAGCCGGCGCCGCACATCGCGCGGTACGCCGGGCAGGCGCAGCAGACGCTCGACCGCGGCACCCAGGATGCGGTTCTCCGCGATGTCGGTGGTGAACTCGTCGTAGGCCACCTCGACCGGCAGCATCGCGCCGAAGCGCCGCCGGATCTGTTCGGCCTCCCTGATCCGGCCGCGGACCACGGAAGCGGATTCCTCGGTCGGCCGGTACCCCTGCAACAGGCCCTGTCGCAGGGCCCGGTCCACCTGCCGCTCCACGGCGTGGGCGAGCGCGGGCAGCAGATCGCGGTGCTCGGCGACGTCCACCTCGCCGTCTCGCCAACTCCTCGTCGGATCGAGGCTGTAGCCGAGCAGGAAGAAAAGCCGGACGATGGGCACCTTGGGTGTGACGCGTACGGTGACCGGCTCGCCGCCGCCCGGTGCCGTCACGGCCACGGCCCCGACCTTGCTGCCGGCCCGCAGCGACCAGTGCCCGGGCATGTACGCGTCGGGGGTCGCGGTCACGATGTCGGAGGCGGCGAGGGCACGGCCGACGGCATCCGGCAGGGCGAGACGGGTCGCCGGCGCGTGCTCAACCAGTTCGACGGACCCAAACTGCTCCACTGCGGAAGTCACCCCAGCGACTCCCGCAGCGCGGCCAGCCCGTACCGCTTCTCGATGTCCACGCCCTCCCCGTAGTGATGTTCCTCCATCAGGGGCAGGATCTTCGTCCGCCAAGTCCGCTCCATGCCGCCCTCCCGGTATACGCCCTTCTTCATCAGGTACGAGGGCCCTATGCGGAAATCTGGGTCGTCGATACGGGAGTTGAGTGCCTCGAGCAGGTCGGCGGGCTCCGCGTCCTTGCCCTCCCTGGCCAGCCAGCGCCGCAGCAGACCGCGTGTCGGCTCCGTACGCGGCGACAGTTCGACGAAGGCGAAGCGGCGGCGCATCGCCGCGTCCACGAGGGCGATGGACCGGTCGGCGGTGTTCATCGTGCCGATCAAGAAGAGGTTGGGCGGCAGTGCGAAGTCGTCGCCGGAGTAGGTGAGCCGCACCGATTTGTTGCGGTACTCCAGCAGGAAGTACAACTCGCCGAAGACCTTCGCCAGGTTGGCCCGGTTGATCTCGTCGATGATCAGGAAGTGCGGGATGTGCCGGTTGCCCTCGCGTGAGGCCAGGTCGGCGAGTTCGCGCAGCGGACCCGCGGTCAGCCGGAAGGCGACCTCTCTGGTCTGCGGGTCCTCCTGGGGCCGGAAACCCTCGAAGAAGTCCTCGTAGGCGTACGACGGGTGGAACTGCACGAGCTTGACCTGCTCGGGGCCGCCGCCGAGGAACTCGGCGAGCTTCAGCGCCAGGTACGTCTTGCCGGTGCCCGGCGGACCGTACAGCACCAACTGCCGTTCGTCCCACAGCAGATCGCGTACTTCGCGCAGCCACTTGGCCTCGTGCACGAGGAGTTCCGCGGACAGTTCGTCCGTCGGCTCGGGCAGCTCCAGCTCGCGGCGGGCGGTGAGCGCCGGGATCTCCATGCTGGGGTCACGCTCTATGGCCTCCGCCTCCTCCACCAGCTCCTCGTCGGTCAGGCCGAGGCCCTCGATGTGGGCCTGGACCGAGGTGAGGTCGACGACGTCGTGCTGGATGGACAGCTTCTGCTGGAGCTCCTCCGGAAGTTCGTCGTACGGGTGCCCGGTCGGTTGCCATTCCACCGGCCGGCGCAGATTGGAGCGCCGGTCCTCCGACTGCGTCTGCTCTGCCTCCCCGGTGATCTCACCGACGTACAAATGCCCCCCGGAGATGGTGCACACGGTGTCGCCCGGCTTCATCCGGGAAAGGAAGGCGTGCAGGTCCTCGACGAGTTGCTGCTGCTGGCTGTAGGTGGCCGTGGACTCGTAGTCCTCCTGGACCAGGATGCGCAGTTCGTCCTTGCCGATGCCCTGCCGGACGCCCTGGCGCATGCGGGTGGCGGCGAGGGTGATCAGTCCCTCGGGGAGCCACAGGCGCTGGACCAGGTCGAGGCCGGTGACGTTCGAGCCGCGCACCAGCCAGGGGCGGTTGGGCACGGCCGACGACTGTCCGAGATACTCGATGAGCGAGCGACCATCGGCGGACTTCCACACTCCCCACCCGTTGACACTGCATCCCATGAGGATTTCGGCGGCGGCCGACGGCGAGGTGCACTCGATGTCCGACACGGTCTCCAGGCATCCGGGCCAACGGTCGGATCTGCGGATCACCCCTGCGTCGATCAGCTGCTGTCGCGTGTAATACGACGGCGGCCTCCTCGTGGCGAACGAGGGCACAGTGTTGGCCCGGACCGGAGACCCCTGCAACACGAGGAACTTCCGGCTTCCCTTCGCTCCCCTCTCCGCCAGCAGCCGTCCCCGGGCCACCATCCTGCCGTTCGGCAGCCTCAGCCGGAACTCCGGGTACTCCTCGGCCATGGAAATCCCCCTCAACACCCATTGGTCCGATCTGGCCTGCAGCGTACTGGCCCCCACTGACAGCCCGGCTCCCGTTGTCCACGGCCCCGCTTTCTAGGATGTCCTTTCGCATCCGGGAGGGGATCACATGACAGTGAGCGGTACGGACGGGCTGGCGGAGAAGGAGTTCCGGCAGGGGCGCGCGGAGTGGCTGGAGATCAGGGCCGGGGACCTTGCCGCCGTGCTGGAGACCGCGGGACCCCGGCTGTACAAGCTCCTTCCCACCGATCTCGGCGACCTGACACTGGTCGCGGCGGTGACGGTCGCGCGGGTGGCTGCGGACGAGGCGCGGGCCCAGTCCGTGGCTGAGACAGCCGGGTGGCTGGAGCGGCTGATCCCCGGAGGGCACCTCCATGATCTGGAGGGAGCGGTACGCGAACTCCGCTCCCGACTCGCGGCGAGCGGCGAACCGGCCCTGTGGTCCTGGAACGCCGAGGGCTGGGAGAAGATGCTGCTGTGGCGGTGGAGGTGGACACAGCCGGCCACTGACGACCTGCCACGTGACCTCGCGGGATGGCGGGTGCGCTGGTCGGCGGACATCCCGGGGATGGGCGCTGTCGACTGTCCTGAGCGGGCACCGCGTCGACATGGCAGGCAACTCGTCACACCCTCGGAGTTCATCGCGGGCGAGCCGGAGCCGCTGAGGCTGCTGGCGCAGGCCGTGCTGGACGCGCCGGGCACGACCGCCGCGGTCCAGGACGCGGTGCTGCTGCGGGAGGAGCACCTCCAGGGTGCGGGTCACCTGCTATGGCTGGCCGAACAGCAGGCCTGCGTCGAACAGCTCGAAGTGTGGCGCCGCAGACATCAGGCCACTGGCTCGGAGTCCACCCGTGCGTTCCTCGCGGAGTTGTCCGAAGCGGTCAAGAGATACATGTCGCTCGTACTCCAGCCGGTCATCGACGCCCTCTCCGTGTGTGAGCGTGCCCTGCTCAACGACAGTAGGAACGGTGCGCGGCGCTCCGCCGCCGACTATCTGGACGCGTTCCTCGACGCGCAGGAACAGCCGGGAGAGGAGGCCTGGCGGGACGAGCGACTGAGTCCGGACGTCGAACAGCAGGCGCGGGAACGCCATGAGCTGGGCGAGGCGACCTGGCACGGCATGCTCGGCACGGTCCCCGTCTGGTACCGCATCGTCATGTCCCGGGAGGAGAGGGCAGCAGCGCTGGCCTACTCCGGGAAGCCGTCGAGGTCCGTCGTCCGGGTCCGGACCGGCGCGGAGACCCAGAGCTTGCTGTCCGACCTCTTCGGGGGCCTGGGCGACGAGAACGAGGAGTGGTATCCCGAACCCGGCATCGAGATCGGCTACACCCCGGACAGCGCCTTCGACCTGTGCGTGCTGCTTGCGGTCGCCCAACTCGGCCACGCACGACTTGAATTCATCATGCCGCGCGCCGACGGACGTTTCCAGCGGCTTCGCTCGGTCCGGGCGCGAGTCCGTGAGGACGACACAGTCGCCTGGCGGCGCTGGGCGCTTGGGGCGCTGTCGGAGCTGGTCCCGGACCCGGAGGACTTGGCTGACCTGATCGCCCGGGAGGACGAGAACGGCACGGAGGAGAACGATGCGGCGGGCGCCCAGACGCGCTCCGACGGCCGCGTTCCGTCCGATGCCGGTACGTCCGCGCCCGCTGCTCTGCGCGCGCGTGAAGGACTGCCGGAGTCGCTGCTCGGCAAGGTCAGGGGGCTGCTGCGGAAGGCGGAGAACTCAGGCGCCACCGAGGTGGAGGCACGCGCGTACCTCGACAAGGCCACCGAGCTCATGGCCAAGTACGGCATCGAGCAGGCCATGCTCGACGACGTCGTGGCCGAGCCGGAACGGCCGGTGGACCGGATCGTCGATCTGCACCCGCCCTACGTCAAGGAGGGGCGCCGGCTGCTCGCCAGGATCGGCTACGAGATGCGCTGCCGGTCCGTGTATCCCGGCGGCAAGGACAATCGTCACCGTGTCCACCTCTTCGGTTTCGAGACCGACCTCCAGGCCACCGAGGTGCTGTTCGCTAGCCTGCGCCTGCAGATGCTTGAAGGCGCGGACCGGGCCGACCGCCTGCACCGCCCGGAGCGTGAGGACGCCCGCGCCTACAAGCGTTCCTGGATGCTCGGCTTCATCCGTGAGGTGACCGCACGGATCGGTGCCGCCCAGCGGACGGCGAGGTCCGCCACCGAGGAGGGCATCGTTGCGGGCGGGGACGGGACGAGCGGCCGCAGTGTTGCGCTGGTCCTCGCCGACCGGACGACGGTGGTCGAGGCGCGCCTCGCCGCCCAGTACCCGAAGCTGAACAAGGCCCGTCCGACGAAGTTCAAGGGCACCGGCTACTGGCAAGGGGTCGCCGACGGGCGGGACGCCGACATCGGCGGTCCGGCCTTCGACGAAAAGACTGAGGCTGCCCAGCTCATCCACTGAGCTCACGGGCTGACAGGTGCGAGGCGTCGTCGTGGGCCGGGAAGAATTCAGCCGATGACGACGCCTGGCTGTGGTCAGAACAGCACACCCGCCACTCGTCGCCCTCCTCGACGGCCGCCGTCCTTCTCGGGGCACGGGTCGTCGCTCTTGACGGCCGCGAAGTCGATGCCTTCGCGGCCGTGTCGGCCTCCTGAAAGCACACCGTCCACAGGGACCGCATGATGATCGAGCGGGCTGATCGAGTGTGACTCCCCGGGCTATCTCGTTACGTCCCTCGGCGAACGCGTCGACGTTGTAACTCTTGGGTGGTTGGGCGAGCCAGCGGCGCAGTTGCTCGTCGACGAGTGCACCGGTCCGTACGTAGTCGGTCCGGCTGGTGACCACCATGCGGTAGCGGCGGGCGTCCATCGTGCTGCTCCTCACGAGTACGGGGAAGGCGGCGTGCTTCAGGTGGTGTCGGCGGTACTGGCGGTGGCGGCGGCCAGGACGCGGAGCAGTTCACTCACGTCCTGGTGCCAGGCCCGTACCTCGGAGGGGGTAGGAGGCAGTTCGTACGAGTGGTAGTGGCAGGCGGCGCTGAGGCCGGACCAGACGGTGTACCACTGACGCGCGACTGAGGGACTGACGTACCACTGCAGGCAGAGCATGCGGGTGCGGCCCGTGCTGCGGGTCATGCGAGGACTGACCGACCGCCAGAAGGCGTCGAGCGTCTCGTCGAGGGCCAGCCGGAGCAAAGTGGCCGCGGCGCGCGCCCGGACACCGGGAGAGAGCGCAGTGCCGTGGGAGGGATTGAGCAACTGGTCCGCGGCCGCCACGAGACCGGTCGTGGGGAGAACACGGGTGGAACATGCGGGAGCGGTCACCGGGCCAGCACCTCCTCCGCAAGCTGTTTCGTGCGGTCGACCAGGGCCAGGCGGTCACCGACAGGCGCGGTCGGCGCCTGGTGCGATGCCTGGTTCAGCCCCTGGATCAGTTCCCTCGCCCATCGGCCGTGGTCGCGAGCGACGGCGTCCAGCACTTCGCCCGGCCCCTTGCCCTGCATGCCCATAGCGAGGGCCGCCAGGCCAGTGAGCGGCCCTGGCCGGGTGACCCGCTCGTGGATGACGCGCTGACCGGTGCCGGCCCTGCGCAGGACGCGCCGCGCGGTGTCCTGGTAGGCGGCCTCCAGGGCCAGACGGCACATCGAGGGCAGCACCCGGTCGGCGACTTCCGGCGGAAGGTGCGGATCGAGGGCGACGGCCCGTGCCTCCGCCAGAGCCTGGCTCACCGGGTTGCTGACGGAGGAGACGTGAACGACCGAATCGGTCTGCCGGGACACCCGCATGACCGTCGCCCTCAGACCGAGACGGTGAACGGCCTCTTCGAGTCGGGTGTCGTGGGTGAAGACGACGACCTGCCGGTGCTGCGCGTACAGGTCGAGAACCTTGGCGAGGCCGTCGACCTTCTCGGGGTCCATGGACTGCACCGGGTCGTCGATGACCAGGAAACCGAACGGACTGTCCTGGTGGGTGGCTCGCGGGATGAACAGAGAGAGGGCGAGAGAGTGCAGTTCGCCCTGGCTCATGACGCCGAAGGCGGGCGCGTCGGCGTCGTCCACGGAGACGGGAAGACTGACCTGCCGCTGCGGACCGACACCCGTGAGCCCGATCGCACCCAGCGAGACGCTGCTGCGCTCGCACAACAGCCGCCAGATCTGGCCCGACTGGTCGGCGAACGGCTTGAACCGGGCGTCCCGCAACTCGTCGGTGAGCGCCCGTACCCAGTCGCGTACGGCCTTGACCTGCTTACGGGCGGGCTTCGCCGCCTGCGCGGCGTCCGCCTGCCCCAGCCATGCGGACAGGCGTGCGGCCACGGGCTGCCAGCGGCCGTCCTGCGCCGTGACGCGTTGGCGGGCATCCTCACTGATCTGGTCACAGGCTTCACCGAGGACGGCCTCGGCGCGTTCCGCACGGTCGGCCAGCTCGCGCGGGTCACGAACCGTGCGGCAGGCGACCAGATCCCGCCAGAGCGCGGCGAGGGAGGGCTCGTCGGCCTGGAGCCAGGTGGGGGCCGGACGCATCAGATCGTGCACCTCCCGCACCGCGTTCACGAGTTCGCGGTGTGCCGCCTCGGCCTCGGCAGCCTCCGTCTGGAGCCTTTCGACCTGCGCCCGCGTCCGTTCCGCCCATGAACGGTCCAAGAGGTCCGTGCTGCCGCATACGGGGCAGTCGGAGACATCGGGATGGCGGCGGCGGTGTTCCAGCGCGGCGTCGAGCAGTTTGATCAACTGCCGGGCATCCTCGGCGGACCCGTGGCGAGCGTCGTCGGCTACCGCGGCGGCCGAACGCAACCGGGTCACGGCCTTCGCGATCGCCGCCCGGTCCGGGTGCTCGAGATCGGCCAGCCGACGAAGCCGGGCGAGGTGCTCCTCGTCCGCGGCACCGTGGCCCTGCAACAGGGCCCGAACCGCGTCCCGGTCGGGGCTCCTACCGGAGAGAGCCGTGATCGCTTCCTTGACCCTCGGGTCGTCGACCTCCGACAACTCCTGGATCACCGTGGCGGTGAGGGCCTTCGCGGCGTTCTCGGTGTCGGTCAGGGCCTTGGCCCGAGCCCGTGCCGCCGCGTCGGTCTCACTGAGCAGTTCGAGGCCGAGGATCCGGGAGATCTCGTCGTGCAGGGCGGTCAGCGGTCCGTTGATCACCGCACCGAGCTGGGTGTACGGGAGGAACGGCCGGTACAGCGACATCTGCTCGGAGTCGATCACGTCGTACACGGCGTCGCCGGTGGGCTGTCCGGCTTTCTCCACGACGGTACGGGACTCCTCGAGCCCTTCTCCGTGCCAGATCCGGCGTATGGTCACGGGCTCCCTAGCGTCCTCGCCGTCGTCGCCGGCGTCGAAGCACAGCTCCACCGCCACCTCGGGAGTGGAATGCTGGTGGAGGTTGCGCCAGCCCTTCTTCCATACCTGGGTGCGGCCCTGCCAGCGAAAGTTGTCGCCCGTCAAGGCCATCTCCGCAGCCTCGGCGAAGCTCGACTTGCCGGAGCCGTTGCGGCCCGCCACCAGGGTCAGACCGGGTCCGGGATTCAGCCGGACGGTGGCGGCGGGACCGATACCGCGCCACCCGGAGGCCGTGATGGACCGGATGTACACGGCCCCGGAACGGCCTCCACCGCGGGGCTCTACGCCAGGCAGCAGATCCCGCAGCAGGGTCTGTTCCTCGGCAGAGAGCCCTGAACCCGGCAAACGGGCGAGGAGCAGGTCACGGAGGCTGGTGTCGCTCATGTGCGGACTCCTCGGGCCCTGGATGGCTGCGGCGATCGTGCCCAAGGTGGCGCGAGGGGACGGTGAGCCGTTGTCAACCTGAGCATGCCGCAGGCCTGTTAGCGCCGTCAACGGACTTTGTAAATTCGCCTTAAGATTGATTGTGTACATGCATGCGAATGTCGTACCCGGGTTCGAGAGTGAGACGCCGCACGCTGGTCCATCCACCGAGCCGGGGCCCACATGCGTCCGTCACCGGCCACGGCTGCCGTGAGCCGGTGGGCAACGTGTCGCGGTCAGCGCAGTACTGAGCCCATCCATGCCGTCGCCTGCCCCGGCGTGGAGCGGGTGTCGACGCCGAGGACGTGGATGTTGCCCAACAGGCCCCTCGGGCCGCGCACCCGGAGGGTCCTCCGGGTGTAACTGCCCTGCTGGGGGTGGACAATGACGGAGACCGGGGCGTCGGTGGGTGCATAGCCGCTGCTGTACGTGAGGAGCTGGTGGACGTCGGCCGCGCTCACGCCGTGGCGGTCATAGCGCTTGTACTTGGCGTCCACGGGCAGCAGGGAGCGATGTGCCGTGTCGTGCTCTGGAACGCTGAGCAGGAGATCGGGCCGGAACGTCGAGGCGTTGCCCAGGTCTCCGCGCACGGTGATGCCGGCGCCGCTTCCGCCGGGTACGGCGTGGCCGCCGTGTGGGCCGACGGCTTCTGTGCCGAGGCGCCGGACGACGGCTTCCCAGAGTGCGGGCATGGCGAGCAGGAGACCGTCCGCAGTGGTGCCCTGGTCGGTGAGCAGATCGGTCACACCGCCACCGCGCAGCAGCAGACGGGCCCAGGTGTGGGCGGGGCGGTAGCGGGCGTTCAGGCGCGTGTAGTGGGTGCGGTCCAGAGCGCGGAGCGCCGCGGCCGGGGTCGGGGCCTGCGGGAAGGCGGCGGCAATGCCGTGCAGGGCGCGCGCCAGGTCAGGACTCGCGGTCATGCCGAGCGCTGTCTTCAGCGCGCTACCCAGCACGCGGTTGTCCCCGATGTCCGCCTCCCGGTCGAAGGTGCGGACGTGCAGCTGGTCCAGTTGCCCGTAGCGGCGGGTGGCCTGGGCGGCGACGTCCAGCCGTCCCCGCAGCACCGGTTCGACACTCCGGTGGCGTACGTAGTCCCGGCGCAGTCCGTCCCGCAGCAACCGTTCGCACTCTTCGGCCAGGGCGGCGGCGACCAGGTCGGCGTAACCGGCAGGGCCGGTGGCCCATTGCCGGGCCGTCGCGGGGACGGGCGTGCCGAGGGCGTAGGCGAGCCAGCTCATGAGCTGCTCTCCCGGAATGGCGAACTTGGGTGTGATCACCACGCGGACACGGTCCAGGACCAGCACTCCGACGGTCGCGTCGGCCTTGAGCCGCCACCCGGTGCGTTCCCTGGTCAGGGTGAGGCAGCCCCGTGTCTGGAGGGCGTGCAGGCGGTCGACGTCCCGGGGAGTGAGCTGACCGGTCTCCAGCAGGGCCGACTCGTACTCGCCCAGCCGGACCGGGGTGCGGTCAGGCATCCGGGCCGGGAACGCCGCTGGTGAACTCGCTCGCCAGCGCGTCCGCCAGATCCTGCGGGGGCATGAGGAGCGGCCGCCCGGTGTCGGCGTCGACCAGGCCGCCGAGGATGCGGTGCAGTAGATCCGCGCGGCCGAGGCAGTAGTCCTCAAGGAGGGGGATCACCTCGTGGTGGAAGGCCGCGGCCAGGTCCTCCTCGGTGGCGATGGGCTCACCGTCGCGCAGCAGGTAGGCGTGCCCGATCTGGTGGTCGGCGTCCAGATGGCGGGCGATGCGGGTGTTGAGGGACTCGAAGAACGCGGCCAGGTCCAAGGGGCCGACGGTTCCGGACACGTATGAACCCGGGGGACCGCCTGTGGTTCTTCTTCACCTCGCCGGAGTGGGAGGTCGCCGCGGTGGCCGACGTCGTCGATGTGCCGTACGAGGCCGACCCGCCGGATCCCCGATTCGCCTACCGGGTCGATGTGACCCTGTTGCCCGGCCCCACGGATGCCTTGCAGGGCAACCCGGTGGGCCGGGACGAGCTGGGACTCGGCCAGGTTCGATCCGTGCAGAAGGTCAAGCCGGGGGCCTTGAAGATCCTTTCGGCCCGGGCCGGGCTGTGACACGACAGCCGAGACGGATCGGTGAGGCTATAACGGGACATTGGGCGAACCTGCCTGGACATGGCCGCCGAAGGAATACCGTCAACCAGCCGTAGGCGCCTCGCCCGTGTCCCGGGGAAGGTCTGCGACCTTGGCCAGGACTCCTTCGGACAGCGCTCTGAACTCCTTGTAGCAGGTTTTCACGTACTGCTGGGTGCTGCCCAGTGCGCCGTCGGCCGGCTTCAGGTCGAACATGGGCTTGCGCGCGTCGTGCGCCAAAGGCATCAGGCTTCGGTAGTTTCTCATGGTGGCGATGCGGTGGCTGTCGTCCTCGCGAGAGGGCGGGGATTCGCCGAGGACCGCCGAGGAGTAGACCCACGGAATGCGCTGGAGCCATCGCTCATAGGCCTTGACCGGCCTGTCGAGTCGCATTTCCGGCTGCATGATGACGTACCCCAGCGGCTGCATGGTCGCGCGGGGAGCCGAGATGCCTTTTGGCACTCTGGGCAGGACGAGGGACTGCCAGTCGGTGCGCCACTGGCGCAGCGTCGGGCCCAGGTTGCTCAGACCCTTCAGGGAGAACAGGTCCGCGGCCAGGGGCATCAGCACGGTGTCGGCCGAGATCAGTGCCGCCCGGTTGATGGCACCCAGGTTGGGGCCGACGTCGATCAGTACGATATCGGCGTCCACGGCTCGCGCCGCCTGCTCGATGATGCGGTGGAACGAAGTGGACGTGCGAATGGCCGCGACGTCGCCCGCGTAGGCGCGTGACCACTCATTGGACAGTTTGTCCTCGAAGCGGCTCAGGTCGAGGCTGCCCGGCAGCAGCCACAGGTCCTGCTGAAGCCGCGCCGGCTCTACGACCGCGATGTCGCCCGTACCCTCCAGGATGGGACGGACGGCGTCGGCGATCGTCTGGCCGCTCCGCACCCTCCCGGTGCCCGGTAGACCCGCCATGGCCGCGCCCTGGTCGATGAGCTCCGAGGAGTTCTCCCACAGCTCTTCGATCTCGGTCTCCTCCAGGCACATCGACGTGAGGTTGGCCTGGGGATCGAGGTCAACTGCCAATACGGTCAGGCCGAGTCGCCAGATCATATGGGCGAGGTGGTAGGTGAGGGTCGTCTTACCCACACCGCCTTTGTTGTTGAACAGCGCGATAGAGGTCATGCGGCCCTCCGGATGACGACGGCCCAGGACGCGTCGTCGACCTGGAACTCGGCGGGTGGGTTTCCGTTCGTCTCCAGCGCCTTCTTCACCCGGCCGATGCCCCGGCCGAACCGGTTCACATAGCCGAGGCCCTTCATCGCTGCGGCTAGCGAAGGATTGCGGTAATCGGTGACCCGGTCGAAGTTGTCGTCCCGGACCTGCCCGAAAGGCCCACCGGGGTTGGTGACCTCGATGCGGTCGTCGAACCACACGATGCGGGTCGGCGCGTAGGAGGTCTCGTAGTTCCGGTGCATGAGGGCATTCATACACAGTTCACGAAGTGCTTCCAGCGGGTAGTCCGGGTGCGGCCTCTCGCGAAAGCCCTCCGCCACGAGACGGGTACGCAGATTGCTTCGCAGCAGAGGTTCGAGCCGGGCTGACAGCCCGACCAGGTTCTGCCGCAGTTCCTGCTCGTCGGCAACGGGGGCGTCGAGGTCTGTGCCCTGATAGCGGACGAACTGGAGGTACGCCCCGGGGATGTGACTCCCGGGGTCGAGGCCCACGGTGAGCAGGCCGAGCACGGTCGGCGTACCGTCCGGCGTCAGCAGGTGGAGGGACGACAGTTGAAGGTCCACGGGCCGGCCGTTCTCCTCGATGACCTCCGGCGCGACCATGGAAGGCAGGTAGGACTGCCGGAACAGGTCGAGGTCCAGGTCGTCGAGATGGGCGCGGGGCAGCGGCCGCGTGTCGAACGGGATGTCCTTGGCACGACGCCGCTCCGCCAGTACGCGTTCGTCCTCGCGGCTTGCCCTGCGCGTGGTGGGACCGGGACGGACCCAGATCACGCCCTCGAACCGGACGGGCGGAGTCGCGCAGGCTTCGACATGGAGCCGGATGACAGGCTTGCCCCGATAGACGGCCGATCGACGGTGAGAGAAGGGCGGTCGAGGATGCGACCGTCGTCCCGCAGCTCAGTGAGCTGAAGGAGCGCTCGGTCGCTCAGGGCGACGTCGTCGACAGGATGACCCTTGTCGTCCACACCGATGAGGACATCGCCGCCACCGTGGCCGCACAGATCATTGGCCATGGCGCACACCGCGTTACCGATGGCGTCTCCGCGTTTCCCCTCGCGTTTCGCGGTGCGCTTGAACTCAAGGGACGCGGACTCCTGCGTGCCCAGGAGGTCGGCAAGATCCTTACTGTTGTCGCTCACGGTGTCCATTGTGCCGTGCAGGTTGCTCCGCCCGGCTCAGTCGGCGCCGTTCACCCCGAGCTGGATCTCCGCCCAGACGGTTTTGCCGGAGGGCGGGCGGGGCTCGGTACCCCAGCGGTCGGCCAGTGCGTCGACCAGGAGGAGACCGCGGCCCGACTCGTCGTCCGGGCTCTGCTCCGGGGGGATCGCAGGGCGGCACTCGCCCCGCGTGTCGCTCACCGCGATGCGCAGGGGGCCGACCGCCTCGTCCAGTGTCAATGCCAGCAGGAAGTCACGGCCCTGGACGCGGCCGTGCAGCGCGGCGTTGGCGGCCAGCTCCGCGACGATGTGTTCCGCGCGCTCGATGACTCGGGGTGACACCTCCCAGGCGGTCAGCCGTTCCACGGCCAGGAGTCGGGCGAGGCGGGCGCCGCGGCGGGTGGAGGAGAGCCGCTGCGCGAACGTGCGTACGGTAGCGCAAAGTTGTGGCGGGGAGGCGTTCATGGGGAAACCGTGGCGGGCGTGCGGGGGTGTGTTCCAGTAGCACGGCCCGTACGGTGCGTCAGCGTACGGGCACGCTCTGTGGACGGTACGGGGATCTTGCCGTCACTGTGGGTGCTGTCGATCGCGGGGATGCCGCAGAGGACGTACGCACCTGGAGGTGGCCGCGTATGACGGACAGCAGCGACGTGACGGCTTGCGACTGGGAGCGCGAGCCCGACCCCTCCGACAGTCTGCGGACCTTCGGGGCCGTCGTCCAGGCTCTGCGTGAGCATGCAGGGCTCAGCCGGGTGGACTTCGGGGCGCGGGTCAGGTTCTCCAAACACACCGTGGAATCTGTGGAGTTGGGGCGGCGGATGCCCGACGAGTCGTTCGTGGAGCGGGCGGAGGAGGCGCTGGGCAATACGGGGGCACTGCGGAAGGCGGCCGGCCACCTGACGCGGGGCGAGGCGGGGCTGGCGGCCTGGTTCAGGCGCTGGGCCCGGCTGGAGAAGGTCGCGGTGAGCCTGTGCACGTACGAGTGCAGGCTGGTGCCGGGGTTGTTGCAGTCGGAGGGGTATGCGCGGGCGGTGTTCGACAACAGCATTCCGCCGCTGTCGGATGAGCAGTTGGAGGCCCAGGTCGTTGCGCGGATGGACCGGCAGAAGATGCTGCGCGAGCGGCCGAACCTGCCGTTCAGCTTCATCGTTGAGGAGCACCTGTTCCGGCGTCGGCTCGGTGGGCGTGAGGTGACGCGGGGTCTACTCGACCATGTGTTGGAACTGACCGGGCCACGGAATGTGACGCTTCAAGTGATGCCGCTGGACGCCGAGTCCCATGCTTGCCTGGATGGTCCCTTGCAGTTGTTGGAGACCCCTGAGCGGCGGCGTCTCGCGTACTCCGAAGGACAGCAGAACGGCCGCCTGATCAGCGACGCGAAAGAGGTGAGCCTCCTCTACCAGTGCTATGACACACTGCGCTCGCAGGCCCTGAACCCCAAAGACTCGCGGGGTCTGCTGGAGCGACTGCGAGGAGAGCTATGAGTACGACAGAACTCGCCTGGTTCAAGTCCAGCTACAGCGGCACCCAAGGCGACAGTTGCGTGGAGGTCGCTGTCACTGAACAGACCATCTGTGTACGGGACTCCAAGGACGTGACGCGCCCTCACTTCGCTGTCAAGCGTGAGGAGTGGTCGCGGTTCGTGGGGTTCGCGGCGGAGGCCTGAGCGGAGCGGCGTGCGCGGTGGCGCTCAGAAGATCTTGCAGAGCGTCATCGCACGCATGTCCACATCGCCCGGTGACCCGAGGACGGAGCTGCGGCCCACGTAGACGGTGTCCCACTGCGAGGTTCCGACCGGGCACGTGCCGGAACTCATGAGCAGGCCGCCGGAGAGGTCGGGACCCCTTGTGCTGGCGTCCGGTATGCCGAGGGTGGCTGGTTCAGCGGATGCGCCGGGCTCTCCATGGTCACCCTTTGGGCCGCGCTCACCTTGCAGCCCTTGCTCACCCAGAGGCCCTCGCGGTCCCCGTGCCCCTTCCGGCCCCGCCGGGCCTCGCGCGCCGGTCGGGCCGGTCGCGACGAAACAGGCGCCGGCCACTGCTCCCGCCGCACCGGACAGGGTGACGACGGCTGCGGTGGCGGCTATGCCGATTGCGACGCGACGACGGTTCGGTCTCATGTTCTTTCCTTCGGGTCACCGGCGGTGTCGGCGGCAGCGCTGTATGCCGCGAACGCTCGGGCCTGTTCCGTCTTCCGGAGCTGCCCCAGCTCGATGGGGCGCAGGCCGTGGGGCCGTCCGAGGCGTTTGAGGATGGCGTCGAAGTACGGCACAGGCGTGTGCTCCGAGGCGACCACGAGGGAGGACAGCAACACCCCGTAGGTGGGCGGGCTGTCGACCGCTACGAGGATCGCTTCCCTGGCCCGGTCGGTGAGATCCGTCGGCTTGAGCCCGGCGGCAGCGGCGAGCGTGTGCCAGCCCACGCAGACCTGACGCCGAGCGGCATCGATCAGCGCCCGCCGAACGGCTACCACCAACGCGGCCTTGGTGGTCCCGAGCTGACCCCAGGCCACGCGGTCCTCCTTGGCGGGAGCGGTTCGGGCCACGGGTACGGCCTGTCTGCCCCGTGTATAGGCGGGGTCCACGGCGGCCCGCCATGCTGCCTGTACGGTCGGGGTGGCGGCATTGGGCCTCCAGCCCAACTCCTTCAGTACATCGCCGAAGAACGGGGCCGGCCCTGGGATCTGCCCTTCCGCCTTCACCAGGGCCGACAACAACCGACGCCCGGGAACGTAGGACTTGTCCACTGCGGCGAGCAGCCGAACGCGGTCCTGATCGGACAACGTGGACGGCGAGATGCGCTGCTTCTTGAGCAGGGTCGACCACTTGATCAGGCCGCGTCCTTTGGCGACTGCTTCGAGTTGCTCGCGCAGCGAGGCTACGAGCTGCGCCTCGTTCAGCACGTGCCCGGTACTGGCCTTCACCTCTGACAGCCCGGCCGAGGGCTGTTGCCGTGCGGGTGCCGATTCGGCGAGGGTGTAGGCGGTCTTTCGCTCGCGTTCCCAGATCTCCGCCACCTTCGACTCGGACAGGTCGGATCGCCAGCCGAGGCCGAAGAGGACGTCGGCGAAGTACGGGGCGTGCGCGGCCGGGGTATGGGCAGGTTTGACGAGCGCCGAGAGCACGGGCTTGCCGTCGGCTCGGGGGTGGTCAACGGCGATGAGCAGGCGGACGCGTTCCTCCGCAGTGATGTCGCTGGGGGCCGCTCCCGCGTGGCTGACGAGCGTCTCCCAGTTGACGAGGCCCCGGGCGCGGGCGACGAGCTCCAGCCTTGAGCGGAAGACGCGGATCGTCTCGGCCTCACCGAGGGGGAGGGGGCGGGGGGTTGGGGCGGCCGGTTCGGTCGTCGCGGGGGTTGGTGGGGGTGGCTCGGGTGGCGGCGATGCGGGGCGCAAGTCCGGCCAGCGGGAGTCGGTCTGCTGAGGTAGGGGCAGGGCGCCGTCGGCGCGTATGAGCCAGGCGGGCTCGGAGGGGGCCGCTTCGGTGAGCGGCAGCAGGTGGGCTGAGGAGTAGATGACGTGCAGTTGGTGAGGAGGAGGGGCGGGGTGAGCGTGCGGCAGGGTGATACGGGCCCGGATGAGGGCCGAGCCGAGCGGCTGGAGATCGGCCTCGTAGAGGCGTACGGCGGTGCCGTCCGGGGCAGGGTGCGGTGCCGGGAGTTCGGTCGCTGCGGTAAAGGCGATGGTGCCCGGAGCCAGCGGGAAGGCCACGGGCGTAGGGGCGGGAGCGGGCGTGCTGCTCGCGGGCGGTTCGGCGTCGAGGCGGGGCGTGATGATCCCCTCGTTCGACAGGCGGCACTCGGTGAGGGCCGACCACGCGAGGCTGTTGTCCGAGTACTGCGTGCCGACGTACACCTCGCGGGTATCGCCCTGGGTGCGGCAGGAGATGCGGATGGCATGCCCGGCGGCGTCCACCTCGCTGTGCGAGAGCCCGCAGTAGGGTCCGTACGCCCAGTGAACGTGGGTGTGCCGGTCGGCGAGGCGTTCGCGGGTCTCCTGCCACTCGCGGAGGGAGAGGCGGGCCAACTGGACCCGGATGAGCCGGGACCGGCCCTGACCGAACCGGACCTCGACGGCTCCACCGTGGACCGAGCCGGGGTCCAGGTACGTGACGTCGGCGTTCTGGTATCCCTGCCGAAGTAGCCAACCCCGCAGCGCCTGCCCGACGTAGAGGTGGTCGGCGCTGGCCTCACCGGTCTCCGTGCGGCGGCAGTGCACGGGCGTCCGGTGCGCGAAGTGGCACTTCTTCTCGGTGTACCGCTTCGGAGTCAGCTTTTTGCCGCAGCCGCCGAGCAGGACACCGCAGTAGAAGTCGTCGCGGGTCCGGCCCCGCATGAACCCGTCGAAGTCGTCGTGGTCGTAGGGCAGGAACACCGGCCAGTCCGACTCGGCCTGACCGATGACCGCCGTCTGAACCTTGCGGGTGTCTTCTTCGGAGGTGGGCGAGACCATCCTGGCTCCTGGCTAGGGCAGCGGCGGCGGTTGGGTCAGGCGGGGTGGCGGGGGGTTGGACCTGGTTGTGGGGTGAGGGTGGAGGTATACCCGAACAGGCCGCGCCCGTACGCGAATCCAAGGATGCGACGCGATATCACTTCGCCGTCAGGCGGAAGGAGTGGTCGCGGTCCGTGGGGTGCGTGGTGGGGGCCTGAGGCGTGTCCGTCCCGGCGGTCGTGTGGGGACGGCCACCGCCGGGACACCATGTCAGCGGAGGTCGGGTCCACCCGCCTCGACTATCTCGTCGAGCAAGCTGATCGCTTCGTCGGCGTCGTCCGGGACGTCCGGGCCGGTGTCGGGGAACGATCCGGATGCTTCCTCGTCAGCGAGATGCGGGTACTTCTCCAGGAGGAACCGTCGCCGGTACGCCATCTCGGCGGCGTCGACGATGCCCTCCAGAGTGGCCCAGTTCAGTGTGCTGCCCATGACGACTCCGAGGGCGGGTACAGCCTTGCCGAGTCCCTTCTTGGTGAGGCGGAAGTGGAGTGCCTTCGCGAACTGAGAGGAGACCTTGGCGACAAACGTCTCGTTCAGCACCTTCCACGTCTTTCCTCTGAAAAGCGCTTGGGTGAGCTTCGAGAGGTCTGCCATGGCGGCATTCTTGGCGGTGGCCGAACTTGCCGTACCGACGTTGATCACAGACATCACAAAGAGCTTCTCGGCAGGCTCTTCGGGGTCGTAACCGTAGAACAGTGAGACCTGGCCGACGGCGCGGGACGCGAGTCCGAGGACGAACGCGGCATCGGCGAGGAAGGCACCGGTGATCGCACCTCCCGAAGGCGCCGCCGCGGCGCCGGCGGAGGCGGCGATCGCGAGCTGTCCCCCGGAGATCGCGAATGCCGCGCCTGCTCCCGAGAGCGCTGCGGCGGCAGGAAAGTACCAGCTCGCCGCCCGGCCGCGGACCGCCTCGACCTTTTCGAGGTCGAGGCGGCGCAGGTCGGAGAGCGATGCGACGTCATGCCCGCGTTTGTTGTGGAGCGCCACCACCCGCTTGGGGGAGAGTCCCGCTCGCGATACTCGTCCTACCGTCCGCCGGACGGACTCAACGGCGGTGCCGCTCCAGTCCGGCATGGCCTCGGCGGCTCCGCGAGCCGTTGCGCCCACCTTGGAAGCGCCCTTGGCGACGAATTCCTGTCCACGCGAAACCGCCGATGCGGCCCGTGGGTGGTTCTCCAGCTGCTTCGCGGCACGCTTGCCGAGTTGTGCGACGCCGTTTGCCACGTGCTCGCCGGCGTTTTGCATCGCCTGTGACAGTGGGCGGCTCTTGAACTGCTGGATGGCACGCCATGCGTTGAGTTCGTACTCCGAAGGCTGCTGCGGGTTGCTCATGGTCCGTGGCGTTCCTGTCTCCGGGGCGAGTGGTCAGGCGGGGTGACGGGGGCCGTGTCCCGGGGGCGGGGTGAGGGTGGAGGTGTAGGTCTCGCCCTCGACGAGCGGGTTCTCCAGGGTGAGGCCGGCGGCGGCCATGCGGTCGTACTCGGCGAGGATCAATTCCTTGGTGCGGTACGAGCCGTACTTGGCCTCGTCCTTGCGGCGGACGATGGGGAAGGTGTCGAGGATGTAGTCGGCGTCTTCGCGGGAGATGCCGTAGAGGTGGAAGAAGAGGGCGTCGAGTTCGGCGCGGATTCGCTGGCGGCGGTCTTGGTCCCAACGGAAGGGGGTGCTGGTGTCACCCGCGTCAGCTGCGAGCCCTGCCATGTCAATTGCGGTGTAGGCCAGTTCGAGGACTCGAGGCGTGATCCAGGAAGCGTGGGGGGCGAGTTGGGCAGGGGACGGAACGGGGAGCTGCTTGACGATGAAGAAGTTCAAGTTGACGCCGCTGATGTTCTGTCGGGCGGCATAGTCGAAGGCGAAAGACGACCAGACGGCGCTGAGCAAGATCGGTGACCGGGACAGTGCCAGAGGGAACTTGTTGCCGGCACCTACGGCCGGCATCAGAGCGCTGATCATGCTTCGCTCGTCCGTAGCGCGGCAGATGTCCCGCCAGCCGAGCAGGTAGTTATGCTCCCATCCCTTCTCCGTGAGCCGTTTGCGGACGCCCGGGACGAGGATGTCCTCGCCATTCTTGCCGATCTTGTCGGATCGGGTCTCGCCGTCGGGCACCCAGTACTGGGGCAGCGCAAGGCAATCCGCGCGGTCCTTTTCGTCCAGACTGAGCGCAGGAGTGCCGCCACTGGCATCGTATGTGGCCCACCGGTGGTCGTAGTGGTGGAGCATCTTCGCCTCGTAGAGAGGGAGCATGCGTTTCCCGTCCCTGGTGAAGACGTTGCCCTCAAGCTTCCAGCCGGAGGCTTCTAGCTCTTCGCGGGGATGCAGGAGAGCCGAGTCATGGCTCATGTCGTACATGCGTAGAAACAGCATCTGCCACTGGTTGCCATCCGGCGAAGCTTCCTTCCACAAGATCGGCAGCCGTCGGTAGATCCCCAGCGTGATTTCGGCGTCCCGCCGAGACCTGAAGACCGGGAGCGTCCCGGTGTTCGGATTCAGGAGCTGAATCTCCTCTGGTGCCAGCGCGAACGACTTCTCCCCGTCGTCCAGTTCGGCCGGATCACGAAGGAAGAAGGCGAACCGCGCCGCCGGTTCGCGCAGGGACGGTCCAGTGAAGGACAAGATGCTGAACTTGAACGAGCGGTGGACGCTGGGGAAGAGAGGCGTTGCGTTTTCGAAGTCGTACAACACGGCGACCGACCCGCTCCGCACCAGGTCCTTCGAGAAGTACTGTGTCCGCGCGTCGGTAGCGATCCCCGTCGGCACAATCACTCCGGCCCGTCCCTTCGGCCCGAGCAGGATGCGGTCCGTCTCCGTGAACACCGCGTATGTGTTGAGGTTCCCCTGCCCAGTCAGCGGGACCCGGCCCGAGCGGCGCAGGAAGTGGCTCTCGGCGTACACCTTGCGCTTGCCCGCCTCGAACTCCGAGTACAACGGCAAGGTATCCGGGGAGTCCTTGAGCGCATCGATCATCTTCTTGCGCGCGGACGTACGGGACGACTCGGCGATGTGCGGCGCGCGATGTGCAAAGAATTCCTGCTCGCGGAACTCCACGCTGTCCCACGGCGGGTTGCCCACCACGCAGTCGAAGCCACCGACCCAGCCTGTCGTGAGGGACACCCCCTGACCGTTCTCCGGGACGGAGAAGACCTCGGGGAACTCCAGGTGCCAGTGGAAGAAGCCGTACTGGTCGCGCAGCCGCCCGATCTCGGCGCGGGTCTCCGCAGCGACACCACCGCCACTCGGGTCCTGCAGCGCCTTGAACACCGAGTGCGTCACCGCGCGCGGAGTCTCCGGCGCCTTGAGCCACACGAACGCCGCGCACCAGGCGTCGGCGACACGCCGGGCACGCTGGTACTCCGAGGAGCCGGCCCACTTCTCGTACGCCTCCTCCTGGCGACGCACATCCGTCAACTCCTCCGCCTGGGCCAGCGTGATGGACCGAAGCCCACTGGCGAAGGCGGTGTTGGCGACCTGGACTCCCTCGTCGCCGAGATCGAAGAGGCTGCCCTGTCCGATCCGTTCCTGCAGGTTGATCTTCTCAAGCGCCTTCGCGTGCTTCTTGTCGTCGCCCTCGGTGGCGATGAACGCGTCGTCAGGAATCCCGTCCCGCAGCAGCTTCGGCGTCGCCCCGATGAGCCCGTTGCCGTGCTTCACATGCGCGTCCAGGAACCCCAACGGCTTACCCGGCTCCAACGCCTCCAGCCACAGCGACACCTTGGCCAGCTCCACAGCCAACGGGTTGAGGTCCACGCCGTAGATACAGCGGGCGACGACCTCGTGCAGCGCATGCCGCACCGCGTCCAACGTCGGCTCGGGGTTCCGCTCCCGTACCGCCGCCACCTGCTTGGCGATACGCCTCGCCGCCGCCACCAGGAAGTGCCCGGAACCACACGCCGGGTCGCACACCGTAAGCGACAGCAACTCATCCACGATCGAGTCCGCGGGGTCAGCCGCCCCCGACTTCGACGCCGCCTCCTCGCCCCGCTTCACCGCGTCACGTATCACCGGGTCCAGAGTCGAGTCCAACAAGCACTCGATGAGTGAGGACGGGGTGTAGTAACTGCCTGTCGTCTTGCGGGTGTTGCCTGCGACCTCGACCAAAGTGAACGTACGGTCGGCCGTGCTGTGCTTGGGCTCCAGCTCCAGCAGGGACTCGTACACGGAGCCCAGCTCTTCCGCGTCCAGGTGACGGTAGTCGACCGCCCGCCAACGCCCCGAGCTGCCGTCCCGCACCTGCGACAAGTGCCGTACGGCCGTCAACAGAGCTTCGTTGGACAGCTTCAGGCCGCGCAGCGGGGCGTCCGCGTCCGTGTCGTTGAACAGACCGCCGAGGCCGGGCAGGCCCAGCTCGGGGCGGCCCGCCTCGTCGCCCAGCGCGTCGAGGACGATCCGAAGCGCCTCGTACAGGTCACCGTGGGCCGTGCCCCGCCGCTTCCTCGCATGCGCGCGCAGCCGCGCCGACGAGAAGTACGCCTCGTACCGCTCGCGTGCCTGCGGGTCCGCCTTCGGGGACAGCAGCGCGTCGCGATCCTCGGCCACGAAGACGAACAGCAGTCGGTACACCAGCCGCAGCAGCGCGGCCTGGAGCGGCTTCGGGCGGACGTCCTCCCGCAGCGTCGTGTTTTCCGGGTGCCGCAAGAAACCCGTACCCAGCGCGGTGATCGCGTCCTGGACGCCCTTGCGGAGCTGGTCCAGTGCCCGCGTTCCCGACGCGATGGCCTCCGTGCGCCACTTCTCCAGTCGGCACGCGGACGGCGGCGCGTCCACCGACACCTCGAACCGCGACACATGCAGCACCCGGTAGAGCAGCACGAACTCGCTGAACAGCTCGCCGTCGAAGATCGCTTCGAGGTCGAACTCGACGTACGAGGCCGTGGCCAGGGCGCTGGAGTCGCGCAGTAGGCGGACCTGGCGGCCGTTGGTGAGGACGCCCCACAGGTGGGCCTCCGTGCGGTTCAGGCACTCCTGGAGCATCGACTGCGGCGGGACCGTGCCCACGCCGCCAGGGCGCTTGTCGAGGTTGGCGTTCCAGGCCGTCTGGTGGATCAGCGCGTGCCGCCAGCGGTGGGAGACCGGGAACTTCTTCTCCGCGTCCGAGTCGGCGGCGATGCCCGCCGCCCCGACCTGCGTCAGCGGGCCGAAGCCCAGCTCTCGCCAGAGCGGGGCCAGCCAGTCGCTGCCGGCGCGGCCGGTCGGGTCGGCCGCCGGGTCGCCCGTCTCCCGGTCCTCGGGCAGGTGCTTGCGAAGCTCCCGCCACAGCGGCTTCAGGTACTCCCAGCTGCGCTCGGCCTCGTCGCGTACCGAGCGGGACGACGGCAGGCCGTAGTCGGCCGGCTTCGAGCCGGGGACGTCCTTGCCCTCGGAGATCCGCACCAGCATGTCGGCAGGCAGCAACCCCCCGACCGTGTGGACGGCGGTGAACACCTGGTTGCGGGTGACGGCGGACATCAGGCGGACACTCCAGGAGCAACGGCCGGGGCGGCGGCAGGGGCGGCGGGCAGGTACACATACGCGCCGAGGATGTCGGCGGGCTTCTGCACGGTGACGGACAGGCCCCGGACGATCTCGCCGGACGCCTGGCGCACCCGGCGGTGCGAGGCGTCCAGCCCGGCGGCCAGCTCCTCGCCGTAGCCCTCCAAATGGTCGTACACGAGCGGGAGTTGGGTGAGCAGGCGCGTCATCGTGCGCTCCGCGTAGTGCCGGTCCGTGCTCTCCGAAGCCGTCGCGTCGAGCAGTTCCCGCGCCCGCTCCGGCGGCAGCCACTCCGCCTTCCTGGCCGAGCCCTCGAAGGCGATCAGCCGGGCGTCCTCCGCGACCAGCTGCTTCTCGCCGCTGCGGGAGGGCAGCGTGAGGTGGAAGCGGTAACGGACGAGGAGGAGGGTGGTGAGGGTGCCGACCGCGTCCGTGGTGACCACGCCGCAGCGGCGGGCCGGGCGGGCGCCGTCGGCCTGGGTGTCCAGGGCGGCGTTCAGGACGTGGGACGCGAGGGCGCCCACGACCGGGTCCGTCCGCACCAGGGCCGCCTCACCCCGCGCCACCGCCGGGTCCGCGCGGAACGGGATCGGGCGGTCCCTCTCGATCACCTCCGCGCCGACGGTCGGCGCGAGCGCGTCCCGCAGGCCGATAGGCGTGCCGCCGACCTGGGCCGTGAAGTCCTCGCCGTCGCCGCGGAGGACGGCGCCGAGGGCGCCCAGGGACTCCCGTACGAACGTGTCGATCTCGCCCGCGCCGCCCAGTGCCTCCCGGACCGCCGCGACCTCGCGCGCCACCTCCTGCGGACGCACGGAACGCTGCGCGAACCGCGACCGCGACGCCTTCTCACGCTCCGCCGCCGAGTTCCAGTCGCTGTCCAGCTTCTCCGTGCTCACCTTGAACGCGTCCGCGCTGAAGAGGGCATCCTGGTCCTCGCGGCCGCGCATCAACAGCCACTCGACGATCGCGTCCGTGACGCCCGTCGACAGTTCGTCGGGTACAGAAACTGAGATGCCGAGGTCCTTCTTGATCTGGCGGTGCTTCTTGATGAGGACTTCGAGGACCTTGCCGTCGATGCCGTTGTCGTCGCCGTACAGGGTGATGACGCGGACCTGGTCCCTGCGCTGGCCGTAGCGGTCGACGCGGCCCTCGCGCTGATCGTGGCGGGTCGGGTTCCAGGCCAGGTCGTAGTGGACGACGGCGTCGAAGTGGTGCTGGAGGTTCACGCCCTCCGACAGGCAGTCCGTCGCGATCAGGACACGGCGGGCCGCGGCGTCCTCGCCGGCCTCCTCGGCGAGCTTCTCGATGCGCTCCAGGCGCTGCTGCGGGGAGAGCGTGCCGGTGACCGCTTTGACGACGGTCTTGGCGCCGAGCGGGCCGCGCCTGCCGGACTCCTTGTCGTTCTCCAGCTGCTCGGCGAGGTACTCGGCCGTCGGGATGTAGCGGCAGAACACGATCGGGTTGTGGCCGTCCGCGAGGAGCGCCTTGAGGTGCTTGATGAGCGCCTTGAGCTTCAGGTCCTTGGCCGGGCCTTCCAACTCCTCCGCGATGGCGGCGAGTTCGGCGAGGTAGGAGCGCGGGTCCTCGGTCGTCTCCGCGCCCGGTGCGACGTCCATACCCTCCATCGCGTCGCTGTCGGCCGCGTCGCTGTTGAGCGGGGCGCCCAGCTTGTCGGCCTCCTCCGCCGACGCCGCGATCGCCGCCGCCGAGCGGGTCCGCAGCGTCTGCGCGGCGGCGCGCGGGGAGGACACCAGGGAGCGGAGCAGCGCGATCGCCGACCACCAGGCGATGCGGGCCTCCCGCTTGCCCTGGTTGCCCGCCTGCTCGACGCGCTCACTCGCGTAGGCGATCGCGTCGTCGAGCAGGGCCCGGTACTCCGGCGACAGCTTGTACGTCTCGTCCTTGAAGTAACGGTCCGAGGGGAACGCCGTCCGCTCCGCGAGGGAGTCGTCGGTGAGACCGTCCTCCTTGGTGAGGTACTGGCGGACGTCCGCCCGCTTGCGCGCCACGAAGTGCTGCGCGAGAAGCTTCCTGCCCGCCTCGGAATCCAGGCTCACGCCGGCCAGTTCGGGCTTGACCAGGCCCAGCAGGTTGCGGAACGCGGACTCCTTGCCGCTGTGCGGGGTCGCCGTCACCAGGAGCAGGTGCCGGTTCTCGTCCGCAGAGACGCGGCGCAGCAGCTCGTAGCGGAGCTGGTTCTGTGAAGCCGTGGAGGTGTCGTCGGCGACCACGCAGGTGTGCGCCTCGTCGACGATCACCAGGTCGGGGCAGTGGCGGACGAAGTCGTCGCGGTGGCGCGGGGACTTGATGAAGTCCGTGGAGACGATCACGTGCGGGTACTTGTCGAAGAGGGACTGGCCCAGGTCCAGGCCCCGTTCGAGGCGTGAGACCGTCGAGGAGAGGACCAGCTCCGCGTCGATGCCGAACTTCGTGCGCAGCTCCTGCTGCCACTGCTCGGCGAGCGCGGGGGAGCAGAGCACGGCCAGGCCCGTCGCCTCGCCCTGGGCGAGGAGTTCGCTCGCCACCAGGCCCGCCTCGATGGTCTTGCCGATGCCGACGTCATCGGAGATCAGCATCCGGACCGTCTTCTGGCGTAGCGCCATGAGGAGCGGTACAAGCTGGTAGGCACGCGGCTCCACCGCGATCCCGGCCAGCGAGCGGAACGGGCCCGCGCCGGAGCGGAAGCCGACGCGCAGGGCGGTGCGCAGCAGGCCGGCCGCGCGCTGGTCGCCGAGGTCGCTCGGCTCCGGCGGGGCGAACTTCGCCTCGTCGACCGTCTCGAAGGCCGGGAACACCGCGGCGATGTCGTCGTCCGAGCCGCCCAGCGGGCGCAGAACGAGCAGATCGGGCTTGCTCTCGGGGAGCACGACCCATTCGCGGCCGCGGGCCTTCACCAGTGAACCGGCCGAGTACGTGAGTGCCATGTGTGTCTTCAAGTCCTCGTGGTGGGCGATCAGTTGGCGGCCGGAGAGCCGAAGTAGCGGGCGTTGGCGGCGGCGACGGCGTCCCAGTCGGCGTCGTGCGCGAAGCGGATGACGTCCCAGCGGGCGTTGAACAGGCGGTCCTCGGCGTCCTCGTCCCGGAAGGTGTCCTGCTCTGTGTCCGGCAGGTCCACGAAGACCGCCACGTTCACGCCCGGCAGGCGGTACACGTAGTCGGGGGTCGCCATCGCCTCGGTGAGGAAGGAGCCCGGTTCGTCCGGCAGCCGCAGGCCGCGCGCCTTCGCCCAGCCCAGGAAGTCACCCTGAGCCGCCAGCTCGGCCGCCGATGCCGCCTCTACCGATGCCCCGACCGCCGCCTCGACCGGCGTCGGCTCGGCGGTGGGGGAGGCCTGGTCGAGCAGCCGCCGGTACTGCTCCGAACGCGACTCGCCGCGCGACTCCCGCCGGGCCGTCGCCGTCGCGAACCGCACCAGCAGGTCCCGCACCGAGTGCCGGTTGATGAGGGCGTGGTTGAGCTGGTTGCCGTACGTCAGCAGGCACTCGTAGCAGCCGAGCGCGCACGGCCGGTCCGGGTGCGGGCCGCCCTGGTCGGTGCCGTCCGCGCCGAAGTGGCAGATGTCCAGGGCGCGTACGGCCGCCTTCGCCAGGGCGTCCTCCTCGGCCTGGAGGCGGCGTAGCACACCCGCGCCGCCCTCGGCGGCCTCCGTGAACAGGATGCGGTTGCGGGGACCGTCGTCCGGCGGCAGCAGCTCGCTGGACAGCTCGGCGTCCTCCAGCTCGAACGCGGCCTCGATGCCCCGCTCCAGGGCGTACATCAGGGAGAGCGCCACCGGTTCCGGCAGCGGCTCGTCCAGGGTGACGACGAGGATGTTGCGGCGGTCCTCCACGTACGGGATGACCCGCTTCTTGCGGCGCCGCTCGTTGCCGTCCGCGTCGATCACAGGCAGCTCGCTGGAGTCGCCGGACGCCTCGGAGGCGTCCTTGTCGTTCATCCAGCGGCCGTCCGCGAGGTCCAGCCAGTACCCGGCCGGCTCGTCGTTCTTGGCGCGCACCCGGCCGGTGTTGGTGATCCGGACGGTCGCCGAGTCGCCGTACGCCACGTCGGCGAGGGGCGCGCCCGAGGCGTCGGTGACCGCCGCGTCCAGGCGGCCCTTGCGGGTGCCGTGGTCCTGGAAGCGGTACGACGTCTCCAGCTTGAAGCCGGCGCGGCGCCGCTCCTCCTCGTCGGACGAGATCCGCTCACGCCGCGTCGTGTACACGGTGTGCAGGTGCAGCAGGCCGTACGTCGCCGCGCCAAGCGGCTCGTGGCACATGGCGCAGCGGTCCTCCAGCTGCTCCGGATCGTGGTGGTAGCCGCAACTCGCGCAGCGGCGGGCCTCGCTGGTCGCCAGCTCGCCCGAGGAGTCCGGCGGCAACTGGATGCGGGTCACCTGGTAGCGGGCGCCTTCGTGGTAGATCAGCGCGCCCGGGCCGAACTCGCGGATCGCGAGGAAGCGCGGCCGCTGGAGGTAGTCCCCGTCTCCACGGCGGCGGCCGACGGTCGGGATGTACGCGGCGAGCGGGAGCCGCGGGAAGCTGTAGCCGGGCAGGAAGCCCTCGGACGCGAGATAGCGGTACGGGTTGAAGTCGGAGAGGACCGACTTGCTGTCGGCGCTCTCGTTCATCAGCAGATTGAGCTGCGTCTCGGCCTCACGGCGGCGGGCGTTGGCGCGGACGCGGTCGCCCTCGGTGAGGCTGTAGTCGAGGCGGCGCCTGTTCTGGATGTACTGGTCGTCGAGCGCGGAACGGAAGAGCTGCCGCCAGCGGTCGAAGGCCCGGTCGAAGCGGGTCGCCACCGTCCGCACCCGGTCCTGGATCCAGTCGTCGTGCCACCACGTGGTGTCGGCGAAGTCGGGCAGGAGCGGGCCGAGGACGCGCAGGGCGGCGTCCACGGTACGGCGCCGGGCGCTCTCGTCGAGGGAGGCCGCGAGGATGTCCGGCAGCAGCTCCAGTGCCGGGTTCGGACGGTCACCCGTGTCCGGGTACGACACGTCGAGCACCTCGGGGACGGCGCGGCCCAGCTTCAGGCCGGCCTCCGCGATCCAGATGCCCTGCAGGTGGGAGAGCACCAGGTCCTCGTTGGCGAGGTCCAGACGCGGCGGGGCGACGGCCCCGGCGACCATGCGCTCCGAGCGGCGGAAATAGTACTGGTCGTGGCTGTTTCCCGTCGCGCAATACGTGGTGACGAGGGCGGGCTGGCCGCTTCGGCCCGCGCGGCCCGAGCGCTGCGCGTAGTTGGCGGGCGTGGGCGGCACGTTGCGCATCATCACGGCGTTGAGCTGGGAGATGTCGACGCCCAACTCCATTGTCGGGGAGCAGTACAGCAGCTTCAGCTCCGCCTTGCGGAAGGCCTCCTCGCGCTGCTCCCGCTCCTCAGGTGAGACCTGCGCGGTGTGTTCGCGCGCGAACAGACCGGACAGGGCGCCCGCCGCGTCCTTGTACAGGTCGCGGAAGAAGGTGTTGACGCGTGGGCCGTCACCGCTCTGGTAGGTGCGGGTCAGCGGGTCGTGCGTGCCCCTCTCGCCCCTTCCCGCACGCCACACGAGGGACTGGGCGGCCACGCGGTAGCCCGTGGCGGCCGGGGCGGAGGACCTGCGGTAGCGGCCCGCGCGCTGCGGGGCCTCCGTCACCTCCTTCACCAGGCCCGCCTTGGCCAGGACCTTCAGCAACTCCTCGATGACCAGTTGGAGATCAGCCGGGTCGAGCTTCTTGAACGAGGTGTCCGCACGCCGCAGGTACTTGCCGAACTTGCCGCGTGCCGACAGGAACAGCGCCGAACGGTCCATGCCCGGACGGGACGGGTGCGGATAGGCCGTGCCGACCTTCGGTTTGTCGGCGGCGGACAGCACCCACGGGTCGATCAGCCGCTCCTCGCTCGCCCGCTGGAGCGAGTCGAAGTCGTCACGGAAGTACGAGACGTCGATGGCGAGGGACCGGCGCATCTCGTTGAGCAGCGCCTTCATGACCTCGGCCCGCAGCGCCGGGTCGGCGTCGCGCAGCGCCTCGTGGGTGGCTGCCCACCGGTCCTGCTTGGCCGCCACCCAGTCCAGGTCCTCGTAGCCGATCTCCAGCAGGCCGGTCTGCTCCAGGTTCGGCATCGTGATGCGCCAGCCGCGCTCCAGATCCAGATAGAGCCGGAAGGCGATCACGTCACGGAGGGTCTTGGCGGCGTTGCGGGCGAGGGAGGGCGGAAGATCGCTCTCGCCGGTGTAGTCGGCCGGCTCGATGGCGAGCGCGTTCGTCACCGACGAGGCCAGTTCCTCATGGTGGACGCCGTCCTCGCCCGCGTCCAGAGCCGCCCGGTACAGGGCCCCGCGCAGCTGCGTGATCTGCACGAAGTCGTTGAAGTGACCCGCCTGGAGGGACGCGTCCTGCCGGTTGTCGACGAAGGTGAGGAGCTTGCGCGCCTCCTTGTCCAGCGTTTCCTCCGGCACCGACTTCAGTGAGCGCACCACCGACGCGGAGATCAGCGAGGTCGCGGAGGACCGACCCTCCTGGTCGAGAGTCGCCAGCTTCGCGAAGTCCCGGCCGCGCGTCTGCTCGTACGCGACCCCGCAGTGCAGGCAGAAGAGGAAGGGCGAGGGGACGAACGCGGCCTGGAGTTCGCCGCTCCCTTCGCGGCCGCGCGGATCGACGGTGACGGCACGCGGCACCCGGTCGCGGTATGACTTCTTCACGACCTCCTGGCCCTTGTCGTCCAGCTCCAGCCAGGACTCGGGCAGTCGGCGGTCGTCCACGGCGTACTGGACGTTGGACGGCCACGCCCGCTCGTGGTCGACGTACAGATAGCCGTCGCCCTGCCGGCCGCCCGTCGCGGAGGTGTCCCGGCGCGCCTCGTACCGGACCTCGCCGTCCTTCTCGGTCCGCCACACCGTCAGGTACTCCTGGCCGCACTCCCGGCAGAATGCCAGGGGCATCAGCAACTTGCCCTCGCTGCCCGGCTGTTCGAGTTGGTACGAGCGGGTGAGGTGGCGCGAGAGCTTGTCCTCCAGGGTGACGTACACGGTGTCGCCCTTGGAGAGGAACTGGTGCAGCCGGAACGCGAACAGCGGCCGCTCGGTCACCGGATGGCGCGCCTGCGAACCGGCCTCAAGGGTGGCGCGGATGGCGGCGACGCACTGGTCCTCGGCGACTCCGGACTGCTCGTGCAGCTCCTTCGCCGCTACCTCGATCTTCGTGGGCTGCTGCCGGACCAGTCGCCCGGTGGCGTCGTCGGTGGCCAGGCCGAAACGGGTCTCGATCCAGCGGGCCAGTGGGTCGCGCACGAGATCGTCGTACGCGCGCGGCGCGGCGGGGGAGCCCAGACGCTCGGCGGGAACGACGTCGGGTGTGTCGTGGGTGGCGCGGACCAGGGTCTCGCCGATGACATGCTCAGGGCGCACAGGCGTACCGAACAGGGTGCTCGCCACTCCTGCGACGACCTTCTTCTGGTCGTCGAGCGTGCCCTCCGTCGACATGGTGGCCGACGTGCCGATGCACTGCAGGTCCTGCGCCTGGCAGGCCTCGCGGACGCGGCGGATCAGCAGCGCCACGTCGGCGCCCTGCCGACCGCGGTAGGTGTGCAGCTCGTCGAAGACCAGGAACTCCAGGCCCCGCGCCATCTTGATGAGGCTCGCCCGGTCGGCCGGGCGGGTCAGCATCAGTTCCAGCATCACGTAGTTGGTGAGCAGGATGTCCGGCGGGTTGTCGCGGATCTCCTTGCGCTTCTCGTCGTCCTCCTGGCCCGTGTACCGGGCGAAGGTGACCGGCTCGCGGCCGGCGCCGTAGCCGTCGCGCAGGTACTTCTCCAGCTCCTTGAGCTGGCTGTTGGCGAGCGCGTTCATCGGGTAGACGATGATCGCCCGTACTCGCTTGGGAGCCTCCGGCCCCTCGGTGTCCCGCTGGTGGAGCACCTTGTTCACGATGGGGACGATGTACGCGAGCGACTTGCCGGACCCGGTGCCCGTCGTCAGGACGTACGACGCACCGGAGGCGGCGGCGTCGATGGCCTCGCGCTGGTGCTGGTGGAGAGTCAGCGGACGGCCGTCCGGGACCGTTCCGCCCTCGGTCTTCCTCGCCTGGAAGATACGGGCGCACTCGTCGTGCAGGACCTTCTGCCCGGCGAGCTCGACCACGGTGCCGCCGCCCTGGAAGAACGGGTTCAGCGACAGCCACGGGTCGGGCCATTGTGACTTGCGGTTGAGGTCGTCCTCTACGAACGCCGCGATACGGTCGTCGCGGATGACGGTGCCGCCCTCGGTGAAGGAGCGGTAGTCGCGGATGAGCGTGCGGTGGATGCCGAAGACGTCCATACCCGCGCCTGAGGCGGTGACCGGCGCCGGCTCAGGCTTCGGAGCGGTGGCCGGCCGAGCGGAGGCCTGGGCCGCGGAGTCGCGCAGCGGGCGGGTCGGGTCCAGGGCGCCCCACTGCGGCAGCCGCGCGGTGTCCCCGTCCTGCCCGGCCAGCGGAAGCAGCGCGTCGCGCACGGCCACGGCGTCCGCGGGACGGGCCGCCGGGTCCTTGGCCAGCAGCCGGTCGACGAGCCGGGCGAGCTCCGCCGGGATCTCGCTGCGAATGAGGGTGATGGGCGTCGGCTCTTCGCGCGTGTGCTTGGCGGCGAGGTCGAAGGGCGACTCGCTGGTGAACGGCGGTACGCCCACCAGCATCTCGTAGAGCACACATCCGAGGGCGTACAGATCGGCGGCCTGCGTGACCTGCTTGGCCTCGAACTGCTCCGGAGCCATGTAGCGGGCGGTGCCCACGCTGACACCGGTGCTGGTCAGCCGGGCGTCATCGGGGTCGTCGACGATGCGCCCCATGCCGAAGTCGAGGACCTTGACGGTTCCGCCCTGGGTCAGCATGACGTTGGCGGGCTTGAGGTCGCGGTGGACGACGTCGGCGGCGTGCGCGGCGGCGAGACCGGACGCGATCTGGGCGCCGATGGCCGCGGCCCAGGTGACAGGGAGCTGCCGTTCCTCCGCGATGAGGTCGCGCAGCGTCTCGCCGTGCAGGAACTCCATCGCGAGGTAGGGCAGGCCGTCCTGGTTCTCGGCCACCCCGCCGGCGACGATGCGTGTGAGGTTGGGGTCGTCGAGGCGGCGCATGATGCGCACCTCGCGGGCGAAGCGCCCGGTGGCCTTGGGATCGGCGCCGGTGTCGATCCGCGTGCCCGTGCGGCGGCGCAGGATGGTCTTGACGGCGACCGTGCGCTCAGGGGTGCCCTCGGCGGCCTGTAGATCCTCGGCCCGGTGAACCTCACCCATGTTGCCCTTGCCGACGACACGCCCGATGCGGAACCTGCCGTCCAGCAGCTCCTGGCTCACTGCCGCTCCCCTCGCCCACTGCCGTTCCGTACCGTTTCCGCCCCGCGCCCGAGGCGGGGAAACGGAACGTGCCCCCTACATTCGTCGCGCACTGCTCATCGTGGCAGAGCGGGAGCGCGGTGTCCGCAACCGTACACGAAGTAGCGCACTATCAGAATGCTTTTAGTCCGTTGACATCGTCAACGTTTCCCCCTGCGGTGGACGTTGTCATCGGGGAGGGGGTGGGTGGTGTGGGACACCAGTCGGCCGGCGGGTCTGAGGTGCCAGGCGGCGCGCCGGGGCGGGAGCCCGGCCGAGCCGCCGCGGGTGGCGCGCAGGGGAGCCGGGCGGGCGACGGTCGGACTGAAAGTCGCCCTGGCCGGATCGCTGACCCGCCTGCACCGTGCGGCGGTGGACGGCGCCGTGCCGGAATCCGTGTGTGCGGAGCAGGTCCGCGCGCTGTGGCTCGGCGACATCGAGCGGGAGCGGCTTCGCTAGGGGCTGGCCGGGCTGGGGCTGCCCGTGCTGGGGGCGGTGGCGCATGCAGACGGTGACCGCTCGAATGCGGAAAAGGTTGCATCGTTTCGTAAAGAAATCGTGTCCAGTTCCGCCTTCCCTTCCGGCGGCGTGGTTGGGGTCCTGTTGGGCCGGTATGTGGATGCCGAGGGATATGTGACGCCGCGCGCCCTCGACGGTGCGGCCCGGCTGGCCGGACTCTGCGCGCGGGACGTGGTGGCCCTGCGGGCCGGGGTACGGATTCGGGGCGAGACCATCGCGACCGCCGAGGTGGTGGTGCGGGTCGGGCGGCCCAAGGGGGAGGCGGTCAGAAGTCAGGCAGCCGCCTCGATGGCCGGTGACGATCTCACGGATCTCACCGACGCCGGGGAACGCGAATTCGAGGGCGTTCCGGTGGACGAGCCCTTCCCTCTTTCAAAGACGCCGACCGGAGGCGACCTCACGACCGCAGTGGCTGGGGCGGCAACGCACGGTGCGGGATGCCGGCCTGGCCACCCCCTGCGTCACCCTCGTCGTTGAAAGCTCTGCGCGAGACAGGGCGCCGTACGGGTTGCTGAACAGGTGACTACCGCGTCACCACCGGCGCTGGACGCCCGGGCGACGTGAGTCACGACCAGGCTCCTGCAACTCTGGTGGCACCGCGTCGCCCACTGGTGCGGCGAGGTTGCAGTGGCCGGCGAATCATCACCACGAGGGCTGATAGCCCGTCAGCGAAGTCAGCAATGGGTCAGTGTGAGTCCTGAAACACCTGCGGACAGCTGACCGAAGATGCGAATAGTTGTAGTCTCCGAAGACCGCCCTTGACCTGCAATAGCAGGCAGGGAGCAGACGAATCGGGAGTTTCTTCGTGCTTCGTACCATGTTCAAGTCCAAGATCCACCGCGCCACCGTCACCCAGGCCGACCTGCACTACGTGGGATCGGTGACCATCGACGCCGATCTCCTCGACGCCGCGGACCTGCTGCCCGGTGAGCTGGTGCACATCGTCGACGTCACCAACGGCGCCCGGCTGGAGACGTACGTCATCGAGGGCGAGCGTGGTTCCGGGGTCATCGGGATCAACGGGGCGGCGGCCCACCTGGTCCATCCCGGCGACCTGGTGATCATCATCAGCTACGCTCAGGTCACCGACGCCGAGGCGCGCGAGCTGCGGCCCCGGGTCGTGCACGTCGACGCCGGCAACCGGATCGTGTCCCTCGGCGCCGACCCGTCGGAGCCGGTACCCGGGTCCGACCAGCAGCGCAGCCCCCAGGCCGTCCAGGCCTGACCGGCCGCGAGGATCAGGACCAGGAGCGTGCCCATGGGTGACAGCGAGATTCGCGACGACCGGGCGGCCGGCCGCCTGGAGGCCCTCGGCGGCGGTGAAGTCGTCGGCCACATCGAGTACTTCGTCCTGGAGTCGCCCGCGCGCGCCCTGGTCCCCGTCCACACCATCGTCGAGCCCGCCCACGAGGGCAAGGGCATCGCCGGATCGCTCGCCCGCGAGCTGTACGCCCTGGCCGAGCGCGAGGGCGTCCCCGTGGCCCCGCTGTGCCCGTACGTCGTCAAGTGGGCCGAACGCCACCCCGACGTCGGCCCGCCGGCCGACCCGGAACTCCTGTCGGCCGCGAAGGACTGGCTGCGCGCGCACCCGGGACGGTTCTGAGCGGGCCGGTGGTTTCCCGTGGCGCCGGCCACCCACCTGGACCCGTTCGGTGCCGCCGTCGGGTGAGTGCCGGGGCGGTCGTCGGGTAGGCGGGGGACAAGTCCAGAGGCGACGCTTCGTGACTGCCGGAGGACAACACCGATGACGAACCCGTATCCCGACCCGGTTCCGCCCGGTCCGACACCGGGCCCGACCCCGCCGGATCCGTACCCCAGCCCGGTCCCGAACCCCGAACCGAGCCCCCAGCCCGCCCCGCCGGGCCCCGGTCCGCAACCGGCACCACCCGCGCCGGGCCCCGACCCGGCCCCGCCGCCGGTTCCGCCCCACCCGGGGCCGCCCGGACCACCGGACCCCTCCCCTTCCCCGATCCCGCCGGGTCCGGAACCGGTGCCGAACCCCGAACCCGGTCCACCCCTCACCTGACGGCACCGGCACGCGCCGGCGTCCTGGCGGGCGGGGGGAACCGTGTCGCCCCCCTCGTCAGGCGGGCCGCCCGGTTCGCCGCAGGCGAGCTGTCGGCCTGCGGAGGACGGACGCCGGCCCGCCGTCGCCGGAGAGCCGCCGACCCGCCCCACCGGGGCCGCCCGCCGGCCGCGGTGCGAGCCGCGTCCGCGTCACGGCCGCCGGGCCCCGTCATCGGGGGAGCGGCGGCCGAATCGCCGTCCCACCCCGCCCGTAGGGACCGGGCCCGGCTGGTGGGCGCCGGCTCCGTCCGCGCTCAGCCCCGCGGTCACCCCGCCTGCCGGTACCCACCCGGGCAGCCGGCCCCAGCCAGTACGCGGCATCCCCGTGGGTACGCGGCACCCCGCTGACACACCACCCCGCGAGCGCCCCCCCGTTGACGCGCCCCCGGAGGACCTGCCCCCGAAACATCCCCGAGCCACCCCCTTGAGCAGCCACCCCCCTAAGCCGAAACCTCCGACCGGTCCCCGCCCCACAGCGTGTGGAACGCGCCCTCCCGGTCCACCCGGCGGTACGTGTGCGCGCCGAAGAAGTCGCGCTGGCCCTGGGTCAGGGCGGCCGGCAGGCGCTCGGCGCGCAGGGCGTCGTAGTAGGCGAGCGCCGCCGCGAAGCCCGGGGTCGGCACCCCCTGTCGTGTCGCCGCGACGAGCACCTCGCGCCAGTCGTCCTGCGCGGCGGCGATCTCCCGTGCGAACGTCTCGTCGGACAGCAGGCTCGGCAGGTCGGGCCTGGCGTCGTACGCGGTGCGGATGCGGTCCAGGAAGGCCGCCCGGATGATGCAGCCGCCGCGCCAGATGGAGGCGACCTCACCCAGGTCGATGTCCCATCCGTACTCCTCGCTGCCCGCGGCGATCTCGTGGAATCCCTGCGTGTACGACACGATCTTGGACGCGTACAGCGCCTGCTCGACCCGGTCGGCGAAAGCCGCCGCATCCGCCTCGCCGAGGGGTGCCGGCTTCGGTCCGGCCAGGCCCCGCGAGGCCTCCCGGAGCGCCGCGTGGCCCGACAGCGACCGGGCGAACACCGCTTCCGCGATGCCCGACACCGGCACGCCCAGGTCCAGGGCGATCTGCACGGTCCAGCGGCCGGTTCCCTTCTGCTCGGCCTGGTCGACGACGACGTCCACGAAGGGCACGCCGCCGGCGTCCACGTGGGACAGTACCTCCGCGGTGATCTCGATCAGGTAGGAGTCGAGCCGGCCGGTGTTCCAGGTGCGGAAGATGTCGGCGATCTGCGCGGGGGAGTACCCGGCGACGTCGCGCAGCAGCTGGTACGCCTCGCCGATCAGCTGCATGTCGGCGTACTCGATGCCGTTGTGCACCATCTTCACGAAGTGCCCGGCACCGTCCGGGCCCACGTGGGTCACGCACGGCGCCCCGTCGGCGGCCTTGGCGGAGATCTTCTCCAGCATCGGGCCCAGCGACTCGTACGACTCCACCGACCCGCCCGGCATGATGCTCGGCCCGTGCAGCGCGCCCTCCTCACCGCCGGAGATGCCCGTGCCGACGAAATGGATGCCGTGCTCGCGCAGTTCCCGCTCCCGGCGGCGGGTGTCCGCGAAGTGCGCGTTGCCGCCGTCGATGATCATGTCACCGGGCTCCAGGAGCGGAGCGAACTCCTGGATGACGGCGTCCGTCGGCTCGCCCGCCTTGACCATGACGACCAGGCGGCGCGGGCGCTCCAGGGCCGCCACGAAGTCCTTGGCGGTCTCGGCCGCGACGAAGTCGCCCTCGTGCCCGAACTCCTCCACCAGCGCCTGGGTGCGCGACACCGTACGGTTGTGCACGGCGACCGTGTAACCGTTGCGCGCGAAGTTCCGGGCGAGGTTGCGGCCCATGACCGCCAGGCCCGTGACACCGATCTGCGCTGAAGTGCTCATACCGCCTGCTCCCTGGTTGCCTCGTGACTACGGCTCCGTCAGTACGGGCCCTCGCTCATCCTGACGTGCCGCTACGGCGAGCGCACTTGCGACCCGCCACGCATGTGTACGCGGCGACGGCGCCTTCCGCCTCACTCACCGGCCCGTCTGACCGGGCGGGGGACGTTACCGGCCACTCTCCGGAACCGGGCGGCCGAAATCGCGTCTTGTCATGGCCAGTTCGCCGCACTTACTTTTGCCCCTCCTGACGCACCTTCTGACGCACATCCTGACGCACTCCTGACGCATGCCGAGGGGAATTCGGACATGGCCGCACGCGGCCGGCACCGCCGGTACCAGCCGAACAGGATCAACCGCGCATCACTCACCGTCACGGCGGGCGGTGCCGGCCTCGCGATCCCGCTGGTCGCCGCCGGCACCGCGAGCGCCGCCGACATGGCCACCTGGAACAAGGTCGCCGCGTGCGAGTCCAGTGGGAACTGGAGCATCAACACCGGCAACGGCTTCTACGGCGGTCTCCAGTTCACCCGGTCGACCTGGGAGGCGTACGGCGGCACCCGGTACGCGGCGCGGGCCGACCTGGCCACCCGGGACCAGCAGATCGCCGTCGCCGAGAAGGTCCTCGACGGACAGGGGCCGGGCGCCTGGCCCGTGTGCTCCGGGTCGGCCGGGCTGACCCGCGGCGGCGGCAGCCCCGACGTGCGCACGGAGACCGCCTCCGCCCACCCCACCCGGTCCCGCCCCGTGTCCGGCTCCGTGCGGGACGTACGGCCGCAGACCACTCCGCAGTCCCGCGCGGGCCGCGCCGAGATGTACACGGTGGTGCACGGCGACACGCTCTCCGGCATCGCCGGCGACCACCAGGTGCGGGGCGGCTGGCGCACGCTGTACGCGGGCAACCGCACGACCATCGGTACCGATCCCGACCTGATCGTGCCCGGCCAGCGGCTCAGCCTGAGCGGCACCCGCGCCCGGACCGCGCCGCCCGAGGCTCCGAGGAAGAAGACAGCTCCGCCGCGTCGCACCACGCACCACCCCGGCACGCCCCCGACCCGGCACGCGCTCGTCGCCCCGGTGACCGCGTCCGTCGGCACCGGCTACCACGTGGCCGGTTCCCACTGGTCGAAGGGTTACCACACCGGCGTCGACTTCCTCGTGCCCACCGGCACCTCCGTGAAGGCGGCGGCGGCCGGGCACGTGGTGTCCGCCGGCTGGGGCGGCTCGTACGGCTACCAGGTGGTGCTCCGGCACGCCGACGGCCGCTACACGCAGTACGCCCACCTGTCGGCGATCTCCGTGCGGGCCGGCCAAAGCGTCAGCGCGGGCCAGCGCCTCGGCCGCTCCGGCGCCACCGGCAACGTCACGGGACCGCACCTGCACTTCGAGGTGCGGACGGGGCCGGGCTTCGGCTCGGACATCGACCCGCTCGCCTATCTCCGGGCGGGCGGCGTCAGGATCTGACACGCAGCACGGTGGCGGGCGCGGCACCACTCACTGGTCCGCCGCACCCGCCGCGCGCCGCACGCAGGTCAGGAACCGACGCGCGTGCGGTGCCGGTCCAGAACCGGCAGCGGCACCCGCACGCCCCCGGGCAGCGGCGTGTACGGCGTGGGGAGCGCACCGCCGGGGTCCGTCCCGCTGCCGCCCGGGCCCGGCCCGGGCAGCTCACGCGGTGCCGGCAGCTCACGTGGTGCCGGTCCGGCCGTCCTCGCACCGGGCTCCGCCGTGCGCTGACGCGGTACGACGACGAGCCCTTCCGCCGTGTCCCGCACCGACGCGGCCTCTGCGGACGACGGCGTTCCGGCGACCGCCCCGACACCGGGAGCCGCTTCGGCGGATGCCCGTGCACCCGCTGTCGCTTCGGCGACCCCCCCGGCACCGGGAGCCGCTTCGGCGAACGCCCCTGCACCCGCAGCCGCCTCGGCGACCGGCCCCGCCCCCGCAGCCGCCTCGCCAGGCACCGCTCCGCCCGGCACCGATGTGCCCTCCGTCCGTTCCGTCGTCAGCATGACCAGGCCGCCCGCCGTCACCACCGCGCACGCCAGCGCGAGCACCGTGCCCGTGCTGCCGTGGCGGAACGTCTCGCCGAACAGCAGGACACCCACAGCGGCGGCCAGCACCGGGTTGACGACCGTCAGCGTGGCCAGGGGGGCGGTGAGTCCGCCGCCCCGGTAGGAGGCCTGGGACAGCAGCACGCCGGCGACCGCGAACAGGCAGATCGCCGCGAGCGAGGCCAGGTCGGCCGGGCCGAAGCCCAGGGCCCGGTCCACGGCGACGGTCTTGGTGAACACCGACGACATGCCGAACGCGATGCCGGACGCGGTGGCGAGCAGGACGCTGCGCACGGCCGGATGCCGGTGCGCGGCCAGGCCGGCGCACATCAGGGCCATCACCGCCCCGCCGGTGACCAGGGCGGCCGCCACCCGCTGGGCCGGGGTCAGGGAGTGGGCGCCGGAGGTGCCGACCAGGGACAGCAGCCCGGCGAGTCCCACCGTGGCCATGAGGGCGCCACGCCAGGCCGTGGCGCCCGCCCGGCGGCCGACGCACAGCGCGGCCAGGGGCAGTGCGAAGACGATGGTCAGCGCGCCCAGCGGCTGCACGAGGCTGAGCGGACCGCAGGCCAGCGCCACGACGTGGAGCACGCCGCCGAGGCCGTTGAGTGCCAGCGCGCCCCACCAGCCCGGGCGGCGCAGCGGCAGATACGCCTCGTGCGGGGCGGACACCGCGACCTGTTCCTGCACGATGGCCCCGCCCGCGTAGGCGACGGCGGAGACGAGCGACAGGAGCACGGACAGCGCCAGGGCGCTCATCGGCGTCTCCCCCGCGTACGGCGGGGGTTGGGGACCCGGCGTGACGGGCGGTCGGCTTCCATGACGACCACTCTGCCGGGTGGCGCCGGCCCCGTCGTCGTACCTGAGGCCTCAATACGTCCTACTACCGATGGAGTAGGCACCCGGCGGGTCATCCTCTGGCAGGGTGAGGCAGGATCCGGCCCCGCGCGGCCGGCCCGGGAACGCACCTGGTAGGAGTGCATGTCGTGGACCTCGACCCCGATCTCGCCGCGCTCCGCTCCCTCGGCGGCTTCTTCGTCCTGCGCACCCTCCCGCCTCCGCCTTCGGCCGCGGCCGAAGGCGGCACCGGTCCGCAGCGGCTCCCGACCCTCGCGGAGGCCTACGACGGGGCGGTCCCGGACGGCCGCCAGGACGCGCTGACGCTGCGTGTCGCCACCGTCGGGGCCCGGTTGCGGACCGCCGAACCGCGGGTCGCCGCCTCCCTCGCCCAGCAGGGGCTGGCCGCCCGGCTGTGGTCGGCCGCGCTGGGCTGCGCCGTGCTGTACGGCCGGCTGCCCTCCCTGGACCCGGGGCTGCTGTCCTGGGACCCTCTCGCCTCCGCGCCTGACGACCTGTGGCTCACCGGGGTGCGCACGCTGCCCGGCGACGCGGGCACCGTCGCCGCCGTCGTCCTCGACGCCCACCTGGAACCCCTGGGCGCCGCCCTGCGGGCCCGCTACGGCGTCGCCACCGGCCTCCTGCGGGGCAACGCCGGCAGCGCGCTCGCCGCCACGGCCCGCGAACTGGGCCGCTGGGCCCGCGCCCACGGCCGTACCGACGCCGCGGAACGGGCCCGCGCGCTCACCGGCGAACTGTTCACCCACCCCCTGCTGCGCGCGACCGGTGCCCGCGCCGGCACGGCCTTCCGCCGCCGCAGCTGCTGCCTGTACTACCGCGTCCCCGGCGGCGGACTGTGCGGTGACTGCTGCCTCACCCGCCTCCCGCGCTCTTCCCCGCGCGCCGCATCTGGGTGACCATGAGGGAGAACGTGCCACCGAGACCAAGGGGTTGCCGGGTGCGAGTGGGATTGCTGAGCCGGGAGTACCCCCCGGACGTGTACGGCGGCGCCGGTGTCCATGTCGAGTTCCTCGCCCGCGAGCTGGCCTCGCTGGTGGACCTGGAGGTGCACTGCTGGGGTGAGGGGCGCGGCGACGGTGTCGTACGCCACCGTCCCTGGTCCGCCCTCGACGGAGCCAACGACGCGCTGCGCACCTTCTCCGTGGACCTGGCCATGGCAGCCGCCCTCGAAGGCCGCGAACTCGTCCACTCGCACACCTGGTACGCGAATCTGGCCGGCCATGTCGCCAAGCTGCTGTACGGCGTCCCGCACGTCGTCACCGCCCACTCGCTGGAGCCGCTGCGCCCCTGGAAGGCGGAGCAACTCGGCGGTGGGTACGCCTTGTCGGGCTGGGCCGAACGCACCGCGATCGAGGCCGCCGACGCCGTGATCGCCGTCTCGGGCGCCATGCGGGAGGACATCCTGTCCTGTTACCCGGCGCTGGACCCGGCCCGGGTCCACGTGGTGCACAACGGCATCGACACCCGGCTCTACCACCCCGACCACGGCACCGACGCCCTCACCCGGCACGGCATCGATCCCGGGCGCCCCTACGTCCTGTTCGTGGGCCGGATCACCCGGCAGAAGGGATTGCCCCATCTGCTGCGCGCCGTACGGGACATCGACCCCGGTGTCCAGGTGGTGCTGTGCGCCGGAGCGCCCGACACCCCGGAGATCGACCGGGAGTTCCGCGAGCTGTTCGAGGAGCTGAGCCGGGTCCGGTCGGGCGTGTTCTGGATCCCGCAGATGCTGCCGCGCCCGGAGGTGATCCAGCTCCTGACCCGGGCGGCCGTGTTCGCCTGCCCCTCGGTGTACGAGCCGCTCGGCATCGTCAATCTGGAGGCGATGGCCTGCGGCACGCCGGTCGTCGCGTCCCGGGTGGGCGGCATCCCCGAGGTCGTGGACGACGGTCGCACCGGCCTCCTGGTCGACGTGGACGACGGTTTCGAGTCCGGGCTCGCCCGCGCCCTGGACGCCGTGCTCGGTGATCCGGCGGCGGCCCGGCGGATGGGCGAGGCCGGACGGGCGCGCGCGGTGGGCGAGTTCGGCTGGGACGCGGTGGCGCGCCGCACGGCCGGACTGTACGAGGAGATCCTCAAGGAGGCTTAGTCCGGCTCGCTCGGGGCAACCATGGTTCAACCAGGGCTGAGGGGAGCGGGCATGCGTCGTGGAGGGCCTTCCGTGCTCGGAATCGTGCTGGCGGGCGGCGAGGGCAAGCGCCTGATGCCGCTCACCGCGGACCGCGCCAAACCGGCGGTCACCTTCGGCGGCACGTACCGCCTGGTCGACTTCGTCCTGTCCAACCTGGTCAACGCCGACGTGCTGCGCATCTGCGTACTGACCCAGTACAAGTCGCACTCGCTGGACCGGCACATCACCACCACCTGGCGGATGTCGAGCCTGCTCGGCAACTACGTCACCCCGGTCCCGGCCCAGCAGCGGCTCGGCCCGCGCTGGTACCTGGGCAGCGCCGACGCGCTCCTGCAGTCCCTGAACCTGGTCCACGACGAACAACCCGAGTACGTGGCAGTGTTCGGCGCCGACCACGTCTACCGCATGGATCCGCGGCAGATGCTCGCGCAGCACATCGAGGGCGGCGCGGGAGTGACGGTGGCCGGCATCCGGGTGCCGCGCGCGGAGTCCCCGTCCTTCGGGGTGATCACGCCGGGCTCGGACGGGGTCACGGTGGAACGATTCCTGGAGAAGCCCGCCGATCCGCCGGGACTGCCGGACGACCCCGGGTGCGTGTTCGCCTCGATGGGCAACTACATCTTCACCACCAAGGTGCTGATCGAGGCGCTGCACCGGGATGCCGAGGACACGCAGTCCGTGCACGACATGGGCGGCTCGATCCTGCCCCAGCTCACGGCGCGCGGCGAGGCCCAGCTGTACGACTTCAGCGACAACCACGTGCCCGGCGAGACCACCCGCGACCAGGGCTACTGGCGGGACGTGGGCACCCTGGACGCCTATTACGAGGCGCACATGGACCTGATCGCCGAGCGCCCCGCCTTCAACCTGTACAACCGCCAGTGGCCCATCTACACCCACTCCTACCAGCTCTCCCCGGCCCGGTTCAACGCGGGCGGCATCACGAGCGAGTCCATCATCAGCGCGGGCTGCCTGATCCGCGGCCAGGTCAGCCGCTCGGTGCTCTCACCCGGTGTACGCGTCGACCCGGGAGCGGTCGTCCAGGGCTCGGTGCTGCACGACAACGTGCGCGTCGGCCGGGGCGCGGTGGTCCGTGGCGCGGTCCTCGACAAGAACGTCGAGGTCCCGCCGGGCGCGACCATCGGCGTCAACCCGGAGCGGGACGCCGAGTTGTACACCGTCTCCAAGGGGGGCGTCATCGCGCTGGGCAAGGGGCAGCGGGTCCCCTGACGGACGCCCCGTCAGGGGTGCGGTCACCGCGACGCGTTCTGTACCGTCCTGGCGCCAATGCCCGGGTTCACGCCGTTCGCCCTTCACGATGCAGGCAACGACGTCGAACCTTCGGAGGTCATCCGACATGAGAGGGACCCGGCGCACGCGGCTGTGTCTGGCCGGGGTGATGGCGGCGAGCGCGCTGGTCGCCACCCCCGCCGCACGGGCCGCCGAGCGGACCGACGGCCACCTCACCGACCTGGTGAACCCCTTCATCGGGACCCAGAACGAGGGCAACACCTTTCCCGGCGCGGCCGTGCCCTTCGGCATGGTGCAGCTCTCGCCGGACACCGGGCACAGCACCGGCTACGACTACGCGCACCATCGTGTCCGCGGCTTCTCCCTGGTCCACCTCTCGGGCGTCGGCTGCCGCATCGGCGGCGACCTGCCCGTGCTGCCCACCACCGGTGACGTCACCGAGACGGACTACGCCCGGTACGCGGCGGCCTTCTCCCACGACGACGAGGAGGCGAGCCCCGGCTACTACCGGGTGGGTCTGGCCTCCGGCATCCGCGCCGAACTGACCGCGACCGCCCGCACCGGGGTGCAGCGCTACACCTTCCCGGCCACCCGCAAGGCCAATGTCCTGCTGAACGCCGCCCAGTCGCTGCACAGGCCCGTCGGCAGCGCGGTGGAGATCCTCGACGACCACACCGTGCGCACGGAGATCACCGGCCACGGCTTCTGCCGGGACACCGGCCCGTACACCGTCTACACGGTCACCCGGTTCAGCCGGCCCTTCACCGCCTACGGCACCTGGGACGGCCAGGACGTCACCCCGGGCGCCCGCACCGGACACGGCGGCGCCTACGTCCGCTTCGACACCACCGGGGACCGCACCGTCGAGGCGACCACCGCCCTGTCGTACGTCGACGCGCGGGGCGCCGCCGGGAACCTGCGGGCCGAGGGCGGCCTGCGCTTCGACGCCGTACGCCACCGCGCCCGGGAGGAGTGGGAGGAGCGGCTCGCGGCCGTCCGTGTGCGGGGTGGCACGCCGACGCTGCGCCGGACGTTCTACTCCTCGCTGTACCGGTCGTACCTCGCGCCCAACGTCGGCAGCGACGCCGACGGCCGCTACTTCGGCTGGGACCGGCGCACGCACCGCGCCCGGGGCTTCACGTACTACCAGAACTGGTCGCTGTGGGACACCTACCGCACGCAGGCCCAGCTCCTCGCCCTGCTCGCCCCGCGCGAGGCCCGCGACATGGCCCGGTCGGTGGTCGCGATCGACGAGGACGGCGGCTGGCTGCCCAAGTGGGGCTACGGCCCCGTCGAGACGAACATCATGACCGGTGACCCGGTCACCCCGTTCCTGACCACCGCCTACCACATGGGGCTGCTGAAGGGCTTCGAGGAGCGCGCCTACCGTGCCCTGAGGAAGAACGCCGACGGAGTGCCGCCCGCCGCGTACCCGGGCGTCGGCCGGGAGGCCAACGCCGAGTACCTCGCCCATGGTTTCGCGCCCTACGTCAAGGGCCGCCCGTACGCCAAGATGGGCGATTCCGACTACCACCACGGCGCCTCGGTCACCCTGGAGTACGCCCTCGCCGACGCCATGCTCGCCCAGATGGCCCGCGGTCTCGGCCACGAGGACGACGCCGCCCGCTACGCGGCCCGCTCGCGGAACTACCGCACCATCTTCGACCCGGCCACCGGCTTCTTCCGTGCCCGCGACACCTCCGGCGCCTTCACCGGGCCGGCCGATCCCGCCCGGGGCACCGGCTTCCACGAGGGCACCGCCTGGCAGTACCAGTGGCTCGTCCCGCAGGACCTGCCCGGCATGACCGGCCTGATCGGCGGCACCCGCGCGGCCAACGACCGCCTGGACGCCTTCTTCGCCTACGACCGGCTGCTCGCCGACCCGGAGCGGACCGCCCGCGAGGTCTGGGTGCACGGCGACCCGTACGCCTACTACAACGCGGCCACCTACAACCCGCAGAACGAACCGGACCTGATCGCTCCGTACACCTACCTGTCCACCGGGCAGCCCTGGAAGACCACGGACGTGGTGCACGCGGCGCTGACCCTGTTCACCGACAGCCCCACCGGCGTCACCGGCAACGACGACCTCGGCACCATGTCCGCCTGGCACGTCCTGTCGTCCATCGGGCTCTTCCCGGTCCAGCCCGGCTACGACACCTGGGGCCTGACCACGCCGGTCTTCGACCGTGTCGACCTGACCCTGGACCGCTCCTACTGGCCGGGCGGCCGGCTGACCGTGCGCGCGCCCGGCACCTCGGCCACCGACCGCTACGTCCAGGCCGTCCGCATCGACGGCGCGCCCCACCGCCGGACCTATCTGACGACCGGGGAGCTGCGCTCGCTGCGCTCCCTGACGTTCACGATCGGCCCGCGCCCGTCAGGGTGGGGTACGTCACCCGGTGCGGCGCCGCCCGCCCTGAGGTGACCCCCGCGTGTCCTGCGGCCCGTCCCTTGCGGAGGGGCGGGCCGCCACCCGACGGCTACGGTGTGTACCGCGATCGTGCTTGACCGTAATCGCCCGTCGGGGTTTGACTTCTGGTCACCCGTCGTCGACGCGTGAGGAAAGCCCGTGACGTCCGACCTGCTCGCCCCTCTCGACCTGGCTTTCTGGCACATGGAGTCCGACCGGCACCCCATGCACCTCGGTGCGCTCGGCCTCTTCGCCGCGCACTCGCCCACCGCCGGGGCCCACGCCGCCGACCTGCTCGCCGCCCGCGCCGCCGCCGTACCCGGCCTGCGCCTGCGCATCCGCGACGTCTGGCAGCCGCTCGCCTTCGGCGGCGCCACCCGGGAGAGCGCCCCCGACTTCGATCCGCTCGACCACGTACGGCTGCACGCCCCGACCGCCGACTTCCACGCCGCGGCCGGCCGGCTGATGGAGCGCCCGCTGGAACGCGGCCGGCCGCCCTGGGAGGCGCACGTGCTGCCCGGCGAGAACGGGGTGTCCTTCGCGGTGCTGTTCAAGTTCCACCACGCCCTCGCCGACGGACTGCGCGCACTGAAGCTCGCCGCCGGCGTCCTCGACCCCGTGGAACTGCCCGAGCGCGCGCCCCGCGCCGCCGCGCCGCCGCGCGGCCTGCTGCCCGACGTGCGCCGGCTGCCCGGACTCGTCCCCGAGCTGGTCAAGGGGGCCCTGTCCGACGCGGGCCGGGCCCTGGACATCGGCGCCTCGCTGGCCCGCTCCGTCTTCGGCATGCGGCCGACCTCCGCGCTGGCCTCCGCGCCCAGCGGCACCCGCCGCACCGCCGGGGTCGTCCTCGACATCGACGACGTGCACCGGGTGCGCAAGAGCGCCGGCGGCACCGTGAACGACGTCCTCATCGCCGTCGTCGCCGGCGCCCTGCGCCGCTGGCTGGAGGAGCGCGGCGACGGCAGCGAGGGCGTGGCGCCCCGCGCGCTGATCCCCGTCTCCCGGCGCCGCCCGAGCGCCGTGCATCCGCAGGGCAACCGGCTCTCCGGGTACTTGATACCGCTTCCGGTGCACGACCCCGATCCGCTCGGCCGTCTCGACACCGTGCGCACCGCGATGGTGCGCAACAAGGACGCGGGGCCCGACCGCGGCGCCGGCGCGGTCGCCCTGCTCGCCGACCACGTTCCGGCGCTCGGGCACCGGCTCGGCGGGCCGCTGGTCGGCCAGGCGGCCCGGCTGTGGTTCGACATCCTCGTCACCAGCGTGCCGCTGCCGGGGTTCGGGCTGCGCCTCGGCGGCCATGAGCTGACCGAGGTGTACCCGCTGGCTCCGCTCCCGCCCGGACAGGCGCTGGCGGTGGCGATCTCGACCTACCGCGGGCACGTGCACTACGGGCTGGTCGCCGACGCCGAGGCCGTGCCGGATCTGGACCGGTTCGCCCACGCGGTCTCGGCCGAGCTGGAGACGCTGCTGGGGGTCTGCGGGCACTGAGGCCGGGTCCGCGGCCGGCAGCCGGGAACGGGCCATTTGGTGCTGGGGCCGTGCGCTCCGTAAAATTCCCCGTTCGAAAGCGGGCGCGAGTCGGAGCGCTGCGCGGGTGATCAGGGAAACGGCAGCGCGATGACGGTGACAGAGGACGGGTCTGCGTCCATGGAGGTCCCCCTGGACGTCCCCACGGACGCCTCCATGGACGAGGTGGTCTACGGGCCCGGTATCGAAGCCGAGCGGCTGGCCGTCTGCCTGAGCGTGCTCGAGGAGCTGGACCGGCTCGACGTCGACCACCCCGACGCGATCAGGGTGCGCCGGGCCACCTCGCACATCTACCGCACGGTCAAGCAGCGCCGCCGCCAGGAGCGCCGGGCCGCCAAGACCGCGCACGACCGCGCCGTCACCGAGGCCACCGCCACCGGCTCCGCCGAGCGCATCGACGACGAGACCGAGGGCGTCCTGCCCTCCTCCAAGGTCGACGAGGGCCGGATCGCGGGCATACTCCAGCGCCCGCGCTCCTGCTACATCTGCAAGCAGCGCTACGTCGAGGTCGACTACTTCTACCACCAGCTCTGCCAGCGGTGCGCCGACGAGAACCGCGCCCGGCGCGACGCCCGAGCCGACCTCACGGGCAAGCGCGCCCTGCTCACCGGCGGCCGGGCCAAGATCGGCATGTACATCGCGCTGCGCCTGCTGCGCGACGGCGCCCACACCACGATCACGACGCGCTTCCCGAACGACGCCATCCGCCGGTTCAAGGCCCAGCCCGACAGCGACGAGTGGATCCACCGGCTGAAGATCGTCGGCATCGACCTGCGCGACCCCGCCCAGGTCGTCGCCCTCGCCGACTCCGTCACCGCCGAGGGCCCGCTCGACATCCTGATCAACAACGCGGCCCAGACCGTACGGCGCTCCCCGCAGGCGTACAGCGAACTGCTCGGCGCCGAGTCCGCCCCGCTGCCCGCCGGTGAACTCCCGGCCGCCGAGGTGATCGGCACCTTCGGTTCCGGCGCGGTCGCCCAGCTGCCGGTCGCCGGCGGCGGCGCGCTGACCGCCCAGGACGTCACCGGTCTCGCGCTGGTCTCCGGCTCGGCGTCGCTGGAGCGCATCGCGGCCGGTACGGCGATCGACGCCGGCGGCCTGGTGCCCGACCTGCACGACACCAACAGCTGGGTGCAGACGGTGGAGGAGGTGACCCCGGTCGAGCTGCTCGAGGTCCAGCTCTGCAACTCCACGGCCCCGTTCATCCTCATCAGCCGGCTGCGCCCGGCTATGGCCGCGGCCGAGTCCCCCCGCACCTACATCGTGAACGTCTCCGCCATGGAGGGCGTCTTCGACCGCGGTTACAAGGGCGCCGGCCACCCGCACACCAACATGGCCAAGGCCGCGCTGAACATGCTCACGCGCACCAGCGCCCAGGAGATGTTCGAGAAGGACGGCATCCTGATGACGGCCGTGGACACCGGCTGGATCACCGACGAGCGCCCGCACCCGGACAAGGTACGCCTCGCCGAGGCCGGCTTCCACGCCCCCCTCGACCTGGTCGACGGCGCCGCCCGCGTCTACGACCCGATCGTGCGCGGCGAGGCGGGCGAGGACCTGTACGGCGTCTTCATGAAGGACTACGCACCCGGCAAGTGGTGACCGGCGCGGGCGCCGTGCCCGGCACCGGGACACGCCACCCGGACGGGCGCCACCCCGACGGCCGTCACCCGGACGGCCGTCGTCGCGTCGGTCATCACCCTGACGGCCGTCGCCCTGACGGCGGTCACCCCGACGGCGGTCACCCGTACGGCCGTCGCGCGGACGGCCGTCAGTCCACCGCGCCGAGCCGTGCGTGCCGGGCCGCCACCAGCTCCAGCACCGTGCGCCAGTCCTCCAGCACGCCCGCGTCGAAGCCCGCCGTCCGGGCCTCCTCGGCCGCCTGCCGCAGCCGCGGCACGTCCTCGTCGGCGGGGAACGCCTCCCCGCGCACCAGCCGGTACACCCGCTCCCCGAGCAGGGAGCGCACCGACCCGGCCGCCCTGCGGGCGCGCGCCGCCTCGTCTCCCGGGCCCAGCAACGGCCCGATGCCGTGCACCAGGGCCGCCACCTGAAGCTCCTTGTCGGCGGGACGGCCGCGGCGCAGCAGCGCCGCGGTCCGCAGCGCGTGCCGGTGCGGGCCGGCGTACAGCAGATCCATCAGCTTCTCGACGCTGCGCAGCTCCATGCGTCAGTCCTCTCGCGAGTCAGCCGTTGCCGCGCAAGCAGAGCATGAGGAGCTTGCCACCCGGCCAACGGCGCCTGAACTGCGCCGGGTCCGCTCGGGCGGACACGGGCCGACCCGGCGACGCGTTCGCCGATGTAGGCCGAGTGGGTGATTGACTGCGTCGCACGAGTGATGCGCTTTGTGCCAAGAAGCCTCATATTGAGGGGTATTGGTAGCCGCGTGAAGCGTATTGGTTACACCATGTTTCCACTCCCTATCGAGCGGATGGCTGCTCATTTGGTTAATCTGGGGTGGACGGACAGCAGCACGGGGTCCCACCCACACCCATCGTCCGTCCTGGGGTGAGCCGGTCGACAACGGCCTGCTCCGTCTTGGGATACCGGCGCCACCGCGTCCGAACTGGCCTTCCATCCAGACCCGAACGGGCGTCGAACGCCGGAGCGCAGACCGCCCGGTACGCCCCGAGGGTGACCGACACATAAGGAGTGCGCGGTGACACCGGAGAAGACGAATCGCGAACAGCGCCCCAAGGAACGCTCGGAGCGCGCGGGCCGCCGGCCCGGAGAACTCGGCAGCCTGGACGTGTGGGCCCGGTCCGCCCCGATCCGCCTCGCGGGTTACGAGGACGACCTCGCCGAGCCCCACATCCTGCCGAGCGTGGACTGACCCCCGGGCCGGACCCGTCGCGATCGCCGCACGCGTGGGCGTGGCAGACTCACGCCCATGCCGATCAGAGAAGCCGTGGCCGCGGACTGGCCGCGCATCTGGCCCTTCTGGCACCGGATCGTCGCCGGCGCGGAGACCTACACCTGGGACCCGGACACCACCGAGGAAGCCGCCCGCGCCCTGTGGATGGACCCGGTTAAGCGGGTCTACGTCGCCGAGGACCCGGCCGACACCGTGGTCGGCTCCGCCTACCTCACCCCCAACTACGGCGGCCCCGCCGCCCGCGTGGCCAACGCCGGCTTCATGGTCGACCCGGACCACGCCGGCCGGGGCATCGGCCGCGCCCTCGCCGAGCACGTCCTGGCCGAGGCCCGGACCCACGGCTACCGTGCGATGGTCTTCAACGCCGTGGTCGAGACGAACCCGGCCGTCGGGCTGTGGACCTCCCTCGGCTTCACCATCCTCGGCACCGTCCCGGAGGCCTACGAACACCCCCGGCACGGCCGGGTCGGCCTGCACATCATGTACCGGGCCCTGGACTGAACGCTACGGCCGGTCCGGTACGGGTGCCGTCCGCTGCCATGGGCTCAGCTCCTCCAGTTCCTGCGCCAGCTCCAGCAGGACGGCCTCCGTGCCCGGCCGGCCCACGAGCTGGACGGCGCACGGCGCGCCGGAGGGCAGGGTGCCGAACGGGACGGACATCGCGGGCCAGCCCGTCAGGTTCCACGCCGGCGTGAACGGCGAATACGCCGTGTTGACAAGGACGTTGCGCAGCCAGCCGCGCTCGTGCCACGGTCCGGCCTGCGGGGAACGGCGGGCCAGCGCCGGGGTGAGCAGGACGTCGTACGCGGTGAGGAAGGGGGTCAGCCGGGCGCGCAGCCGCTCGCGGGCGTCACCGGTGCGGACCGGGCCGACGAAACGGCGGCCCACGGTCGCGTGCACCCGGGTCCGGCGGGCCAGCCGCCCCCGGTCCAGGCCCTCGGCGTCCACCGCCGTCCCGGCCGTCCAGTGCTGCAACGCCGTCACCCCCAGCGACAGCGGGTAGGGCGGCTCCGCCCGCCGGACCTGGTGCCCGGCCCGCGCCAGCACGCCGGCGGCCTCCCGGACCGCGGTACGGTACGGCCGGGTGACGCTCACCCCGGCGAGCGGGCTGCGCACGGCGGCGGCGACCCTCCGGGGCGTCCGCTCCGCCCGGCGCTCGAACCCCGCGTCCGCGAGGACCGCCAGCATCAGCCGCAGATCCCCGACCGTCGTGGCCAGCGGGCCGTTCTCCGACATGCCGAACCAGTCGCCGTTGCCGATCCCCGCCGGGACCACGCCGTGCCCCGGCTTCAGCGTGACCAGCCCGCAGTTGGCGGCCGGAATGCGCAGCGAGCCCATCCCGTCGTTGCCGAGCGCCAGCGGCACCAGGCCCGCGGCGACCGCCGCCGCGCTGCCTCCGGAGGACCCGCCCGCCGTACGCGAGAGGTCCCACGGATTGCGGGCGGTGCCGAACGGGCCTTCCGTGGTGCCGAACACGCACAGCTCCGGCACGTTCGTCAGGCCCACCACCACCGCGCCGGCCGCCCGCAGCCGGGCCACCGTGACGTGGTCCTCGGCGGCCGGGGTGTCCGGGGTGGCGGAGGAGCCGTCGCGGTGCGACTCGCCCCGCACCGACAGGTTGTCCTTGACCGCCAACGGCACACCCGCCAGCGGCAGTTCGCCCAGGTCGCCGCGGGCGGCCACCTCGTCGGCCTCCGCGAGCGCCGCCTTTGCCCGGACCTTCCGGAAGGCGCCGACCCGCCGGTCGAGCCGGTCGATCCGGGCGAGGTGGTCGGCCACCACCTCGCGGGGCGTGACCCGCTTCTCGCGGACGGCGGCGGCGATCTCGACGGCGGTCCGGCCGGCCCAGCTGCTCACGGGCGCTCCTCGTTACTGATCGGTACGGAAGACGGGCACGGAGAACTCTGCCCGTTCGGGGTGCCGTACGTCGAGAGCCCGGACGGCCGTCCCGCGCGCCCAGCGGGCGGACGGCACGGTTCGAAGTGCGCGCCGTGGGGGAGCTGTACATCTCGTCGGCCCCCGCGGCCGTCACGCACCCCCGGTCAGCCGCGCGGCTCCGGCCCCCGGCGCAGCAACGGAGGAACCCGCATGCATGACGACCGCGCTCTGGTGGAGGCCCGCCTCGGGCGCGTCCTCGCCGAACGCATCCGCCCCGCCGTGTACCCCGAGTCCGTGCCGCTCCAGGTCGCGGTGTGGCACGCGCCCGGCGAACCCGTGCCGGTCGCGGAAGGCCTCGCCGCCGAGCCCGAACCGATCACGGTGGGCACCCGGTGGGGCGTGCCGTGGGGCACCAGCTGGTTCCGGGTGACCGGAACCGTGCCCGCGGCGTGGGCCGGCAGGACCGTCGAGGCGCTGCTGGACCTCGGCTTCGACGACAACCTGCCCGGGTTCCAGTGCGAGGGCCTGGTGTACCGGCCCGACGGCACCCCGGTGAAGGGCCTCAACCCGCGCAACCAGTGGGTGCGCGTCGGCGCCCCCGTCGCGGGCGGCGAGCGGGTGCGACTGCACATCGAGGCCGCCTCCAACCCGGTCATCCTGGGCCACCACGCCTTCCGGCCCACCCCGCTCGGCGACAAGGACACCGCCGGGCGGGAGCCGCAGTACACGCTCACCCGCATGGATCTCGCCGTCTTCGACGAGACCGTGTGGCAGCTGGTGCACGACCTGGAGGTGCTCGGCGAGCTGATGGCCGAGCTGCCCGTGGACTCCGCGCGCCGCTGGGAGGTCCTGCGCGCGGTCGAACGCGCCCTGGACACCGTCGACCTCCAGGACGTGAACGGCACCGCCGGCCGGGCGCGGGCGCGGCTGACCGGGGTGCTGTCCGCGCCCGCCGTGCCGTCCGCGCACCGGATCAGCGCCGTCGGGCACGCGCACATCGACTCGGCGTGGCTGTGGCCGCTGCGGGAGACCGTCCGCAAGGTGGCCCGTACGACGGCGAACATGACCGCGCTCGTCGAGGACGAGCCGGAGTTCGTGTTCGCCATGTCGCAGGCACAGCAGTGGGCCTGGGTGAAGGAGCACCGGCCCGAGGTGTGGGCGCTGGTGAAGAAGGCGGTGGCTCAGGGGCGGTTCGTGCCGGCCGGCGGAATGTGGGTGGAGTCGGACACCAACATGCCCGGCTCGGAGGCGATGGCCCGGCAGTTCGTGCACGGCAAGCGGTTCTTCCTCGACGAGTTCGGCATCGAGAACCAGGAGGCCTGGCTGCCGGACACCTTCGGCTTCGCGGCGGGACTGCCGCAGATCATCAGGGCGGCCGGCTCCCGGTGGCTGCTGACGCAGAAGATCTCCTGGTCGCAGACGAACAGCTTCCCCCATCACACGTTCTGGTGGGAGGGCATCGACGGCACCCGGATCTTCACCCACTTCCCGCCCGTCGACACCTACACCTGCTCGATGACGGGCGGCGAGATCGCCCATGCGGCCCGCAACTTCAAGGAGAAGGGCAGGGCCCGGCACTCCCTCGCGCTCACCGGCTGGGGCGACGGAGGAGGCGGCACGACCCGCGAGATGGTCGCCAGGGCGGCCCGGCTGCGCGACCTCGAAGGTTCCCCGACCGTCACGTGGGAGACTCCGCGCGCGTTCTTCGAGCAGGCCGAGGCCGAGTACCCCCAACCGCCCGTCTGGGTGGGCGAGCTGTACCTCGAACTGCACCGCGCCACCCTCACCAGCCAGGCCCGCACCAAGCAGGGCAACCGGCGCGGCGAACACCTGCTGCGCGAGGCCGAACTCTGGGCGGCGACCGCGGCGGTACGTGTCGGGTTCCCGTACCCGTACGAGGAGTTGGACCGGATCTGGAAGACCGTCCTGCTGCACCAGTTCCACGACATCCTGCCCGGCTCGTCCATCGCCTGGGTGCACCGGGAGGCCCGCGCGACGTATGAGCGGGTGGCCGCCGAACTGACCGCGGTCATCGAGTCCGCCCAGCGTGCGCTGGCCGGTGACGGCGCCCTCCCGCTGCTCTTCAACGCGGCCCCGCACGCCCGCCACGGCGTCCCGGCGGGCGGCGCCGCCACCCCGGCCGTCAGCGGCGGCACCACGACGGTGGCGGCCCGCGCGGGGGGCGGGTTCACCCTGGACAACGGCCTGCTGCGGATCGGCGTCGACGCCCGGGGCCTGGTCGTCTCCGTCCACGACCCCGCGTCCGACCGCGAGTCGATCGCCCCCGGGGCCGCCGCGAACCTCCTCCAGCTCCACCCGGACTTCCCGAACATGTGGGACGCCTGGGACGTCGACGCCTTCTACCGCAACACCGTCACCGACCTCACCGGCGCCGAGTCGGTCACGGCCGGCGAGGACGGTACGTCGGTGCGGATCGTGCGTGCCTTCGGTGCGTCCCGCGTCACCCAGGTGCTGTCCCTGCCGCCGGGGGAGCGGCGGCTGCTCATCGGCACCGAGGTCGACTGGCACGAGACGGAGAAGTTCCTCAAGCTGGCCTTCCCGCTCGACGTGCACGCCGAACGGTACGCCTCCGAGACCCAGTTCGGGCACGTCCACCGCCCCACGCACACCAATACCTCCTGGGAGGCGGCCAGGTTCGAGGCCTGCAACCACCGCTTCGTCCACCTGGAGGAGCCCGGCTGGGGCGTGGCGGTCGTCAACGACTCCACGTACGGCCATGACGTGACCCGTACGGTCCGCGCCGACGGTGACCGCGGTACGACGACGACGGTCCGGGTGTCGCTGCTGCGCGCCCCGCGCTTCCCCGACCCGGAGACCGACCAGGGCGTCCACCGCTTCCGGCACGCCCTGGTCCCCGGCGCCTCGATCGCCGACGCGGTCCGCGAGGGCTGGCGGATCAACCTGCCGGAACGGCACACCACCGGTGCCCGTGCGGTCGCCCCGCTGGTCACGGTGGACGACGACGCGGTGGTCCTCACGGCCGTGAAACTCGCCGACGACGGCAGCGGGGACGTCGTCGTCCGCTTCCACGAGGCCCACGGCGGCCGGGCCCGCGCCACCCTCACCGCGGACTTCGCGGTCGCGGACGTCTCGGTGACGGACCTGCTGGAACGGCCGGGCGGCGACGGACGGCCGCCGGTGCGCGAGGACGGGCGGATCACCGTACGGTTGCGGCCGTTCGAGCTGATGACGCTGCGGCTGCGCAGGAGCTGACCGGAGACGGACGCGCGTGAGCCGGGCGCCGGCCGGTGTGCGGCGCGGCCCGGAGCGGGGTCAGCCGTCGAGCTGCGAACGCAGCCACTGCTCCACCCCGCCGACGTGGATCGCGGCCGCCGCCCGTGCCGCCTCCGGGTCGCGGGCGGCGAGGGCGCGGTGGATGACGGCGTGCTCGCGTCGGGTGCGGGCGAGGGCGCCGTCCTCCTGGTGACCACGCCGGACGCGGGTGCGGAAGGTCCGCGAGGACAGGCCGTCCAGGATGGCGGCCATGGTCGCGTTGCCCGCGGCCAGGGCGATCTCACGGTGGAAGGCGAGATCGTGGGTGAGGACCTCATCGGGATCCTCGGTGGCGTTCATCGCCGCCAAGTGCTGTTCCACAGCGGCGAGTTGCGCGTCGGTGATGCGCGCGGCGGCCAGCGCGGCCGCCGTCGACTCCAGGCTCCGGCGCACCTCCAGCAGCTCCACCAGCCGCGGCCCCCGGGACAGACCGGCGACCACCCCGAAGGTCTCCAGCAGGTCACCCGCTTCCAGGGCGGTGACGTAGATCCCGGAGCCGTGCCGGGCCTCCAGCACGCCGAGGACCGTCAGCGCGCGGATCGCCTCCCGTGTGGAGCTGCGGGACATCCCCAGCAGGACGGCGAGTTCGCGCTCGGTCGGCAGCCGCTGGCCCGGCTCCAGCCGGCCCTCGGCGATCATCGTCTTGATCTCCTCGATGGCGCGCTGGGTCACGGTGCCCTTCCGCGGGGCCGCCTCGTCCACGCCAGTCCTCCAGTCGCCGGGTGCGTCGCAGTCTAGCCAGCCCAGTGGTCCGACCACTATGCGACGAAGCCTCGGTTTTTACGGACGGAAGACTGTTCCGTCGCCGCAGTGGTCTGATAAATATGCGGACGTCCACCCGCCTCACCCCCCGGAGAACCGCCAGCCACCGCACCGCCCCCACCGTCACCGGAAAGGGCCTCCGTGTCCCACGCCCCTGCACGCATCACCGCGGTCGACACCCACGACATCCGTTTCCCCACCTCGCGCGAGCTGGACGGCTCCGACGCGATGAACCCGGACCCCGACTACTCGATGGCCTACGTCGTCCTGCGCACCGATGCCGCCGACGGGCTGGAGGGACACGGGTTCGCGTTCACCATCGGGCGGGGCAACGACCTCCAGGTCGCCGCGATCGACGCACTGCGGGGCCATGTCCTCGGCCGCGCCGTCGAGGACCTCTGCGCGGACCCCGGCTCGCTGCTGCGGGACCTGACCGGCGACAGCCAGCTGCGCTGGCTCGGGCCCGAGAAGGGAGTGACGCACATGGCGGCCGGGGCCGTCGTCAACGCCGTCTGGGACCTCGCCGCCCGGCGGGCCGGCAAGCCGCTGTGGCAGCTGCTCGCCGACGCCGGACCCGAGTGGCTGGCCGGGCAGATCGACTACCGGTACCTCACCGACGCGCTCACCCGCGAGGAGGCCCTCGCCCTGCTGAGACGGGGCAGGCAGGGGGCCGGGGAGCGCCGGGCGCGGCTGCTGGAGCGCGGCTTCCCCGCCTACACCACCTCCCCGGGCTGGCTCGGCTACGACGACGACAAGCTCCGCCGGCTCGCGGCGCGGGCCGTCGCCGACGGCTTCCGGCAGATCAAACTGAAGGTCGGCGCCGACCTCGCCGACGACATCCGGCGCTGCCGGGTGGCCCGCGCCGCCGTCGGACCGGAGATCCGCCTGGCCGTCGACGCCAACCAGCGCTGGGACGTCGACGAGGCGATCCGCTGGACCAGGGCACTGGCCGGGGCCGGCCTGCACTGGATCGAGGAACCCACCAGCCCCGACGACATCCTCGGCCACGCGGCGATCCGCCGCGCGGTCAGCCCGGTGAAGGTCGCCACCGGCGAGCACGCCCACAACCGGGTCATGTTCAAGCAGCTGCTCCAGGCCGGCGCCCTCGACATCGTGCAGATCGACGCGGCACGCGTCGCCGGGGTCAACGAGAACCTCGCCATCCTGCTGCTCGCGGCGAAGTTCGGCGTCCCGGTGTGCCCGCACGCGGGCGGGGTCGGCCTGTGCGAACTCGTCCAGCACCTGTCGATGTTCGACTACCTGGCCCTCTCCGGCAGTACCGAGGACCGCGTCATCGAGTACGTCGACCACCTCCACGAGCACTTCGTCACCCCGGTCGTCATCCGCGACGGCCACTACACGGCACCCACCGCGCCCGGCTTCTCCGCGGCCCTGCGCCCCGAGTCCCTCGCGCGGTACGCCTTCCCCGGCGGCGCCTACTGGGCCGCCGGCCCCGACACCCCGCGAGGACGGGCGCAATGAGCGACTTCACGGGCCTGCGGGCCCTGGTCACCGGCGGCGCGTCCGGCATCGGGCGGGCCACCGCCGACCTCCTCGCCGCCCGTGGCGCCCGGGTCGCCGTGCTCGACCTGGACCCGGCCGGGGTGGGGCCGCCGATTCTCGCGCTGCGCGCCGACGTCACCGACGACGGCTCGGTGCGTACGGCCGTACAGGAGGCCGCCGAAGCGCTGGGCGGGCTGGACGTCCTGGTGAACAACGCGGGCATCGGCGCCCAGGGCACCGTCGAGGACAACGACGACGCCGAGTGGCGGCACGTCTTCGACGTCAACGTCCTCGGCATGGTCCGCACCGCCCGCGCCGCCCTGCCGTATCTGCGCCGCTCCCGTCACCCGGCCATCGTCAACACCTGCTCCATCGCCGCCACCGCGGGCCTTCCCCGGCGCGCCCTGTACAGCGCGACCAAGGGCGCCGTGTACTCGCTGACCCTCGCGATGGCCGCCGACCACGTCGGCGAGGGCATCCGCGTCAACTGCGTCAACCCCGGTACGGCGGACACCCCGTGGGTCGGCCGCCTGCTGGACGCGGCCCCCGACCCGGCCGCCGAACGCGCCGCGCTGGAGGCCCGTCAGCCCACCGGGCGGCTCGTCACCGCCGCCGAGGTCGCGGGCGCCGTCGCCTATCTGGCCAGCCCCCTGTCCGGCGCCACCACCGGCACGGCCCTCGCCGTGGACGGCGGCATGCAGGGCCTGCGGCCGCGGCCGGCGGTGGACCGGTGACATCCCTGGGCCGCAGCGGCGTCGAGGTCGGTCCCCTGGGCCTGGGCGCCGCCGCCCTCGGCAACCTCTACACCGCGGTGGACGACGAGCAGGCGTACGCGACGGTGCGGGCCGCCTGGCAGCGCGGCATCCGCTACTTCGACACCGCGCCCCACTACGGGCTCGGACTGTCCGAACGCCGCCTGGGGGCCGCCCTGCGCGAGTACGACCGTGACCGCTTCACGGTGTCCACGAAGGTCGGCCGCCGCCTGGAACCGGCCGACGGGACCGGCGACGACCTCGCCCACGGCTTCGCCGTCCCCGCGACCCACCGCCGCGTCCGGGACTTCACCGCCGACGGTGTGCGCCGCACCCTGGAGGCGAGCCTGGAGCGCCTCGGCCTCGACCGCGTCGACGTCGTCTACCTGCACGACCCCGACGACCATGCCGAGCAGGCGTTCCGCGAGGGCTACCCCGCCCTGGAACGGCTCCGCTCCCAGGGCGTGGTGGGCGCCATCGGCGCCGGCATGAACCAGGCGGAGATGCTCACCCGGTTCGTCCGCGACACCGACGTGGACGTGGTGCTCTGCGCGGGCCGGTACACCCTGCTCGACCAGAGCGCGGCGGCCGAGCTGTTGCCCGAGGCCGCCCGGCGCGGGGTGTCCGTCGTCATCGGTGGCCCCTTCAACTCCGGTCTGCTGGCCGATCCCACCCCGGAGTCGACGTACGACTACACGCGCGCACCGGGGGACTTGCTGGACCGGGCCCTGCGGCTGAAGGCGGTGGCGGACCGGCACGGCACCACCCTGCGCGCCGCCGCCCTGGCCTTCTGCGCGGCGCACCCGGCCGTGGCGAGCGTGCTGGCCGGTGCCCGGTCGCCGGCCGAGGTCCACGACTGCGCCGACCGGTTCGCCGCCCCGGTACCGGACGCCTTCTGGCAGGAACTGCGCGAGAGCGGCCTGCTGCCCCCCGGGGAGCCGGCATGACAGCCGCCCCGTGGACCGCACGCGCAGCACCGAGCACCGGCCCGTAACCGTCCGACCTCCGGGAGCCGCCGTGACCGTCGACGCGCACCACCACGTCTGGGACCTGTCCGTCCGCGACCAGGAGTGGCTCCACGGCCCCGGACTCCGGCCGCTGCGGCGGAACTTCGGCATAGCCGACCTCGCACCCGAGGCGCGGGCCGCCGGCGTCGACCGTACCGTCCTCGTCCAGACGGTCACCGTGCCCGAGGAGACCCCCGAACTCCTCGCCCTCGCCGACCGGCACGAGCTGATCGCCGGGGTCGTCGGCTGGACCGACCTCACCCGCCCCGACATCGCCGACGAACTGGCCCGGTTGCGCGCCCTCCCGGGCGGCGCCTGTCTCAGGGGCGTCCGGCACCAGGTCCAGAACGAACCCGACCCCGGGTGGCTGCTGCGCCCCGACGTCCGGCGCGGCCTGGCCGCCGTGGCCGACGCAGGCCTGGTCCACGACCTCGTGGTCCTGCCCCACCAGCTCCCGGCCTGCGTCCGGGCGGCGGCTGCCGTGCCCCGGCTCACCTTCGTCCTCGACCATCTGGGCAAGCCGCCCATCGCCTCCGGGGGCCACGAGGGGTGGGCGGCTGACCTGCGCGCCCTCGCCGCGCTGCCCAACACGGTGGCCAAACTCTCCGGCCTGGTCACCGAGGCCGGCCCGGTCGCCCGGACCCCGGCCGCGCTGCGCCCGTACACCGACACGGCCCTGGACGCCTTCGGCCCCGGCCGGCTCATGTACGGCTCGGACTGGCCGGTGTGCACGCTCGTGATGTCGTACGGCGAAGTGCACCACCTCGCCCGCGAGTTGACCGCGGATCTGGAGGAGGCGGAGCGCACGGCGCTCTTCGAGGGCACCGCGCGGCGCGTCTACGGCCTGTGAACCGCCCCGGCCAGCCGCGTGGGCGGCAGGTACTCCCGCACGTACGTCCGCTCCCAGCACGCCCCCGTCTCCCGCCACTCCCGCGGGCTCGTGTAGCGGTACCGGAACAGCCGGGCCCGGACGTAGCGGGGCGGGGTGTCCGGCGGGAACGGGGAGCGGCGGAGCAGCCTCAGCGTGTCACGGTCGTTCTCCAGCAGCCGTTCCACCAGGCCGCCGAACCACTCCCCGGCGTAGCCGGGCGACAGCGCCGCGAACCACATCAGCCAGTCCAGCCGCAGATGGTAGGGGGCGAACTGGCGCGGCCAGCGCCGCGGATCGCCGGGCTTGCCCCGGAACGCGTACTCCCGCCAGTCCGAGTCCTCGCGCGGGCTGCCGTCCAGCGTCCCCTCCACCACCACCTCGTAGCGGACCCGGCTGACACTGCCGAACGCCCCGTACGTGTTCACCAGGTGCAGCGGGTCGAACGAGCGGTTCATGACCTGGCGGCGGGAGACCATGTTCACCACCGGGCGGTGGCTCAGGAACAACAGCAGCGCGGCGATCGCGAGCACGAGCACCTCGTACCACAGCGGTGCCGGCCCCACGGACGGCACGGACCCCGGCAGCCGCAGCGCGGACAGGGCCAGCACGATGGTGATCCAGTTCAGCCAGGCGAAGTTGCCGGAGAGCACCAGCCACAGCTGCGTGACGACCATCAGGGCCGCCGCGCCCGAGGCGACCGGCTGCGGGGCGAAGAGCAGAAACGGCACGACCAGTTGGGTGACGTGGTTGGCGGCCGCCTCCGCCCGGTGCAGGGGCCCCGGCAGTCGGTGGAAGAACCAGCTCAGCGGGCCCGGCATCGGCTGGGTCTCGTGGTGGTAGTACAGGCAGGTCAGATCCCGCCAGCACGCGTCGCCGCGCAGCTTGATCAGCCCGGCGCCGAACTCCACCCGGAACAGGATCCAGCGCAGCAGGAACAGCACGACGACGGGCGGCGCCACCTCGCCGTTGCCGAGGAACGCGGCCAGGAAACCCGTCTCCAGCAGCAGCGACTCCCAGCCGAACGCGTACCACGTCTGGCCCACGTTGACGATCGACAGGTACAGCGCCCACGGCACCAGCCACAGCAGGATCCCCGCCCACAGCGGCAGCGCGGAGTCCGCCCCGGCGAACAGAGCCGCCGACACCGCGCAGCCCGCCCACGCGCAGGCCGCGAAGAACCGGTCGGAGTAGTGCAGCTGGAACAGGCTCGGGGCGCGCCGGAACCGGACCCGGGCCGTGAAGCGGGGGATCGGCAGCATGCCGCGCTCTCCCAGCAGGGCCCGGAACTGGAGGGCCGCCGTCAGGAACGCGACCAGGTACACGGCGGCCAGAGCCCGCTGGAGGACCAGCCGGCTCAGCCAGTAGCCGGGTGCGGAGAACCAGTCCACGGTCGTGCGCGCCCTCCCGTGCGGCGACATCGGCACCGCTCTCAGATGACCTTCCCCGAGTTGCCAGCCCAACACGGGCAATGCCAACAATAGGGAGGAACTACCCGGAGTGATGCGGAGCGCACGGTGCGGATACCTTCCCGATCCATCGTCACGGCCTGCGTGCTCCCGGCCGCGCTCCTCGCCGCGGGCTGCGCGGGCACCGGCGTCAAGGAGGACCGGGTGGGCGAGGCGGTCTTCCTCCAGGCCGCCGGCGAACGCGGCCCCGAGCCCTTCACCGACACGGGGTCCGGGACCGGGCCCACTGCCCCCGGCACCGCTTCCGGCCCCGCCGCCCGCGACGACCCCCTGGCCGCCGGCACCACGGGCCCGGCACCGGACCGGGCCGGGACCACGATGCCGCCCCCGTCCGCGCCCTCCCCGCACCCTTCCGTACCGACCCCGTCCGCCCTGCCGAGCGGCGGGCGGCCCTGGGCCCCGCTGCCCCCGGCGCACAGCCTGTCAGGGGCGACCCCCGGCCTGTACCGGGGCAGCCCGCACGTCGCCGGCTGCGACGTCGAGCGGCACATCGGCTCGCTCACGGCGGACCGGGTCAAGGCGCACGCCTTCGCCCACGCGGTGGGCGTCCCCGTGCCGGCCCTCCCCGGCTATCTGCGTGGCCTGACCCCGGTCACGCTGCGCCGGGACACCCGGGTCACCAGTCACGCCTACCGCGACCGGCGGGCGGCCGGATACCAGGCCGTGCTCCAGGCCGGCACCGCCGTCCTGGTCGACGACCGCGGTATGCCCCGGGTGCGCTGCGCCTGCGGCAACCCGCTGAAGGCGCCCACGGCGGCCCACGACGGCGTGGACGCCCGTGGTGCCGCCTGGACCGGGTACCGGCCGAACCAGGTGATCGCGGTGACCCCGGCACCCAGGGCCGTGACCACCCTCACGATCGTCGACGTCGACGCCCGCGTCTGGATAGAACGGCGGACCGGCCAGGACGTCGGCCGGGACCGGGTCGTGTCCCCACCCCCACCCCCACCGGCGACCGCCCGCCCCGGGCCCGGCCCGGACCGCAACGGCCTCGCGCCCACCGGCGGTCCGCTTCCGTCGGGCCCCGCGCCCACCGGCCCCGCCCCGGCAGGTCTCCCGCGCACCGGCCCCGCTCCCGCCGCGCCGCCCTCCACAGGGCGCTCCGGGCCGGCCAGGAGCGGACCCGCCGCCACCGGCCCGCCGGACGGCGGCGCCTGAACCCGGTAGGCGTACCTCCCGCGCCCCGGTCGGCGCACCTCCCGTGCCCCCCGATCATCACCGCCCCGGCGGCGGTCGCGGTGGCGGCAGCGGTCCGGCCGCGGTGCCCGGTGGCTGGACCCGGACCTGGACCGCAGTCGAAGAATCGGACAAATGCTGGCAAGGTGGCCCCATGGCTGATCGGGGAGCGAGCGCCCTGTCACTCCCGCAGGACTGGCCCGCCCACCCGGACCCGATCCTGGCGCTCAACCGCATGGGCAGCTTCGACTGGGACCTGGACGCCGGTCTTTTCCACATGGACGCCCAGGCCTTCGAGGTGTTCGACCTGCTGCCCGAGGAGTACGACGGCCGTCCGGAGACCCTGGCAGTCCGGGTGCCGCCGCCGGAGGCCGCCCGGCTCGACGCGGTGGTCTCCCGGGCCATCAAGGACGGCAGCGAGAACTACGGCGCCTACTTCCGCATCCGCTGCCGCGACGGCTCCATGCGCTGGACGCACACCCAGGGCTACATCCGGCGTGACGACTCGGGCCGCCCCCGCCGAGTCGTCGGCATCGTCCGGGACGCCACCGAGGAACTCGCCGACAGTGAGGCCCGCAGCCACCGTGCCGCCCAGGACGAGGCCTTCCGGCAGCAGACCGGAGTCGTCCAGGTCATCTCCGCCGCCCTCGCCCACGCCCGCAGCGTCCAGGACGTCATCGACGTCCTCAAGGACACCCACGGCGTACGCCACCTCGGCGCGGCCAGCCTGGTGATGGGCCTGGTGGAGGCCGGCCGTATCCGGTTGGTCGCCGAGGGCCCCGCGGGCAGCTTCGTCCCCGGCACCCGTGTCACCCGCGTCGACGAGCCGTACCCGATGAGCGAGGTCGTCCGCACGCTCACCCCCCGGTTCATCGAGTCCCCGGAGGAGTTCGCCGAGGACTACCCGATCCTCTGGCCGCACCTCACCGACCTGCACATCACCTCGGCCGCCTACCTGCCCCTGATCGCCCAGGCCCGGCCGATCGGCGCCATGGGCCTGCTCTACGACGACCGGCGGGGCTTCTCCACCGAGGAGCGCGCCGTCCTCGTCGCGCTCGGCAGCAGCATCGCGCAGAGCCTCATGCGGGCCAGGCTCTACGAGCAGGAGAAGGACCTCGCCCAGGGCCTCCAGCAGGCCATGCTGCCCCGCACCATCCCCCGCGTCCGCGGCGCCGACATCGCCGTCCGCTACCGCTCGGCCGCCCTCGGCCGGGACATCGGCGGCGACTGGTACGACGTCATCCCGCTGCCCGGAGGCCGGGTCGGCGCGGTCATCGGTGACGTCCAGGGCCACGACACGCACGCCGCCGCCGTCATGGGCCAGCTGCGGATCGTACTGCGCGCCTACGCCGCCGAGGGCCACACCCCGCCCACCGTGATGGCCCGCGCCTCCGTCTTCCTCCACGAACTCGACACCGACCGCTTCGCCACCTGCCTGTACGCCGAGGCCGACCTGGCCACCGGCGTCGTCCAGATGGTCCGCGCCGGACACATCGACCCGCTGGTCCGGCGCAACGACGGCACCTGCGGCCGGGTCCCCGTCGAGGGCGGGCTGCCGCTCGGCCTGTCCGCCGAGTTCGGGCGGCTTGAGTACCCCGTCTCCACCCTCGAACTGGACCCCGGGCACACCCTGCTGCTGTGCACCGACGGACTCGTCGAACAGCCCGGCACCGATCTCGACGACAGCATGCGCGGCCTCGCCACGCTCATCGGGAACGGCCCGGACGAGGTGCGCGACCTCGCCGACCGGCTGATCCGGCTGGCCGAGGAGCAGGGCGGCGACGACGACGTGGCCCTGCTCCTGCTGCGCCGCCGCGCCCCCGAGGCCGCCCGCGCCCGCGGCCGGCTCCGGCAGCATGTGGCGCCCGGCGACGCGGAGGCCCTCATGCAGGCGCGGCACATGATCCGGGCCGCGGTCCGCGCCTGGGGCGCCCGTGACCGCGCCGACGAGATCGAACTGGTCGCCGACGAGCTGATCACCAACGCGCTGATGCACACCGAGGGCTCCGCGATCGTCACCCTGCGGGCCCTGGACGGCAGCGACCGCAGGGTGCGCATCGAGGTCGAGGACTCCTCCAGCGCCCTGCCGCGCCGCCGGGAGGCGGGGGAGCAGGGCGTCTCCGGCCGCGGTCTGCTCCTGGTGGACCGGCTCGCCGACGTGTGGGGGGTGGAGGCGCGCGGCGGCGGCAAGGCGGTGTGGTGCGAGTTCCGGATGCCGTAGCGGCCGGCCCGGCGCAGCGCAGGGCGTTGTCGGCACCGGATGGCACTCTGGACGTATGCCGGAACTGCCCGAGGTAGAAGCGCTGACGGACTTCCTCACCGAGCACCTGGTCGGCCTGCGGGTGGTGCGGGTGCTGCCGGTCGCCGTCAGCGTCCTGAAGACGTACGACCCTGCGGTCACCGCCGTCGAGGGCGCCGAGGTGACGGCCGTGCGGCGGCACGGCAAGTTCCTGGACATCGGGACGGACACCGGGCTGCACCTGGTCACCCATCTGGCCCGCGCCGGCTGGCTGCACTGGCGGGACCGGCTGCCGGACGGCCCGCCGAAGCCCGGCAAGGGTCCGCTCGCGCTGCGCGTGGCGCTGGAGACGGGTGAGGGCTTCGACCTCACCGAGGCCGGTACCCAGAAGCGACTCGCCGTGTACGTCGTCCGCGACCCGCGGGAGGTGGAGGGCATCGCCCGCCTCGGCCCGGACCCGCTCGCCGACGACTTCGACGAGGACCGGTTCGCGGCGCTGCTGGGGGACGAACGGCGTCAGCTGAAGGGTGCCCTGCGCGACCAGTCGCTGATCGCCGGCGTCGGCAACGCCTACAGCGACGAGGTCCTGCACGCCGCGAGGATGTCCCCGTTCAAGCTCGCCGCGTCCCTCACTCCGGAGGAGACCCACCGGCTGTACGAGGCCCTGCGCGGCACGCTCACCGAGGCGGTCGAGCGCTCCCGCGGTGTGGCCGCCGGGCGCCTGAAGTCGGAGAAGAGGAGCGGCCTGCGCGTGCACGGCCGCACGGGCGAAGCCTGCCCGGTGTGCGGCGACACCATCCGCGAGGTGTCCTTCAGCGACTCCTCGCTCCAGTACTGCCCCACCTGCCAGACGGGCGGCAAACCCCTCGCCGACCGCCGCCTGTCCAGACTCCTGAAGTGACCCCCGCCCCACCGCGGACCTGAGCCCGCACCGGCCACCGGACCTGAGCCCGCACGGGCCACCGGACCTGAGCCCGCACCGGCCACCGGAGCGAGCCCGGACCGTGCCGGCCCCGCCCGTGCCGACCCTGACGCGCCCTTGCCGACCTTGCCAGCCCCCTGCCGGCCCGCGCGCCCCTGTCCGGCCTTGGCGGCCCCACTCCTGAAGCGCGAAACCGAGCCCGGGCCAGCCACCGAAGCGGGTCCCGGCCAGTCGCCGAAGCGAGCCCGGACCGGCTGCCGAAGCGGGCCCGGACCGTGCTGGTCCCGCTCCTGCCGGCCCCGGCCTCCTGCTGGCCCGCGCTGCCCCTGCCCGGGCCTTTCGAGCCCCCTGCTGCCCCGCCGCTCCTGCCAGTCCCGGCCGCCCCTGCCCGGCTGGCCGCCGCGCCCCGCCGGACCCGCTCGGGCCGTCGGCCGGGGCCCGGTGCCCTTACGGGGCGTCGACGGTGACCAGCCGCTTGCCGTCGTCCGTGCGGACCTCGTACCGGGCGATCTGGCCCGGGTGCAGCGCGGCGGCGCCCATCGCGCGGGTGGGGCGGCTGCCGTCGGCGGGGCTGGTCCAGCCGGCGACGACCTGTTCGGTGCCGTCGCGGCCGACCGCGACCAGCCGGCAGGTGTGCCGCCCCGAGCCGTCCCTGATCTCCAGCCGCAGATCGCTGCCCCAGTCCGCGTCCGCCGAGGTGACCCGCGCCCACACCCCGGTGTCCGGATCGGTCGCCGCCATGACGTGCGCGGCCGGCTCCGCGTGGCCGGCGAAGGCCACGATCCCCGGGCCGGCCACGGCCAGCGCCACCGAGGCGGCCAGGCCGTACAGCAGCCGGCGGCGCCGCGCCCGCCGCCGCTGCGCCAGCTCGCCCAGCAGCCGATCCAGCAGCCGCGGGCCGGGCCGCGTCATGGGGTGCACGAAGCGCGGTGTGGCCCGCCGGTACAGCATCAGCTGCCGGGCCGTGGGCCCGAACCCGGTCACCTGTGCCGCGCACCGGGGGCACTCCATGAGGTGGTCCTCGAAGCGGAAGGCCTCCGCCTCGTCCAGCACGCCGAGCGCGTACGCGCCGACGTCGCGATGCCTTTCCAGGGACCTCATGCCGAATCCTCGTGCCTATGGGTGCGGGTGGGGTTACTCCTTGCTCCCACCCGTACGCAGCCCACCGCCGAATCACTCAAGCCGCGCGCAGAATCGCGGACAGGGATTCGGAGCGGTACGGCCCGCGGATTGGTGTGAATTCCGGTCGGTTCAGAACAGGTGGATCGCGAGGTGCCCGAGGGGCAGTCCGAGCCGCCAGGCCGGCGTCCACACCTTCGGCCCGTCGTCCTCGCCGGACACCGCGCCACCGCCCGGCACGGCGTCCAGGTCCGGCGCGAGCAGCTCGGTCTCCTCCAGCCACCGCCAGGCGTCCGCCGCCAGCGCCAGGTCGGGGGAGGGGGCGCCGGAGCCGGCCGCCCCCTCGGCCAGCTCGGCCATGCGGGCCCGCACCCAGTCCTGCCACGGCTGGTCGTAGGCGGTCAGCGACAGCCAGTTCTCCAGCTGGGAGATCACCCGGATGCCGGAGAGTTCGCCGTCGGTGTCGGACAGGAACACGGTCAGCGCCAGCGCGTCCCGGCCGGCCCGGAACTCGAAGGACGTCGGCGGCATCAGATCGCCGGTGCGCAGCAGCTCGTCGGCGATGTACTCGGCGTACAACCAGGCCATCGGGACGGTCAGTTCACCGTCGTCGGTACCGTCCTTGCTCTCGTGACCTCTGTGCTGCATCCCTTCCTGCCCTTCCTCCGGTGCGTGCGCGCCACCCGACCTCCGGGCCCGGCCCCCCGGCCCGGCCCCCGCTCGGAACGCGGATGAGGACAGCCCATGCCCGCTGGGGGTCCGGCGGCAAGGCGCTTTGCCGAGTCTTGGCCCGGCACTCGGTTTCACCGCAGGTCGGCCGTGTAACCGGGGAGGACCCGGCGCAGGGCGCGCAGCGCGTAGAACGCGCGGGACTTCACGGTACCGGGTGGGATCCCCAGGGTCTGCGCCGCTTCCGCCACACTGGCCCCGAGGAAGTACACGAGTACCAGGACGTCACGGTGTTCCGGCGTGAGTGTCTTCACAGCCTCCCGGACGTCGAGCATCGCGGCGGCCCGTTCGGCGTGGTCGGCGGTCACCCGCGCGTCCTCGGGAACCGCGTCGCCGACCTCCCGGGGCCGGGCCCGCCGGGCCCGCCGCGCGTCGATGGCGAGCCGCCGCGCGACGGTCAGCAGCCAGGGCCGTACGGAGTCGAAGCCGTCGGCGTGGAGTGCCTCGGGATGCTGCCAGGCCCGTACCAGGGTCTCCTGGACGAGGTCCTCGGCGCGCTGCCGGTCCCCGTCGCAGAGCCTGAGCAGCAGGGCGAACAGGGGACCGCCGTGCTCGCGCTGGAGCGCGGCCAGCTCGTCCCCGGCGGTCGTCGTCCCGTGGGTGAGTGAGGTTCCGGCCGTCATGGCCGTATGGCAGCGCAGGGCGCGGCCGGCGGACAGGGGGTGGGCCCGGCCGTGCGGCGGACGGTCGATCGGGTCGGCGAACGGTCGGACGAGCGGTCCTTCCGGCACCGGACGGGCTAATCAGAGCCCCTGGCCCGTTTATCCGGCACGTCAGATTCATACCCATATGCCGTCACGGCCTTGTCTGTATATACGACAACCTGGGGTGAGTTGATGATCGGACGCAGACAGCAGGTGGCCCTGGCCCTGACCGCCGTTCTCACGGCGGCGGCCGCCTGCCAGAACCACAACCGGCAGGACTCCGGCTCGCAGCAGGGGCGCCCTGCGCCCGCCGCGGCCCGCGGGTTCACCCTCGTCGCCTCCGGGGACGTGCTGCCGCACACCTCCGTGATCGAGCGGGCCTCCTACGACGCCGGCGGCAGCGGCCACGACTTCCGCCCGATGCTCTCCGGCGTCGCACCACTCGTCTCCCACGCCGACCTGGCGCTGTGTCACATCGAGACCGTCTACGGCGTCGAGGGCGCCTACAGCGGCTACCCGGCCTTCAGGTCCCCGCCGCAGATCGCCAAGGGTCTGGCCGCCACCGGCTACGACGGCTGCTCCACCGCCTCCGACCACGCCCTGGACGACGGCACCGCCGGCATCCGCCGCACCCTGGACGCCCTGGACGCGGCCGGCCTGCGGCACGCCGGAACCGCCCGCAGCGAGGCCGAGGCCCGCTCGGTGACGCTCCTGCGGGCGGGACCGGCCAAGGTCGCCCACCTGTCGTACACACTCGGCACCAACGGCAACCCGCCGCCGCACGGCGCGCCCTGGGCGGTCAACCTGATCGACGCGGACCGGATCATCGCCGACGCCCGCGTCGCCCGGCGGGCCGGCGCCGACGTGGTCGTCCTGTCCGTCAACTGGGGCACGGAATGGCAGGACGAACCCGACCGGCTCCAGCTCACCCTCGCCCAGCGGCTCACCGCCTCCGCCACCGCCGGGCGCCCCGACATCGACCTCATCCTGGGCACCCACGCCCACGTCCCACAGGCGTACGAGAAGGTCAACGGCACCTGGGTGATCTACGGCATGGGCGACCAGATCGCCGGCGAGATGTACAACCGCGAGGGGGCCCAGGACCCGCGCGGCAACGAGTCCACACTCGGCCGCTTCACCTTCGTCCCGCCCGACCGGCCGGGCGGGGCCTGGCGGGTCGCCAAGGCCGAGTTCGTCCCCCAGCTGTACGACCTCGACGCCGGCCGGGTCGTCGACCTCGGCCGGGCCGTCGCCCAGGGCGCCGATCTCGAAGGGGTGCGCGACCGGATCCGGGACGTGGTGCTCAGCCGCGGGGCCGGCCAGGACGGCCTGGTCATGGCCGAGTGATCACTCGGCGGGCCGCCGCGCGGCGAGCGCCGAATGCCGGTAGGAGTAGCCGAAGTAGATCGCGCAGCCGATCACGAACCACACCACGAACCGGACCCAGGTCTGCCACTGGAGGCGCGTGACCAGCCAGATGGAGAAGAGGATGCCCAGGGCGGGCAGGAACGGCATCCACGGGGTGCGGAAGGCGCGCGGCAGCTCCGGTCGCCGGTAGCGCAGCACGATCACCGCCGCGCACACCACCACGAACGCCAGCAGGATGCCGATGTTGGTGAGTTCGGCCACCTCGGCGATCGGGAGGAACCCGGCGATGGCCGCCGAGGCCGCACCGACGATCCAGGTGACCCGGGTCGGCACGTGCCGGGTGGGGTGTGTCTTGGCGAACCAGCGCGGCAGCAGTCCGTCCCGGGACATGGAGAACCAGACACGGGTCACGCCCAGCATGAACGTGAACATCACCGTGAGGATGCCGATGATCGCGCCCACCGCGATCACGTCCGCGAGCGCGCCGAGCCCGACCGACTTGAACGCCGTGGAGAAGCCGCTCTCCTTGTCGATGTCCTGGTAATTCTGCATGCCCGTCAGGACCAGGCAGGCCGCCACGTACAGCACCATCGAGATCGCCAGCGAGTAGATGATCGCCCTCGGCATGTGCCGCTGCGCGTCCTTCGACTCCTCGGCCGCCGTGGACATCGCGTCGTAACCGAACACCGCGAAGAACACCAGCGCCGCGCCGTCGAACGCGCCGCCGAGGCCGTACGGGAAGAACGGGTGGTAGTTCCCGCTGTCGATGTGGAACACGCCCACGCCGATCACCAGAAGCACCACCAGCACCTTCAGGGCCACCACGAAGGTCTCGAAGCGGGCCGCGCTGCGCATGCCCAGGTTCAGCAGCCAGGCGATGAGCAGGCACAGCACCACCGCGAACAGGTCGACGCGGTGCCCCTGCCCGGTGCCGGGCGCGCCCAGCATCCAGGCCGGCAGCTGCGCGCCCATGTCCGTCACCAGGAAACCGAAGTAGCCGGAGATGCCGATCGCCACCACCGCCACGATCGCGGTGTACTCCAGCAGCAGGTCCCAGCCGATGAACCAGCCGGCGAACTCACCCAGCACCGCGTAGCCGTACGTGTACGCCGAACCGGCCTTCGGGATCATCCCGGCGAACTCGGCGTACGACAGGGCCGCGCAGGCGCTCGCGAGACCGGCGATGAGGAAGGAGATCACCACGGCCGGCCCGGCCGTGCCGTTGGCCACCGTACCGGCGAGGGTGAAGATGCCCGCGCCGATGATGCCGCCGACCCCGATCGCCGTGAGCTGCCACAGCCCGAGCGTCCTCTCCAGCCGGGGGCCCTCGGTGACCTCGGTGTCCTCGATGTGCTCGATGGGTTTGCGGCGGAGAATGCCCTCACCCGCGCGGAGCCTGTCCATGCGCCTCACCTCTTCGCCGACGGCAAACGGCTGACGGCGGATCATGATGGCTCAGGGCCGCCCCGCAGGGAAGACGCCACGCACGTCCCAGGACCGAGTCCACTCGCAGCCGCGGACGGAGCCCGCGCACCTCCCGAAACGGAGCCCGCGCACCTCCCGAAACGGAGCCCGCGTGCCGGACCGGCCGGCGGCAGCCCGCGGGCGTGCGGCGGGAGGCCAGCCCGTCGACGGCCGCCGCCCCCCTCCCGCCGGCCCCCTCCCGCGCGGTTACGGTACGACCGTCACCGGCCAGCGTCCCGCCTTCACCAGCCGGACCGCCACCGAACCGACGATCCGGTGCCCGGCCTGCTCCGAGGCACCCACCACCACCGCGTCCGCCTTCAGCTCGTCGGCCGCGGTCACCAGCCCGTTGTAAGGGTCGCCGCGGAAGGTGTGGAACTCCCAACGCACCTCGAATATCCCCTTGAGCCGCTCGGCGGCCTCCCGGATCTGCGCCACCAGATCGTCGGCGATCTCGTCGGTGGTCTCCGCCACCGGCGCCCCCAGCGCCGCGCCGGCCGCGAGCACCGGCTGCACGTACACCACCGCGAGCAGCGCGTGCTGGCGCCGGGCCAGTCCGCCCGCGTACGCGGCGGCGCGCATCGAGGACTCCGAGCCGTCCACGCCGACCAGGACGACCTTCGGCCCGTCCGTGCCCCGCTCGAACCGGTGCGAGCGCTGTTCGTGCTGTTCCGTCACGGCCGTGAGGCTATCGGAACCATTCCCTCCCACCGAGACGCGGGGCCCCGCGCCCGGACCGCACCGCCGGACGGCGCCGGCCGCTCGACGCGCGGGGCGTGCCGCCCCTTCCTACAGTCGGAACCATGACTGCCAGCGCGGAGCCCGCCGCACCAAGGGGCGCCCCCGCCCCGGTCCACCCGCTCGCCGGCGGGCGCCTCGGCTGGGTCCCGGAGGCCTTCGGCGCCCTCTTCGCCGCCCTCGGCCTGCTGTGCGCCGTGCTCGCGTTCATCCCGCCCCTGCGCCGCCTGCTCCACCCGGCCGTCCGCGCCCTCGACCTGCTCCTCGTCCCCATCAGCGCCAACCTGGCGTACGCCGTCTTCCTGTTCCTGCTGGCCGGTGCCACCGCCGCCCGCAAGAAGGTCGCCTGGTGGCTGGTCGTCGTCTACCTCGGGCTGCTCGTCCTCACCGACGCGCTCGGCGCGGCCGTCGGCCTGTACGCCGAGTCACTGCCCTCCCTCGTGCTGTGCGCGCTGCTGCTCCTGCTGCTGCTGTCGGCCCGCCGCGAGTTCTACGCCGCCTCCCGCCGCGGTGCCGTGCGCCGGGCGCTCGCCGTGCTGCTGGCCGGGCTGGTCGTCGCGATCCTGCTCGGCTGGGGGCTGGTGCTGCTGTTCCCAGGCACCCTCCCGGCGAGCCAGCACCTCGCCTGGGCGGCCGACCGGGTGTGCGGCGGGCTGGTCGCCAACAGCTCCTTCGACGGCCGGCCCCCGCACCGGGTCACCTTCGCGCTCGGCCTGTTCGGCGCCCTCGCGCTGCTCAACGCGGCGGCCACCCTGTTCCGCTCCCAGCGCCTGGAAGCCGCCCTGCACGGCGACGAGGAGGCCCGCATCCGCGCCCTGCTGATCGCGTACGGCGACCGGGACTCCCTCGGCTACTTCGCCACCCGGCGCGACAAGGCCGTCGTCTTCTCGCCCAGCGGCAAGGCCGCCGTCACCTACCGCGTCGAAGCCGGCGTCTGCCTGGCCAGCGGCGACCCCGTCGGCGACCCGGAGGCCTGGCCGCCGGCCATCGCCGCCTGGCTGGACCTGGCCCGCCGGTACGCCTGGGCGCCCGCCGTGATGGGCGCCTCCGAGGACGGCGCCCGCGCCTACGCCCGCGCCGGCCTCGGCGCCCTCCAGCTGGGCGACGAGGCGATCCTGCACATCCCCGGCTTCGACCTCGACGGCCGCGACATGCGGGTCACCCGGCAGGCCGTGAACCGGGTCCGCCGTACCGGCGCCACCTGCCGGGTCCGCCGACACGCCGTCCTCACCCCGGTGGAGATGGTGGAGATCGTCCGCAAGGCCGACGCCTGGCGCGACACCGAGACCGAACGCGGCTTCTCCATGGCCCTGGACCGGCTCGGCGACCCGGCCGACGGCGACTGCCTGCTCGTGGAGGCCCTCGGCGACGACGGCCGGCTCCTCGCCCTGCTCTCCTTCGTGCCCTGGGGGCGCGACGGCGTCTCCCTGGACCTGATGCGCCGTGACCGCACCGCCCCCAACGGCGTGATGGAGTTCATGGTCGCCGAACTGTGCGCCGCCGCCCCGAAGCTGGGCGTGCGCCGGATCTCCCTGAACTTCGCCGTCTTCCGGTCCGTCTTCGAGGAAGGCGCCCGGATCGGCGCCGGCCCCGTCCTCAGGCTCTGGCGCCGCCTGCTGCTGTTCTTCTCCCGCTGGTGGCAACTGGAGGCGCTGTACCGCTCCAACGCCAAGTACCGCCCCGAGTGGTACCCGCGCTTCATCTGTTACGCCGACACCGCCTCCCTCGCCCGCATCGGCCTCGCCTCCGGCATCGCCGAGGGATTCGTGTCCGTACCGTCCCTGCGCAAACTCTGGGGAAAGGGGCACCCGAACACCGGGCAGCGGCCCGCCACCATCGAGGGGCTGCCGTCCCTGACGGCGCTCGGCCCGGACGGAGGGGACCGGGCCGGGCCCGCGACCCCGGACGCGGGCCTGCCCGACCAGGTCCGCGTCCGGCACCACACACTCGACCGGCTGCGCGCCGCCGGCACCGACCCCTACCCGGTCGCCACCGCCGCGCCCACCCACGCCCTCGCCGACGTACCGCCCGGCACGGACGTCACCGTCGCCGGACGCGTCATGCTGCTCCGGGACCTCGGAGGTATCGTCTTCGCCGTGCTGCGCGACTGGTCCGGCGACCACCAGATCGCGCTCACCCGCGACGGCTCGGGTCCCGAACTCGACCGCTTCACCGCCGACGCCGACCTCGGCGACCACATCACCGCCACCGGCCAGGCCCGGCCCAGCGACCGCGGCGAACCCACCGTCTTCGTCACCACATGGCGGCTCACCGGCAAATGCCTGCGCCCGCTGCCCGACAAACGGCGCGGCCTCACCGACCCCGAGGCCAAGGTCCGCCGCCGCTACCTCGACCTCCTCACCAGCCCCGACGCCCGCGCCGTCGTCCGCGCCCGCTCCGCCGCCGTCCAGGCGCTGCGGCAGGGCCTGCTGGAGCGCGGCTACCTGGAGGTCGAGACCCCGATGCTCCAGCAGGTCCACGGCGGCGCCAACGCCCGCCCCTTCACCACCCACATCAACGCCTACGACCTCGACCTGTACCTGCGCATCGCCCCCGAGCTGTACCTGAAGCGGCTGTGCGTCGGCGGCCTGGAAAGGGTCTTCGAGCTGGGCCGCACCTTCCGCAACGAGGGCGTCTCCCACAAGCACAACCCCGAGTTCACGATGCTGGAGGCCTATCAGGCCCACGCCGACTACGACGTCATGCTCGACCTCACCCGCGAGCTGATCCAGGGCGCCGCGACCGCCGCCTTCGGCTCCCCGGTGGCTCGCAGGGACGGCAGGGAGTACGACATCTCCGGGGAGTGGCCCGTGAAGACGGTGTTCGGGGCGCTCTGCGAGGCACTCGGGGAGGACATCGGCCCCGGCACCGAACTGCTGCGGCTGCACCGGCTGTGCGACCGCGCCGGGGTGCCGTACACCCCCGACGACGGGCCCGGTGACATCGTCCTGGAGATGTACGAGCGACTGGTCGAATACCGCACCGAGCAGCCCACCTTCTACAAGGACTTCCCGACCGACGTCTCCCCGCTGACCCGGCAGCACCGCACCGACCCGCGGCTCGCCGAACGCTGGGACCTCGTCGCCTTCGGCACGGAACTCGGCACCGCCTACTCGGAGCTGACCGACCCCGTCGAACAGCGCCGCCGGCTCACCGAGCAGTCCCTGCTGGCCGCCGGCGGCGATCCGGAGGCCATGGAACTGGACGAGGACTTCCTCCAGGCCCTGGAGTACGCGATGCCACCGACCGGCGGCCTCGGCCTCGGCGTCGACCGGCTCGTCATGTTCCTCACCGGCCTGACCATCCGCGAGACGCTGCCCTTCCCGCTCGTCCGGCACCGCTGACCGCACCGTCAGTTCGGCTGTTCGGGTGCAATGCGGCCGCCACACCGGTGGCGTTGGGGTGCGCCGGAGCCCGGCGGGGCGACTGATGAGTCATGCAGAAGGATCAGTTGCCCACACGGCGCCGGATGCTGTTCGCAGGCGCCGCCGCTCTGGGCGCCGCGGGTGCCGCGGGCGCCGTCGGCGCCGTGCTGGCGGGAGGCGGCGGCGAGTCGGCCGGAACGGCCGCGGCCCCCGTCGCCGGCCCGCAGGCCCGCCAGGTGCTCAAGCCCTCCGCCTTCCGGCTCCAGCCGCTCACCGGATACGGCCCGCCGCGCGCCGCGCCCCGCAAGCTCAAGGTGCGCAAGGAGCCCTTCGTGCGGATCTCCGGACACGGCCGGCGCATGATGCTGACCTTCGACGACGGCCCCAACCCGAACTACACCCCGCACATCCTGGACACCCTCGCCAAGTACGGCGTCCGGGCCATGTTCTTCGTGTGCGGCGAATGCGTCGTCGAGAACAGGGAACTGCTGGCCCGGATGGCCGACGAGGGCCACGTCGTGGGCAACCACACCTGGACGCACCCGCTGCTGACCACCCTCGGCCGCAGGGAGATCCGCTCCGAGATGGAACGCACCAGCGACGTCATCGAGGACACCTACGGCGAGCGCCCCCAGTGGTTCCGCGCTCCCTACGGTGCCTGGAACCGGGCCGCCTTCCAGCTGGGCGCCGAGATGGGCATGGAACCGATGGCCTGGACCGTGGACACCACCGACTGGACGGTGCCCGGCACGGAAACCATCGTCGACCAGGTGGTGGAGGGTGCCGCTCCCGGTGTCGTCGTGCTCTCCCACGACGCCGGCGGCGACCGTTCGCAAAGTGTCCGCGCGATCCGCGAGTACCTGCCCTATCTGCTGGACTCCGGATACCACCTCACGGTGCCCCCCCGGCGCGTGTGACACGCCAGAGGACGCGGGACGCACGCCCGTCGCCCGCCGGGCCCGGTGGTTCAGCCGACCGAGGCCAGGCGGGCGAAGACGACCACGTTGCCGTCGTAGCCGTTCTGCTTGGAGAAACCGCCGCCGCAGGTGATGACGCGCAGTTCCGGCCTCCCCTTGGAGCCGTACACGCGGTCGCCGGGGAAGTTGTTCTTCTCGAAGACCTCGACCCCGTAGACCTCGAAGACCGCGGTCCGTCCGTCCTGCCGTACGACCTCGACGCGGTTCCCCTTCTTCAGGGCCCCGAGACCGTAGAACACGGCGGGGCCCTGCTTGTTGTCGACATGGCCGACGACGACGGCGGTGCCCTTCTCGCCGGGGGACACCGCGCCGGTGAACCAGCCGGCCGTGCCGGGGTTCTCCGGCGGCGGCGCGGCCACCCAGCCGTCCGCGTCGAGACCGACCGGCATGACCGGCGCGTCGACCTGGATGGCGGGGATCCGGACCCGGTCGGCGGCGGAGAACGGCAGCGTGACGGGCGCGGCGGCGAAGGTGTCCGGGGCGGCGCTGGTGTCCGGGGCCGCCGCGGACGCCGGCTGCGGAGGGCCGACGTCGAACTCACCGGAACCGTTGCGCATGAGGGCCAGGCCGGTCAGCAGGACAAGCGCTATCACCCCCCAGGGTGCGCGCTTCTTGCGCCGTTCCTCCTCCTCGGCCAGCTCGGACAGCCTGGACGCAGACATTCGCCAACCCCTCTCCACGCTGCCGGTACCACGTCCCTCGCGCATGGGAAAACGCTAAGTCCCGCGCGCGCGGGAGGCGACGGGGCGGGAGGCGAACGGGTGGCCCGCGGGCTTTCCGGTGCGCCATCCGAGTTGCCGTTCCGAGGATTTCTCTGATGGTCCGTGACCTGCGGCAATATCAGATTGTGTGGATATCTGTCGGCGTGTCGGCTCACCAGGACGGACCATTCTCGACATGCGGGCGTGTTCCGCACGTCGGAGGGTCGGTCCGGGAGGTGCTTTCTCGCCGATCCACCGGGAACGGGACCCGGGGCGCCTTCCGCGGAGGATCACATGCGAAACCAACGTGCCCTCGCGGCGGCGTGCGCCGCGGTCGCCGCGCTCGGGCTCGCCGCCCCCGTGGCCGTCGCGGACGGCATGGGCAATGGGGGCGGGCCGAGCAGCACCGACACCACCGTCATCGTCCCGGGCACCGGCACCGGCACCGGCAACTGGAACGTGAACGGCAATGGGAACGGGAACGGGAACGGGAATGGCCGCGGGGACGGCGGCTTCGGTAACGGCAACGGATTCGGGAACGGGAACGGGAACGGATTCGGTAACGGTAACGGGAACGGGAACGGGAACGGATTCGGCAACGGGAACGGGAACGGCCGCGGGGACGGCGGCTTCGGGAACGGGAACGGCCATGGAGGCGACGGGTTCAATAACGGGTTCGGGAACGGGAACGGCCGTGGGGACGGCGGCTTCGGGAACGGCAACGGGAACGGCCGTGGAGGCGACGGGTTCAATAACGGGTTCGGGAACGGGAACGGCCGTGGGGACGGCGGTTTCGGGAACGGCAACGGGAACGGCCGTGGAGGCGACGGGTTCAATAACGGGTTCGGGAACGGGAACGGCCGTGGGGACGGCGGTTTCGGGAACGGGAACGGCAACGGCCGTGGTGACGGCGGTTTCGGGAACGGGAACGGCCATGGGGGCGACTTCGGCCCGCGCAACATCGTCGCCACGCCCGGTGTCATCGCCGCCGGGGGCCGTCTCACCGTCACCGTGAACGGCTGCCGGGGCGGCACCATGACCTCCCGGGCCTTCGGCACCGCCCCGCTGACGTCGTTCCGCGACGACACGGCGCGCGGTGTGGCCACCATCGACCGCGACGCCCGTCCCGGCCGGTACGACATCACCGTCCGCTGCGACGGCCGCACCCTGACCCGCCCGGCCGCCTTCACCGTGATCGGCGGTGTGCAGGGCGGTATCGGCGGCAGCCGGTCCAGCGGCGCGACACCCACCGACATGGCCATCGGCGGCGGCCTGGTGGCAACGGCCCTGATCGGCGGCGGTGCCTTCTGGCTGCGCCGCCGGCACGAGAAGCGCGTCTGAGCCCCCCGGCCCGCCGAGCCACGGGTCCGTCCCGGCGGCCGGCCACGGCGCACATCGACAGGCCCTCGCCCCGGTCCCTCGCGGGAGCGGGGGCGAAGGCGCGTCGCGCTATCCGGTGATGTTCGGGAAGAGGTTGAGGAACGGTTCCGCGGTGACCGCGATGCCCCGGCTGTACGGGGCGTCGAGGTCCCAGATGAGGAACAGCATGAAGGCGATGGTGGCCGAGAACAGTCCGGCCAGGACCAGCTCGCGCCCGGTCCGGCGGATCTGGAGCGCGAACACCATGCCGATCGTGATCAGGCCCCCGGTGATCAGCCCCCACCACACGACCGAGGGCATGGTGGCCCCGGTGGAGTCGGCACGCGCGTTGCGCGCCTGGTCGGCCGCGGCGAGCTGGTCCAGCAGCGGCTGGTAGGTCTGGGCCTCGAAGTCGTTCCCCGGCCGGTAGTCGGTGACGTCCGCGCGGACCTTGTGCAGCAGGGCGGTGCCGCGGGCGGTCACCTGTTCGTCGTCGGCCATCGCCGTCCACTCCGTGTGCACGACGTAGCCGACGTAGGCGTCGATGTCGCGGCGGATGCCGTCACGGACGTCCGGCGGGTAGACCCGGACCCGCTCCGAGGTCTCGTGCAGTGCCTGGGCCTCGGACTGCACGTAGTCCTGGGCGGCGTTGCGGGCCTCCCACACGCCCGCGATGGCCAGGCCCAGGACGATGGCGTAGATGACGCCGATCCACATCGTCATGTACTCGATGACGTCCGGGGTCTCGCTGGGGTCCTCGTCCTCGGCCGCGGTCCGGTGCCGTACCAGGGTGATGACGACCACCACGGCGCAGGCCGCCAGCATCGCGAGGACGAGAACAAGCCAATCCGACAACTGGTGCCTCCACAGGGTGAGCGGGGCCGGCGCGTCAGCGCGGGCGCAGTGCCGCGACGGCGACGATCGCGGGGACGGTGATGAGCAGGACGTAGGTGACGGGCGTGGTGTGGCCGTGCGCGTGGTGGCTGACGTGGTGCGGGTGGTACGCCGGGTAGTGCACCGGCGTCACCGGGGGCCGTGGGGCGGGCTTGGGCGCCGGCTTGGGTACGGGTTTCGGCCGGGGCGGCGGTGGCGGGGCGGGTGCCGGTGCCGGCGCGGGGGCCGCGGCGGGGCGTGCGGGCGGTCGTGGCCTGGGCGGTGCCGGCGTCGGGCGCGGACGGGGCGTCGGTCTCGGCGGGGGTGGGGGTGTCGGCTCGGGCGGTGGGGGTGGAGGTGGAGGCGGAGGCGGTGTGGGGGTGGGCGTCGGCGTGGGTGTGGGCGGGCACGGTGGCGGGGGTTCGGGGCAGGGCGGGTCCGGCCAGTCGTGGCCGCCGGCGTAGGCGACCGCCACCGTGCCGTCCGGTCCGGTCGAGGCGGACGCGCACGCGTCGGCCGACGCGCTGCCGACCGGGCAGCCCACCAGGGTCCAGGTCAGCGTCAACAGAGCCAACACCCTCATGGGGGGTGCGCATCGGGTCGCTTCGAGTCCATGCACGACGAAGATCATGGGGTGTGCGAACCCGCCGTGCGCCGTTGTGCGCCCACAATGCTCCGAAGGGAGGACATAGCGCGCTCACTGGTTTGACGGCGGGAAGAGTCCCGCCGGTGTGATGCGCACATCTGTACGGCCCTTCGGCGGGCCGGTCGCGTCGCGGGCCCGGAAAGAATTTCCGGCCGCCGTTGAACGCTGCGGCCCCCGTGCCGCGTACCCATGGCCGTGCGGCGGCGTGGCAGGCGCTGCGATATCCAGGCGATATTGGGGAGTTACGGATGAAGACCTCCTGGCGGACCGCCTCACTGGTGGCCACGGCAGCCTCGGTGCTGGCGCTGACGACGGCGTGCGGTCAGGACAACAGCGCCGCTCCGGCGGCGGCGGCCCAGAACGTCGGGGCCACGGCCGCGGCCGGTGACTACGGCAGCCCGGGCGCCGGGACCGCGACCGCCGCGGGCAACGGGTACGGCGCCGACGGCAGCCAGAGCTCCAGCTCCCCGACCGCGGCTGCGCCCGCGGGCAAGTTGACCGTGGCCAGCAACCCCGATCTGGGCAGCGTGCTGACCGACGGCTCCGGTCTCACCCTCTACCGGTTCGACAAGGACACCGCCAACCCGCCCAGCTCGAACTGCGCCGGGGACTGTGCCACCACCTGGCCGCCGGTCCCCGCCGACGACGCCAGTGCGGGCGCCGGCATCGACAAGGCACTCCTCGGCGAGGTCACCCGCGCCGACGGCACCAAGCAGCTCACCGTCGGCGGCTGGCCCGCCTACCGCTATGTCAAGGACGTCAACTCCGGTGACGTCAACGGCCAGGGTGTGGGCGGCAAGTGGTTCGCGCTGGCCCCCACGGGCAAGAAGGCCAAGGTGTCGAACCTGCCGGGCCTGTCCGTCCGCAAGGACCCCAAGCTCGGTGACGTCGTCGTGGACAAGAACGGCATGACGGTCTACCGCTTCCTGAAGGACCAGGCCTGGCCGAAGTCCGTCTCCAACTGCACGGGCGCCTGCCTGGAGAAGTGGCCGGCCGTCGGCCCGGTGAACGCGACCGACACGGAGGGCGTGAAGAAGAAGGGCCTGATGCCCTTCACCCGCCCCGACGGCGTCCGCCAGATGTCGGTCAACTGCTGGCCGATCTACACCTTTTCCGGGGACAAGGCCCCGGGCGACACGAACGGTCAGGGCGTCGGCGGCACCTGGTACGCCGTCTCGCCCGACGGCAAGCCGGTCGGTGCGCCGGGCAAGTAGATCACCTCCCCAGGGTCGATCGTCCCGCCCGGCCCGGCGCCACGACCGAAGGTCCGCCCCCTCCGCACCGCACGGAGGGGGCGGACCGCTGTGCGTCGCGGCACCGGCGACGGCCGTGGCAACGGCCCTGCCGGCGGCTGCCGTACGGCCGTCACACAGCGGATCCATTCGGGCACTTGCCGCAGGCTGTGACCGGGAACGGATGGTCAATTTCCGTTTCAGGTCGCTCCTTTGGCGGGCGATCAGTAGCCTCAGCTCGAACACCGGATCGCCTACACCTGTCCACGCCTTGGAGACATACATGGAGCGTCCCGCCTGGGCCCCACGGAGCATCGACATCTCGGTGCCGAGCGTCTCGCGGATCTACGACTACTACCTGGGCGGTTCGCACAACTTCGAGGTCGACCGGGAAGCGGCCCGCGCGGCCATGCAGTTCCTGCCGGGCTTGCCGAAGATCATGCAGGCCAACCGGGCGTTCATGCGCCGGGCCGTGCGGTTCGCGGCCGGTCAGGGCATCACCCAGTTCCTCGACATCGGCTCCGGTATCCCGACGTTCGGCAGCGTCCACGAGGTGGCCGGGGCCGCCGCGCCGGGCGCCCGCGTGGTCTACGTCGACCACGACCCGGTCGCCGTCGCCCACAGCGAGGCGGTCCTGGCGGGCCACGACGACGCCGGCGTGGTCGCCGCCGACCTGCGCAAGCCGCAGGAGATCCTCTCGGCTCCCCAGCTGGAGCGGCTGATCGACCTGAATCGGCCAGTGGCCCTCCTCCTCGTTGCCATACTGCACTTCGTGGAAGACGCGGACGACCCGTACGGTGCGGTGGCCGAGTTGCGCGACGCACTCGCGCCCGGCAGCCTGCTGATCCTCACGCACGCCTCGTACGAGGGAATCCCGGTGCCCGTCGGCCGGGCCGAGGGTGCCGTGGGCGTGTACAAGGACACCCGCAACCCGCTGATCATGCGCTCGCGCGAGGAGATCGCGCGGTTCTTCGAGGGGTACGACATGGTGGAACCCGGACTGGTGCCGATGCCGCACTGGCGCCCGGACTCGGCTCCCGAGGACGAGGATCCGTACGCCTTCTCCGGATTCGCCGGCGTGGGGCGTACGGCGTGACCGCGGAACCGGACGGGCCGGAGGACAGACTGCGCCGGCTGACGACGATCTGGAGCCGGGCGGTCTTCCCCGTCACCTCCACCTCGCTGACCCGCCCCGAGTTCGAGGAGCTGCTCCTGCCGCTGGCCCGCCGGTTGAGCGGACTGCTGCGGGCCCGCGGCTTCGACGCGGACGCGGCCAAGGCCGTCGGCGCGGCCCTGGTCGGGGCGCACTGCACCGACCCCGAGGCGCTCACCCGCACCCTGGACTGCGTCGACGCCTACCTGGTCCTGTACTGCGGCGAGGACGGCTCCCAGGACGAACTGCGCGTCCGCTCCTCGCGGTTGCAGCACGCGATGGCCGCCGGCTACGCCCAGGCCCTGCGGGAACGCACCCTCGCCGAACAGGAGGCCATCGCCCAGGCCGCGTTGCGGGCCCAGGGCGTCGTGGCCCAGGCGCTGCACGCCAGTGAGGCCCGCTTCCGCGCGGTCTTCGAGGGCGCCGCCATAGGGATCGGCATCGCCGCTCTCGACGGCACCGTCCTCCAGGTCAACGAGGCGCTGCTGCGCATGTTCGGGGCCTCCCCGCAGTCCCTGCGCGGCCGGCGCGTCCAGGACTGGGTGCATCCCGAGGACGCCCCGCAGACCTGGCGGCTCTACGACGAACTCGTGCGCGGTGAGCGCGAGCACTACCACATGGAGAAGGCGTTCAACCGCCCCGACGGCACCGTGCTGTGGACCAACCTGACGGTCTCCCTGCTGCGCGACGCCGACGGCAACCCGCAGTACCAGCTCGCCCTGATGGAGGACACCACCGAGCGCCGGCTGCTCAATCTCCGGCTGCGCTACGAGGCCACCCACGACGCCCTCACCGGCCTGCCCAACCGCACCCTGTTCTTCGAGCGGCTGGAAAAGGCCCTGAACGCGGGCGACGGCCAGCGCTTCGGGCTGTGCTACCTCGACCTGGACGGCTTCAAGGCCATCAACGACAGCCTCGGCCACGCGGCCGGCGACCGGCTGCTGGTGGAGGTCGCCGACCGGCTGCAGTCCTGCGCCACCGCGCCCGGTGAGATGGTCGCCCGGCTCGGCGGCGACGAGTTCGTGGCCCTGACCACGGGGCCCGGCACCGAACACGAGGTCGACGAACTCGCCGAGCGCATCATGAACGCGTTGGTCACCCCGGTCAGCATCGACGGCCGCGACCTGCTGGTGCGCGGCAGCCTCGGCATCGTCGAGGGCCCGGCGGGCGAACGCACCGCGGCGGAGGTCCTGCGCAGCGCCGACATCACCATGTACCGGGCCAAGTCTGCGGGCGGCAACCGCTCGGAACTCGCCGACCCCGAGGCCGACGCCCGCGCCATCACCCGGCACGGCCTCACCACGGCCCTGCCGACCGCCCTGGAACGCGGCGAGTTCTTCATCGAGTACCAGCCCCTGGTCCACCTCGGCGACGGCAGCGTGCGCGGCGCCGAGGCGCTGGTGCGCTGGCTCCATCCGCAGCACGGTGTCCTCGGCCCCGACCGGTTCATCCCGCTCGCCGAGCACACGGGTCTGATCGTGCCGCTGGGCCGCTGGGTGCTGGAGGAGTCGATCCGCCAGGCGCGCGCCTGGCGTGAGCGCCACGCCGGACAGGCCGCCGGCCCGCTGCGCATCAACGTCAACCTCTCGCCCTGCCAGCTCACCCATCCCGGGCTGGTCCAGGACACGGTCGACATCCTGGAGCGCGCGGGCGTCACCCCGGACGCGCTGTGCCTGGAGGTCACCGAGTCCGCCCTGATCGGTGCCGACGACGACCTGCTCAAACCACTGCGCCGGCTCGCCGAGATGGGCGTCGACATCGCCCTGGACGACTTCGGCACCGGCTACTCCAACCTGGCCAACCTGCGCCGTCTGCCGGTGAGCGTCCTCAAGCTGGACCGCTCCTTCACCCAGGGCATGCAGCAGTTCCCCGCCGATCCCGTCGACCTGAAGATCGTCGAGGGCATCGTCTCCCTCGCCCACAGCCTCGACCTCGCGGTCACGGTCGAGGGCGTGGAGACCGGCGCGCAGGCCGAGCAGTTGCGGATCCTGGGCTGCGACACGGCCCAGGGCTGGTACTACGCCCGCCCGGGCCCGCCCGAGCGCCTGCACGAGCTGGCCCTGGTGGACGCGACAGGCTGACCGCCCCGGGATGCCCCGGAATGCCGGCCGGCGCGCCACGCCGCTCACCCGGCCCAGCACGCCGCTGACCGGCCCGGCCGGCTGCTGATGACTGGCCCCGGCCCGGTGGACGCGCCGCTCACCGGGCCGGCGCGCCGGTGACCGGGCGGACCGCCCCGGGGTGCGGGGGCGGGCCGGCGCGTCACGGTGGCCGGACGACCGGCACGGCGCTGACCGGGCTGACACGCCGCTCACACCCTGTGTGCCCGGCAGGGCTGACGCATCTCTCACCGTGCCGGCGCGCCTCCCACCCGGCGGACGCGCCGAGGGCCGGGCCGATGCGCCCGGCCCTCGCCCTCTTCGTCCGGCTCCCGCCCCCGCCGCCCGGGTCAGCGTTCGAGCAGCATTCGCTGGAGTTCACGCGCGGCCCGGGGCGGGGCCACGTCGCTGCGGTGGGCCAGGGCGATGGTCCGGTGCAGCCCCGGCCGGGCCAGCGGGGTGACCCGCAGGCCCCGCCCCGCCCGGGTGGCCACCATCCGCGGCACCACGGCGATCCCCAGCCCCGCGCGCACGAAGCCCAGTACCGCGTCCATCTCGCCCCCCTCCACGGCGAAGTCCGGCTCGAACCCGGCGGTGCGGCACGCGGCGACGGTCAGCTCCCGCAGGTCGTAACCGTGCCGGAACATCACCAGCCGCTCTCCCGCCAGCTCGGCGATCTCCAGGACCCGTCCGCCCCGGCCGGGCACCGGTGCCTCGGGGGAGGACACCACCACCAGGTCCTCCCGCAGCAGTTCCACGGTGGTCAGCGCGGGCGCCGGCGCCGGCAGCGGCAGGACCACGAGCGCCAGGTCGAGCGCGCCCCGCGCCAGCTCCCGCACCAGGTCGTGCGAGCCGCCCTCCTCGATCAGCAGGCGGATGCCCGGATACCGGTCGTGGAACGCGCGCAGCACGTCCGGCAGCAGGCCCGTGCACAGACTCGGCGTCGCCCCGAGCCGCACCCGCCCGCGCCGCAGCTGCGCCAGCTCCTGCACCTCCTGCCGGGCGGTGTCCGCGTCGGCCAGGATGCGCCGGGCCAGCGGCAGCAGCGCCGCACCGGCGTCGGTGAGCGTGATGTTGCCCCGGGCGCGCAGGAACAGATCCGCGCCCAGCTCCCGCTCCAGCGCCTTGATCTGCTGGGACAGCGAGGGCTGGGCCACGTGGACCAGCTCGGCGGCCCGGGTGAAGTGCCGGGCCTCGGCGACGGCCACGAAGTACTGGAGCTGCTGGAACTGCATCCCGCAAGCATAGCCACTGCCTATCGAAACGAGCCGGACCATGTCTTGGACCGATCGATTGCTCCGGGCCTAGCGTGCTGTTCCATGGCTCTGGCAACGCGGACGGACCGACGACCGTCCATGGCACGCACGCTGTGGGACTCCACCGTGGGCAAGAAGACGGTGATGGCCGTCAGCGGCGTGATCATGCTGCTGTACCTGGTCGCACACGTCATCGGCAACCTGAAGATCTTCTTCGGCCCGGCGGAGTTCAACCACTACGCCCACTGGCTGCGCACGGCCGGCGAACCCTTCATGCACTACGAGTGGACGCTCTGGCTCGTCCGGATCGTCCTCCTCGCCGCCGTGGCCGCCCACGCCGCGTCCGCCTACCAGCTCAGCCGCCGCGACCTGCGGGCCCGGCCCAGCGGGTACGTGCACAAGAAGCGGAGGGCGAGCTACGCCACCCGCACCATGCGCTGGGGCGGTGTCATCCTCGGCCTGTTCATCGTCTGGCACCTGCTGGACCTGACCACCGGCACCGTGCACTCCGGCGGCTTCCAGCCGGGCCACCCGTACCAGAACGTCGTGGACACCTTCTCCACCTGGTACGGCAACGTCGTCTACATCGTCGCGATGCTCGCGCTCGGCCTGCACGTCCGGCACGGCTTCTGGAGCGCCGCCCAGACCCTCGGTGCCGGCAGCCGCACCCGCGACCGCGCCCTGAGGGCCGTCGCCGACGTCCTCGCAGCTCTGCTCACGGCCGGTTTCATCGCCGTACCCGTGGGCGTCATGGCCGGAGTGGTGAGCTGACATGACCGTTTCCCCCGAGTACACCGACTACAGGACCGGCGCGCCGGTCACCGACACCAAGGCCCCCGCCGGGCCCATCCACGAACGCTGGGACAAGCGCCGCTTCGAGGCGAAGCTGGTCAACCCCGCCAACCGGCGCAAGCACACGGTCATCGTCGTCGGCACCGGTCTCGCGGGCGGCTCCGCGGGCGCCACCCTCGCCGAACAGGGCTACCACGTCGTCCAGTTCTGCTACCAGGACTCCCCGCGCCGGGCTCACTCCATCGCCGCGCAGGGCGGCATCAACGCGGCGAAGAACTACCGCAACGACGGCGACTCGATCCACCGGCTGTTCTACGACACCGTCAAGGGCGGCGACTTCCGCGCCCGGGAGTCCAACGTCCACCGGCTCGCGCAGATCTCCGTGGAGATCATCGACCAGTGCGTGGCCCAGGGCGTGCCCTTCGCCCGCGAGTACGGCGGCCTGCTCGACACCCGCTCCTTCGGCGGCGTCCAGGTCTCCCGCACGTTCTACGCCCGCGGCCAGACCGGCCAGCAGCTCCTGCTGGGCGCCTACCAGGCGCTGTCCAGGCAGATCGCCGCCGGGAACGTGGAGATGCACCCGCGCACCGAGATGCTGGACCTGATCGTCGTCGACGGCCGGGCCCGCGGGATCGTGGCGCGCGACCTCGTCACCGGCAGGATCGACACGTACTTCGCCGACGCCGTCGTCCTCGCCAGCGGCGGCTACGGCAACGTCTTCCACCTGTCCACCAACGCCATGAACTCCAACGCGACGGCCGTCTGGCGGGCCCACCGGCGCGGCGCGTACTTCGCCAACCCCTGCTTCACCCAGATCCACCCCACCTGCATCCCGCGCACCGGCGACCACCAGTCCAAGCTGACCCTGATGAGCGAGTCGCTGCGCAACGACGGCCGCATCTGGGTGCCCCGGGCCAAGGGCGACGACCGCCCGCCGCACCGCATCCCCGAGGAGGAGCGCGACTACTACCTGGAGCGCGTCTACCCCTCCTTCGGCAACCTCGTGCCCCGGGACATCGCCTCCCGCGCCGCGAAGAACGTCTGCGACGAGGGCAGGGGAGTGGGCCCCGGCGGCCAGGGCGTCTACCTGGACTTCGCCGACGCCGTCCGGCGGATGGGCCGGCAGGCCGTGGAGGCCAGGTACGGCAACCTCTTCGAGATGTACCGGCGGATCACCGACGAGGACCCGTACGAGGTGCCGATGCGGATCTACCCGGCCGTGCACTACACGATGGGCGGACTGTGGGTCGACTACGACCTCCAGACCACCGTCCCCGGCCTGTTCGCCGTCGGCGAGGCCAACTTCTCCGACCACGGCGCCAACCGGCTCGGCGCCTCCGCGCTGATGCAGGGCCTGGCCGACGGCTACTTCGTGCTCCCGGCCACCATCAACGACTACCTCGCCCGCACCCCGCACCAGGAACCGGTCACCGCCGGACACCCCGTCGCCGAGGAGGTGCTGGCCGCGACCGAGGACCGGCTGAACCTGCTGCTTGCCGTGGACGGCGACCGCACCCCGGACTCCTTCCACCGCGAACTGGGCGAACTGATGTGGGAGTTCTGCGGCATGGCCCGCACGGACAGCGGACTGCGCAAGGCCCTGGAACGCATCCCCCAGATGCGCGAGGAGTTCTGGCGGCGCGTCAAGGTGCCCGGCACCGGCGCGGAGTTCAACCAGTCGCTGGAGAAGGCCAACCGCGTCGTCGACTACCTGGAACTCGCCGAGCTGATGTGTCTCGACGCGCTGCACCGCACCGAGTCCTGCGGCGGCCACTTCCGCGAGGAGTCCCAGACCCCGGACGGCGAGGCGGCCCGCAACGACGACCTGTTCTCGTACGCCGCCGCCTGGGAGTTCACCGGCACCGGCCAGGCACCCGTCCTGCACCGCGAAGACCTGGTCTTCGAGTACGTCCACCCCACCCAGCGGAGCTACGCATGAAGCTCACCCTGCGCGTCTGGCGGCAGAAGAACGCCGACGCCGAAGGCGCCATGTCCCCCTACGAGGTCGAAGGCATCTCGCCCGACATGTCGTTCCTGGAGATGCTGGACGTCCTCAACGAACGGCTCATCCTCTCCGGCGAGGAGCCGGTCGCCTTCGACCACGACTGCCGCGAGGGCATCTGCGGCGCGTGCTCGCTCGTGATCAACGGCGACGCGCACGGGCCCGAACGCACCACCGCCTGCCAGCTGCACATGCGGTCCTTCCGGGACGGCGACACGATCGACGTCGAGCCCTGGCGGGCGTCCGCCTTCCCGGTGATCAAGGACCTGGTCGTGGACCGGTCGGCGTTCGACCGGATCATCCAGGCCGGCGGATACGTCACCGCACCCACCGGTTCCGCGCCGGAAGCGCACGCCACCCCCGTGCCGAAGGCCGACGCCGACCTCGCCTTCGAACACGCCGAGTGCATCGGCTGCGGCGCGTGCGTGGCCGCGTGTCCCAACGGGGCGGCGATGCTGTTCACCTCGGCGAAGGTCAACCACCTCAACGTCCTGCCGCAGGGCGCGCCCGAGCGGGAGACGCGAGTGCTGGACATGGTGGCGCAGATGGACGCGGAAGGCTTCGGCGGGTGCACGCTGGCCGGGGAGTGCGCGACCGCGTGCCCCAAGGGCATCCCGCTCGTCTCCATCACGCGCATGAACAAGGAGTGGCTGCGGGCCACCCGGAAGGTCAGGCGGTAACGCCGTCCGGGGCGAGGGGAGGACCGCGGTCCGGCGGACACGGGCCGCCGCACGGCTCCCCGCCCCCGGACGCTTCGGTGAACGTTCGCCCACATACGGGCGGGCGGGCGGGGCCGGGTAGGTGCTCACCCGGCCCCGTCTCGTTCACCCGGCGGCACACCCGGCCCGCCGGACGCGTCCGCGAGGACGGCCGACCCCGCCGTTCAGCATCCCCACATCCACTCTCCCGGCACCCGTCACACGCACGCCAACCGGCATCGGAAGAACAGGGAAAGGCGGGCCGTACGCATCCGGGTCCGCCGCCGTCGCCGACCCGGCCCGTGACCAGGAGAGTGCCATGACCGGCGTGTCCACCCTCGACCGTCCCCCGCAGCCCGCGGCACCCGCCCGCTACACCGTCACCCTCGCCCGCGACGAGGCCGGCGTGCGCGCCGCGCAGCGCCTGCGGCACGACGTCTTCGCCGGCGAGATGGGGGCCCTGCTGGCCGGCCCGGAGCCCGGCCACGACATCGACGCCTTCGACGCGTACTGCGACCACCTGCTCGTCCACGACACCGTGACCGGGCAGGTGGTCGGCACCTACCGGCTGCTGCCGCCGGAGCGGGCCGCGGTCGCCGGCCGCCTGTACTCCGAGGGCGAGTTCGACCTCGGCGCGCTCGACGCGATCCGGCCCGGCCTGGTCGAGGTCGGCCGTTCCTGCGTCCACCCCGACCACCGCGACGGCGCGGTCATCGGCCTGATCTGGGCCGGCATAGCCCGCTACATGACCGACCGGGGACACGAGTGGCTCGCGGGCTGCTGCTCCGTGCCGCTCGCCGACGGCGGCGCCCTCGCCTCCGCCACCTGGAACCGGGTCCGCGCCCGCCACCTCGCCCCCGACGAGTTCCGGGTGCGGCCCCTGCTGCCGTGGGTGCCCGACGCCGGCCTCCCGGCCGGCCGCGCCGAACTGCCCGCCCTGCTGCGCGGCTACCTCCGCCTCGGCGCCTGGGTCTGCGGCGAACCCGCGCACGACCCCGACTTCGGCGTCGCCGACCTGTACGTCCTGCTGTCGATGCGCCGTATCGACCCGCGCTACCTGCGGCACTTCCTCTCCCTCGTGCCGGCCTGATGGGCGGCTGGCAGCCCGGCGCGCCCTGCACCCCGGGCGCCTGCGTGGAACGGGCCGGGACCCTCGTCGCCGTACCCCGGGCCCTGCTGCGGCTCGCCGCGCTCACGGCCCTCGTACTGGCCGGAATCGTGCTGTGCGCGCTCGGCCGGGGCTGCCCCGGCCTGCGGGACGGGATCCCCGCCGACTGGACCAGGCGGTGGTGCCGGGCGATCGTGCGGGCCGCCGGAGTGCGCGTCGGCATCACCGGCGCAGCCCCGCCGGCCGGCGGGCTGCTGCTGGTCGCCAACCACGTCTCCTGGCTGGACATCCCGCTGCTCACCGCCGTACGCCCCGCCCGGATGCTCGCCAAGAGCGAGATCCGGAGGTGGCCCGTGGCCGGCGCGCTGGCCGGGCGCGGCGGAACCCTGTTCATCGAACGGGACCGGCTGCGCGCCCTGCCCGAGACCGTGGACCGCATCTCCGGCGCCCTGCGGACGGGCGCGGCCGTCACCGCCTTCCCCGAGGGCAGCACCTGGTGCGGGCGCGCCCACGGCCGCTTCCACCGCGCCGTCTTCCAGGCCGCGCTGGACGCGGGCGTACCCGTCCAGCCGGTCCGCCTGCGCTACCGGCAGCGGGACGGCGGATCCGGCACCGCTGCGGCCTTCGTCGGCGAGGACACCTTCCTCGCCTCGCTGTGGCGGGTGGCCCGCACCCGGGGCCTGGTCGCCGAGGTGGAGGTCCGGCCGGTGATCCCGCCGGGCGCCCACCCCGACCGGCGGACCCTCGCCCGCGCCGCCCAGCCGGCCGCCCCGCAACCCGGCTGGACCCACGCGACCCTGGTCGCCGGTGTCCTGCACGGGCCGTACGCCGGTGCCGGCCAGGTCACCGCCCCGGTGCCCCGGGTCCCGGCGGACCGTCCGCGGCTCAGGGCATGACCCGCGCCAGGTACGGCGCCGTCGCACTGCCCCGGACCCGGGCCACCTGCTCCGGCGGGCCGGCCGCCACGATCCGGCCTCCCCGGTCGCCGCCGCCCGGACCCAGGTCGATCACCCAGTCGGCACCCGCGACGACCGTCATGTCGTGCTCGACGACCACCACCGTGTGCCCGGCGTCGACCAGGCCGTGCAACCGGTCCGTGAGCACCTCCACATCGGCCGGGTGCAGTCCGGTCGTCGGCTCGTCCAGCAGATACAGGGTGTGGTCGCGGCGTCCCCGCTGCAGTTCGCTCGCGAGCTTGATCCGCTGTGCCTCCCCGCCGGACAGCTCGGTCGCGGGCTGGCCCAGCCGCAGATAGCCGAGGCCCACGTCGAGCAGCGTGGCCAGACTGCGCGCGGCGGCCGGGATGTCCGCGAAGAATTCCGCCGCCGACTCCACCGTCAGGTCGAGCACCTCGGCGATGGTCCGTCCCCGGTACGTCACCCGCAGGGTCTCGGGGTTGTACCGGGCCCCGCCGCAGTCGGGGCAGGGTGCGTACGTGCTCGGCAGGAACAGCAGCTCGACGCTGACGAACCCCTCGCCCTGACAGGTCTCGCAGCGTCCGCCCGACACGTTGAAGGAGAACCGCCCGACCCCGTAGCCGCGCGCCCGTGCCTCGTCCGTGCCGGCGAACACCTTGCGTACGACGTCGAACAGGCCCGTGTAGGTGGCCAGGTTGGAGCGCGGGGTGCGCCCGATGGGTTTCTGGTCGACCCGGACCAGCCGCTCGATGCCCGCCGGCCGCTCCGCCAGTTCGCCGACGAGCGTGGACTTCCCCGAGCCGGAGACACCCGTGATCGCGGTGAACGCGCCGAGCGGGAACTCGGCCGTCACACCCCGCAGGTTGTGCCGGGTCACCGGGCCCACGGTCAGCCAGCCGCGCGGCCGGCGCACCTCGCGCACGGGGCCGGGGGACTCGTCGAAGAGGTATGCCGCGGTGGCTGACTCCTCGACGGAGGCCAGCTCGGCCACCGGCCCGCTGTACAGCACCCGCCCGCCGTGCTCGCCCGCGCCCGGCCCCACGTCCACCAGCCAGTCGGCGCCGCGCACCACCTCCAGGTGATGCTCCACCACGAACACCGAGTTGCCGGCGGCCTTCAGCCGCTCCAGCACGGTGATCAGCGCCTCGGTGTCCGCCGGGTGCAGTCCGGCGGACGGCTCGTCCAGCACGTACACCACGCCGAACAGTCCGGAGCGCAACTGGGTGGCCAGCCGCAGCCGTTGCAGCTCACCGGCCGAGAGCGTGGGGGTGGCCCGGTCCAGGCTGAGATAGCCGAGGCCCAGTTCGGTCACCGGCTCGATCCGGGCCCTCAGGTCCGCGGTGAGGACCCGGGCGGTCTCCGTGTCTCCTTGCAGGAGTCCGGCGAGGTCGGTCAGCGGCAGCGCGGCCAGTTCGGCGATGTTCCGGCCGGCGAACGTCACAGCGAGCGCCTCGGGCCGCAACCGGCTGCCTGAGCAGTCGGGGCAGGGCGCACTGGTGAGGAACCGCTCCGCCTTGGCCCGCAGGGTGGGTGAGCGGGTGTCGGAGAACGTCTTCAGCACATACCGGCGGGCGCTCATGTACGTGCCCTGGTAGGGCCGTTGGATGCGGTCGGCGTCCCGGACGGGGTGGACGGTGACGACCGGCTGTTCGTCCGTGAACAGGATCCACTCGCGCTGTGCGGCGGGCAGCTCACGCCAGGGCCGGTCCACGTCGTACCCGAGCGCGTCGAGGATGTCCCGCAGATTCTTGCCCTGCCAGGCGCCCGGCCAGGCCGCGACGGCGCCCTCGCGCACGGACAGCGACGGATCCGGGACCAGCAGCTCCTCCGTCGTCTCGTGCACCCGGCCGAGGCCGTGGCACCCCGGGCAGGCGCCGGCCGCGGTGTTCGGCGAGAACGCGTCCGAGTCGAGCCGTCCGGCACCGGGCGGATACGTCCCGGCGCGGGAGAACAGCATGCGCAGGGAGTTGGAGAGGTTGGTGACCGTGCCCACCGAGGAGCGCGAGGTGGGGGCCGAGCGGCGCTGTTGCAGCGAGACCGCGGGCGGCAGCCCGCTGATCTCGCCGACCGCCGGGGCCCCGACCTGGTGGATCAGCCTGCGCGCGTAGGGTGCGACCGACTCGAAGTACCGCCGCTGGGCCTCGGCGTAGATGGTGCCGAACGCCAGGGACGACTTCCCCGAGCCGGAGACGCCGGTGAACACGGCCAGCACGTCCCGGGGGATGTCCACGTCGACGCCCTTGAGGTTGTGCTCGCGGGCGCCTCGGACGCGGACGTAGGGGTCATGGGGGCTGTGCATCGGGAGGAAACTCTAGCCGCCCCCGCGGGTCACCCCTGCGGCGGGCTGCCCTGGTCGCGTGGGGTGCCGAACTCGTCCCTCAGCTTGTCCTGCCCGGTGTCGACCTGCGACCGGTACTTGTTCCCGGTCCGCTGGTCGATCTGGTCGCCGCCCTTGTCGATGCCCTTGCCGGCCATGTCCTCATGGCCCTTGAGCATGCCCTTGATCTTGTCCATGAAGGACATTGACAAGCCTCCTCGTCGTTCGGGATGTGCCCTCCCAGGGTCACCGGCCCGGGCCGGGTTCGCATCCCGGGCGCCTCACCGCCTCACCGCCTCACCGCCTCACCGCCTCACCGCCTCACCGCCTCACCGCCTCACCGCCCCGGCGCGAGGAGCGCGGCGAGCCGCCGGTGTGAGTCGAGCAGGGCCGTACGGTCGTAGGTGCTGGTGGTGACCAGCACCTCCTGCGCGTCCGTCTCCTTCAGGACCGCCTCCAGCTCGTGGGCGACCTGTTCCGCGGTGCCGGCGATGTGCCCGGCGAGAGCGGACTCGTAGACGCCGCGTTCCCTCGCGGACATCGCACGGGTCTCGACGGACTCGGCGGGGGCGAGCGGCGGGAAGGTGCCGTGCGTGCGGAAGTACGCCGTCGACCAGGCCTCGGGTACCAGCAGCCGGCGCGCCTCCGCCCCGGTGCCGGCGACCGCGACCGTGCCGGAGATCACCACGTACGGCTCGGCCGCCCAGGGGGAGGGGCGGAACAGGGAGCGGTACCGGTCGATGCCGCGGAGCATCCTGTCACGGTCGCGCAGGTCCCCGATCACCATCGGCAGGCCCGCGCGCGCCGCGATCCGGGCGCCCTCGCCCATCGCCAGCACGAACGGCGGCACCGACAGTCCCTCCGCCGGGCGGGCGTGCACCCCGGTGGGTGAACCGCCCGTGAACCAGTCCAGCAGTTCGCCGAGCTGCGCCCCGAAGTCCTCGGCGTCCCCCTTGTCCCGGCCGAGGGCCCGGCGCACCCCGTCCGTGAAGCCCACGGAACGGCCCAGCCCCATGTCGATCCGTCCGGGGAACAGCGACTCCAGCACCCCGAACTGTTCGGCGACGACCAGCGGCCGGTGGTTGGGCAGCATGACGCCGCCGGTGCCGACCCGGATCGTGCGGGTCGCCGCGGCGACCGCGGCGGCGAGCACGGTCGGCGCGGAACCGGCGACGCCCGGCACGCCGTGGTGCTCGGACACCCAGAACCGGTGGAACCCGAGCGCCTCCGCCGCCCGGGCCAGCGCGACGGTGTCCCGCAGCGCCTCGGCGGGCGGGTGCCCCTCGCGGGTGCGGGAGCGGTCGAGGAGGGAGAACCGGGTACGGGCGATCAGTGAGCTGCTCACGCAGGGTTCAACGCCCGGGCGGCTCCAGGATTCCCGGGGCGGTCGGGCGGTCGGGCGGCGGGGCGGCGGGGTCGGCGGGGTCAGGCGGCCGGTCGGCGCGATGGGCGCGGTCGGCGGTCTCGGCGCGGACCACGCCGAGCGGCGGTGCACGGTGCGCGGGTCGCCGGCTCGCCGGGGGCGGGCGGCTGGCTAGGGTGGCCGGCGTGACCGACAGCAGCCGTCGCCCGCTCGCCGTGTTCGACCTCGACAACACGCTCGCCGACACCGCACACCGCCAGCACTTCCTGACCGTCCGCCCGCGCGACTGGGACGCGTTCTTCGCCTCCGCGCCCCAGGACCCGCCGCTCGCCGAGGGCGTGGCGCTGGCCGTGGAGAGCGCCCGCGCGTGCGAGGTCGTCTACCTCACGGGCCGTCCCGAGAGGTGCCGCCGGGACACCCTGGAGTGGCTCGCGGCCCACGGGCTGCCCGAGGGGCGCGTGCACATGCGCAGCGACGCCGACCGCAGACCCGCCCGGTTCACCAAACTGCGGATCCTGCGCCGGCTCGCCCAGGAACGCGAGGTGCGCTTCCTCGTGGATGACGACGAGCTGGTCTGCGACGACGCCGAGCGCGCCGGGTTCACCGTCGTACGGGCCCGCTGGGCCGCGAAGTCGGCCGCGCTGGAGGAGGCCCAGGAGCGGGACGGCCGCACCTGACACCGGGACGGTGACACCCGACGCCGGCCGGGCCCTGACCGCCCGCAGGGCCGTGGCGGGCACCGGCGCGACTCAGGAGCCGCCCTCGTCCTCGATCCGGAAGCCGACCTTCATACCCACCTGGTAGTGCTCGATGCGGCCGTTCTCGATCTGGCCGCGGACCTGGGTCACCTCGAACCAGTCCAGGTTGCGCAGCGTCCGGTCGGCGCGGGCGATGCCGTTGCGGATGGCCTGGTCGACACCCTCGTGCGAGGTGCCGACGATCTCGGTGACCCGGTAGGTGTGGTTCGACATGCGGGTGCTCCTCTCGTCTCACGCGTACTCCACCGTGCCGTATCCGAGCCCCGCCCGCACGCGCGTCGCGGGCGTACCGCCCGGTAGCCCTTGACCTCCGTATTGGTCCATACCAAAATCCAGCACACCCGTAGGAGCATCCGCGCTCGTCCCCCCACGTCGGGCCCCCACCCCTGTCCGCAGTACCGTGCCAGACAGAACAGGACCCCTCGTGAGACGTCGTCTGCTCGCCCTTCTCTGTGTCACCGGCTCCCTCGTCAGCGGCTGCGGGATGCTCCCCGGCGGACACGACCGGAAGACCGTCACGGTGTGGCTGATGAAGGACAGCGCGTCCAAGGAGTTCCTGCACCGGTTCACGGAGGACTTCGAACGCACCCACGGGAACCTGCGGTTGGACATCCGCATCCAGGAGTGGACCGGCATCGTGGAGAAGGTCCGCGCCGCGCTGAAACCGGGCGCGGCCGACGGACCGGACGTCATCGAGGTGGGCAACACCCAGGTGCCGCTGTACGCGGACGACGGCCGGCTCGTGGACCTCACGCTGGAGTCGATGCGGGACTGGGGCAAGGAGAAGTGGCTGCCCGGCCTCGCCCAGCCCGGCAGGGACGGCAACAAGCAGTACGGCATCCCCTGGTACGCGGCCAACCGGGTGGTCATCTACCGCAAGGACGCGTTCGAGCGGGCGGGCATCACCCGCCCGCCGAAGACCCGCGACGAGTGGCTCGCCGACACCGGGACACTCGACTCGGGCGGTACGCAGGGCATCTACCTCGCCGGGCAGGACTGGTACACCCTCTCCGGCTTCATCTGGGACGAGGGCGGTGAACTCGCCCGGGAGAAGGACTACGAATGGCGGGGCACCCTGGACACGCCCGCCGCGCTGCGCGGCATGGACTTCTACCGGCGCCTCCAGGCACTGGGCGAGGGCCCCGTGGACGCCGACGAGGAACACCCGCCCCAGGCAGGGGTGTTCGCCGGCGGCAAGGTCGCGCAGATCATCGCCGTACCCGGCCTCGTCCAGTCCATCGTGCGGCAGAACCCGGACCTGAAGGACAAGCTCGGCTTCTTCCCGGTGCCCGGGAGGACCGCCGGCCGGCCCGGCACCGTCTTCACCGGCGGCTCCGACCTCGTAGTGGCGCAGAACACCGACGACCAGTTCGCCGCCACCACCGTCGTCGGGGCCCTCACCGGCGCCAAGTGGGACACCGAGCTCGCCCGCACCATGAACTACGTGCCCAACAAGACCTCGCTGGCCGGTGCGGTCGCCGACGAGGACGGGGTCGCCGCCATGGCCGCGGGCGCGGCGCACGGCCGGGCGACCCCGAGCACCCCTCAGTGGGCCGACGTCGAGGCCGACAACCCGATCAAGGAGTACATGACCCGGGTGCTGAAAGGGGCCGACCCGGCGACGGAGGCCCGCAAGGCCTCCCGCGCGATCACCGGGAAACTCGCCCCGGACCTCGGCTGACTCACCGCGCCACGCTCAGGGACAGCGCGAACCGGCCCGGCTCGTCCGTCCACCAGTGGGTCAGCTCCAGCCCCGCGGCGGCCAGTTCGGCCGTCACCCCGTTCTTCCGGAACTTCGCCGACACCTCCGTGCGCAGCTCCTCACCCGCGGCGAAGTCCACGGCGAGGTCCAGCGCGGGGATCTTCACCGTCTGCGCGGTACGGGAGCGCAGCCGCATCTCGATCCACTGCCGTTCGGCGTCCCACAGGGCCACATGGTCGAAGGCGTCCGGATCGAAGTCGGCGCCCAGCTCCCGGTCGATGACGGCCAGCACGTTCTTGTTGAACGCGGCCGTCACCCCCGCCGCGTCGTCGTACGCCCGGACCAGCACCCGCTCGTCCTTGACCAGGTCGGTGCCGAGCAGCAGCCCGTCGCCCGGGTCGAGCAGGGCCCGCACGGAGGCCAGGAAGGCGGCGCGTTCGTCCGGCAGCAGGTTGCCGACCGTGCCGCCCAGGAAGGCCACCAGGCGGGGTCCGGGGGTGGCCGGCAGGGCGAGCGGGGCGGTGAAGTCGGCGATCAGCGCGTGCACGTCGAGGTCCGGACGCTCCTCGACCAGAGCCTGCCCCGCCTGGCTGAGCGCGCTCTCGCTGACGTCCACCGGTACGTACGCCGACAGGGGCAGCGCCTCGATCAGATAGCGGGTCTTCTCCGAGGAGCCCGAGCCCAGCTCGACCAGCGTACGGGCACCGCTCGCGGCGGCGATCTCAGCCGACCGGGCCGCGAGGATCTCCCGCTCGGCGCGGGTGGGGTAGTACTCGGGCAGTTCGGTGATCTGCTCGAACAGCTCGCTGCCACGGGCGTCGTAGAACCACTTGGGCGGCAGCCGCTTGGGGGTGGAGGTGAGGCCGTGCAGCACGTCGGCGCGCAGCGCGGCGCCCGTCGTGTCCTCGGGGAGGGTGCGGGTGATGTGCAGGGGACTCAACGGCAGGGCTCCTTAGGTGATACGGACGCCGGATCCTCCAGCGGGGCGAGCAGCACGCCGGCGCGGCTCGCGGTGAGCACGGTCCGGTCGGGAACCTCCTGCCAGAGCGGGTCGTCGTCGTACGGTTCGGACGCGACGACCGTGCTCAGGCCGGGCTCCGTGCGGTACCAGAGCGAGTCGCCCCAGGTGGTGGCGGCGATCGTGGCGCCGTCCGTGAGCAGCAGGTTCAGCCGGGAGGCGGGGGCCGCCTCGGCGAGGGCGCGGACGGTTTCGCCGAGAGCCCGGGCGGGTTCGTCGCCGGTCCGCAGCCGGTGCAGCACCAGCGCCCAGACGAAGGCCGAGTCGGTACGGGCCTGGAGGGACAGCAGGTCGACCGGGGGCAGTGCGGACACCAGCGGTGCCGCCGCGTCCGGCCAGCCGGCGACGGCGCCGTTGTGGCTGAACAGCCACCGCCCGGCCGCGAACGGCGCCGCCGCGGCCTCGGCGTCCGCGCCCGCGAGGGTCGCGTCCCGGACGGCCGCGAGCACGGCACCGGAGCGCACCACCCGCGCCAGATCGGCGAAGGACAGGTCCGCCCAGATGGGCCCGGCCCGCCGGTAGCGCGCCGGCACGGGGTCCCCGGGGGCGTACCAGCCCACTCCGAACCCGTCGGCGTTGACCGTGCCGTACCGCTGCCGCCGCGGGGCCCAGGACTGGCGCAGCAGGCTGTGCGCGGGCTCGGCCAGCACCCGGCCCAGCGGCTTCTCGGCTCCCAGGTAGGCGAGATGGCGGCACATCAGACGGTCTCCGAGCGCGCGGTGCGGAACCCGGAGAAGATCTGCCGCCGCACGGGGTGGTCCCAGTTGCGGAAGGTGCCCCGGCAGGCCACCGGGTCCACGGCGAACGAACCGCCGCGCAGCACCTTCTGGCCGGAGCCGAAGAACACCTTCGAGTACTCCTCGTAGGGGAAGGCCCGGAAGCCCGGGTACGGCAGGAAGTCGCTCGCCGTCCACTCCCAGACGTCCCCGATCAACTGCCGTACGCCGAGCGGTGACTCACCGGCCGGGTAGCTGCCGGCGGGCGCCGGGCCCAGGTGCCGCTGGCCGAGGTTGGCGTGTTCGGGCCCGGGGTCGGCGTCGCCCCACGGGTAGCGCATCGAGCGGCCCGTGGCCGGGTCGAAGCGGGCCGCCTTCTCCCACTCCGTCTCGGTGGGCAGCCGCCGCCCGGCCCAGCGGGCGTAGGCGTCGGCCTCGTACCAGCACACGTGCAGCACCGGCTCGTCCGGCGGGACCACCTCCGTGGCCCCGAACCGGCGCCGCAGCCATTGGCCGCCGTCCCGCCGCCAGAACAGCGGGGCGGTGATGCCGTGCGCCCTGATGTGCGCCCAGCCCTCCGGCGACCACCAGCGTTCGGTGTCGTAGCCGCCGTCCTCGACGAACGCCCGGTACGCCGCGTTGGTCACCGGTGTCGTGTCGATCCAGAACGGCGCCACCTGACGCGGATGCGCCGGGCGTTCGTTGTCGAGCGCCCAGGGCTCGGCGGAGGTGCCCATGGTGAACGGACCGCCGGGCACCAGGACTTCGGCCGGGCCGGTGAACGGCGGGACCGGCTCCGGGTCGGGGGCGGTCAGGGCCCGCGGTCCGCGCCGGAGCTGATGGGTGATCAACATGGTCTCGTCGTGCTGCTGTTCGTGCTGCGCGATCATCCCGAAGGCGAAACCGGCCTCGGTCAGCCGGGAGCCGTGGAAGTCCGCACCCGCCAGCACGTCCAGCACCCGGCCTCGTACGTCGGCCGCGTACCGGCGGGCCTCGGCGGGCGGCAGCAGCGGCAGCGAGGGACGTTCCGCGCGCGGATGCTCGAAGGCGTCGTACAGGGAGTCGATGTCGGGCCGCATCGCCTCCCGGCCGCCGACCGCCCGCAGCAGCCACAGCTCCTCCTGGTTGCCGATGTGCGCCAGATCCCACACCAGGGGCGACATCAGCGGGGAGTGCTGAGCGGTGAGGTCAGGCTCGTCGACGCACGTCGTCAGCAGGGTCGTGCGGTCACGGGCCAGGGTGAGGGAGGCCAGCGCCCGCTGCCGCAGGGCCTCGCCGTCCGTCTCGGTGGTCGTGAAGTCGGTCTCCGGGGCGGTCATGCGCGGATGTCCTTCCTCCCGTGCGCGGTGGGCGTGCCTGCGGCCGGGCCGGGCCCGGACCGGGGCGGCCCGGCGGCCGGCCCGTCCAGCAGGTCGTCGGCCGGGCAGCGGCCGCGGGCGACATGGCGGTCCCGGTACGCGGCCACGGCCTCGATGACCCGGGTGGTCGCCCCCAGCCGGGGCAGCGCCGCCAGGGCCGCCTCGAAACAGACGGCGGCGGCGTCGCGCAGCTCCGGGTCGGCGAGCCCCCGCCGGGCCGCGTCGACCCACAGCGGGTTGTGCGGGGCCGGCCGGTTCAGGGTCCGCTCGGTGAGCGGCTTCACGGTCCGGTAGGCGGTCTCGGCGGCCTGCGGATCGTCGAACAGCGCCGCCGTCACCGCGAGCGGCACGATCCAGCCGTGCTCGCCGGGCTGCGCGTCGATCATCCGCAGTTCCAGGTGGCCACGCGGCCGGACCGGTGGGAACAGTGTCGTCAGGTGGTAGTCGAGGTCCGCCCGGGTGGGCGGCCGGGGCGAGCGGGTCCACTCCCGGAAGGTGAGCCCCTCGGGCACCTCCCACGGCCCGCCGTCCCGGCGGACGCACATCACCGGGGAGTCCAGCACATGCCGGGCCCAGGCGCTCCGGGGCTCGGCGTCCAGCGGGGGAGCGCCGGCCCGGCCGGGACCGATCTGAGTCCACAGCAGCTGCCGGGTGGACATCCAGCCCGTGGGCCGTTGCCCGGCCAGCGGGGAGTTGGCGAACGCGGCGACCAGCACCGGGCCCAGCTGGTGCGCCAGCCACCAGCGCCGGATGTACCCCAGTGGGCCGGGCTCCTCGTGGCCGGCGTCCACGCAGACCTGGACGGAGGCCGAAGTGCACATCATGTGCCGGCCGGCCGGACCGGTGCGGTCCAGGCACGCCTCCATGGCGTCGTAGCGCGGCTCCCGCAGGAACCTGCGGGGCGGGTGCCAGGGGTCGTGGCCGATGCCGGCCAGAACCAGACCGTCCTCGGCCAGCACGGCCCGGACGGCGTCCAGGTCGGCGGCGACGGTGTCGATGCACTCCATCAGGGAGGCGGCGGGCGGCGAACTCAGTTCGAGCTGGCCGCCGGGTTCGACGGTGAGCGCCGAGCCCAGGGGTACGGCCCGCAAGGCGGCGTAGGCCGCTTGAAGCCGTTCGGATGTCACGGGGAGCTGTGGCCGCTCCCGTTCATGGACGAGCCACTCCAGCTCGACCCCGAGCGCGCGGGGCGGGCCGGTCTTGAAGCAGATGCCCTTGACCAGGGCCTCCACCTCGGCTTCGGTGAGGGCGGTACGGCGCTCCGTACAGTCACCACCGTCGTTCTTCGCTTCGGACATGTCGGGATCCTCCTGAGATTCCACCATGTCACCGGCCTCGGTCTGCCCTGGGGCTGGGGCCGGTACTCGGTCCACCCAAGACCCTCGAGCCGATTCGCACAAGGGCGCCCGGCCGGACGTTCCGGATCGGTCACTTCCCTTCCCTGCCGCGGTCCCGGGCCGTTCCCCGGACGGGAAACTCCGTTGCACCGCTCACCAGCATCACCCAGGATGCGTCCGTGAGCACGACGGGGAGACCCCGCAGGCAGCGGTCGCGGCACCCACGGGGGTGGCGCCGGGGGCGCGGCCTGCGCGGGCCCGCCGCGCGGAGCCGCGAGTGCACGCAGGTCCGGGCCGGGCCGAGCACCGCGCCGGCCGGCCCGCGGCTGCCCGCGCTCCGCTCCGGTCCGGTGGCCGGCCGGGCGTGCCCCGATGGCCTACAGGCCCCGGGGGAGGCGCTCGGTCGGGCTTCAGCGCCGTGCACCTGCCTGCCTGCGGTCCGGACTTCCGCGACCGCCGCCGCGCGGGCTCGCTGACGGCCGTCGACCCCGTCACCGGGAGGCGGGACGGTCAGGTCCAGCCGTAGCGTTCGTGCAGCCGTCGCCGGACCAGGTCGAACCGCATCCGGTCCAGCGCGCACGCCTCCCGGCGCATGCCCTCCTCGTGCAGCCGCAGCACACGGTCCACGGCCACCCACGAGTCCCGGCCCGACCGGTCCCACGGCCCGTCGCCTATCGGCACCCACTCCCGGTCACCGTCGTGCCGCTTGCTGGACAGCCGAACGGCGAGGAGGGTGCCCGCCGTCTCCCGGGCCACGACCAGCACCGGGCGGTCCTTGCCCCGGCCGTCGTTCTCCTCGAACGGCACCCAGGTCCACACGATCTCCCCGGGGTCCGGGTCACCGTCGTGGGCCGGGGAGTACTCGGTGCGCACCCGGCCGACCTCGCGCGGGTCGGCCTCGGTGGTGGCGTGGGGGCCGTGCCGGCCGGGGACGTTCTCTTCGGTGGAGGTACTCACGCGGGAACCCTAGCCAGGGCCTTCCGTTCGGATCACGCCGGGTTCGCGGGCCCTGGTGCCTGACCGGCCTGATCCCGACGAAAGACCCTGGCGGTCCGCCCGGGAGGCGCCGGGCGCCCGGCGCCCGCCGCGTCACTCCGGTGCGGCGTCCGTGTCCGGAGCCGGTGCGCCGCCGATCCCCATGCCGGGGCGCCGGCGGTGCACGGTCAGATACGTCAGGCCGTCCGCTCCCGCGGCGATGCCGCGCGGGGCGCCGTGCGGCAGCCAGACCAGGGCGCCCTCGGTGAGCGGCTCCTCCTGAGCCGACGGGCCCTTGCCGAGGACGCCGTCGCCGGCGACCACCAGGAGCAGCACGTCCAGCTGCGCCTCGGTGTGGACGGTGATCCGCGCGTCCGGTGCGAGCCGGACCACGTTGGCGTCGAGCTGGCGTCCGCTCTCGGCCAGCTTCCACAGCGCCCCGGCCGGCACCGGCGGCGCCCCGGCCAGCGCACGCGTGTCGCACAGGACGCGCGGGTCCGCCGCCGTGCGGCCGGCCGGTGCGGAGTCCATCGGCGACGGCGACGTCATGGGGTACCCCTCGGCTCTCGTGTTCTCCTCTGCCCACTGGGGCCCCACCCAGCCTACTATTTAGTACACGTAGCATTCGTGAAAAAGGGGCGGCAGACGGGAAGAGGTGTCCGGGCGTGACCACACGGCAGAGCCCACGGCGCCGGGAAGTATTGGACGTGCTGCGCGCCGCTCACTCGCCGCTGGGCGTCGCGGAGACGGCCGAGCGGATGGGCCTGCACCCCAACACCGTCCGCTTCCATCTCGACGGCCTGGTGGCCGACGGCCTGGTCGAACGCCGTACGGAGGCACCCTTGGGGCCCGGCCGGCCCCGCACCGTCCACACCGCACGCCCCGGCATGGACCGCGGCGGCCCCCGCGACTACCGGCTCCTCGCCCGCATGCTGCTCGGCCGGTGGGCCGCCGCCGACCCGGCGCAGGCGCGGGCGGAGGCGATGGAGACGGGGCGCGTCTGGGGCCGCTCCCTGGTGGACCCGCCGCCCCCGCACGAGCCGCCGGCGCCCGAGCGTTCGGTGACCCGGCTGCTCGCCCTGCTGGACGGTCTGGGCTTCGCGCCGCAGCCGGAAGCGGGTGGCGAGCCGGACCGGCCGCCCCGGCGGATCCGCCTGCGGCACTGCCCCTTCCTCGAACTCGCCGAGGAACGGAGCGACTTGGTGTGCCCGATGCATCTGGGCCTGATGCAGGGGGCGTTGGCGAGGCTGGGCGCGCCGCTGACGGCCACCGCGCTGGAGCCGTTCGCCGAACCGGATTCCTGCCTGGCCCACCTGGCCCCGGCATCGCCGCTCTGAACCGGCCGCCCTCATCCGAACCGGCGGGCCACCGCGAGATCCGTCCGCTCACCCGTCCGAAGCCGCCGGCCCCGGCGGAGAAAGGCCCCACACCGATGAACGCCACGTCCGCAGCCACCGCGAGCGCGGTCACCTTCGTATGGCTCGGGATGGTGCTGGCGATCTCCTTCCTGGAGGCGCCGCTGAAGTTCCGTGCCCCGGGGGTGACGATCCCCGTCGGCCTGGGCATCGGCCGGCTGGTGTTCCGGGCGCTGAACGCCGTCGAGGCGGTCCTCGCGGTCGCCGTCCTCGCTCCGGTCGCCGTGGGGCACGCTCCCACCGAGGTCCTCGTCCCGGCCGTGGCGGCGGCGGTGCTGCTCCTCGCCCAGGTGGCCGCCGTCCGGCCCCGCCTGAACCGCAGGTCCGACCGGGTCCTCGCCGGGGAGGAACTGCCCCGCTCGCGCAGCCACTTGTGGTACGTGGCCCTGGAGGTCCTGAAGGCCGCGACCCTGGTCGTCCTGGGCGTCGCCCTGCTCACGGTGTGATCCCACGGCCGGGACCCCTGGTGGCGCCCCGCGGGGCCCCGCGGCCGGGTGCCCGGGGCGCCCCGCGGGGCCCCGCGGCCGGGTGCCCGGTGGGGACCCGGCCGCACGGGCCACCGCCGTCTCAGCCCTCCTGCTCCACGGGCACCTTCTGCATGTTCTGCGGGGCCGGTGTCGCCACGCCGCTGTGCGCGGGCGAAACCCCGTTCAGCGGCTGGCCGTTGTCGCCCGTCGAAGCGAGCAGTCTACGGGCGAGACCCAGGCCCGTGCCGCCCATGGTGAGGGCCTTGGCGAACAACTCGCCCATGCCTTCGGCCCCGTTGAGCAGCACCATGTTGTCCACGTTGCCGAACGCGGACGCACCCGCCTGAACGATCTCCGGCCACCTCTCGGCGAGCTGCTGGGCGACGACCGCCTCCTGGTTCTCCGCGAGGGCGGCCGCCCGGGCCTTGATGGCCTCCGCCTCCGCCAGCCCCTGGGCCCGGATCGCCTCGGCGTCCGCCAGGCCCTTCGCCTGCGCGGCGGCGGCCTCCGCCTCACCGGTGGCCCGGGTGGTGGCGGCGCTCGCCGCACCCCGGGTCTTGACCGACTCGGCCTCGGCCGCCGCGGCGGCCTTCACCCGGGTCGCCTCGGCCGCCGCCGCCAGCTCGGTCTCCTTCGCCTTGGCCTGCGCCGCCGAGATGCGCGCGTCCCGGTCGGCCTCGGCCAGGGTCCGCTTCTCGTACGCCGTGGCGTCCGCCGGCTTGCGGACGTCGGCCTGGAGCTGCTGTTCCCGCCGGTGCGCCTCCAGTTCGGCGACCCGCGTCTCCTGGACGACGACCTCCTGCCGGGACGCCGCTGCGGCGAGCGGGCCCGCCTGCTGCGCCTTCGCCGCCGCCTTGTCCCGCTCGGCCTGGTAGCCGGCCTGGAGGATCTCGCTGTCGCGGGTGGCCTCCGCCATCCGCGCCAGCGACTGCTGCTCGGCCTCGGTGGCGAGCCGGTTCGCCTCGGCCTGGGCGATGCGCGCGTCCCGCTGCACGGCCGCCGCGTGCGGCATCGCCAGGTTCTGGATGTACCCGGTCGGGTCCTCGATCTCGTGGATCTGCAACGAGTCCACGATCAGGCCCAGCTTCTCCATCTCCGTACCGCAGGCCGCCCGGGTCTGCCCGGTCAGCTTCTCCCGGTCACGGATCATGTCCTCGACCGTCAACCCGCCCACGATGGAACGCAGATGACCGGCGAAGACGTTGTGCACCCGCTCCGCCATCAGCTTCTGCTGGTCCAGGAAGCGGCGGGCCGCGTTCGCGATCGACACGAAGTCGTCGCCCACCTTGAAGATGACCACGCCCCGCACCTTCAGCGGGATGCCCTGATGGGTCACGCAGTCCACGTGCAGCTCGGTCTCGTTCAGGTCCAGCGAGAGCTTGCGCACCGCCTGCACCCCGGGCACCACCATCGTGCCGCGCCCGGTGACGATGCGGAATCCCATGCCCGCCTCGAGACCCTCGGTGCGGTGCGTCGAACCGGAGATGACGAGTGCCTCGTTGGGCTCGGCGACCCGCCACATCATCTTGAACAGACCGATCAGGACGAGGACGGCACCCACGACCGCCCCCGCAACGACGCCGACCATCATCGGCATACGCCCCCTTTGCATGGTGCCCGTCCGGCACCGGTCGAAGGGAGTGTGCGCCCGCCCGGGGTCCCGGAGAAGGCACCGGCGGAACCTTGTCACAATCTTGACGCCGGACGTCCCGGCCGGGGGCTGAGCAGGCTCAACCGCCGTACGCGGCCGTGACGTAGACGGTTCTCGGCGGCAGGTACTCCACCACCATCACCACCGTGCCGGGCGTGAGCCGGCCTGTGCCGTCGGCCGGATGGGCGAGGAAGTGCTCCGCGCCGCCGCGCACCCGCACGATCACCTCGCCGACCAGACCGGGCCCGACCGTCCCCGTCACCCGACCCATCAGCCCGACCATCGACGCCTCGCCCATGGCCCTCAGCGTACGGGCGGGAACGCCGTCACAGGGCCGGCCGGTCCGCGTCCGCCCGTGCCGGCGGCCACCGCTCGTGCCAGCGCAGCTCCGCCTCCAACCGGGCGGCAAGCGAGACCAGAAGGGGCTCGCTGTGCGCCGGGCCGAGCAGCTGCGCACCCACCGGCAGCCCGGGTCCCGCGAAACCGGCGGGCACGTTCACGCCTGGCCAGCCCAGCACGTTCCACGGCCACGCGTAGGGGCAGGCTGCGATCATCGCGCGGTCGGTGGCCAGCCCGCCGAGCCCGGCCAGGGCGCCGATCGGGGGCGGGGGAGCGGCCGTCGTCGGCGCGAGGATCACGTCGTACGACCGGAAGAATGCGCCGATCCGCCGGTGCAGCACCGCCTCGGCGCGCCGGGCCACCCGCAGCGGCGCCCCGGCGAGCAGCCGCCCGAGCCGGGCCGTGCCCCGGGTGCGCGGGTCGAGCAGTGCGGGGTCGGGGGCCTCGCGGACCCGCTCGGCGATCCCGGCGGTGGCCCGCGGCAGGAAGGTCAGCCCGATCTGCCCGTACGGCGGATCGGCCTCCTCGACCTCGTGCCCCAGGTCGGCGAGCTTCCCGGCCAGTTCCACCACCCGGGCGCGGATCTGCGGGTGCAGCCGGGCCGGTACGGGGGTGAACGGCGGTTTCAGGGAGAGAGCGATGCGCAGCCGGCCGGGGTCCCGGCCGACCGCGTCCGCCACGGTCAGCGGGGGCGGCCGGTGCGGGTCCCGTTCGTGGTTGCCGCTCGCCGCGTCCAGCAGCAGGGCCGCGTCGGCGACCGTGCGGGCGAGGGTGCCGTGGACCGTGATGCCGTGGAAGGACTCGCCGCGCGGCCAGGTCGAGATACGGCCGCGCTGCGGCTTGATGCCGATGAGGTGGGTCCAGGAGGCCGGGATGCGGACCGAGCCCGCGCCGTCGGAGCCGAGCGCGGCCGGGACGAGCCCCGCGGCCACCGCGGCGGCGGAACCACCGGAGGACCCGCCGGGCGTGTGCCCGGTGTGCCACGGGTTGCGAGTGTCCCCGAACGCCGGGCCCTCGGTGAACGGCCACTGCCCCAGCTCACACGTGTTGGTCTTGCCGACGATCACCGCACCGGCCGCGCGCAGCCGCCGTACCGCCTCGCCGTCCGCCGCAGCCGGCGGGAAGTCGCCCCGGCAGCCGAACGCGGTCGGCTCGCCGGCCACGTCCATGTCGTCCTTCACCGCGACCGGCACGCCGAGCAGGAGGCGGCGCGCTCCGGCCGCCAGTTCCCGGTCGGCGGCGTCCGCCTCGGCGAGGGCTGCCTCGGCGCGCACGATACGGAAGGCGTTCAGCGACGGCTGCGTGGCCTCGATCCGGGCCAGGGTCCGCTCCACCAGCGCGCGGGAGGTGACCTCCCCGCGGGCGAGGGCGCGTCGGGTGTCCGCGAGACTCGCGGCACGGTCGGGCGTCATGGGGGGAGCACCTCCGGGAGGCTCCGGGCACGATGTCTACCGCACGGTAACGTCGAAACGGCGGCCGGCGGGCGGATTGCGCCCGGAAGTCGCGCCACCTGAGCCCCGTGGCCCACGGCCGCCACCCAGGCGGCCCGAGCGACACTGCTTGCAGCATTTCCTCACCACCGTGGTGGTGCACCTCGACCACGCGCCGGGCGGCCGGGAGGGAGGCGGTGGTGTCCGGCTGACCGCGGGTCCCGCGAGCAGCCCCCGGGGTCATCGGACGGGCAGCCTGCGGGCCGTCCGCAGGCGCGGTCGCCGGCTCAGTCCGCCAGCAGGCGCCGCAGCCAGCCGATCCGGGCCGTGCGGGCCGCCCGGGACAGGGCCGCCTCGGGGGCCAGGGCGTCGAAGCCGTGGCAGCCGCCCGGCCAGACGTGGAGTTCGGCCTCGCCGCCGGCCTGCCAGATCCGGGACGCGTAGGCGACCGCCTCGTCCCGGAAGGTCTCCGCCGAGCCCACGTCGAGAAAGGCCGGGGGGAGGCCGGAGAGGTCGGTGGCGCGGGCGGGGGCGGCGTACGGGGAGACGTCCGGTCCGCCGCACCGGTCGCCCAGCAGTGCCGTCCAGGCGGTGTCGTTGGCGGTACGGTCCCAGACGCCCAGCCCGGCCATCTGGCGGCTGGACCCGCTGTCGTTGCGGTCGTCCAGCATCGGGCCCATCAGCAGCTGCCCCAGCGGGCGCGGACCCCGCCGGTCCCGGGTGAGCAGGGCGAGCGCCGCGGTCAGGCCGCCGCCCGCGCTGGCGCCCGCGACGACGATGCGGTCCGGGTCGCCGCCGATCTCCTTCGCGTGCCGCGCCGTCCACAGCAGTCCGGCGTACACGTCCTCGACCGGCGCGGGATGCGGGTGTTCGGGTGCGAGCCGGTACTCCACCGACACGACCACCGCGCCCAGTTCGTCGGCCCACGCCAGGGCCTCGGTCACACCGGCCCGGTTGGAGCCGGCCATCAGGCCGCCGCCGTGCACGTGGTAGATCACCGGCAGGGCCGCCGTGGCGGGGGCGGACGCGGGACGGCAGAGGAGGAGGGAGACGTCGGGGGCGCCGGCGGGGCCGGGCACCGTACGGTCCTCCGTCTCGAAGGCGCCGTCCAGGGTGGGGTCGACCAGCTCGGCGGCCTCGCTCTGCCGGGCGCCGTCGAGGTCGTCCAGGGTGAAACCGGGCGACAGCACGTCCCCGTACCGCTCCAGTACGGCGGCGAGTTCCGGGTCGAACGGCGGCGGAACCAGGGGCATGCCTCTTCCTCCCGTGAGACGTCCGGCGGCCGGTGCTCCGGTGCGGCCGCGCGACCGGTCGTACGGCGGCCCCCGGCACGCACGCCTGGAGCGGCGGTGCGGGAACCCGGCCGGCGTACGCGGTCACGACCCGCCTACCCCGCCGTGGCCGGGTCACCTGCGTCACCGGCACCCCATCGCGCCGCCCGGGGACGGCGAAGGGCCGGAGCCGTGGCGGGCTCCGGCCCTTCGCGGGTCCTACGGTCAGGCCGCGGCGGCCTCGCCCACGTTGCTGTGCAGACGGGCGACGACCTCGGTCAGCTGGGCGGCGACCTCGGCGTCATCGGCCGGGTGGGTCGCGGCGAAGCGGGTCACGGAGCCAGGGATGGAGAGCTTGATGTCCTCGATCACCTTGCCGCCGGCGATGCCCACGGCCTTGCGGGTGTCGTCCTGCGCCCACACGCCGCCGTACTGGCCGAAGGCGGTGCCGATCACGGCGACGGGCTTGCCGCCGAAGGCGCCGGCGCCGTAGGGGCGGGACAGCCAGTCGATGGCGTTCTTCAGGACGGCCGGGATGGTGCCGTTGTACTCGGGGGAGAAGAACAGGAAGGCGTCGGCGGCCTGGGCGGCCTCGCGGAGCTTCGCGGCGGCGGCCGGCACGTCGCCCTCGACGTCGATGTCCTCGTTGTAGAAGGGGACGTCGGCCAGGCCCTCGAACAGCTCCACCTCCGCGCCCTCGGGCGCCAGCTTGGCGGCCGCCTCGGCCAGCTGGCGGTTGTGCGAACCGGCGCGCAGGCTGCCGACGAGCGCGAGGATGCGAACGGACATGAGAACTCCAAGGGGCTGAAACGTCGCTGTCACGAATCCGGACTGAGGTCCGTTTATGTTTCTACCACCCTAAACGGACCGCGGTCCAGTTTTCTTCCCGATGCTTTACGCTGTCTTCATGTCCCGCGCGCTGCCGCCCTTCCCGAACCCTCAGGAGCCCCTCGGCGAACCCAGGTTGCTGGAGGTCGGCACCGCTCCCGACGAGCCGTGCCTGCGGGCGGACGCGGCCCGCAACCGGGCCCGGCTGCTGGAGGCCGCCGCCCGGCTGATCGCGGAGCACGGGGTCGCCGGGGTCACGATGGAGGCGGTCGCCGCCGCGGCGCAGGTCGGCAAGGGCACCGTCTTCCGGCGCTTCGGCGACCGCACCGGACTGCTCATGGCCCTGCTCGACCACTCCGCCCGGCAGCTGCAGGCCGACTTCGTGGGCGGCCCCCCGCCGCTCGGGCCCGGCGCGCCGCCCCTGGAGCGGCTGCGGGCGTTCGGCGTGGCGGTGCTGTACCGCTCGGCCGAGCAACTGGACCTGCAACTCGCCGCCCAGGCCGAGCCGGCCCGCCGGTTCGCCCACCCCGCGGTCGAGGCGCTGCGCGTCCACGTCACGATGCTGCTCCGGCAGATCGTGCCGGACGGCGACTGCGACCTGCTCGCCCAGACCCTGATGGCCTCACTGGACCCGGCACTGATCCACCACCTGACCCGGCAGTGCGGCATGCCCTTGGAACGCCTGGAGACCGGCTGGACCGACCTGGTCGCCCGGGTGACCCGCACCGGCCCGTACCGCTAGGGCCTCCCGGTCGGATCTTGCCGGGCTCGCGGGCTCTGGCGCCGCTTCCGCTTCGCTCGCGCGGGAGGTACCCCCACCGCCGCGTCGGCGTCGGTCCGCGTCCGGTGCGCGGCGCGCCGCGGCGGCTTTCTCCTCGGCGTTACCGGTGCCGGTTCTGTGCAACGGTGAACCACCTTGCCCCGGCTGCTCCCGGTGCCCGGGCCTCTGCCAGGATGCGGTCCGTCATGGTGCAGATACCGAACACGCCCACGAGTGCCGATGTGGCCCGCCTGGCAGGCGTCTCCCGCGCGACCGTCTCCTACGTCCTGAACAACACCGGCGCGGTACGCATCAGCGAGCCGACGCGCCGGCGCGTGCGCGAGGCCGCCCGCGAACTGGGGTACGTGCCGCACGCCGCCGCCCGCAGCCTGCGCGCCGGGCACAGCCGCATGGTCCTCATGCCCGCCCCGGCCGTCCCGGCCGGGCCCCTCTACAGCGCGTTCCTCAACGAACTCCAGTGGGCGCTCGGCCGTCTGGACTACACCGTCGTGCAGTACGGCAGCGTCGGCCTGGAGGGCGACGAAGCCGCCCGCGCCTGGGCGGAACTGCGGCCGGTCGCCGTCCTGGTGCCCGGCACCGGCCTCGGCCCGCAGGGCGTCGCCGTCCTCAAGAGGTCCGGAGCCCGGGCCGTCGTCACCCTCGGTCCCGTGCCCGTCGACGGCGCCCACGCCCTGCTGATGGATCACCACGCCGTAGGCCGTTGCGCCGCGACCCACCTGTACGCCCGTGGCCGGCGCCGGATCGGTGTGGTCGTACCCGCGGAGTCCGGGCTGGAGGCGTACTCGCGCCCCCGGCTCGCGGGCGTCCGCGAGGCACTGCGCGGCACGGACGCGACCGTGACCGGGCTGCCACTCGCCCACACCGAGGAGGCCGCCGCCGAACTCGCCGCCCGCTGGCCCGAGTCGGGCCTGGACGCGGTGTTCGCCTACAACGACGAGTACGCGATGCTGCTCATGCGCGCGTTGCAGGACGAGGGCGTGCGCATCCCCGAGGACGTCGCCGTGATCGGCGCCGACGACCTGATGCTGGGCCGGTTGCTGCGACCGCGGCTCAGCACGGTCCACATCGAGCTGCCCTCGGGCCGCGACCTCGCCGGACTGGTCGACCGCGCCGTACGCGATCCCGGCGGCGAGCCCGAGGTGCACACCGTGCTGGGGGCCTCGGTGGTGCGGCGCGAGTCGAGCTGACCCGGTACCGAGGCCCCGTACGGGTTACTTCTGCGTCTCGCCCTGCTGGGCGGCGATGCTCTTGCGGACCTCGTCCATGTCGAGGCCGCGGGCCTGCCCGATGAGGTCCGTGAGGACCGGCGCGGGCAGGGCGCCCGGCTGGGAGAAGACCGCCACCTGGTCGCGGACGATCATCAGCGTCGGGATCGACTGGATGTCGAAGGCCGCGGCCAGCTCGGGCTGCGCCTCCGTGTCCACCTTGCCGAAAACCAGGTCGGGATTCTCCGCCGCCGCCTTCTCGTAGACGGGCGCGAACTGCCGGCACGGGGGGCACCAGGGCGCCCAGAAGTCGATGAGAACGAACGCGTTCTCGCTCATCGTCTGGTCGAAGTTCTCCTTGGTCAGCTCCACGGTGCTGCTCATGGCGTGATTCCCTCTTCCTGGTGTAGGGGTGTGCCGACGGCGGAAACACGGCCGCCGGTCCGCCTATTCCACGCGCGCACGCCCGTGTTCCGCGCGCGTACCCCTGTGGCCACGGCGCACACCACCCACCAGACTGGCCCCATGACGGAAACGAAAACGATCGCCTACGACGTCGTGGTGCTCGGCGGCGGCCCGGTCGGCGAGAACGTCGCCGACCGCACCCGCGCGGCCGGCCTCACCACCGCGGTCGTGGAGAGCGAACTGCTCGGCGGCGAGTGCTCCTACTGGGCCTGCATGCCCAGCAAGGCCCTGCTCAGGCCGGTCATCGCCCACGCCGACGCCCGCCGCCTGCCCGGGCTCCGGCAGGCCGTGCGGGGCCCGCTCGACACACCGGCCGTGCTGGCCCACCGGGACGAGTACGCCTCCCACTGGAAGGACGACGGCCAGGTCGCCTGGCTGGAGGGCACGGGCGCCGACCTCTACCGCGGCCACGGCCGGCTGGCCGGGCCCCGTACCGTCGCCGTCACCGGACCCGACGGCACCCTCACCACCCTCACCGCCAGGCACGCCGTCGCCGTCTGCACCGGCACCCGCGCCCAGCTGCCGGACCTGCCGGGACTGGCCGAGGTCAGGCCGTGGACGAGCCGCGAGGCCACCAGCGCCAAGGCGGCACCCGGACGGCTGATCGTCGTCGGCGGCGGCGTCGTCGCCACCGAGATGGCCACCGCCTGGCAGGCCCTCGGTTCCCGGGTCACCCTGCTGGTCCGCGGCAAGGGCCTGCTGAACCGGATGGAGCCGTTCGCCGGCGAGCTGGTCGCCGACGCGCTCGCCGAAGCGGGCGCCGACATCCGCACCGGCACCTCCGTCGAGTCCGTCACCCGCGAGAACGGCACCGTCGTGGCCGTCACCTCCGCGGGCGACCGCGTCGAGGCCGACGAGATCCTCTTCGCCATCGGCCGCGCCCCGCAGACCGACGACCTCGGCCTCGACAGCGTCGGCCTGCGACCCGGCTCCTGGCTGGACGTCGACGACAGCCTGCGGGTCACCGGCACCGACTGGCTGTACGCCGTGGGTGACGTCAACCACCGCGCCCTCCTCACCCACCAGGGCAAGTACCAGGCCCGTGTCGCCGGCGCCGCCATCGCCGCCCGCGCCGCCGGCAGCCCCCTGCTGGACGAGCCCTGGGGAGCGCACGCGGCCACCGCGGACCACGACGCCGTACCCCAGGTCGTCTTCACCGACCCCGAGGCCGCCGCGGTCGGCCTCTCCCTCGCCGAGGCCGAACAGGCCGGCCACCGCGTGCGCGCCGTCGACGTCGAGTTCTCCTCCGTCGCCGGGGCGGGCCTGTACGGCGACGGTTACAAGGGCCGCGCCCGCATGGTCGTGGACCTGGAGGACGAGATCCTGCGCGGCGTCACCTTCGTCGGCCCCGGCGTCGGCGAACTCATCCACTCGGCCACCGTCGCCGTCGCCGGCCGCGTCCCGCTCGGCCGGCTGTGGCACGCGGTCCCGTCCTACCCGACCCTGAGCGAGGTGTGGCTGCGGCTGCTTGAGGCGTACCGGGACAACTGAGCGGCGCCTACGGGAGGCGGAAGCCGAGGGCCTCGGCGGCCGCCTCCGGGGAGGGCTGAGCCCACAGGGCCCCCACCGCCTCGTCGGTCGACAGGGACCGGATCTCGGCGCGGTCCAGGTACAGCGTGCCGTCGAGATGGTCCGTCTCGTGCTGGACGATCCGGGCGGGCCAGCCGGTGAACACCTCGTCCAGGGCACGGCCCCGCTCGTCCTCGCCGCGCAGCCGTACCTCCGCGTGCCGGGCCACCACCGCCTGCCAGCCCGGCACGCTCAGGCACCCCTCGAAGAACGCGGCCCGGGCGCTGCCGGCCGGCTCGTACACCGGGTTGACCAGGACCCGGAACGGCTGCGGGACCCGGCCCCGGACCACGGCGACCTCCTGCGGCACCGGCGCCGGATCCTCGATCACCGCGATCCGCAGCGGTACGCCGACCTGCGGGGCTGCCAGTCCCACGCCGGGCGCCGCGTGCATGGTGACGCGCAGGGCCTCGATGAACCGGGCCAGCAGGGCGGGGCCGAGCTGGCCGTCGTAGGGCTCGGTGCCGCGCCGCAGCACCGGCCGTCCGGCCGCGACGAGGGGCAGGGGGCCGCCGGCGGCGAGGAGTTCCTCGACCCGCTCGGCGAGCGGTGCGTGTTCACGGGGAGGTGCCATCGCGTCAGGATGCCATGCCCGGGCACCGCTCCCCGTGGGTACACGTTGCCGGGCCTCACCGGGCCGGGAAGCCCGGCCCGGTGAGGTGAGAACCGCCGGGCCCCGACTCCGGCCGGCCGCCCCTCCCGGACGGAACCGCCGGGCTCGGTCTCAGGCCGTCCGGGGCCTGGCCCCTCCCGGACGGAACGGCCGGGCTTCGCCTGCGGCCGTCCGGGGCCGGTCGCGTCATTCCTCCGGGAAGTCGCCCGCGAGCGCCGAGGCGATCCGCAGGTGCCGGCCGGCCTCCTCGTGCCGGCCCTGCCGCTGGAGGGTGCGTCCCAGCATCAGCCGGGCGTAGTGCTCCACCGGCTCCCGCTCCACGACGGTCCGCAACTCCGCCTCGGCGCGCCCCAGCTGCGCCGAGTGGTAGTAGGCGCGGGCCAGCAGCAGCCGGGGCCCGGTCTGCTCCGGCGCCTCCTCGACCAGCCCGGCCAGCACCCGCGCCGCACCCGCGTAGTCCCGGGCGGCGAAGAACTGCCGCGCGCGCTCCCACCGGTCGGCGGCGGTGCCGTGGTCGTAGTACGTGGTCTCCACCCGTGTCTCCATCCTGGCCTCCTCGTCCCTCCTCGACGCGGGCATAACGGAGGGCAGTTGTTTAATATTCCACTACCTCGGCCGGGTGGCCGGAACCAGCCCGCGGCAGCACGTGGCGTTCGGGACGCCAGGTGGCGACGAGGGCCGCCGCCAGCAGCAGTTCGGCGATGTCACCCCCGTAGTACATGATCATCGCACCGCCCTGGACCTGGGGGACGGGAGTGTGGACGTCCACCCAGAAACCGCCGTACATCAGCTGTGCGACGACCGCGTGCACGGCGATGGCGCACCCCAGGTACACCAGCCGGGTGCGCACACCGGGGCGGGCCGGGGCCGGGTCGGGGCCGGCGACGGCGTACGCGAACAGGCAGCCGGACAGCAGGAAGTGGGCGTGCAGCAGCCAGTGTCCGGCCGGGTGGGCCGTGGCGGTGCCGTAGAGCGGGGTGAAGTACAGGACCACGAGGCTGCCGGCGGACAGCAGCAGACCGGCCGCCGGATGGGCGAGCAGGCGGGCCGGGCCGCTGTGCAGGAACGCGGTGAGGCGCCGGGCCCGCGACGCGGGCAGGGCGCGCAGCAGGAGCGTGACCGGCGCGCCGAGCACCAGGGCGAGTGGCGCGTACATGCCGATGAGCATGTGCTGGGCCATGTGGCCGCGGAAGTCACGGTGGGCGAGGCCGGCGACGGGCGGCAGCAGCGCCGCCGCCAGCAGCACCAGGCCGGTGCCGAAGGCGGCGGTACGCCAGGGGTTCCAGCCACGCACCGGGTTGCGGCGGCGTGCCCGGCGGACGAGCAGCAGATATCCGACCGCGCACACCAGCAGGGCCAGCGCGGGCAGCACGGTCTCCAGGGGTCCGCCGCCCTCGTGGTGGTGCGGGTGACTCATGCCGGGGTGCGGGTGGAGGGTGCCGTGGTCCATCAGACCGTGCGGCCCTCTCCGCCCGCGAGAGGCGTCGCCGGATCGAAGGGCCGTGCACCGCGTTGCAGAAGCCGGCCGCCGGCCAGCAGCAGCGCGCCGAGGGCCAGGAAGCCGATGTCCCACCAGACCTGGTACGGCCCGCCGTGTACGTGGTGGATGCCCAGGATCTGGTGATCGAGGAGGCCCTCGACCAGGTTGAACAGCCCCCAGCCGGCCAGGATCCAGCCCCACAGCACCCGTGAGGCCCACACCTGGCGCCGGCCGGTGGTCACCCGGGCGTACAGGATCGCGAGGCCGCCCAGGACGGCGAGCCAGCACACGGTGTGGAAGACGCCGTCCCAGACGGTGTTCATCCGCAGCCCGGAGACGGTGTGCGGGTCGTAGTACTTGACACCGATGTGATCGTGGTCGGTGCTGGTGAGCATGTGGTGCCACTGCAGCAGCTGGTGCAGCAGGATGCCGTCGACGAATCCGCCGAGCCCCACCCCCAGCAGGATCCCCGGCAGTCGAAGGCCGGGCGGCGCGGTCTCGGTCCCGCTCTCGCGCACGGTGGTCGCCATCGCTCCTCGTCTCGGTCGGTTTCCGGGTTCGTTCCCGGGGGGCCGGTTCCCCGTTCCGGCTGCCCTACCGACAGGTACCAGTTCCCGGGCTCCACCGCTGCGGCACGCTCGGCCATCCGCGGGCGGCGGGCAGCGCGGCCCGGCCGGGCCGGGCGGTCGCGCCGGTTCGGCCGCGCCGGGGCTCCCTCAGGCCGTCCGCCCGGCGAAGAAGTCGCCCAGCGCGGACGCGAGATCCTCGGGCGCCTGTTCGGCCACATGGTGCCCGGAGTCGATGCCGTGGCCGCGCACGTCTTTCGCCCATCGCCGCCAGATCCGCAGTGGATCCCCGTGGAGGTCCTCCAGATCGTCCCTGAGCGACCACAGCACCAGCGCCGGGCACCGGATCAGGTTCCCGGCGGCGCGGTCGGCCTCCTCGTGCCGCAGGTCGACGGTCAGCCCGGCCCGGTAGTCCTCCAGCATCGCCCGCACCACCTCGGGGTTCCTGGTGGCCTCCCGCCACTCGTCGTGGTTCTCCCGTCCCATGATCCGCGGGTCGCCGCGGTACCAGCTGTCCGGATCGGCGTTGATGACCCGCTCCGGGACGTCCGGCTGGGCGAAGAAGAACCAGTGCCACCACTGCGTGGCGAACTCGGTCGTCAGCGGCGACAGGTGCTCACTGATCGGGAGGCAGTCCAGCAGCGCCACCCGGGAGACGGCGTCGGGGTGGTCGAGCGTCAGCCGCAGCGCCACGGCGCCCCCGCGATCGTGCCCGGCGACCGCGAACCTGTCGTGGCCGAGCGCGCGCATCACCTCGACCACGTCACCGGCGACGGCCCGCTTGGAGTACCCGGCGTGGTCCGCGGTGGGCGCCGGACCACGCGAGCGGCCGTAGCCGCGCAGGTCGGGACAGACCACGGTGAATCCGCCGAGGACCAGCAGCGGGGCGACCCGGTGCCAGGTCGCGGACGTGCGCGGATGGCCGTGCAGCAGCACCACCGGCGGACCCTCGCCGCCGTGGCGTACGAAGACCGACGCACCGTCCGTCCGTACCGTACCGACCTCGAAACCCTCGAACACGGACCACCCCTCCGCTCGTCGCGCCGACGCGTCGCGGAAGGGCGCCGGCCGGCTCGCCGGGGCTGTTCCGCCCGGCAGGGGTACCCGCCCGCCGACGGGAAGAACCCGGCGCGCCCGCGGCACCGCGTGGACGTGCCCAGGCTCGGACGGAAGGCGGCTGATCACATGCCCGGGACCACGGACGGCCTCACCGACGACACGGTCGACCTCCATTTCATCGGCAACGCGACCGTGCTGCTGCGCTACGGCCCGCTGACCCTGCTCACCGACCCGAACTTCCTGCACCGCGGCCAGTACGCCTACCTCGGCTACGGGCTGCTGAGCCGGCGCCTGACCGAGCCCGCCGTGCAGCCGTGGGACCTGCCCCGTCTCGACGGGATCGTGCTCTCGCATCTGCACGGGGACCATTGGGACCGCCGCGCCCGACGCCACCTGGACCACGCGGTCCCGGTGATCAGCACACCGCACGCCGCACGCCGGCTGAAAGTGCTGCACGGGTTCGAGCGGACGGCGGGACTGCGGACCTGGCAGGGGCTCACCCTCCGGCAGGGCCGGACGCAGGCCACGATCACGGCACTGCCCGGCCGGCACGCCGGGCAGCCGGTGCTGCGCGGGCTGCTGCCGCCGGTGATGGGCAGCATGATCGAGTTCGGGCTCGTGGGCGGGCCGCCGCGGCTACGGCTGTACGTCTCCGGAGACACGCTGCCCTATGACGGCCTGGACGAGATCACCCGCCGTTTCCCCGCCGCCGACCTGGCCGTCCTGCACCTGGGCGGCACCCGCCTCCCGGGCGGGTTCGTGGTCACCATGGACGGCGCGCAGGGTGCGGAGCTGGCCCGGCGCCTGGACCCCGGGGCCGTCCTGCCCGTGCACTACGGCGATTACACGGTGATGCGCTCGCCGCTGTCCGCCTTCCTGGCCGAGGCCGGCCGGCTCGGCCTCGGCGACCGCGTCGTCCACTGCCCGCACGGCAGCCGCGCCCGCCTCTCCGCGGAGCACGGGGCGGCCCCCGTCGTCACCTGACAGGCCCCGGTGCGGTCCCGGCCCGTCCCCGGACCCGAGCCGGGACGGCACCCGGGCGGTCCGCCGCCGAGCGGACCCTGACGGGACTTCCTCTGTCCGGACGGTTCCCGCACGACCCGTAGCGGCACCGCGCGCGTGCTCAGCGGGTCACCACATGGCGCTCGCCGGGCACGCAGTGCGTCATGGTGAGGCCCTCCACGTTCCGCGGCGGGTTCTTGCCGGCTTCCTGCCGAGGTTCGCCAGCCGCTCCTCCTCCTACCCGGCGAGGTCCTCGGCTGCCGGCGGCTCCAGGTACGCGACGTCCTCCGGGCGGATGCCGAGGCTTTCGCCGATCCGCGGCCCGAGGCCGTTCTCCACCAGCAGGAAGTGCCACACCATCCGCTCGGGGACGGGCCGGTCGCCGCCGCCCCCACCTCCGCCCACGTCGTTGGTGCGGGGGATTCGCTCGCGGGTGAGCCGGCCGCGGATCTCCGGGCCCCGCGCTCGTCGTGCGCCGGGTACCGCGCCTCACGCAGCCCGCCCCGGATCGACGGCTCGTAGTTCGGGGGATAGGTGAGCGTTCCAAGAAGTTCGGTCAGCACCGTTGACGCGGCGTAGCGGCGCCCGCACATTACCTATCGGTAGTACCCGCGGTAATCCCGCGACCGGTACCTCACGGCCGCCGTCGTACGTACGCCTGCCCGGCCGGGCCCCGGCGGCCGGCGCTCCCCCCGGCTCGAGCCGCCGCATTCTCGCGCACCAGCACGCGTGCGGGCACCCCAGGCCCGCACGCCCCGTGTTCCCCGCCACGAGAAGAGAGAGCACATGCCCCTGCCCGCCCCGCGCCCCGCCCCCCGCCGCCGCGTCCTCACCGCGGCCTGCGCGGTCACCGGCGCGCTGGCCCTCGGCCTCAGCGCCGCCCCCACTCCCGCCCACGCCACGGCACCCCTCAAGTACGCGGCCCTCGGCGACAGTTACAGCGCGGCCTCCGGCGTCCTGCCCGTCGACCCCACCAACCTGCTCTGTCTGCGCTCCATCGCCAACTACCCGCACGTCGTCGCCGCGCACACCGGGGCCAGGCTGACGGACGTCACCTGCGGAGCCGCCCAGACCAAGGACTTCACCCAGGCCCAGTACCCCGGGGTCGCTCCCCAGGCCGACGCCGTCGCCCCCGACACCGACCTCGTCACGCTCACGATCGGCGGCAACGACAACGGCACCTTCATCAACGCCGTGGCCGCCTGCGGCACCGCGGGCGTGCTGAGCGGAGGCGCGGGCAGCCCCTGCGAGGACAAGTACGGCACCTCGTTCGAGGACGCGATCGACGCCCACACCTACCCGGCCCTGAAGACCGCCCTGCGCGCCGTACGGGCCAAGGCACCCGACGCCCGCGTGGCCGTCCTGGGCTACCCGTGGATCACCCCCGCGACCGCGGACCCGTCCTGCTTCGCGAAACTGCCGATAGCCTCCGGTGACGTGCCCTACCTGCGTTCCCTCCAGACCCACCTCAACGCCGTCGTCCGGCGCGCCGCCGAGGAGACCGGCACGACCTACGTCGACTTCGCCCGGACCTCCGAGGGCCACGACGCGTGCAAGCCCGTCGGCACACGGTGGATCGAGCCGCTGCTCTTCGGCAGCAACATCGTGCCGGTGCACCCCAACGCCCTCGGCGAGCAGCGGATGGCCGAGCGCGTCGTGGACGCCCTCGGCCTCGACTGAACGCCCTGGGCCTCGTTCCGGGTCTCGACGGGCCTCGGCTGACGGACGCCGGCCCGCCGGCACCTCGGCGGGTGGGTCGGTCGGCCGGCGGATCGACGGCCCCGTCGGTCCGCCGGGTTCGCTGGGCCTGCCCGTCCGCCGGTCCGCGGGCCCGCCGGCTCCCCGGCCTCCGTGACCGCGCCGCCGTCACTCGCCCGGTGGCGGTGCGGTCCTCCGTCCCCCCGGATGGCGGATCCGCCGCGCTATGCGGACGCGAACGGGGTAAGGGGACGGCGACCGGCGACGAGTGTCTGTGACGAGGAGCGAACCATGACCGACGACGCCTACCTGTTTCTCGCGGACGACCCGGCCGACACGCTCGGCGTGCCGACGGCCGCGACGGAACCGCTCGCCTGCATGGACACATCAGCGGTGCGCGCGTGGCTGGACGCGCAGGGCGTGTCGGCGACGTCCCCGCGGCTGCGGGTGGTGCCTCCGGAGGACACCGCGGCCATTCCCGCGGAGGCGGAGCGGCTGCCGGTTCCGCTGAGCGAGGAGGAACTGAGCCGGCTGCGTCACCGTACGGCTCCCGAGACCCTGGCCGCGGTCGAGACCGACCTGCTCGCCTACCGCGACTGCGCGCACGGCCGCGACGAACTGCTCGCTCGCGCGGTGGCCGCGGGTGTCGCCCCCCACCGCATCGCGGAACTCACCGGTGAGGACCCGGCTGTCGTCCGGGCGGCGGCCATCGGCTGAGCGGATGCCGCGCCGGCCGGGGGCCCGGAACCCGCTCCGGGGACGCCTCCTGGACCGCGTTCCGCCGCCCCGCGATGTCCCTCTTGCCGGGCAAAAGGCTGAGCAGCCATAACCTGTCCGGTTTCCCTTCCGTTTGCTCAGGTGCGGGTGAGTGCCCGCAACAGTGTCTGAAGGGCTGGGAACCGATGAAACGGGCTACCCGTAACAGTGTGATCGCCTTTGCCGCCGTCTCCGGCGCGATGGCAGTGGCGGGGCCGGTGTACGCCGACTCCTCCGCGAACGGGGCCGCGGTCGGCTCGCCCGGGCTGATCTCCGGCAACGGCATCCAGTTGCCGGTGGACGTCCCGGTGAACGTGTGCGGGAACACCGTGAACGTGGTCGGGCTGCTCAACCCCGCGATGGGCAACCGCTGCGCCAACGAGGGCGGCGCCAAGGCGGGGAAGGAAGGCACCGAGTCACAGGGCGGGGCCACGGCTGACGGTGTCGCGCGGAACTCGCCGGGAGTGGTGAGCGGCAACGCCATCCAGCTCCCGGTCGATCTGCCCGTGAACGTCAGCGGCAACAGCGTGAACGTGGTGGGCATCGGCAACCCCGTCGCCGGCAACCAGTCGGTGAACGGTCCGGCCGACCGGCCCGACGAGCCGCAGCGGAACACGCCGCCCCGCCAGGAGCCGCCGGTACGCTCCGTGCCCCCGCACCGGCCGCACGGCACGCCGCCGGTCCGTTCGACGCCGAGGCCGTCTCCCGTAGTAAGGGAGCGGACGCCCGGCACCCTCGCGCACACCGGAACGGACGGCACCTGGGCGCTGGCCGCCGCGAGCCTGGCCTCGCTGATGGGCGGAACGGTGCTGTACCGCCGCTCCCGCTCGAAGGCGGCCGGCCGCCAGGGCTGACCGCACACGCGGCGAGACGGTCCGGCCGCCGGTCCCCGGCAGGACCGGCGGCCGGACCCGGCTCATCCGCGGGCACCGAAGCGGCCACGGCCACCGGCACCCCCGGGCCGTGGCCGCTTCGCACCACTACGGGACCGCCACCTCGGCCGGGCCTCGACGACGGACGCCGGCGCGTCACGCTCCGGCGGGTGACATGAGTTCGTCCAAGGTGGGGAACCGCCGGGCCAGCGGGTCCCCGGTGCCCGCGGGGTCCGGGCGTCAGAGCTGCACCGAGCCCTACAACCACCGGGGAGAACGTCCCGACGGCGGAGTATGGCCCGAGGACCAGCCGCAGCGCGTCGACCACTGGAACCGATTGCTCCGCCAGGTCGCCGGCCGGCGTCGCGGCACGGTCGGCATCCTCGACCTGGGGCGCCGGCTGTGCCCGCAGGGCACCTTCACCTGGCAGGTCGACGGCGTACAGGTGCGCAGTGACGGCGTTCACCTCACCCCGGAGGGCGTCCGCTGGCTGCAACCCTCGCTGGTCTCCCGGATCGAGGCCGCGGCCCGCTGAGATCCCGCCGGGTGGGACCGCGGAAACGGGGGACACGGATACAGCGTGCCGACAGGCGTGCGGGCTCACCGGCCGGGCATACGCCTGATAGAGCCGTTGGCTCATTCACGTTGGAGGGACACCATGATCGCTCTCGGCGTTGTGCTACTCATCATCGGATTCCTGTTCCACCTCTCGATCCTGTGGACGATCGGAATCATCCTTCTGGTCATCGGCGCGATCCTCTGGATTCTCGGATCCGTGGGGCACGCCGTCGGAGGCCGACGCCACTACTGGTGAAGCAGCCGCTGCCACGGCCGGACCGCCTTCCGGCCGTGGCCGGCCGCTGAATGGGCCTGAAACCGTCCCGGCGTCGCGTCGGCGCACCGCTCAGGGTCAGCCTGTGGCGTGCCGCCCAGCAGGCGCCGCACGGCCGTCCGGTCCACCGTCCCGTCCGCGTCGAGAGGCAGGGCGGAGACCGAGGTCAGCCGGGCCGGGACCATGTACGGCGGCAGGCGCCGGCGCAGGGCGCCGCGGAGATCTTCGGTGGTCGAAGCGGCCGTATCGCTCGCGCCGCCGGCCGACGACGGTCTGGTACTGCTCCCACCGGCCGACGACGGTCTGGTACTGCTCCCTGATCTCCTCGGCGCCGACGCGCCCGGTGTCCTCCGGCAGCGGCTCGACGGGGAGCCGGAAGTCGTCACCGTCCGTTTCGACGAGGGTACTTCCGTGTGACCAACCCTCCAGGGACGCACCTCCTGGCCGCGACGGCCGCCCCGGCCGGGCAGGCGCCCGCGTTACTCCGGTCAGCGCCCTCGTTACTCCGGTCGGCGCGGCTTCCTCCGGTCGGGCGCGGCGTCACGCGGCGAGGGCCCGCGTCCCGCTTCCCTCACGCGGTGGTACGGCCTCGGCCCAGGCCTCGGCACGGTTGAGGCGCCTGAGCACGGGGAGCTCGCCGGGTGCGTGCGCTCTGTCGCGCGTGTGGGTCCCCCTGCAGTGCGCCAGTACACGGCCCAGGGCCTCGCGGATCGAAGTCCCCGGCACGTCTATGCAGATACGTTCTTCCGCGTAGGCGCGGACCAGTGCGTGCAGACGGAACCATCCGGGTTCCGCCTCCACCAGGAGATGCGTCCTGGACAGTGCGTCGAGATGCTCGCGCACCGTCTGTTCGTGCTCGCCCGCGAGGACCGCGGCGCCGGTGGTGTCCGTTCGGTGCAGCGGGTGAAGGGCGAGGAGGCGCAGCAACTTCCGCGCACCTGCGGCCAGCCGCGCGTCGGAGGCGGCCAGCGCGCCGCGGACACCGTCCTCCAGCGCGAGGGTGATCAAGGGCTCGCGGTGGTAGTCGTCCAGCGTCCAGCCGGGGTGCTCCCGCATGTGGCGGCCGATGACCGTCAGGGCCAGCGGAAGGTGTCCGAGGTCGTCGGCGATCCGGCGCAGGGCGGTGGCGTCCGTGGCGAGGCGGTCGGCTCCCGCCGTCCTGCGCAGCAGTTCCACCGAGTCGGCCGGTGCCAGCGGGGGGAGGGAGAGGCGGGTCGCGTCGGGCAGCGCGCGCAGCGTACGGCGGCTGGTGATCAGAGTGCGGCACGTCGGGTCCCCGGGAAGCAGTGCCCGTACGTGCGCTTCGTCCGGTGCGTCGTCCAGGACGACCAACGCGCCCGTGCCGGTCAGGAGTTGCCGGTACAGGGCGGCCCGGGCGGCGGCGCCGTGCGGGATGCGGTCCCCGGTGACGCCCAGCAGACGCAGGAAGGTCTCCAGCACCGCGGCGGGGTCGGCGGCCGGACCGTCCGGTGCGAAGCCGCGCAAATTGGCGAAGAGTACGGGCGCGTCGGCGCGTCTGCGGGGGGACAGGCGGTGGGCCACGTGCAGGGCGAGTGAGGTCTTCCCGGTCCCGGCGGCGCCTTCCAGCACCACGACGCCTGCCCGGCCGCCCGCCGCGAGTGCGGCTTCGGCGTCGGCCGCCGGCCGGGACCGGCCGACGAGGAAGGACGGCGCGCCGGGCAGCCGGTCGTAGGCGGTGACGCGGGCGGCGGCCTCGGCTTCACCGAGGACGGTACGCAGTGCCTGCCGCCATACCGCGACGGCCGCCTCGTCGCCGCCAGCGAGTGTACGGACGACGGCCAGCAGCAGGTCGGGATTGGGGCGGCGGCGGCCCAGCTGGAAGCAGTTGCCGATGGTCGAACGGGCCGGCCATTCGCTGCACGGGCGGCCCGCGCGCTGCCAGTCCTTGTGGACCCGGCGGGTGATCTCGGTGATCGACGGATTGCCCGCCCACGCCTTCAGCAGCCGCAGCTCCGCGATGAACTCGTCCAACGTGCGGGCTTTCCCCGGATCCAGTACCTGCGGCACGAACATCCTCCCCCATGGGACACCTGGGCCACCATCAACTTGGAACACTCGTTTCAAGTTAGACGACGGGGGGTCTCGACTGTCAAGCGTTATACGGCCGTTGACCCTCCGACGCAGAGCGCGTCCAGGATCATCCACGATGACTCCGGAACCCCGCGTTCCGTCCCGATGCTGAGTGCCGATCTCGCCGGCCACCTCGACCGGAGCCCCGCTCTCGTGCGCAGACACTCGCGTCCAGGACAGGAGTTCGTGCCCCACGATGCCAGGAATCGGCGTACCCCTTCCGCCCCGCCGGCGGCGGCGCGAGCCGCACACCGCCCCCTGACCGCCCCCGCGCCCGCTGTTCGCCGCGTCACTGCCGGCGGCCCGGCACGGCCCTACCGGGCACAGCTCTCTCCGTGACGTGATCGAGGTCGGCTTCCCCCAGGAGCGGCGCCGACCATCCCCCACCGGCTCTCTTCCGCACCGAAGGAGACAAGAACGTGGAAACGCACACCCCCATGCAGACCCCGCACACCCCCGTGCAGTCCCCGCACGACCCGGCCGCGCAGACCTCCGCCATGCTCGACGACGCCATGCGCCAAGACGTCAAGCACCACGACGCAATGCGGCACGACACCATGCGCCACGGCGCCCCCTGCGAGCCGCAGGACGGTACCCAGCGCGTCACCATCGTCGGCGCCGGCTTCTCCGGGACGCTCACCGCCATCCGGCTGCTCCACTTCGCTGACACACCGCTGGAGATATGCCTGATGGAGCGGGAGGAGGGCTACCGCTACGGCGGTATCGCCTTCGGCGAGGCGTCCACCAACTGGGAGCACATGCTCAACATCCAGGCCGGCCGCATCACACTGCGCCGCGAACGCCCGGAGGACTTCCTGGAGTGGGCGAACGAGGAGGCGGACCGCTCCGCATGGCCGCAGAGGTGGCGGTACCACACCTTCGGCGTGGCCTGCGTCGTACCGCGGCGGATCTTCCGGCAGTACCTGGCCGACCGGCTGCGCGGCGCGGCCGCCGACGCCCATGCCGGCGTGACGTTGCGGGAGCTGACCGGAGAGGTCATCGACGTACGCCGCCAGGGCGACGGCTACGCCGTCAAGTACGCCGACGCCGGACCGCAGGGCGGTGTGCACGAGCTGTACTCGGGCCAGGTGGTCCTCGCGACCGGTCACCTCTCGCCCGTGCAAGCGCCCTTCTACCACCGCGTCAAGGGCAGCGACCGCCTCATCGACGACCCCTACGCCCCCGCCGCCCAACAGCGGTTCCAGGCGGTCGGCCCCGAGGAGACCGTCCTCGTCACGGGCTCCGCGCTGTCGGCCTTCGACACGGTGATCTCCCTCATCCACGCCGGCCACCAGGGGCAGATCCTGATCTGCTCGCGCGGCGGCCACCTGCACGGCACCTATCCCGCCGACCACGAGCACGACATCTGGCAGGCGCGCCGTCCGCCCTTCCTCGACGCCGCGAAGCTCACCCCCGAGGTGGTCGTGGAGGGGGTCGAGGCGGAGTACGCGCACCTGCGCGCCGAGCACGGTGTGGAGGCGGGCGGCGCACTCGACGCCGTCTTCGCCGAGCGCGTCATGAAGGCGTGGGAGCCGTACGTCATCGAGCTGGTCTCCCGCATGGACGCCCGTGACGTGCGGATGCTGCTCGACCGGTACAAGAGCCTGATCGTCACCAATCGCACCAGCACCGTGCGGGAGATCGGCGGTGTCGTCCGCAGCCGGATGCGCGGCTTCAAGGGCGCCCCGAAGACCGTCGACGTGCTGTCCGCCGTCATCCAGGACATGCGTCCCGTCGAGGACGGCACGAAGATCCGGGTGGTCTTCGCCGACCGGCCGGACCTCGTCGTCGACCGGGTGGTCAACTGCCTGGGCAACAACACCGACTACGAGCGCGCCGACCACCCGTTGTGGAACGGCCTGGTCAACGCGCACCGGTACGCACAGCCGCAGACCCGGACCCACCGGGGCATCGAGGTCGGTGTGCACGGACAGCTCATCGCCGCCGACGGCACGGCGGTACCCGGCCTGTTCGGCGTCGGCCCCATGCGCCAGGGCGACGAGACCACCCGCCGTGGCCGCCTGGGCGCGTTCGTGTTCAGCATCGGCACCCTGCGCAACCAGTGCTTCGACACGGCGATGGAGGTGCTGCGCCGCCTCAGGACCGCGAGCGATGAGGAGCAGATGGACACTCCCGACGGCATCCACCACTGCCTGATCCGCAGCAGCGACTGGATCGCCGCCGACCTGTCCACCGGGGAACCGCAGGCCACCGGCCTGCGCGAGCGCCTCCAGAGCTACGCCCGCGAACGCGCCTACCCCAACGCGGTCAACTACCTGCAGGCCCAGGACCGCACCGAGCGCCGCAAGTACCGCGGCATTCTCGAGGACGACCTGGCCGACTTCGGCGCCGCGCTGGCCCGCGAGTTCCAGCTCACCGCACAGCAGGCCCGGCGGACCGTCTCCCTGCTGGCCACGCTGGTGGAGAAGCACGCGGTGCACAACCTGTGCGACATCACCAAGCTGGCGGGCTGGGACTCCGGTTACGCCGACCAGGTCGTGCACGCCCCGAAGAAGGAGGCGTGATGACGCACACCGACGAGCAGACGCTGCTCAGCCGCCTGTTCATGGTCCGGCACGGCGAATCGACATGCAACTCCGTGCACCGCATCGCCGGGCAGCGCGACGCCCCGCTGACCTTCCTCGGCCGCATCCAGGCCGAGAAGGTCGCCGAGGGCCACCGCGGCCGGCACTTCGACCGCGTCTACGTCTCTCCGCTGATCCGCGCGCACGAGACCGCCGACATCATCTTCGGCCTCCAGGACGAGCAGCCGGACGCCCCGGAGGTCGTGGTCGACGAACGGCTCATGGAGCGCGACTTCGGCAGTTACACCCTGGAGAGCAAGTCCGTCCTCCAGCGCCGGCACGGCATCGCCGAGTACGAGCGCGCCATGAACTCCGACAGCCCCACCATGCGGGGCGGCGAGACGTTCGCGCAGTTCAGGGACCGTGTGCACGCCTTCTACGAGCAGCAGCTGCTGCCCGCCCTGCGCCGCGGCGAGGTCGTCTGCGTGGTCTCCCACAAGTACGTCGTCGAGCTGATCTGCCGGTTCATCCTGGACCGGCCCTCCGACGACTCCTACGACCTGCGTCTGCCTAACTCGCAGATGCTGCGCGGCGACCGGATCCCCGGCTATGTGAAGAACGAGAACGAGACCATGAACATGGTCTACGACTGGATCGTCGTCAACCATCCCGTGGTCTTCTGCGCCGGCCTGGCCGCCGGACTCCTGGCCAACCTGGCCGGAGCGCGCCTGTCCGCGTCGCCGTACCTGCTGCTCACCCTCCTGGTGCTGGCCAGCGTCATCACCATGTGCCGCATCGAGCTGGAGAACGCCCGTACCTTCGTCACCGACCGGGGCGCCCTCCGGTCCGTGGCCCTGCGCTACCTCCTCCTGCCGATCGCCTTCGCGGCGCTGTTGCGCTGGCGGGACGTCGGCAGTGACAGTACGGCGGCGATCGCCGCGGTCTTCCTCGCCACCCCCGGATCGGTGGTGGCGATGACGGTCAGCCGCTGCCTCGGCGGCATGATCATGCCGACGTTCGCGCAGGTCCTGCTCTCCTCCCTGGCCGGGACCGTCTCGTTCTCCACCGTCCTCGCACTGACCCTGCGGGAGGACGTGGCCCCGGCCGTGGCGGTCAGCGCGGCGACCTCGACCGGCGTGGTCACCGCCGCCTATCTGCTGGTGCGGCGGCTGCGGGAGCGTTCGCCCATCCGCACCGCCAAGTACGGCGAACGCAACGGATACGTGGCGGTCCTGCTGCTCACCGCCTTCATCGTGCTGGTCTGCCTCAAGCTCGACCTGGACGGCTTCACCCGCTACGCACCCACCGCGGTGGGCATCGCCGTCGGCCTGCGGCTGATCGCCGCCGCCCTCAAGCGCCGCCGCCATGTGCAGACCCTCGACGACTACACCGCCATGACCTACCCGAACGTGTTCGTGGTGGTCATCATCGCGGCGCTCACCGGCCGCACGGCCCTGGAACAGGTGGCCATCTGGACCCTGGTGCCCATGTTCGTCCTGTCGTTCTTCGACAGCTGGTACGCCCGGTATCTCGTCGTCGCCCCCGACGACCCGCGCTGGCCCACCGTGCTGGGCCTGCGGGACCACGTCCCCGCCCGCGAGCACGCCGCCCCCTCGCCCCCCGTGTCTCCGGGCTCCCCCGCACGTATGACGACCAGGAGTTGATGGTGACCGCGAGACCGACTTCCCTGATACCCCGGCCTGTGATGTTCTGGACCGGCGTCGCCCTGACGTGTGCCGGCGTGATCGAACACCTCTGGATGTTCGCCGACTCCGTGTCCATGGATTTCGACATGTCCATGATGAAGATGTCGCCGGTGATGTGGGCGGCCATGGTGGTCATCGTCGCAGGGGTGGTGATCTCCGGGTTCGCGGTGGTGACGCCGGCCGGAGCGGGCCCCGCCGTCCTGCGCGCTCCGGCTCCCACGACCACCGCCGGCCGGCACCGTCTCATCGCCATCCTGAGCTTCGCGCTGCTGGTGGACCAGATGAAACCCGCCACCCTGGCGTTCATCTCGCCCGGCATGCGCACCGAGTACCACCTGAGCGCCGCCGATATCTCGTGGCTGCCCACGGTGGCACTCACGGGCACGGTCCTCGGATCACTCGTGTGGGGACGTGCGGCGGACCGCATCGGCCGCAGGGCCACCATCCTCCTGGCGTCCCTGCTCTTCCTCGGTACGACGGTGTGCGGCGCCATGCCGAGTTTCAGCGGCAACCTGATCATGTGCGCCCTGATGGGTATGGCGGCCGGCGGCATGCTGCCCGTCGTCTACGCCCTGATGACCGAGAGCCTGCCGCCCGGCCGGGGCGCGGGCGTCATGGTGCTCCAGGCCGGCCTCACCACGACCGGCGGCTACATGGCCGCCTCCGGGCTGGCCGCGGTCCTCATCCCGCTGGCCGGCTGGCGGGTGCTGTGGTTCGCCCAGCTCCCGCTGGTCCTGATCCTCATCGCGCTGAACCGGTGGATCCCGGAATCGGCCGCGTTCACCGCGCGGCAGGCCCGGCCCGAGCGCGTCCCGGCCGCCACCCTGTTCAAGCCTCCCCAGAGAGCCAAGACGCTGGTGGTCAGCGCCTACGCACTGGCCTGGGGCCTCGTCTACTGGGGTTTCATCACCTTCCTGCCCAGCCAGCTCCAGTCCTCGGGCGGGCACGGCATGTCCGCCGCCACACTGCTGTTCCTCTCGTCGCTGCTGTCCATCCCCACCTGCGCGGTGGCCGCGTGGCTCTACACGCGCTGGTCGGCCCGGGGCACCATGGTCGTCTACGCGGCCCTGACCATCGCGGCCCTCCTGGTCCTGGCCGCCGTCGGCACGGACGGCAGCCGGCCGGTCCTCCTGACCGCCGTGATGCTGCTGTTCGCCGGCACCGCCGGTGTCATCGCCCTCATCGGCCCCTACACGGCCGAGATCTACCCCATGGCCATCCGGGGCACCGCCGGGGGATGGGCCGCGGCCGTCGGCAAATCCGGCGGAGCCTTCGGGCCGCCCCTGATCGCGCTGGTCCTCTCGGCACCGGGAGGCATGCGCACCGCGGCCGTGTTCGTCGCGCTCCCCATGGCCGTGGCCGGGACCGCCGTCGCCGCGCGCGGGAGCGACCCGCGAGCAGCCGCCCCACCCTCCAGGAGTGCCGGGCACTTGGACGCCGAACTGGACCGACTGGTGCGTGACGAGACCGCTCCCGCCCGGGCCGCGGCGACAACGCCCGCCCCTGGCGAGGGAGGTACGGCGGCATGAGCGGCGGCGTCGACGGCGTCGCACTCGCGGTCTTCGCCGCCTTCTTCCTGGCCGTCACGGTCATGGGCTTCCTGGCGGCGCGCTGGCGCAGGGGTGTCGACGGGCACAGCCTGGACGAGTGGGGCCTGGGCGGCCGGTCGTTCGGCACCTGGATCACGTGGTTCCTGCTCGGCGGGGACGTCTACACGGCGTACACCTTCGTGGCCGTCCCGGCGGCGATCTACGCGGCGGGCGCGTCCGGTTTCTTCGCGGTGCCGTACACGATCCTGGTGTACCCGCTGATCTTCACCTTCCTGCCCCGCCTGTGGTCCGTCTGCCACCGGCACGGCTACGTCACCACGGCGGACTTCGTCCGGGGCCGGTTCGGGTCCAAGGGGCTGTCGCTGGCGGTGGCGGTCACCGGCATCCTGGCGACGATGCCGTACATCGCGCTCCAGCTCGTCGGCATCCAGGCCGTGCTGGACGTGATGGGCGTCGGCGGCGGCGAGAACACCGACTGGTTCGTGAAGGACCTGCCGCTGCTGATCGCCTTCGGCGTGCTGGCCGCCTACACGTACTCGTCCGGTCTGCGCGCGCCCGCGATGATCGCCTTCGTCAAGGACATCCTCATCTACGTCGTGATCACGGTGGCGATCATCTACATCCCGATGAAGCTGGGCGGGTTCGGCACCGTCTTCGCCCGGGCGGCCGAGGCGTACGCGCGGACCGGCCCGGCGACCGGCAGGCCGCGCGGGGCACTGGTCAGCGGGCCGGACGCCCGGTGGACCTACGCGACCCTGGCGCTGGGTTCGGCCATGGCCATGTTCATGTATCCGCACTCCGTCACCGCGACGCTCTCCAGCGCCAAACGCGACGTCATCCGCCGCAGTACGACGGTGATGCCGCTGTACACGCTCATGCTGGGTCTGCTGGCGCTGCTGGGCTTCATGGCGATCGCGGCCGGGGTCAAGGTCACCAACGGGCAGCTGGCGATCCCGCAGCTGTTCGAGGACATGTTCCCGAGCTGGTTCGCGGGCGTGGCCTTCGCGGCGATCGGCATCGGCGCGCTCGTGCCCGCGGCCATCATGTCCATCGCGGCGGCGAACCTCTTCACCCGCAACATCTACAAGGACTTCATCAAGCCGGACGCCACGCCGCGGCAGGAGACCCGGGTCTCCAAGATCGTGTCGCTGCTGGTGAAGGTGGGCGCCCTGGCCTTCGTCCTCACCATGGACAAGACGGTCGCCATCAACTTCCAGCTCCTCGGCGGCATCTGGATCCTCCAGACGTTCCCGGCCCTGGTCGGCGGCCTGTTCACCCGCTGGTTCCACCGCTGGGCGCTGCTCGCCGGCTGGGCGGCCGGCATGGTCTACGGCACGCTGGCCGCCTACGGGATCGCCTCGCCGACGCAGAAGCACTTCGGCGGTTCCAGCGCGAGGATCCCCGGCATCGGTGAGATCGGCTACATCGGCCTCACGGCGTTCGTCCTCAACGTCCTGGTGACCGTGGTGCTCACCTTCGTACTGAGGGCGCTGGAGGCCCCCGACGGCGTCGACGAGACCGAACGGGGGGACTACACGGCCGACGCGGAAGCAGCCGTCCCGGACAGCCGGCGAGGACCGCGGACCGGCGATTCGCTTGCCCCGTCCGCCGGTTGAGGATCCCGATCGGCACGGACCTTCCGGCCCCACGTGCCCGCGTCGGGCCGGAAGCTCACGGGTTCGCCGTGTCACGCGGCAGCGGGGTGGCCGATCGACTCGAGCGCGGCGGTCACCGTCCTCCTCAGCGCCCGGGGGTCGGCACCGGCGCGTGAGCGCAGGTTCACGCCGTAGGCGAGCAGGGCCAGCAGGTCGGCCGAGGCCGCCGGATCGGCTCCCGCGGCGAGTTCTCCCTCGGCCTCGGCCGTGACCAGCGCCGCGTACATCGCGTCTCGCAGCTCCTGGTGGTGCTGGTCGAGGACGGAGCGGACGCCGGGGTCGCCGTTCTCGGCGCCGGCGTGCGCGTTGGAGACCATGCAGCCCCAGCGGGCGTACTCGCCGGAACACCGGGCCTCGATCAGGCGGTCGAAGAATTCGGCGACGGCCGGCAGTCCGCGCTCGTCCTCGGCGAGTCGGCGGAACATGGGCTGCGACCGCTGTTCGAGGTAGCGGCGCAGCGCGGTCAGGTAGAGCTCCTGCTTGCCGCCGAAGGTGGCGTACAGGCTGGAGCGATTGAGACCGGTCGCGGCCACGATGTCCTGGATTCCGGTGGAGGCCACGCCCTGCCGCCAGAACAGCCGCACCACGGTTTCCAGGGCTGCGTCCGGATCGAAGTGCTTGACGTCCGGCATGAGTCACCCCGCCATCTTGAAATGAGGATTCCAAGATACTCCGCACGGGTCGAAGGGCAAAGGGAGCGCCGGCGCGCGGCGCCGGCGCGCCGCACGTTCCGTGCGGGCGCGGCATCCAGGTTCGTCCACGATCCACCCGGCGGGACGGCGCGGCCGCCATCCTGCGGCCATGAATCGCATACCAGCACTCTGGACGGCGGCCTACGGCCCCAGAAGGCCCCGGTTCCTCCGCTTCCTCGCCCGCCGGGGGGTCCGGCTGGCCGAATTCGTGCGCATGCTCGCCCTGGCGGACCACCGCCCGTTCACCACTCTCTGAGCCTCGCACCGCGCCTCGCCTGGCGCGGGGCCGTGTCCTGCCATTATCTTGGAACGGTCGTTTCAAGTTCTGGAGGGGCTCCGCCCCGCGCCTGCCACCGACCGGGAGAAATGCAGCATGCTCAGTCTCAACGCCGAACTGCGCGCCTTCTACGACGCCCGCCAGCAGCAGATCCCCGCCGAGGTCCGGGAGGTCATGTGGCGAGCCGGCCGGGCACTCGCCGACTCCGGGCAGGGCGACCGGGCCCTCACCGTCGGCGACCAGGCCCCCCGGTTCTCGCTGCCCTCCGCGACCGGCCGGACGACGGCCCTCGACGACCTGCTCGCCGGCGGCCCGGTCGTGCTGACCTTCTACCGCGGAGCCTGGTGCCCGTACTGCAACCTCGCCCTGCGCGCCCTCCAGCGACACCACACCGACATCACCGCACGCGACGCCCGCCTCGTCGCCGTCTCCCCGCAGATCCCCGACGAGTCCCTCACCCTCACCGAGAAGCACGACCTCGCCTTCGACGTCCTCAGCGACATCGGCTCCGACACCGCCAAGCAGTACGGCCTCGCCTTCGACCTCCCCGACGACCTCGCCGCCGTCTACGACAAGCTCGGCTTCGACCTCCAGCGCGTCAACGGCGGCCACCCGCGCACCCTGCCCCTGCCCGCCACCTACGTCATCGACGGCACCGGCACCATCCGCTGGGCCTTCGTCGACACGGACTACACCAAGCGGGCCGAACCCGCCGACATCATCACCGCTCTCGACGCGCTCGGCTGAGCCTCGTCCAGCGCCTGCTCGGCGCGGCGACCCGACGACCGGTCCGGGTCCCGCGGCAGCGCCCACGCGGTTCCCGGCGGCCTGATGGGGGAGCGCGCCTCGGCATCGAGCGGGCGTGGAGGTGTGGTCCTCGTCATGGACGCGACCGTGAGCACCCGGCCGCCCCCGGTCACCGCCGGGCAGCGGCGCCACGGCTCCGGGTCCTGCCTGGGCGGAGGGTCCGGCTGCCGGCACCGGGAGTTCGGTGGAAGCACCTGCCACCTGCTGTCACTCGTAGGGGGCACCCGGTGCGGCGCATGCGTGCGTCCGCATGCGGGGACCCCGGATCGTGCGCACGGTGAGACCCAGGGACCGTGACGACGGCGAGGGCAGATGATCGTATCGGTGGTGTCGATGCCGGCGGGGATCGCCACTCGTACCGGCCTCTCCGAGGCCCGGGGACAGCTCGCCGTGTCCGACTTCCTGCTCGTCGACGTCCACCTGCCCGACGACCCGGCGACGGGCGATGCGAGGACGGGCGAACGGCCGGTCATCGAGCAGCTCGGCCTGGAGGCCGAGACCCCGTACTGGTTCGGCAGGGTCGGCGAACCCGCGAGGGCGGACTTCCTCGGGGACAGGGCGGGGTTCGTCGTACCCGTGCTCGTCGACGACCGGATCGTCCGCATCCACGCCCTCGTGACCGAGCGGCACCTGGTCACGCTCCACCGAGGGCCGGCCACACCACTGGGGAGTTTCATCGCACGGCTGAGGCAGGAGGAGCCGCCCGACACCGTGGCCCTGCTCTTCCTGTTGCTCCAAGAGGCCCTGGAGACGTTCCGCCGGGCCGCCGTGGCGGACCTCCTTGTGGTGGAGGACCTCGAGAACGAGATGTTCGAGAGGCGGAACCCGGAGCAGGTCTACCGCCTGGCACGACTGCGACGGCGCGCCGCGCTTCTCCACCACACCCTCCTCCCGTACCTCCAGGTGATGGACGAGACCTTCACGAGGCGGATGCTGAACCGCGGCTTCCCCGAACAGCGCCAACGGCTCGCCCGGGAGTTCCAGCATGCCGGCAGACTGGTGCTCACGGACGTCGAGGCCCTCCAGGACGCCACCAGGCGGACCTTCGCCAGCTACTCCTCCCTGGCGGCCGGCGAGCAGAACGGCGTGATCAACCGGCTGGCGATCGTGTCGACGATCTTCCTGCCGCTGACATTCCTCACCGGCTACTTCGGCATGAACTTCAGTTACCTCACCGACGAGATGGAAAGCAGGGCCGTCTTCTGGCTGCTCGCCGTCGGCCTCCAGGCAGGTGTCCTGTTCGCAGCGCTCTACGTGCTGCACCGTACCCACCTCTGGCGCAGGCTCCGTAATGAAGACGATCTGGAGGACCGGTGAGTCCGGCGCCCCGCCGTGGCCGACCCGGCACGTGGCCATGGACGACCGACGGCCGGGACCGGTCCTCCCGTGCGGTTCCCGCAGTACGGCCCTTTCCCGCGGCGCCCGCGCGAACAGTGCGAGGGCGTCATCGACGCCGGCGGTCGCGGCGCCCGGCAGGCGAGCCGGACGCCGCGACCGGGTGGGTCAGGCCGACGCGGTCACCGCTCCGCCGAGGTGCCGGGCGAAGAACCGGACCGCGCTGTCGGCCTCGAACCGGGGCAGCTCCTTGTGCCGACCTGAGTTGACGTGCAGGGACTTCTCCTTGGAGGCGAAGGCGTCGAACAGCGCGAGACCTTCCTCGCGCGAGATGTGCTCGTCGTCCCACTGGAGGTCGAACTCGACCGGGACGGTGATCCGCTTCGCCTTCTCGGCCAGTGCATCGGGCCAGTGCTGACCGAGGACCGCGGCCGTGATCCGGGGTTCGATCGCCACCAGCGGCACTCCGATCGCGGTGCCCATGTTGAGGCCCCAGTAACCGACCGGCCCCTCGGTGCCGATCTCCGGGAGTTCCTGGAGGGCGTCCAGGGCCGCCTGGTACTCGGGCACGGCGAGTCGTGCCAGGTGGTCGTTGTAGCGGACGACGATCGGGCCCTCCGGCTCGCCGGCCGCGCGCGCCCGGAATAACTCGGCGATCTCCGCCTCGTCGTGCGCCGTGCGCGGCCGGTCGCCGTGACCGGGCGCGTCGATGACGGCGACGTGGAAGCCGCAGCCGGTCACCAGGAGGCGGGCGCGGCCGGCCATCGCCGGGTGCTTCTTGTGGTTGCCGCCGCCGTGGCCCATCAGGACCAGAGGCGCGCGGTCGGCGCCGCAAGCCGGCGACCAGAGGACTCCGGGGACGCCGCCCACGGTGAAGTCACGCTCGGTGATGCCGTGGGACGTCGTCTCGGCGGTGAAGTGCAGAGAATGCATGGGTGTCGCCCTTCGGGAGTGCCTGGTTGTCGAGGCGCTCCCGGCGATACCTACGTCAATCGCCGGCCGTGACGGGAAGGGGGAGCACCCACGTCGATACAGCGTTCATGGGTCTCACCTCCTCGGGCGGTGTCACTGGCGACCGAAAGCTATCAGCTTGATCGTCGTCCCTGCATCCCTTTTTCCCGCCGCGTGATCACCACTCCGGGCAGGCCCTGGGAGTGCCGATCGGGCGGTTCACGAGGTCAACTGCTCACGTGCCTTGCGACCGGAGCCGGTGGACCTGACGCCACGTTCGGGCCCGCTGATCTCGGCCCACACCGCGTCGAGGGAGAGGCCGAGGACATCGGCGATCGCCGCGATGGTCGGGAAGGCCGGGGTGGCCACGCGGCCCGACTCGATCTTCCGGAGGGTCTCCGGTGAGACACGTGCGTCCAGCGCGGTGTCGAGCATCGAGCGCTCTCCTCTGGCCCGCCGTAGGAGGGCGCCGAGGCGCTGTCCGCGTTCTACCTCTGCGGGGGTGAGCGGCAACCTGACCATGGCTCCCATTCTAGTACCGGTATAGTATTCCCGGTATAGTTATTGGTCGCATGAGAAGGGCGCCGCATGATCGAGATCTTGAATCCCACCCTGCTGGCCCGGGCGAAAGACACGGGCGCCCTGGTCGCTGACATCCTCCAGACGCTGAAGAGCCGCAGCACGGTCGGCACGAGCCTTCTGGACATCGACCGGTGGGCCAAGACCATGATCGTCGAGGCGGGGGCGCAGTCCTGTTACGTCGCCTACGAGCCGTCCTTCGGGCGCGGCCCGTTCGGCCACTACATCTGTACGGCCGTCAACGACGCCGTCCTGCACGGACGACCGTACGCCTACCGACTCGCCGACGGTGATCTGCTGACACTCGACCTCGCCGTCTCCAGGGGCGGAGTCGCCGCAGACGCCGCCATCAGCTTCATCGTGGGCGAGGCGAAGCCGCCGGAGAGCGTCGCGATGATCGATGCGACCGAACGCGCGCTGGCGGCGGGGATCGCCGCTGCCGGGCCCGGGGCGCGCATCGGCGACATCTCCCATGCCATCGGCACGGTCCTCAGCGAGGCGGGATACCCGATCAACACCGAGTTCGGAGGCCACGGCATCGGATCGACGATGCACCAGGACCCGCACGTTCCGAACACCGGGCGGCCCGGCCGTGGTTACACACTGCGCCCCGGGCTGCTGCTGGCACTGGAGCCGTGGGTCATGGCGGACACCGCCGAACTCGTCACCGATGCCGACGGGTGGACGCTGCGAAGTGCGACAGGCTGCCGGACCGCACACAGCGAGCACACGATCGCCATCACCGATGACGGAGCCGAGATCCTCACCTTGCCGAAGCAGGCGCGGCCGTGAGGCCGGAGCCGCGTGTTCCCTGACTCACCGGCAGAGTCCCGACGTCGCCCGCCTCGCCGCCGGGGACGGACGGCCCATCGGCGAGGCGCATCCGCGTAGGGCCGCCGGCACCCGGTGGCGCGCCGCCCGGCACGGCGCGGACCACCGCGTCCCGACGGCGGCGTCCGGGTCGTGCTCCCGGTCCGGCGGCCGCCGGACGGAGGGCGCGGAAGGCGCGGACGTTGCGCCGCACAGGCCACCCCCTGCCGGCACCGGCCATCGCGGATGCGCGGCCGTTCCCCCGATCCCGGACGGCCGGCTGAAGGGGAGAACCCGCACGAGGTCCTACTCGTCGAGTTCGGCACGTACGCGACGTGACGGGCTGAAGGCGTAGAGGTCGAGGATGCCGGGTGGTTCGGTGAGGCCGGGGCCGCCGCCCTCGATCCAGGCGGCGATGTCGGCGGTGGCGTCCGAGTCGTTGACCAGGCCGAGCCACACCGGGCGCCCGCCGGCTCTGCGGCCGGCAGGGGAGGGCTGGACCACGACCACGTTGGCGCGCTCGCACGCGTCCAGGCAGTCGGTGACCCGCACGGTCGCCGTCCCTTCCAGCGCCTGCCGCAGCTCGCGGAGTTGGGCGGCGTGGTCGAGGCCGGGAACCTTCGGCGTGCCGCAGCAGCAGCCGCGGCAGACGGTGACCAGGGGCCGTGCCGCTCCGGCCCCGGCTGGGGCGGGCGCGGCACGGCGGGAGCGTTTGCTCATGCGGCGCCTCCTCGGACGGGGTTGTGCCAGGCCGTTTCACGCAGCAGGCGCAGGCCGTTCAGGCCGACGACAACGGTAGAGCCTTCATGGCCGGCGACACCGAGCGGCAGGGGCAGGGTGGCGAGGAGGTCCCAGGCCACCAGGGCGGTGATGAACACGGAAGCGATGACGAGGTTCTGGACGACCAGGCACCGTGCGGCCCGGGAGAGGGCGACGACCTTGGGGATGGTGGCGAGTTCGTCGCGGACGACGACGGCGTCGGCTGTCTCCAGGGCGAGATCGGAACCCGCCTTGCCCATGGCGATGCCCGAGTGCCCGGCGGCCAGCGCGGGGGCGTCATTGACGCCGTCGCCGACGACGAGCACCCGGCGGCCCTCGGCCTCCCATTCCCTGACCGCGGCGACCTTGTCCTGGGGCAGCAGTCCGGCGCGGACGTCGGTGATGCCGACCTGGTCGGCCAGGTGCCGGGCGGCGCGTTCGTTGTCGCCGGTCAGCAGGACCGGGGTGCGGCCGGTCAGCGCGGTGAGGGCGGCGACCGTGACGGCGGCGTCCGGGCGGAGCCGGTCGGCGATGCCGATCACCCCGGCCGGGATCCCGTCGCGCAGGACCAGGACCGCGGTCCGCCCGGCGCCCTCCAGGTCCGCCGTGAGATCGCGCACGGTCGGGCCGGGCTCGGGCAGGAGGCGGGCGGGCGAACCGACCCGGACGGTGCGGCCGTCGACGGTGGCGCTCACACCCCGGCCGGGGGCGGAGGCGAAGTCCAGCGCCTCCGGCACCGGCAGACGGCGTACGCGTGCGGCGTCGACGACCGCGCGGGCGAGCGGGTGCTCGCTGGCGTGCTCCGCCGCCGCGGCCAGCGCCAGCAGCGTGTCGTCGGTCAGGCCGGTGCCCGGCAGGGGGCGGACGTCGGTGACGCGCGGGGTGCCCTCCGTCAGGGTGCCGGTCTTGTCCAGGACGGCGGCGTCGACCTGTCCGAGGCGTTCCATCACGACCGCGGATTTCGCGAGGACTCCGTGGCGGCCGGCGTTGGCGATCGCGGACAGCAGCGGGGGCATCGTGGAGAGCACCACCGCGCACGGGGAGGCGACGATCATGAAGGTCATCGCCCGGAGCAGGGCGGGCTGAAGGGTGGAGCCGAGGGCGAGCGGGATCGCGAAGACGGCCAGGGTGACGAGGACCATGCCGATCGAGTACCGCTGTTCGATCTTCTCGATGAAGAGCTGAGCGGGGGCCTTGGTCTCGGAGGCCTCCTCGACCAACTTCACGATCCGCGCGATCACCGAATCCGAAGGGTCCCGCTCGACCCGGACGCGCAGGGCACCGGTGCCGTTGACGGTGCCGGCGAACACCTCGTCCCCGCCCCGCTTGGCCACCGGCAGCGGCTCCCCGGTGATCGTGGCCTGGTCGACCTCGCTCGCTCCGTCGAGGACCTGGCCATCGGCGGCGACCCGCTCCCCGGGCCGTACCAGGATCGTGTCCCCGACCTTCAGTGCCTCGGCCGGGACCGTCTCCTCGCCGCCGTCGGGCAGGAGCCGGGTCCCGGTCGACGGGGCGAGATCGAGCAGGCCGCGCACGGAGTCCGCGGTGCGGGCGGTGGCGACGGCCTCCAGGGCGCCGGAGGTCGCGAAGATGACGATCAGGAGCGCCCCGTCGAGGACCTGGCCGATGGCGGCCGCACCGAGCGCGGCGACGACCATCAGCAGATCCACGTCCAAGGTCCTGTCCCCGAGAGCCCTCAGGCCCTCCCGTCCCGGCTCCCAGCCACCGGTGACGTAGACGGCGGCGTACAGCGGAGCCCACAGCCAGAGCGGGGCGCCGAGGAGATGGAGCGGGAGGGCGGCCAGGAACAGGACCAGCGCGGCCAGCGCCCGCCGGGCCTCCGGCAGCGCCAGCACCCGCGTACGGCTCGGCGCGGGTGCCCGACGCGGGTCGGCGGCGGCAGGCGCGGGCCGCTGGTCCAGGACAGAAGGCACGGCAGGACAACCCTTCACCAGCGGACGGGGCAATGCTCCCACCATACAGGAACGCCTGAATAGGTCTTCATGTGTCATGGGTATGATGACCGCATGGGCCACGGAACCGACACCGCCACCACCCGCGAGCGCCTCGACGCCGTCGGCACCGCCGATGTCGCCGCCACCCTCCAGGCCCTCGCCACCCCCTCGCGGCTGTACATTTTGGCCCGGCTCCAGGAGGGGCCCTGTTCGGTCGGCGACCTCGCCGACGCCGTCGGGATGGAAGCCTCCGCCTGCTCCCACCAGTTGCGCCTCCTGCGCAACCTCGGACTGGTCACCGGCGAGCGCCACGGGCGCTCGATCGTCTACGCCCTCTACGACAACCACGTCGCCGAACTCCTCGACCAGGCCCTCTACCACGTGGAGCACCTGCGGCTCGGGGTCCGCGACGTCCCCGCCGACCTGCCCGCGACCGCCGCCGCGGACTGAGGCGGGCGACCTGCCTCCGCCGGCACGCGACGAGGTCTCAGCCGGTCGGCGCACCGCCCGACGCCCCGGCCCGGTACACCTCGCTGACGTTCGGGCGCGCTGCCGGACGGTGCCGGGCGGCGGGGCCCCGCGCGAAGGCCCGCAGGGCGTTCTCCGTCGTGCGCGTCACGAAGGCGCGGGTACGGGCGTCCATCCCGTGGTCGCGGCCTCCGTCGGGGGTGCCGGCCATGAGGGCCTCCACCCAGCGCATCGTGCCGGTGGCGAACACGCCCGCGCCGCTCGGGACCGTGTAGTAGGCCGAGTCGCTGTGGCTGCGGCGGCCACCGCACACCAGGGGAGAGTGGGCCGTTATCTCCAGTCGCCCGGGGACGGGCGCAGCGGGTGTGACCCGGTCGTACTCGACGCCGACCAGGTGGTCGAAGCCGTCGCCGGGCCGTACGCCCGTTCCCTCGTACAGCCAGTGGTCCGCCGCGTGGACGACGTACGGCGCGTCCGTCGGGAAGCCCTCGTAGAGCACCCCTGTGAGCGACGACTCGGGCTCCGGCGCCGGAGCCTGGCGGAAGTCGGTGGTCGCCAGCGCGGGCCGGGTGGAGTAGCAGGGGTCGGCCCGGACGGAGGTCTTGTAACAGACCACCGTGCGGTCCGGCCGCGTCTCCCCGTGCTCGAGCCGGATCCGGCGGAAACAGGTGTTGGCGCCGAGGAAGACCACGTTGGTGCCGGCGTCGCGGGCCCGCGTGACATGCCGGCGCTGCTCGGAGGTCCAGTACTCGTCGTGCCCCAGACAGACGACGGAGGCCGCGCCCCGCAGGACCTCCGGGTCGCGGTGCACATCCGTCCCGGTGGTGTAGGCGAGGGGTATGCCGAGCCGTTCCGCCAGGACCACCGCCGCCCGTTCGTACACCATGAACTTCTCCGCGCCGCCGGCGTCGTAGGGCCGGTCGAAGCTGACGGCCAGGGAACGGGTGGCGTACGCGCCTGACGCACCGGCGTAGAGGCTGTAGCCGCCCCACCGGTTGTAGGCCTGCCAGGTGGCCGGGGCGTGGATCAGGACCGTCCGGCCCGTGCCCTGCGTGGAGCGCACGATCAGCGGGATGTAGCGCTGGTGGCCGCTGTCCGCCTCCAGCCGCAGCAGGTACGCGCCCTCCGGCCAGCCGGCCGTGCCGAACGTGAGCGTGCGCGGCCAGTCCGCGCGCACGGTGCGGGTGCCCGCCAGGAAGCGGGGTTCCGGCTGGACGCGGCCCCGTACGCGCTCCGAGGCCCACACGAGCCGGGCCCCGGCCCCGCCGTACCAGCCGACGCGGAAGGCCGAGACCCGGAAGGACGACGCGGTCGTCGAGACGTGCAGACCGCACTCCTCGCCCGGCACCACGCTCACCCGGTCCGCGTAGCCGGCGACGGCCGGGGCGGGACCCTGGGAAGTGATACGCCAGTCGGGTGTCCCCGGCCGGTCCCGTTCCACTTCGGGCCGGTGGGAAACGGCCGCCCGCTGGGGGCGGCGCGGGGGAGCGGCAGCGTCGCACGCGGCGGCCGTCACCGAGCCGAACCCGAGCCCGGCGCACGCCCCGAGGAAGCGCCTGCGCACCAACCGCCGTGCGGGTGCCGTCCCCTCGTCCGGCATCCCTTGCCGGCCAGGACCCATGCCCATATCGCCTCCCGTGCCTGCGCCTCGCGTCACCCGCTCTCCCGGCCAAGGTGACACAGCCACGCGGGCCGCGCGCCCTGCTGCTCCCGGCCGCCGGGCGTCATGGGGGGCGCGGGCCGCAGTGCCCGGCCTGGTCCAGGGCGGCGACGCCGGTGCCGGGCAGGTCGCCCCGGCCCCGGTGACTGTCCGCCAACCCCGCCCCGGCCCTGACCGCCCTGGTCTGCGGGACCGGTACCGGGCGACGACTACGGAACGCGCCCCATCTCCGCCGTGAAGAGCACCGGATCGCTGTCGAAGCCCCGGATCATCTCGCGCAGCTCCCACGCGCCGGATGCGTTCCTGGTGAACTCGGCGACCGTCGCGGCCGTGGCGTCGCCGACCTGTGCGAAGTCGTCCGCCAGCAGTTGCCGGTACCCCTCGACGACGACCACCCCGGCGTTGGACATGTCACCGAACGTACGGGGGCCGCCGTCCTGGTGGATGGCCACCCCGGCCACCACCCGCCCGTAGGCGGACGACAGCCGCTCGAACTCCAGCTCCATCACCTCGACGAAGCCGAAGCCCATACCGGTCTCGCTGTGCCGGCTCATGTTGATGGTGCCGTCCGGCGACCTGCTGCCGTGGTGCACGACGTACGCCGGCCGCCCGTAGAGGTCGTCCACCGGGTACGTCGCCGCGATGATGTCGAGGTGCCGGGGCGGCTCCCCGTACGGACTCGGGTCCCACCGGAGCCGCACCTCGACCCTGCCCAGCCCCTCACCGACACCAGTCACCTTGCCGCTCCCCCCGCAGAACCGCCGCGGGACGTTCCCGCTCAGTCAAGTATGTGTCCGCGACGGTCCTTTGAAGCGTCTTCGGCGCTCTTCCCTTCACCGCCCGGTCCCGCCACGCCGATCGGGTGGGGCCCGCCTCCGCCGTACCGCGGTCGCTGCTGCCTCAGCCGAGGAACCAGGCCCTGACGGCCAGGACGGCCAGGACGAGCAGAAGGGGGCCCAGAGGACGGCCGCGGTCGCCCTGTTCCGCCCCGGGCCCGTCCGCGTAGGTGCGATCCGCTGTGAACCGGCCGACGAGGACCGGTGCACGGGCGGCTCTGTCATCGCCCGGGTGCCCGTTGCCGGTGACGGGCGGCGACGCGTGCGCGGGCGGCTGCCCAGCCGAAGGCCGGCGCCACGAGGACGCAGGAGGTGGCGACCACCGCCACCGACCAGCTACCGGGCAGTTCCACCCGCGCGACGATGACCGCCAGGACCGGCGCGGTGATGAGCGCGAGTTCCGGCAGCCGGACGAGCCTCAGCTGCGGCGCCCGGATCGGACGTGGCGGAACGGACGGTGGTGTCAGGGGGAGACGAAAGGGACAGCACCGTGGCGGCGTTGGCGTCGGCTGTACTCGGTGATGGCCTGCCACAGGTCACGCCGGTCGACATCGGGCCAGTAGCCGGGCGTGAAGTACAGCTCGGCGTAGATGGTGTGCCAGGGGAGGAAGTTGGAGGTGCGCTGTTCGTTGCCGGTGCGCCAGAGCAGGTCGACGTCTGGCATGTCGGGGTGGGGCAGGTGGCGGGCGAAGTCACTCTCACCGATGAGGTGGGGGTCGATGTCGCCGGCGTGGATTGCCTGGGCGAGGGCTGCGGCAGTGCGGGTGATTTCGTCGCGGCCGCCGTAGTTGATGCAGACGGTGAGGGTGAGGCCGGTGCGGTTGCGGGTGCGGTGCTCCTCACGCAGGAGGGCCTGGACGAGTTCGGCGGGCAGTTTGCCGGGGTGGCCCAACCAGCGCTGGCGTACGTCGAGGTCACGGATGGGTCCCTCGTCGAGGTCGCGTCGGATCGCTTCCAGGATCGTGGAGATCTCCTCGGTGTCGCGTTTCCAGTTCTCGGTGGAGAACGCGTAGAGGGTCAGGTGGCGCAGGCCGATCTCCAGGGCGCCGTAGACCATCTCGTGGGCGGCGGCGCTGCCGGCGCGGTGGCCTTCCGGGCGGGGCAGGCCGCGCTGCTCGGCCCAGCGGCCGTTGCCGTCCATGATGACCGCCACATGGGCGGGCATCCGGTCTGCCGCGATCTGCGGGGGCCGCACGCCGTCACGGTGCGGTGGCGGAGGCCGCAGGGCGGTGTCGCCGGCTGCCGGGCTCGGCTCGCTCGCGGCCACGGTGGGTCGTCGGGGGCCGGGCACGGTCAGGGGCGTCAGGCTCCAGGCCAGTTTCGAGCGGATACGGGCGGGGGCGAGGATGCGGGTGCGGACCGCGGCAGATGGGCGCGGGGCGTGCGTGAGCAGGGCGTGGCCGGCCGCGTCGACGGCATCGAGCTGGGCGCGCATCAGGCAGGCGGCCGTGTTGAGCACGGTGGCAGCGCCCGGGTGCATACCTCTGGTCATTGCGGGCCCGGTCACCCATTGACGGGCCAGACCCGTCAGCTCCCGGACCAAAGCCGCTGCGGCCGGACTCCAGCTCCCTCGCCGCAGGTCGTCCTCGGCGCCGGGGAAGGCGTCCAGGGCCTCCTGCGGCAGGAGCAGGTCACCCTGGGCGAGGTCGGCGCTCAGGTCGGTGAGGATGTCGGTGAGCTGGGCGCCGTCAATGAACCGCTTGTAGTCCTGCTGCCGGTCCAACCGGAGCGTCATCGGCGCTCCGGCCCGTTCGAACAGGTGCCGTACCTGGTCGACCCAGGGTGTGATTCCCCCGTTGCACCAGGCCCGCCACGCGGCCCAGTCGGCGAAATGCCGGCCTCGGACGTCGTCGCGTGTGAGTGTCATGGCGCCTTGGAGGCTGGACAGCTCCAGACGCCATCGCAGTGCGGTGTCCACCAGGGCGTGGCGGACCGGATCCCCGCTCGTGCCGGCCGCCAGGTCGCACTGCAGGGCTTGGGTCCACGCTTGGACGCGGGATTCCCGTTCGGCCTGTTGGGCGTCTCGCTGGTCGGCGAGGTCGTCCAGGACGCTCGCTGCCGCCCACAAGGCCCAGCAGGGCGGGCGCAGCACGGCCGGCATCAGCTGGATGAGGGCGTAGATCCCAGGATCGTGCACTCGTGTGGTGCGTCGGCACAACCGGTACGCCGCCCGCAGAGACGGGTCTTCGCCGGTGGGCGAGCGGTGGGCGGGTCGCCCACGTGGTGCCGGCAGAGCAGCGTCGCGATGTGCCGTGGTGGAGTACGTGGTGGTGCGCATGTCGGGAGCCGGGACCTCAGTGTGCTTCCGTGTCGGACGCCGTGGCCGATGGTGTGGCGGCTCGGCGCGGTGCGGGAAGGCCGCTCCTGCTGCTTCCTGGTCCGGGCAGCAGACCCTGGGCTGTCGATGGCAGGCGATTGCGGGTGCTGCGGTGGAAGCCCAGCAGGGCGAGAAGGGCGGCGCCTGCGAACCAGGTGAGCTGGATGGCCAGATGCCCGGGTACCGGGCTGGTGGAGAAGCCCGCCGCCGTACTGGCCTGCATGGCCCCGTACGAGGGCAGGTAGCGCATGACCGGGTTGTCGGCCCCGGAACTCGTGATGGGGTTCTGCAGGGCGAGATCGATGATGCTGGTCATCACGATGGCGAACATCCCCTCGACCTCCCGGCGTAGCAGGGACCCGAAGACGACTCCCAGAGCGCCGTAAGTGAGTCCGGCGCAGAACAGGGAGGCGGCGAGCAGGAGAGGCTGGCGGGGGTTCCAGGCCAGGCAGATGACCGCGGTGGCGTAAGCGGCCACCGCCGCCGAGACCAGAGCCAGAGCGGTGACTTTCGCCAGGACGAGGTGGGCGCGGGGGTAACCGGCCATCGCCAGGCGGCGGTCGAAGCCGCTGCCGGAGAAGGTGGCGGCGAACATCATGAAACCGGTGATCAGGGTGACGGCGTTGAGCGCTCCGCTGATTGCGGTCAGTTCATTGCCATGCGGTGCCAATGCTTCCCCGGTGGCGCGAAGCCGCATCCGGGCCGGGGTGTCGGGCATCGCGAGGTACGCCAGGGAGGTCCACACCGGGACGAACAGGATCACCAGAATCATGGCGAACCGGTTGCGGCCGTGTTCGATGAGCGTGAACCGGGTGGCGACAGCGAAGCGGGGCAGGTGAAACCTCACGAGGCGGCCCCCGCCTTGTCCGCGCGCAGCATTCCGCTGTCCAGGCGCCACAGCTCGTCCAGGCGCTCGGTGTCGTACGCGAGGTGGGAGACGACCAGGACCGAGCGTCCCGCGTCCCGCAGCCGCGCGGCCAGATCCCAGAACCGCTGGTAGGTGTCCCAGTCGAAACCCTGATACGGCTCGTCCAGCAACAGGACCTGCGGATCGTGCATGAGCGCCAGCGTCACGTTCATCTTCTGCCGCGTGCCGCCGCTGAGAACCCCGGCCCGCTCATCGGCGTACCCGGTGAAGCCCAGCACGTCCATGATCTCTTCGGCGTACCGCACATCGGTGAGCCCGTAGGCCCTCTGGAAGAACGTCAGGTGCTGCCGGACGGTCAGGGCGTCGTTGAGGACTACATGCTGCGGGCAGTAGCCGAACCGGCCCTTGTGCCGGACCGAGCCACGGGTGGGCCGCAACTCGCCGGACAGGACTTTGAGCAGCGTGGACTTGCCGGCGCCGTTCTCCCCGACGATCCCGCACAGCGTCCCGGCCCGGAGCCGCAGGTCAACACCGCGCAAGACCACACGCCGACGGTAGGCGTGATAGACGCCTCGGACCTCCACGCCCGCCTCCTCCTATCGGCTTGACACGACCGTGCCCGAACGGCCTAACGATCGAAAGGCGGAACAGACACGAGCCTCACGTCTCCGGCGCAGCCGTTTGATCGCAGCCCGCGCCCAGCCCACCCCAAGATCACGCGTGGGAGGAAGCTGAACCACACCGCGCCCCGCAACCAGCTGCTCCAAAACTTCCTGTGACGGACCACTTCTCGCGGGAACAACTTGCCGCCCGACCTGTGTGGCGCTTGCCAACTGCAAAGCGTCACGACTCGCTGGCCTGGACAGCGCGCCCCCGACGCTCGCCAGCAAGGCTGCGTGGCCACCACCGCACGGAGCGGCATCGCCGCACCGCCGGTCCGGCGTCGCCGCGCCGGCACCCGTCCGGTCGCGCCCGCCCCCGCCTGCATGATCCATGTCACATAAAGATCGTGTGAGGCCCGGGCAACTCTTCGGGGTGCCCGTGGGTCATGTGTGCGAACACATCGGTCCCTCCTGTCCCTGAGGTTCGCATGAAGCTTCGCCGTTCCCTGGCCCTGGCCGCCGCGACAGCCGCCATCGCCCCGGCTGTCCTGCTGGCGGCCCCGGCCGCCTACGCGTCGGATGACAACAGCCCGTCGCCCACCGTCACCGAGACGGCCCCTACCGAGGAGGAGTCCGCGCCCGCGGCCGACGACACCACCCCGGCCACCGGCGAGACGACCCCGTCCGGGGAGGAGTCCACGCCCGCGACGGACGACGCCCCGGGGACCGGCACGTCCAGCCCGACCGCCTCCGAGGCGGCCGCACCCAGCGCTTCGGCCTCGGTATCGGCCTCCCCCTCGACTTCGGGCTCTCCCTCAGCCTCCCCCTCGGCCTCGGCCTCTCCCTCCGGGTTCCCCACCGAGTGCGCCGACGATGACGAGCCGAGGGCCGACAACGACCTGCACACCACCCTCTCCGGCCTGCCGTCGAAGATCGTGGCGGGCAGTGGCTTCCACGACTTCGAGCTGAACGTCAGCAACAGCGGCACTCACGCCTACCAGCGCGTCGACCTGGGTGTGTTCACCGCCCAGATGGACGAGAAGAACTACTTCGTCGACACCACCCACCTCGTCCTCCAGTACAAGGACCCGTCCTCCGGCAAGTGGGTCGACATCTCCCTGGACGAGAACGACGAGGGCGCCGGCTACCTGGGTTACACCGACGTCAAGGCCAAGGAGTCCTTCTCCATCGACCTGCGCCTGGCCGTGGACAAGACCGCCCCGGCCGGCCTCGGTTACGCGGTCAGCATCGGCATGTACGCCGACGACGCGGGCAACTGCGTCTTCTCCGGCGACGACAGCTTCTACGAGTTCGACATCCTCAAGGCCGGCTCCGCCCCCAGCGACCCCGGCGACGCCAAGCCGCAGGGCGGCAACAAGCCGCTGCCGCACAAGCCCGCGGGCGACAACAGGATCGAACCCCAGGGCCACCTCGCCCAGACCGGCTCGAACTCCGCCCTCCCGGCCATCGCCCTCACGGGCGGCGCCGCCGTGGCGGTCGGCGCGGGCGCGGTGTTCCTCGTGCGGCGACGCAAGGCCTCCAACTCCGACACCGCCGCCTGACCGACGGCATGCTGCGGGCGAGCGAGCCGCAGCCTGCGGTGATCAGGGGCGCGGCCTCTTCGGCACGGGCGGGACATGCGCCGAAGGGGCGGCGGGTGTGGGGAAGAGGGGCCGCCCCTCGGGTGGTGCACCGGGGCGGGCCGTGAACCGCGGTACCGGCACGATCCCGGGTCGTGAGCCGATCGTCACGGCCGGACAGAGGCCTGACGCCTCCTTGCGTGCAGCACCGCGCATCCGGCGCCGCACACGGTGGCCCGGCACCGCCCGACTGCCCGGCAGGCGGAGCGGGTTTCGTCTCCGTCGGCATCCGGTGACGAGGCGGAGCGCAGACCTCGCCGCCGGGCCGGACGTCGTTCGCGCCGGCCCGGCATGGTGGGCAGTGGTCGGTCAGAGGTCGAACTCGTGCGGCGGCAGGTCGAGCGTGAAGCAGGCTTCGCGGACCACGGCCTGCTCGGTCTTGTCGAAGTCGCCGTCGGCGCCGCCGATGACGATGCCGATCTGGATGACAGCGCGGGCCTCGGCCGGCTTCTTCTTCGCCTTGGCGATCTCCTGTAGCACGCTGACCTTGCCGAAGGCGAAGTCGGCGGTCAGCTTGTCCAGGTTGTTCTCGAAGCGGCGCCGCAAGTCGTCCGCGGGGAAGTTCTGGAGCACCTCGTTGCTGGCGATCAGCTGGGCAACGCGCTGCCGCTCGGATGGATCGACGGTGCCGTCGGCCGCCGCGACCAGCGCGCACATCGCCATGCTCGCGTCGCGGAAGGCGCCGCTCTTCAGGTCGTTCTTCTTCGCTATGAGCTGGGTCTGCATCGTCGACGCGGACTCCTTGAAGCGGTCCCACAGGGCCATGCGAACTCCGTAAGGGTTGTGAGGTGTGCCCGGCCGGGGGAGCGGCCGGAGCAGCAGCCCCTTCTGCAACAACGAGAAACTGACAGGAAGGGGCATTGAGCCAGGGCTCTTCCCCCTCCTGTCTACGAACGACGCCCCCTCGACGTTCCGGCTCAGCCTTCTTCTTCGTCGCCGCTGTGAAGAAGTTGCCGACGGCGTCGAAGACTTCGCCTTCCACCACGCCACCGACGACATCAGCGGCCGGCCCGACGGCGCCCGTCGCGATGGCGGTACCCGTGCCGGGGCTCCGGCAGCCGGCACGCGTCGCGGCATGCGAGCTGCCCGGGGTCCGGCGCCGGAACCGGCTGGCCGCGGCCAGGGCGAGGACGCCGGCGGCCCACCGGATGGCTGGGGAGAACCCTTGGACCCTCACCGGGAGTCGGAGCAGGTGTCCGACTGCGTGTGTGGTGGCGCCGCGGGCATGGCCGGTGGCGTAGCCGTGAGTGACGAGGCGGAGCAGTCGGCTTAAGTGAAGGCTAAAGAAAAGGGGGTTCACCTTCTTGACCGAGTCGTGAGGGCCGGGCATGGTTCCGGAGAGCGCTCTCCCATGCGTTCCGCCCCGACCTCGCTCCCTGGGAGACGACCAGCGGCCCCGTGCACCCACTCCCTCCGGGCCGGCCGAGCCCGCCCCGCACACCGGCCCTAAGGGGCCGCACCCGCACCGACCCGTCAGGAGGATCCGTGTCCAGTCCACCTCCCACGATCACCCCCCTCCCACGCCGCGCCGGCGTTTCCCTTCTCGTGCTCGGCGCACTTGTCGCGTCCTCGCTCACCGTCGCCCTCGCGCCGAGCGCGCACGCGGCCGGCGCCCTGCTGTCCCAGGGCAGGGCCGCCACCGCCTCCTCGCAGGAAGGAGCCGGCTACTCGGCCGCCGCCGCGGTGGACGGCGACCTGACCGGAACCCGGTGGGCCAGCCAGTGGAGCGACCAGCAGTGGCTCCAGGTCGACCTCGGCCAGACGTCGAACCTCGACCGCGTCGTCCTGACCTGGGAATCGGCCTACGGCAAGGACTACGAGATCCAGGCGTCCGACAACGGAACCGACTGGCACACCCTGAAGACGGTGACCGGCGGCGACGGCGGGACCGACGACCTCACCGTCTCCGGAACCGGCCGCTACGTCCGCATGCAGGGCCTGGCCCGGTCCGGCGGATACGGGTACTCGCTGTGGGAGTTCCAGGTCTACGGTTCCGCCGGCGGCACCACCCCGCCGCCCCCGGGCGGCACCGTCAAGATCGAGGGCACCCAGGGCAACTGGCGCCTGACGGCGGGCGGCCAGCCGTACACCGTCAAGGGCGTCACCTGGGGGCCGGCGGCCTCCGACGGTCCCACGTACCTGCCGGACGTCAAGGCCATGGGGGCCAACACGATCCGCACCTGGGGCACCGACGCCTCCACCAAGCCGCTCCTGGACGCAGCGGCGGCCAACGGCATCCGCGTCATCAACGGTTTCTGGCTCCAGCCCGGCGGCGGCCCGGGCGCCGGTGGCTGCGTCGACTACGTCACCGACACGACGTACAAGAACAACTCGCTGACCGAGTTCGCCAAGTGGGTGGAGGCCTACAAGAGCCATCCGGCGACGCTGATGTGGAACGTGGGCAACGAGTCTGTCCTCGGACTGCAGAACTGCTACAGCGGCAGCGAACTGGAGGCCCAGCGCAACGCCTACACCAGCTTCGTCAACGATGTCGCGAAGAAGATCCACGGCATCGACCCCGACCACCCGGTCACCTCCACCGACGCGTGGACCGGCGCCTGGCCGTACTACAAGCGCAACGCACCCGACCTCGACCTGTACGCGATGAACTCCTACAACAACGTGTGCAAGGTCCGCCAGGACTGGATCGACGGCGGTTACACCAAGCCCTACATCATCACCGAGACCGGTCCGGCCGGCGAGTGGGAGGTGCCCGACGACGCCAACGGCATCCCCGACGAACCGACCGACGTGCAGAAGGCGGACGGCTACACCAGGGCCTGGAACTGCGTCACCGGCCACCAGGGCGTGGCCCTGGGCGCCACCCTCTTCCACTACGGCACCGAACACGACTTCGGCGGCGTCTGGTTCAACCTCGTGCCCGGCGGGCTGAAGCGGCTGTCGTACTACGCCGTCAAGAAGGCGTACACCGGCTCGACGGCCGGCGGCAACACCCCTCCCGTCATCAGCAACATGACCGTCAACCCCGCATCCTCCGCCCCTGCCGGCGGCGAGTTCACCTTGCACGCCGACGTCCGCGACCCCGACGGCGACCCCATCACGTACAAGGTCTTCCTCAGCGGCAACTACGCGAGCGGCGACAAGAGCCTCGTCCCGGCGCAGTGGCGCTCCACCGGCAGCGGGGACTTCGCCGTCACCGCGCCCCGGAAGCTCGGCGTGTGGAAGGTCTACGTCCAGGCCGAGGACGGCCACGGCAACGCCGGCATCGAGACCAGGTCCGTCAAGGTCGTCGCCCCGCCGGTCAGCGGGACCGACCTGGCGCTGAACCGGCCCGCGACCGCATCCTCCTCCCAGCAGTCCTACGGCGACTGCCCCTGCACCCCGGCACTGGCCGTCGACGGCCGCCCCGAGACCCGCTGGGCCAGCGACTGGAGCGACCCGCAGTGGTTCCAGGTGGACCTCGGCGCGTCCAAGGCCCTGCGCAAGCTCCAGCTCGTCTGGGACCCGGCCTACGCCAAGTCCTACGAGGTGCAGGTCTCCGACGACGGCGGCAACTGGCGTTCGGTGTACTCCACGACCGCCGGCGACGGTGACGTCGACACCCTCGACGTCTCGGCCTCCGCCCGCTACGTGCGCCTGCAGCTGACGGCGCGCGGCACGAGCTACGGCTACTCCCTGCACGAGCTGGGGATCTACAGCTGACGGCTGAGCCCCGGACGGCGCGGCGGAACCCGCACGCGTTCCGCCTCCACCGCACCGATCGCACCACCCGCGCGACGCACACCCGCGCGCGGGCGCCCTTCCCACCCCCCATGGGCAGGAGACCCCCATGAGATCGAGTCCGGAACGACTCCCCGCACTCCTCCTCGGCACCGCACTGCTCGCCAGCGTCCTCGGCGTGGGCACCATCGCCGCCGCCGGCACCGGCGTCACGGCGTCCGCCACCGTCGCCCACACCGGGCACACGATGGCCGTGTCCACCCAGGCGTCCGCCGACGACCCGGACGGCGACGGCTACATACCGGCCGTTCCCCAGGTCACCGGTGTCACGCCGTCCACGGCCACGCCGCCGCCGCGCTACTTCCACGAGTTCCAGGCGAACTGCTCGGTCACGCACACCGCCCCCGACGACCCCATCGTCTACCCGGGTCAGCCCGGCAGGTCCCACGACCACACCTTCATGGGCAACACCTCGACCGACGCGTACAGCACCACGGCCTCGCTCGACGGCGGCGCCACCACCTGCAAGGCGCCCGCCGACGCCTCCGCGTACTGGATGCCCTCGCTGTTCAAGGGCGACCAGAAGATCCTCCCCATCGGCCCGCAGACCATCTACTACAAGGCGGGCGTCACCGACTACACCAGCGTGCGCCCCTTCCCCAAGGGCCTGCGGTTCGTCGTGGGCAGCCCGATGCAGAGCGCCGACGAGTTCCGCCACCTCAAGGGGTTCGTCGAGGGCTGGGAGTGCGGTGACAGCTACTTCAACACCGACTTCCCCGCGACCTGCCCCGACCGGGCCGACGTCCAGCTCAACATCCGCTTCCAGGCCCCCAGTTGCTGGGACGGAAAGTACCTCGACACACCGGACCACCAGAGCCACATGGCCTACCCGGTCGTCAAGCCCGGCACCAACGACAACATGTGCCCCGCCGACCATCCGGTCGCCGTGCCGATGATCGAGTTCAAGATGGCGTTCCCGGTCAACGGCGACATGTCGCAGGTGCGCCTGGCCAGCGGCCGCGGCTACTCCTTCCACTACGACTTCTTCAACGGCTGGGAGGACCGCACGCTCAAGGCTCTGGTCGACCACTGCGTCGTGGGCGGCCTCCAGTGCGACGCCCGCGGGTACGACCAGACGCACCCGGAGGCGGGCGCGGCCCTGAACCAGGACTACCGGTTGCCCTGACCGGCGGCCCCGATCCGCTCGGCCCGGCCTGTCCCCGTGCGCACCGCGCGGGGACAGGCCGGGCCCTCGGGTGTGCCGGCCGGGCTGCGACAGCCCGCGGGCGGCTCTCCCGAGATGGTGCCGACGCACGCGCCGCAGCGTTGCCCGGCGCGCGACTTGAGGACACGTCAGGCTCCGTCGAGGAGCGTGCGTCCCAGCGGCGTGACGGTGTGGATGAGGTTCTTTCCCGAGTTGCGGCTGGTGGCGTTCCGCCATACGCCGAAATCCGCCCGCCCCGGGTCCGTCTGCGAACGGCAGATGCTGCAGACGATCTCCCACATGGCATCAGGACCGCGTGATATCCGTATTCTTTTCAGGTCGTCGGCAGTGAAGTACAGGCGTAGCGCGGCAACCCCGCCGTCGCAGAGACCGGCATGTGCTCGTGCTGGCGGAGGAACTGCATTTCGGCCGCGCAGCCGCACGGATGCTCATCGAGGTGCTCGGAGCCATGGGGAGGCTGCTTCGGGCGCCCGAGCAGCCTGCGTGCGCCGTAAGCGGCAGGCTGCGCGTCGGCTCCCCGTTGTCCTCCGGCTTCCAGGGCATCGAACTCGCCGCGGGATCGCGCGGCGCCTGTACCCACGTCCGGGGCTCGTCTGCGTGGACGCCCGGAGCTGGGCAACTCGGTGTCCTGCCTGGCATGGCTCCCGGCGAACCGGGACGTCCCCGCCGTGCGCGCACTGCGGGACGCGGCGGATGCCTCGGAAGTGCCCAGCAGGACAGAGGACGGTCCTGACGTTGTTCGACCGGATGCGCGATGGGGATGACAAGCATGTCAAGCGCACCGCCGGACGCATCAAACCCCAAGATTTGGTCAAGCTGCAGTGAGCCCCCGTGGGTTGACCCGTCATCAGGTCGCTCCAGGGGCCGCCTTGCATTTACGCGGTCTGCCACGGTTCGGTGTAGCGGTATCGCTACCCAGAGTGATGACATTACCTCCCGTGTGCCGGTATGTATTTGTAATCCGGACATTTCATCTGAAGCATGTCTATATCTGTAAAGCGATTGTAGGTTCCTCCCAATGTGAAAGCCGCATGGGCGCTCGCGTTCGTATGTTCGTTTGTATAGCGTGCTCTCGTTCTCGTTGATCGGACACCGATCGCTCTGTACGCGTGCGGCTGGGCTCGGCCGTGGCCTCTCGGCGGACGGGGCGTCCGCAGTGCGCCGCAAAATCGGAAAGTGATGACAGAGATAATTCACGGGGCATCAGGGGTCCGCGCTGCCCATGCTTCCACGGATGTCCGCTCAATAGCTTCCCCTTCGGAATATGTTCCGGACGGGATTTACCTCGATCTCTCGCAGGTCCTCGATCGTCGAGTGCATCTGAAGTGCGAGGGTCTCAACCTCGCCGGGTCCGTGAAGATCAAGGCTGCGGCTGAAATGGTCGATTCCGCGGAGCGGTCGGGGCTTCTCCAGCCGGGTGGGCGCATGGTCGAGTCGTCCTCGGGGAGCCTCGGGGTGGCGCTCGCCATGATCGCCGCCGATCGTGGGTACGGCTTCATCTGCGTCACCGACAACCGCTGCAACGAACGCAACCTGCGTCTCATGCGTGTGTACGGCGCTGACGTCGTCGTCATCGACGAGCCTGATCCCGTCGAGGGGCTGCTCGGTGCCCGCATCCGGTATGTCGCCGACCTCTGCGCACGTGAACCGGACGTGCTCTGGCTCAACCAGTACGCCAACGACAGCAATTGGCTCGCCCATTACAAGACCACCGGCCCGTCGATCGCGAAGGCCCACCCCGACGCGGAGATGGTGTTCATCGGAGCCGGTACCACCGGCACGCTCACGGGGTGCGCGCGCTACCTGAAGCAGGTGGGGCACCCGGCCAAGATCGTCGCCATCGACAGTGTCGGTTCCGTGACCTTCGGTGAGCCGCCCGGGCCGAGGCACATACCGGGAATCGGGACAGGGCGGCGCCCGGAGATCGTCGACGAGAGTGTCATCGACGAGATCATCATGGTTCCGGAAGTGGACACGATCCGCATGTGCCGGACCATGGCCGGACGAGGTTATCTCTTCGGTGGCTCCACGGGAACCGTTCTCGCGGGGATGATGCACCGCATTTCCACGGAAAGGGTCGACATGCCGGTCGTCGCGATCTCTCCTGATCTCGGTGAACGCTATCTCGATTCCATCTACGACGACGAATGGGTCAAGGACCGGTTCGATCTGGGTGGCGGCGCAGGACAGATCACTCGACGCCGTCCGGCGGTACAGGCGGTAGACAACCAGGTGGGTATCTGATGACCGAGCAGCACAACCTCATCGGGCTGTTCGAAGAGCAGGCGCAGCAGTCGCCGGACGCAACAGCGGTCGTCTTCGGTGACCACCGGCTGACCTACCGGGAACTGCGTGAAGAGGCCCATCGCGTGGCCGGACGCCTGCGCGGACTCGGGGTCGGCCGCGAGACACTCGTCGCCATGGCGTTTCCCCGGTCCGCGGACGCCGTGGTCTGCATGCTGGGGATCGTTCTGGCCGGCGGGGCCTACCTCCCCGTCAATCCGGACTTCCCCGCGGAGCGGCTCAACCGCGTACTCAGCGACGCGCGTACGCCCTTGGTGGTGTGCGCACCGGAAGCCGCCGGGGCGGTGCGCCACGCACTCCCCGAAGGCACCGCGCTGCGCACGCTCCCCGATCTGCTCGCCGATGACGCCGCGCCGACGGCCCACGAACCGCCCCGGATCCCGTCGGATGCGCTCGCCTACGTGATGTACACCTCCGGCAGCACCGGGCGCCCCAAGGGCGTCATGGTGGAACACCGCGGGGTGGTGCGCCTCGTCAAGGACACGGACTACTTCGCGTTCTCCCGGGACGAGCGTTTCCTGCTGACCGGAGCCCTCGAGTTCGACGCCTCGACCTTCGAGATCTGGGGCGCGCTCCTGAACGGGGCCGTCCTGCACATCGTCGGCCAGGAGACGCTGGTCGTCCCTCAGCGTCTGAAACTGGCGTTGCGGGAGGCCGGGACCACCGTCCTGTGGCTGACCGCGCCGCTGTTCCACCAACTCGTCGACGAGGACGTGTCGCTGTTCGAGGGCCTCGGCACGCTCCTCGTGGGAGGCGACACCCTCTCCTGTCCGCACGTGAACAGGGTGCTCGGCGCCTGCCCGGATCTGCGGGTCCTCAACTGCTACGGCCCTACGGAGAACACCACCTTCACGACCGTCTTCCCCGTCGACCGCGTCTACGAGTCGGCCATTCCCATCGGCCGTCCGGTCACCGGCACGACCACCCGCGTTCTCGACAGCGACCTGCGGCCCGTGCCGGCCGGACAGATCGGCGAACTGTTCACCGGCGGCCTGGGGCTGGCGCGCGGCTACCTGCACAACCCCGATGCCACGGCGAACAGTTTCCGCGTGCTCGACGGCGAGCGCTACTACCGCACCGGCGACCTGGTCAGCGCCGACCCCACGGGCGTGCTGTACTTCCACGGCCGTACCGACGACCAGGTGAAGATCCGCGGCCACCGGGTGGAGGTCAAGGAGGTCAACAGCGCCCTCCTGGACGTACCGGGCGTGCGCGACGCCCACACCGTCGTCCATGAGACCGGTACGGGCAAGCGGTTGACCGGCTACGCCGTCACGGACGCCGCCTGCGACGAGGACGGTGTCCTGAGGGAGCTGAGGCGTCGTCTGCCCGCCTACATGTGCCCGGACCGGATCGTGCGCGTACCCCGGCTGCCGCTCAACGCCAACGGCAAGGTCGACACCGCCCGGCTCCCCTCTCCGGCCGTCTCCGTCCGCCCCCGCTCCGGGCAGTTGAGCCCCGAGGAGGAGAAGCTGGCCGGTCTCTGGGCGGAGGTGCTGCACACCGAGCCCGAAGCGATCGGCCCGGACAGCGACTTCTTCGAACTCGGCGGCACGTCCATCACCGCCGGAGCCCTCATCGGAAGGATCGGGCGCGTTCTGGGCGCGGCGCTGAGTTTCCAGGAGCTCTTCGCCACGCGCACGCTGCGCGACATGGCTCGCGCCGTGGCGGACGGCGACGCCGGGGACTTCGCCCCCATCCCCGGTGTACCGGCCGGCGGTGACATTCCCCTGCATCCGCAACAGCGTGGTCTCTACGCCTTGTGGCAGGCCGACGAGGAGTCGCTCGCGTACAACATCCCGGCGCGTCTGGACGTGAGCGGGCAGCTGGACCCCGAGCGGTTGCGGGCCGCCCTGCACACGCTGACGGCGCGGCACGATGCTCTGCGCACACGGTTCGTCACCGAGTTGGACGCCCACGGCGCCCCCCGGGTCCGGCAGGACGTCCAGAGTGCGGTGACCGTGCCGCTCGACGTCCTGTCCAGATCGGAGGTTCCCACGGACGACGAAGTCGTCGCCCGGTTCGTCCGTCCCTTCGACCTCGGGACGGGCCCCTTGATACGCGCATCACTCGTCCAGGGAGAAGGCTGCGACGACCGCCTCTACCTGGATGTCCACCACATCGTCTTCGACGGTGTGTCGCTCGCTCTCCTCGTCGACGAGCTCTTCGACCTCTACGTCGGCGTCCAGCCCGAGGAACCGGCGACCGGCTACGCCGCGGCCGGCCGGTGGCTCGCCCGGGAGCTGGAGGAAGGCCGGTTCGCGCAGGACGATGCGTACTGGCTGGACACGTTGCGGGACGCTCCTCCACCGCTGGACCTGCCGACGGACCACCCTCGCCCCGCCATCCGCAGCTCTCGGGGTGCCGTCGTACGGCGCGAGCTGGGGACGGCGTGCCAGGATGCCGTCCGCCGGTGCGCCGCCGCTCACTCGGTCACCGACTTCTCCGTCCTGCTGATCGCCTACGCCACCGTACTGGCCCGGCTCAGCGGGCAGCGCGACCTTGTCGTCGGCTGCCCGATGAGCGGACGGGTGCATCCCGATGTCGACCGTGTGATCGGCATGTTCGTCAACACGGTGCCACTGCGCCTGCGGATCGACGACCGCACGACGCTGGGCGAGCTGCTGGGCCGAGCCGGCCGTGAACACCGCAACGCGCTCACCCACCAGGCCTACCCGTTCGAGCGGCTGGTCGAGAAGGTGGTGTCCCAGCGGGATCTGAGCCGCAACGCGCTGTTCGACGCGTTCTTCGCGCTGCAGAACATCGACTTCTACGCCTTCCGCAAGCACGGGCGCCGCGTCACGGTCTCGTTGCTGCATCCGGGAACCAGCCGCTTCGACCTGAACCTGCAGGCCTATCAGCGTCCTGACGGTCTGTGCCTCGAACTCGAATACTCCACCGCTCTGTTCACGCGGCAGTCCGCGCAATCACTGCTGGAACAGGTCGTGGCCGCCCTCGACGAGGTGCTGCACTTCCCCGGCCTGCCCGTTTTCCCGCCGACGCCCACGACGGCCCCGCCCGCCGCACCCGCCGCCGACTTCGCATTCTAGGAACCGCTCCATGAGTAACGTCATCGCACTTCAGCAGGCGCTGCGCGCCCACCCCGAGCAGGCTGAGTACTGGCAGGGACAACGGCAGGCGTGGACCGAGCCGACCGTCCTGGTCCGCGACCACCTGCGCGGGCACCCCGGTGGAAGCCATCACGCGCGGGCCGGGATTCCCGCCCCGGCCATCGCGGCAGCCGGCAAGCTCACCGGCGGCGACCCGATGCTGCGGCGTGTGCTGGCCGGTACGGTCCTCGCGCTCCTGGCCGCTCGGGCCACCGACCGGCAGGACGTCACCGTCTTCCTTCCGGCCGCCGACGCGACCGTACCGCTCCCGGTCCCGGTTTCACCCGGTCAGACCGGTCGCGACCTCCTCACCTCGGTGCGGGCGCGCTACCTGAAGGCGACCGAGCACCTCGACATCCCCGTTCTGGAACTTCTGCGGCACGAGAAGGAACAGCCCAGCGACCTGATGCTGACGCTGGACTCCCGGCTCACTCCGGACCACGCCGAGCAGGCGGGCTGCCCGTTCCTGTTCGACGTACAGGCCGACGCCGTCGTCGTCCACTTCGACCCCCGGCTGTTCGACGCCCCCACCGCGCAGCGGCTCGCCGACACGTATACCGAGCTGTTCGCCGCGCTGCTCGCCGATCCCGGAGCACCACTGGCGGCACGCCTCGCCGCCAACGAGGCGGAACTGGCCACGATCAACACCGAGTTCAACGACACCGACGCGCCGTTCCCGGAGACGCACACGCTGCACAGCTTCCTGGAGGAGCGGGCGGCGGACACGCGGGACGCGACCGCCGTCGCCGACGACGGCATGACCTACGGCGAGCTGAACGCGGCCGCCAACCGCCTCGCCCGGGCCCTGCGCGCTCGCGGTGTCCGGGCCGGCAGCGTGGTGGGCGTCTGCGTGCCGCGCTCGCCCCGGACGCTGGTGGCGATCTACGCCGTCCTCAAGGCGGGGGGCGCCTATCTGCCGATCGATCCCGCCCTGCCGCGCAACCGCATCGACTACATCCTCGACCACAGCCGCACCGACCTCGTCGTGACCACGGACGAGACCCGAGAGGTCGTCGCCGGCCGCCGGAACGTCGATGTGACGGCCGCGTACGACAACGACACGGACCCGGGTGATCCGGAGCCGCTCAGCGGGCCCGATGACCTCGCGTACGTCATCTACACCTCCGGTTCCACGGGCAAGCCCAAGGGCGTCATGGTCGAGCACCGCGCCATCGTGAACCGCCTGTGGTGGATGCAGCGGGCGTTCCCCCTGGGCAGTGAGGACGTCATCCTCCACAAGACGCCCTTCACCTTCGACGTCTCGGTGTGGGAGATCTTCTGGTGGTCCATCGCGGGGGCGTCCGTGGTCACGCTGCCCAACGGCGAGGAGAAGAACCCGGAGCGGATCGTGGAGCGCGTCGCCGCTGCCGGTGTGACCACCCTGCACTTCGTGCCCCCCATGCTCAACGCGTTCCTCCAGTACGTCTCGGCGGCCGGCAGCGAGGACAAGCTGGGCACCGTACGCCGGGTCTTCGCCAGCGGTGAGGCGCTCGCCGTCGCGCACGCCCGGTCGTTCCAGGACGTCATCGGCTCCCATGCGCAGCTGGTGAACCTGTACGGCCCCACCGAGGCCGCCGTCGATGTCACCTGCCAGCCGTGCGCCACGGTGGACAGCACCCGGTCGATCCCCATCGGGCGCCCCATCGACAACATCCGCCTCCACATACGGACGAGCACCGGGGCCCTCGCCCCGGTGGGCACACCAGGCGAGCTGTGCATCGCCGGAGTGGGTCTGGCACGTGGCTACCTCAACGCCCCCGAGCTGACCGCGGAGCGATTCCTGCCCGACCCGTTCGGGCCGACCGGCCGCATCTACCGCACGGGCGACCTGGCACGTTGGCTCCCCGACGGGACGGTCGAGTACCTGGGCCGCATCGACACCCAGGTCAAGGTGCGCGGGTACCGCATCGAGCTGGGTGAGATCGAGCATGTGGCGGGCGCTTGCCCCGGCGTCACCGACTGCGCCGTGACCGCTGTGGAGGACGCCTCCGGGGACAGGGCCCTGGTCGCCTATGTGGTCGCCGGAGCCGGGTTCGGCACCGAAGCGCTGCGTCGGCATCTCGCCGCGGAACTGCCGTCCTACATGGTTCCGCAGTACATCGTCGAGGTCGAAGGCATCCCCACCAACCACAACGGCAAGCGTGACCTCAAGGCGTTGCCGCAGCCCGCGGTCGCGGGCACCGACCCGGCCGGCGCGGCTCCCCTCGTGGCGCCGCGCACGCCCACGGAGCAGACGCTCGCCGCCATCTGGGGCGATGTGCTCGGCGTGGAGACGGTCGGCGTCCACGACAACTTCTTCGCGCTCGGCGGCGACTCGATCAAGTTCATCACCGTCCTGGCCCGCGCTCGCGCGGCGGGTCTGCGGTTCTCCTTCCAGGCGCTCTTCGCCCACCCGACGGTGGGCGAACTCGCCGACGTCCTCGAGACCGGGGAGTCCACCGGGACGGAGCCCGACGCCCCGGCTGCCGTCGAACCGTTCGCACTGCTCGACGAGGCCGACCGAGCGGTCCTGCCGCAGCACGCCGTCGACGCCTACCCGATGTCGCGGCTCCAGGTCGGCCTGATCTACGAGGCGACCCGCAGCGACGTCGAGGGTCTCTACCACGACATCCTCAGCTACCGCATCGGCGAGCGCGTCGACGTCGGCGTGTTCGAGCGGGCCGTCGAGCATGTAGCGCGGCGCCACACGGTTTTCCGCACGTCGTTCCACCTGCACGGGTTCAGTGAACCGATCCAGGTGGTGCACGCGGAGGCACCCTCCCCGCTGGTCGTCCACGACCTGCGCGGACTCCCCGCCGCCGGGCAGCAGGCCGCTCTGGAGGCCTTCTCGCAGCAGGAACTGCGCGCCGGCTTCGTCCACGGAACCGCCGACCTCGTCCGCGTCCACCTGCACCTGCTGGGACCCGAGGAATTCCAGTACTCGCTCAGCTACCACGACGCGGCCCTCGACGGCTGGAGCGTCAACACCATCCACCGCGACATCTTCACCGCCTACTTCGCCCTGCTCGACGGCCGCGACCCCGAGGTCCGCACCTACGACGTGGCCTACCGGGACTTCATCGCCCTGGAACGGCAGGCACTGGACTCCGCTGAGCAGCGCGCCTTCTGGCTGGACCTGATGGACGAGGCCCAGGGCACGCTGCTGCCGCGTCACCGGTCCGGGGCCCGGACGGACGAGGACCTGCCCGAGGTGGTCATTCACGACGTCGGACTGCCGCAGGGCCTGTCCGCCCGGCTGATCGAGCGCGCTCACCAGCTGCGGATCCCGGTCAAATCGCTCCTGCTCGCGGCGCACACGGCGGTGCTCGGGTTCGTGGCGGGCACGAACGACGTACTGACCGGTTACGAGCACTCCGGGCGTCCGGAGGCGGAGGGCGGCGAGACCGTCCCCGGACTGTTCCTCAACACGGTGCCGTTCCGGCTGCGGCTGCCGGAGGGGGGCACCTGGGCAGACCTGGCGCGTTCGGTGTACGAGGCGGAGAGCGACATGCTGCCGAACCGCCGCTTCCCCATGGCGGAGATCAAACGCACCGTCGGCAACCGCGACATGCTCTTCGAGACGGTCTTCAACTTCACGCACTTCCACGTCCTCAAGAGCCTGGGGGAGCGGGACGGTTTCGCGCTGGTCCGTTCCGTCGTCAACGCGCAGACGGAATTCCCCTTCCGTGCGGAGTTCTCCCAGGACGCGGTCTCGGACGAGGTGCTGCTCAGCATCCACTACCACCCGGACGTCTTCGACGCGGCCAGGATGGCCCGCGTGGGGACGTACTACACGCAGGCACTCGCCCTGCTCGCGGCCGATCCCGAACAGCCGCTGCGACTGCCCGCGTTGCTGGGGCACCGGGAACTGGCCACGTTGCGGGAGTTCAGCGGCGGGCCCCGCCTGGACCTGCCCGACGGCACCTTCGTCGACGCGTTCGCCGCGTCGGCTCGGCGCCATCCCGACGCGGTCGCCGTGCGGCACGGTGAGCAGAGTCTGACGTACGCCGAACTGGACGAGGAATCCGACCGCTTCGGTGCCTTCCTGTCCGGCCGGGGTGTGCGCGCCGGTGACGTGGTGGCGACCATGCTGTCGCGTGGCACGGCCTGGGCGGTGACCGTCCTCGCCGTACTGAAGTGCGGCGCCGTGTACCTGCCGCAGGAGCGCGCCTACCCCGCCGACCGCATCGCCTCCGTGCTCCGCCGCAGCGGCTGCCGCCATGTCGTCGCGGCCGATGAGGACGCCGCCCGCCTGCAAAGCCTGCTGGACGAGCGGATCGACGGGATCGACGTCCTCGCCTACGGACAGGCGGCCTCGGTCGCCCCGGCCGCGCCCACCACCCGGCCCGGTGCGGACGACGTCGCCTACATCATCTTCACCTCCGGCTCCACCGGTGAGCCCAAGGGCGCGACGATCCGCCACTCGGGCATGCTGAACCACCTGCTGGCCAAGGAGATCGACCTCAAGCTCACCGCGGCCGACCGGGTGGCGCAGATCGCCACGCAGTGCTTCGACATCTCGGTCTGGCAGCTGCTCGTCGCCTGGATGTGCGGCGGCAGCACCGTGATCTACGGGCAGGACGAGATCGTCGAGGCCGGCGCGTTCCTCACCGCCCTGCGCGACGACCGCATCACCATCCTCGAAGTCGTGCCTTCCTACCTGGACGCACTGCTCACCGAGGTCGAGCAGCGCCCGGCCGGCCTGCCCGACCTGCGCTTCAACATGGTCACGGGGGAGCCTCTGCCGCCCGCCCTGACACGCCGCTGGTTCGCCCACTACGACGTCCCGCTCGTCAATGCCTACGGCCCCACCGAGGCGTCCGACGACGTCACGCACCACATCATCGAGCACCCGGTGGAGGACAGCCGGACTCCCGTCGGACGGCCTGTCGTCAACACGGGTATCCACGTCGTCGGTCCCGACGACTCGCCGCGCCCGATCGGCAGTTACGGCGAAATCTGCGTGACCGGCGCCGGTGTGGGACTCGGTTACGTCAACGACGAGGAGCGCACCGCCGCGGTCTTCGTCCCCAACACGCTCGACGACCGGTCGGAGATCATGTACCGCACCGGTGACGTGGGTCGCTGGCTGCCGGACGGCAGCCTGGACTGCGCGGGCCGGGTCGACACCCAGGTGAAGGTACGCGGCCACCGGATCGAACTGTCCGAGATCGACAGCGTGCTGGAACGGCTGCCAGGAGTGTCCGGTGCCGTCACACTGGCCCGCGAACTGCGTGGCGAGAGGCGGCTCGTGGCCTTCTACTGCGGCACGGCGGAACCCGATCTGTCCGCGTTCCACGGCAAGCTGTCCGCCTTCTTGCCCTCCTACATGCACCCCGAGATCCTGGTGCGCCTGACGGAGTTCCCGCTCACCGGGAACGGCAAGGTCGACCGCAAGGCCCTGGGCCGCCATGAGCTGGCCGCCGCCGACCGCACCGACGTGGTGCCTCCGTCCGACGAGCACGAGCGCCTGGTGCGGGACTTGTTCGCCGGCGTGCTGGGCCAGGCTCCGGAGACCGTCGGTGTCACGGACAACTTCTTCGAGATCGGCGGGCACTCACTGGCCGCGATGAAGGTCGCGGCAGCCTCCGAAGGCCGCGTCTCGCTGCGGGACCTGCTGGCCCACCCCACGGCGCGGCTACTGGCCCAGCGGCTCATGGAGCAGTCCGGCACCCGGCGTGGCCTGCTGGTCGATCTCACCGCGGCCGCGGGCGGCGAGTGCGCCCGGCCACGAGCGACCGTGGTGTGCGTGCCCTTCGCGGGTGGCAGCGCGGTCAGCTACGTCGCCCTCGCCAAGCACCTCGCCCAGACCGGAACTCCGGTCCGGGTGCTCGGCGTGGAGCTGCCCGCCCGCACCAGCGACGACAGCCTCGTGCCCGTCCCGGTGGAACAGCTCGCACAGCAGCTCGCCGAGGAGATACAGCGCTCGGCCGACTCTCCGGTCATGCTCCTGGGCCACTGCGCCGGTTCCGCCGTCGGCCTCGCCACCGTGCCCCGGCTCCGCGAGCGCGGAGTGGACGTGCGGGGGCTGCTCGTGGTCGCCAAGCTGCTCAGGTCCGTGGACCCCGCCGCCCACGCCTCGAACGAGGTGGTCGACATGTCGGACCAGGAGATCCTGGACTGGCTCGTGGACAACACCGGCCTGGAGGACATCGCCGACCTGGGCGTCAAGGAACGCACGGACCTGGCCCGCGCCTTCCAGTACGACACGGCCCAGGCGACGCGCGCCTTCCACCAGGCCCTGTCCACCCTGCCCACCAGCCGCCTGGACTGCCCGCTGACCGTTCTGCTGGCCGAGGACGACCCCCTCGCCCAGGGGCACGAGGAGACGGCACGCAACTGGGAACTGTTCAGCGACACCGTGCGCGTCGAGGTCAGCGCCGGCGGCGGCCACTACCTCAACGCCACGCACCCGGAGGGCATCGCCGCCGTCCTGCGTGCCGACCTCGGGATGTGACGTCATGACCACAGTGACCATCGTGCTCATGGGCGTGGTGACGTTCGCCCTGCGGTTCTGCTTCTTCGGCCCGCTCAGGCCGGAGCGGCTGCCGGGCGGCATCGAGCGGGCCCTGCCCTACGTGATGCCTGCCGTCCTGATGGCGATCATCGTGCCGTCCGTGGTCCTCGCCCCGGCCCCGGCCGGGGCCCCGGGCCCGCTCTCGCCCTACCTGGTGGGCGCGTTGACGGGCTTCGGAGTAGGCGTCTTCAAGAAGGACAACTTCTTCCTGGTCTTCGCCTCCGCCGTCGCCTCGTTCGCCCTGGCCAAGGTGCTGCTGTGACGGAGCCCTCGATGAGCACATCTGCGCTGCCCGCCCGGCTGCCGAGCCGCGGGCAGGAGATCCGCACCGGACTGCGCGACGCGCTTCCCCTCGCGCTCGGTGCCCTACCGTTCGGCCTGCTGTTCGGCGCCGTCGCACAACAGGCGAAGCTCAGCCTGTTCGACACCATGCTGATGAGCGCCCTCGTCAACGGCGGCTCCGCCCAGATGATCGCCACCGGGCTCATGTCGGCCGGCACGGCTTGGTTCCTGATCGTCGCGACCTGCCTGGTCGTGAACATGCGCCACGTCTTCTACTCGGCCGCCCTGTCGGCGCGCCTGCGGCATCTGCCGGTGCTGTGGCGCGCCGTACTGGCCTTCGGCATGATCGACGCGATCTACATCCTGGCCGCCAAACGGTACGACGGCACCACCGGCGACCGGCGCGGCCAGCAGCACTGGTACGTCCTGGCCGCGTCGGTCCTGATGTACACCGGCTGGCTCTCCAGCACGCTGGTCGGCTACGTCTTCGGCAAAGACGTCTCGCGCATCAACGGTCTGGGACTCGACTTCGCGATCTACGCCACGTACATCGGCCTGGTCGTCTCCTGCTTCACCAGCAAGCGCGCCGTCGCAGCCGGCCTTCTGGGCGGCGTGCTGGCGCTGATCCTGCACCGGCTGCCGTACCAGAGCGGCCTCTTCTGCGCCACGCTGGCGGCGACCGTCACCGTGGCGCTGTGGGAGAGCCGCGTCAAGGCCGAGGACACCGCGCCGAAGAGCTCACCGGAGCAGGAACCGACAGCGAACAGCTGACCTCCGCCCCTTCCACCACCCCGTCGCCCCCGTTCTTCTCAAGGAGTCACCGCCTTGTCCGGCACCCCTCAGTTCTCCGTCGTCAGCGGAGCCACCGTCCATGACGTCCTCGACGGCCACGAGCAGGACATCGTCGACCTCGTCGCCAGGGCCTACTCCGCCCACGGCCGGCAGCAGACCGTCAACCCCCCCAGCTACTTCCTCCGCTTCCCCGACCGTCCGGACTCCCGCATCATCGCCCTGCCCGCCTCCCTGGGCGCGGAGTTCGGTGTCGACGGCATCAAGTGGATCTCCAGCTTCCCGGCCAACATCGCCTCCGGGCTGCCCCGGGCCTCGGCCGTCCTGATCCTCAACGACCACGACACCGGCTACCCGTTCGCGTGCCTGGAGAGCTCCATCGTCAGTGCCACGCGCACCGCGGCCTCCGCCGCGCTGGCCGCGGACCGGCTCCATGCCGAGCGGGAACGCCCCCGGCGCGTCACCTTCTTCGGCACCGGCCTGATCGCCCGCTACATCCACCGGTATCTGTCCGGCACCGGCTGGGAGTTCGACACGATCAGCGTCTACGACCACGCCGCCGAGTACGCCCGCGGCTTCGCCGACTACGTCTCCGGCACGGGACACAGCGACACCGTGGTCGTAGTGGACGACGCCGAGACCGCCGTCCGCACCTCCGACCTGGTCATCTTCGCCACCACCGCCGGTGAACCCCATGTCGAGGACGTGGAGTGGTTCTCCCACAACCCGACGGTGCTCCACATCTCGCTACGGGACCTCTCGCCGGAGATCATCCTGTCCTCCACCAACATCGTGGACGACGTCGAGCACTGCCTGAAGGCCCAGACCTCCCCCCACCTGGCCGAACAGGCCTCCGGGGACCGGTCGTTCATCGACGGCACGCTCTACGACGTGCTGGAGGACAAGGTCCGGATCCCCGCCGACCGCCCTGTGGTCTTCTCGCCGTTCGGTCTCGGAGTGCTCGACCTGGCCGTGGGCGCGCACGTCTACAGCGAAGCGACCCGCCGGGGCCTGGTGACTCCCGTCCCCGGGTTCTTCCACGACCTCAGCCGTTACGCATGACCCTCACCGAGGAAGCGCCGGCTCCAGGTGCCCCGGCCCGTGATCCCCACGGCCGGCTCATGGCCCAGGGAGGACATCGCTCGAACCGGCTGCCCGCCACGATGTACGTCACTGCGGCGGAGCCGACGGTGAGCACCTGCTGAGGGCGGTCCCCGCCGCCCGCCGCCCTCACCACTGGGCCTGAACGCGTACTCGGCCGTGTCGCGCAAGGACGTCGTCGAGCCGGATTCCCCGGCTCGACACGCGGTCCGGCACGCGGTTCGACACGCGGCCCGACCTGCCGATCAGTCCGTGTTCAGGATGCGTTCAGGCTCTCTGTGCCACGGTCGAGGATCTCGGCCGCCGCGGGTGGCCGACTCATCTGTCAGGGCGCTCGCCCCGCTCGGCGGGACGGGCGCCCTGCCTTCGACCGGACAGGAGACGTTGAGTTGGAGAATCCGGAGGTCCTCACCGACCTCGACGTGGCGGGCACGTCGAGCACGACCAAGTCGGTGATGAAGAAGCTTCCCGAGGTCACGCTGGCGTTCTGGATCATGAAGATCGCCGCGACGACCCTGGGCGAGACGGCGGGCGACCTCTTCTCACAGACCCTGAAGCTCGGCTACTTCCTGACCACGGTCGTGCTGTTCCTGGTCTTCGTGGTGACGCTGGTGGTCCAGCTGCGCTCCAGCCACTACAACCCGTTCTTCTACTGGACCGTGATCCTGTCGACCTCCATGGCAGGCACGACCATGTCCGACTTCATGAACCGCGACGCCAGCGCCAAGTACCTCTCGAACGGCGCGACGAAGCTGGGCTGGGGTCCGCAGGGACTCGGCCTCGGCTACCCGGAGGGAGCGGCGATCCTGATCTCGATCCTCCTGGCGATCTTCCTCGCCTGGAAGCTGAGCGGGATGACGTTCCAGATCCGTGACATCGTCACCTTCAAGGGCGAGGCCCTCTTCTGGTCGGCGATCCTCGTGTCCAACACCCTCGGCACATCCATGGGCGACTTCCTCTCCGACAGCTCCGGCCTCGGCTACCTGGGCGGTGCGCTGCTCGTGGCCGGAGTGCTAGCCGTGCTCGTCGTGCTGATGAAGGTGCCCGCGGTGCCGAACGTGCTGTTGTTCTGGATCGCCTTCGTCCTCACCCGCCCGCTGGGCGCGACCGCCGGTGACTTCCTGACCAAGCCGGTCGCCAAGGGCGGCCTGGATCTCGGCACCGCCGGCTCGTCCGCCGTCCTGCTCGCCGTCCTGTTCGGCCTGATGTCCTACGCCCACGTGCAGGAGCGCCGCACCACAGGCCGGTCGGCCGAGGACGAGCAGGAGCCGGTCACCCGGCAGGCAGGCTGACTATGAACCTGGCCCCGGGCGCGTGCCCGGGGCCGTAGGTGTGACTTGGCGCCGTAGTCGGCCGGCCGGGACGGACAAGGCGACCGGGCGCCGGGTCCGGCTTCGAGATGCGGTCGAGGGGGGCTGCTGGATAGGCTCGGTGAGTGGCCGGGGGCCTGCTTCGAGGCCGGGCGCGTCAGTCGCCGTACCCCGCCCAGCGGAAACGAAGACTTCCGCAGTCCAAACCTTCGCAGTGTTCGCCTCCACGGGAGGAAGTCGCGATGAGCTTCACCCGCACGCGTACAGCAAAGGCTGCCGCGGCAGCCGTGGTCGCCATTCCGCTCGCGTTGGGAGGTCTTGCCTCTCAAAGCCATGCGCAGGGTGCGTCGCCCAGCCCCTCGGGGACGTTCGGTTCCGGCTGTTCGGCGCTCTCCCAGAAGGCCGACACCGCCAAGGACAAGGTCGTTGAAGCCGCGGCCGCGTATCCGCGACTCAGCCAGCTGGTGTCCGCCACGGTCAGGGCAAAACTCACCGACACCCTCGACGGAAAGCCCGACATCACCATCTTCGCGCCCAACGACCAGGCTTTCCAGAAGGTGACGGCGTCTCAACTCACCTCGCTGCTGGCCAACGAGGGTCAGCTCAAGAAGGTGCTGACCTACCACGTCGTGGACAAGCAGATCACCCCGGACGAGCTCTCGAAGGGCTCCTTCACGACGGTCGAAGGCAGCAAACTGACCACATCGGGTTCGGGTACGAACTTCAAGGTCAACGGCAAGGCGAACATCGTCTGCGGCAACATCAAGGCCGCCAACGCCACGATCTACGTCGTTGACGCGGTCCTCCAGCCCCCGTCCTGACTCATCACTCCCCGGCCCACCTTCGGCGGCGCGGGTCAGCGCTGCGATCCGGACCGCCGGCCCGTGAGCCGGCACGGAGCGCGCCGGGCTGTTCGAGCCTCCTGACGCCACAGGCGGGGGGGGGGGGGGGGGGGGGGGCGGCGGCGCC
>NZ_JBIDDP010000011.1:0-308529 GCF_043195475.1 Streptomyces sp. Y20
CCCGGCCCCCGGGCCGACCTGGACGCCCGCCTCCCGGGACTCCTGGCCGCCGTACTGGCCGAGGACGGACGCTGAGCTGACGGCTGCCGACCCCGGCGGCCGGCGGCCCGATGCCGCTTGACCGTTCCCTGTCGGCCCAGCCCGTCCCCTCCCCGTCACCGCCGCACGCGCACCGCCAGCCGCGGGAGGCGCCGGACCAGCCAGGCACTGCCGAGCCCGATGGCGGCACCGGCGGCGACATCGCTGGGGTAGTGGGCGCCTGACTGCACCCGCTCGACGGCGACCAGGGCGGCGGGCACCGCGCACGCGGCTCCGGCCGTCGGCCATGAGGGGATCAGCGCAGCGGTGAAGGCCACCGCGGCCGCGGTGTGCCCGGACGGGAACGACGAGGAATCGGGCCGGTCCTCGACCTCGTCGTGCGGGATCCACTCCTTGGGCGGACGCGGCCGGTCGGCCACCTGCTTGCACACACCGTTGGACACCAGCTGTGCCAGAGCCAGAGCCGCCAGACCCGAGACCGCGGCCTTCCGGCCCCGACGTCCGCCGGTGCAGGCCATCACCAGGGCCGCTCCGCACCACAGCTTGGAGCTCTCCGCGGCTTCCTCCACCGCCGAGAGTGTCCGGTGGATGTGGGGCTCCTGCCAGGCGGCCACCCGCTTGGTCAGACGGCGGTCCATGTCACGCACTGCGGTAATCAACGTCATGACCTGCTGGTATCCCGTGCGGCCCCGGACAGTCATCGATGTCGTGGACGGGCGGGTGGACACCGCTGTACCGGAAGCGCCGCCGCACCGTCACACGCCGTACCGCTTCCCGCGCAGGGTCAGCAGGAGAGCAGCCCCGTGCTCATGCTGCGGGACTTACCGGGAGGCGGGAGGGAACAGGGCCAGCTGGTCCTTCACCCAGGGGTCGAACACGGCTGCCCGCTGGGTGGACGACGGATAGAAGGTGGCCAGCTGGTCCGCGATCCACGGGTCGGTGGCCTGCCGGGCCGCGTGGTGACCGCAGGCGCCTCCCGCGGTGCCGTGGACCGGGAGGTGCCCAGCCGCCCCAGGTGTGGCCGCCAGCGCCGGGCTCCCGCCGGCCAGCAGAGCGCCTCCGGCGATCGCGGCACAAGCGCCTGCGACCGCGATCCGTCGCGTCAACTTCATGATCTCCTCCTTGCTGGCCCGCCACTGTGGGTCGCGATCGGAAACATCGCGTGATGTGAGCCCTTGTGGTGACGGGCGGAAGCATCCGGTCGGCCCACCTACCCACTCCTACTCCTCGCACACCGGCACCGGGCAAACCAGATGAAGCGGGGCAGCCGGCCGTCGTTCCGCCGTTCCGGCCGCCCGGCACCGCGTCGGGCGCCGCGACGCCGAAGAATGTTTCGTTTCCGCAACCGCGCAAAGCGGGCCGGCCCGAGTCCGGCATGATCAGCTCGCCGGGTGGTTCATTGACGACGCAGTCCGCTGTGCCGCTCATCGATGACGGGCACGGGCACGGGGACGGGCACGCGGGTGTGGGGCGTGGGGCATCCCGCAGGTGACGGAACGAGGAGAAGAGCACGCACCAGCCGGCCGCCCAGGAACCGATGAGCGCCAGCCAGAGGCTGGGCCGCACTCCGATCAGGTTGCCGAGCGCCCGCCCAGGACGCCACCGAGCGGCAGCGTGCCCGACACGACCTTGTGGACGGCCGCGTTCACCCGGCCCATCAGCTCCGGCGGTGTCACCGATTGCCGGCCACGGCGGCGGTCGTCGTTGCCGAGGACCGAACGGCGACCGATGCTCCAGAAGGTTCCCAGCCACCCGTTGAACTCTGTGAACAGGGGAACTTCGGCACTGCGGAGGCATGGTGGAACCGCTGACACGGAAGACCGGTTCGGGTGGGCGGAACGACGGGGGGTACGAGGTGCCGTCGCGCCGCGCATACTGCGGCCGGGGTTGGGCCGCAGAGGTCCGCCGGGGGGACGACCTGCCGCAGCCCGCGGTCGGAGAGCAACCCGGCGCGGGCGCCGCCCGGTGCGGGGAGAGCCTCCGGAACGAGTGCCTCGACACGGCCCTCGCCTCCGTGGCCTCGATGGTGAGCACTATTCTGTCGCTGGCCACCAGTGGTCCGCCGCCGCAGGCGCGCCGGGCTGGGCAGGCCAGGACCGCCGTGGCGCCGGCGTCCGGGAGCGACCGGCAGGCAGGACAGGGGACCAGCCCCGCACCCATAGCCATGAGGTGACTGGCTGAGCTGAATCGTCGATGTGGTCGGCTCCGGCGGGACCCACTTCCCTTGGGCTCAGCCGGGATCATGGCCGCGGCCATGGCGGCACGCAGCCGGTCCAGGGCAACGACGCCGACATCACCAGCAGCTGTTGCCGCAGCACGGGACTCGGCCGTCCCCCTGGCCGACCACCGCCTACCTGAAGATCCCAGCTGTAGCCCTTGTCTCCTCGGTGAGGGGCCGGACCTGGGGCCGCCGCCCCGGTCCGAAGGGCGGCACCGACCCCTCGCAGGCCAGGTGTGTCTTACTGGTCGAACCGCCTCGGGACCGGGCGGGTGCCGGGTCGCGAAGGCACCTTTTCGGGCTCCTGATCCGGACGGTGGGCCGGACCCGGTCAGTCCCGGGGCAGGAGCGTGCGCAGCGCGTCGGCCGTCTCGGCGAGCAGACGTGCTGCCTGCCGCAGGGAGTCATCCGGCACGGATTCCTCCGCGAGCAGGTCCTGGGCCGCTGCGGTGACCTCGCCCAGCCGATGCCGCAGACGTTCCCGGCCGGTCGGCTGTGCACCGGGGGAGGCCCAGCCGGCCCAGGTGAACCAGTTCTGATCGTCGGAAGTGTCGGTGGGACGACCCGTCGCCGCCTGGAACTGCTCACGGAAGTCCCGCACGATCGCCTCGACGTCGCTCCGGATGGACTCGCTGAGGCCGCCCGCGGCTGTCGCCGACGCCCCTGCCATGTCCTGATCACTCGCCTCGGGAGCGGAGTCGTCGCCGGCCTCCTCCAGTTCCCGTCGGCCCGCGTCGGTGAGGTGGTAGACCTTCCGGCCCCGGACCAGCTCGTGACGGACGAGTCCCTCGGCCTCGAGCCGGCGCAGCCTCGGATACACGGTGCCGGGAGAAGGCCGGTAGGCACCACCGAACTTCTCGCTCAGCGCGGTGAGCAGCTCGTAACCGTGCCGCGGGCGCCGGGCCAGCTCCTCCAGCAGGTGGAACCGGACCTCACCGTAGGCGAATCGGCGGCTGTCACTCATCCGCTCCACTACTCCTAGTCCGCGATGCCGCCTTCCTCGAAGCCGCCCTTGAGCAGCGCGATCCGGCCGGAGACGCTGTTGGCCCACACCGACGCGCTGCCGCGGCCGAGATCCCCTCGGGCTCTGTGCTGCATCGGCATCTTAACCGGGCTGACACTGCTGAACTGGCTGGAGACCCGTCCGTTCACGGATTCCAGAGTGACCCTGACGTCAGCGTCCTCCGGTAACCGGATGCTGAGATCGCCCGAGACACTGGACAGTTTGAGGTTGCGTGTCGGACGGGGCACGGCGGACAACGCGACGGCTCCGGACACCGATCTGATGTCCACGTCGCCGCTCAGATCGATGGCGTCCACATGGCCGGAGGACGTCTCCACGTCGACCTGGCCCGACAACAGGTTCAGCGTGGTTCCGCCGCCGCCGTTGTGCACATGGACCTCGGTGGCGCTGTCGAGCACCGCGACCTCGGCCTGGACCGACCACAGGTCGAGCTTGCAGTGACGCGGTACGGCGAGCGACATGACGACGTGCTGCGCGCGCCGCCGGCTCAGCCGGCCCTTGACGAGCTGCCGCCAGTCGGTGCCCTGGTGGCCGAGGAAGAGCAGTCCGTCGTCGATCTGGAGGCGTAACGGATTCCGGTCGAGTTCCGCGACCTCCAGCGTCACGAAGTCGTCGTTCGTGCCGATCACCTGGAGGCGGCCGCGCACGACGAAGGAGCGGACGGCCGTCACTCCTTGCAGGGTCATGCGCTGGGGCCGGTCGATCTGCATGTGCTTCATAAAGGTTCTCCGATTCGCACAAGTCGGCGTCCGCGGTCCGCGTGGCCCGGGGGGTCGTCGCTCACGGGGCGCCCATGTCCCCGAGGAGGCGGCCGGTGACCGGTACTGCGGCACCCCGGTGTCAGTTGCGGGCAGCGGGTTGTTCGAAGCCTTGCCGGAGCTTCATCGCCTCCGCGCGGGTGGTCTCGGTCGCGTGGCTGATGAAGTCGAGGACCAGTGCGATCTCGTGGTCCTCGTAGCGCGCGCAGAGATCGAGCATCGAGGTCGTGATGGAGCCGAAGAGCCCGGCGACGCGGGACGGCACGTCCGGGCTGACCGTGATGATCACTTTGCGGCGGTCGTTCGGGTCCTGTTCCCGGCGCACGAGCCCCGCCCTCTCCAGGCGGTTGACCACACCGGTGATGGAGCCGGAGGTGAGTCCGGAGACCTCGGCCAGCCGGCCGGCGGTGAGCGGTTCGGGGCCGGCGGCGAGGTCGAGGCACTTCAGGTCGGTGGCGTTGATGCCGAGGCGGTCGGCGATCCGCTGGTGGAACAGCACCGTTTCGGCACTGAGCCGGCGCATCTTCCAGGAGAGCGCCCCGACGAGTTCGTCCCTGGGTGGCAGATCGGTTGACATGCTTACTCAAGCCCTCCTAATATCTTAGCTCGCAAATCAAAATACACTCTAGCAGGGTGGTTTTCAATGCCCGCAGGGCGGTCAAACTGTCCGAAGATGGGCGGCTAGGATGCGCAAACGATCCGAGCGGCCATCGTGCTCCCACCCATACCTTACGTGTCTATTACGTGTCTTCCTCGATCAGGGGATGAACGAGCAAGGAGACCGATGTGACTACAGCTGAGTCAGGGGTGTCCGTCGAACCGAACGGCGGACAGGCCCGGAGCGCGCGGCGGTGGTGGGCGCTCGTCGCGCTGCTGCTGGCGAGCTTCATGGACCTGCTGGACGGGACCATCGTCAATGTGGCCATCCCGTCGCTCCAGCGGGACCTCGGTGTCAGCAACTCCGATGCGCAGTGGGTGGCTTCGGGCTATGCGCTCGCGTTCGCGCTGGTACTGATCACCGGCAGCCGGCTGGGGGACATCTTCGGCCGCAAGAACCTCTTCGTGCTCGGCGTAGCCGGTTTCGTCGTGTTCTCGGCGCTCTGCGGCGCGGCGCAGGATCCGGCGATGCTGATCGTCGCCCGGCTGCTCCAGGGCGCTGCCGCCGCGCTCATGGTGCCGCAGGTGCTGTCCACGCTCATGGCGACGTTCCCGCCCAAGGAAGGGGCCATGGTCGCCGGTATGTTCGGTGGGGTCTCCGGCCTCGCCGTGGTCAGCGGCCCCATGCTGGGCGCACTGCTGATCAAGGCCGACGTGTTCGGCCTGGAGTGGCGGTCGATCTTCCTGGTGAACATCCCGGTCGGCGCCGTCGCTCTCGTCGGTGCGGCCCTGTTCGTGCGGAACACCAGGTCGGAGCACGCCCAGCGGGTGGACGTGGTGGGCAGCCTGCTGGTCACCACGGCGATGCTGCTCGTGATGTTCCCCCTGCTCAAGGGCCGGGACCTCGGGTGGCCGCTGTGGACCTACCTGTCCATGGCCGCGTCGGTTCCCGTCTTCGCCCTGTTCGCCGTCGTCCAGATCCGCAAGGGCCGCGCCCAGCGCTCCCCGCTGGTGGAGATGAGCCTGTTCCGCAAGGTGCCCTTCAATGGCGGCCTGGTCATCGCGTTCCTGTTCTTCGCCGCGCTGATCGGCTTCTTCTTCGTCTTCATGCTGTACCTCCAGGTCGGGCGCGGCTTCGAGATCATGCACGCGGGACTCACCGCGCTGCCCTGGTCACTGGGCATGGCGGTGGGATCGGGTGTCTCCGGGGCGGTGCTGGCTCCCAGGCTCGGCCGCAAGCTCCTCAGCCTCGGCGCGCTGGTCATGGCCGCGGCCTTCACCGGAGTCATCCTGACCCTGCACCACCAGGGCCTGCACGCCACCTCCTGGCAGCTGATGCCCAGCCTGCTCGTCGCGGGTCTGGGGATGGGTGCCGTGGTCTCGTCGCTGTTCGGTATCGTCCTCGCGGCCGTGGAACCCCGGGAGATCGGGTCGGCCTCCGGCCTGGTCAACGCCATTACCCAGGTCGGTGCGTCGGCGGGGATCGCGATCCTCGGCGTCGTCTTCTTCTCGCTGCTGGGGACCCAGTCCTCCGGCATGGTGGACCGGGTCGCTCCCGAGCTGAGGGCGGAGATGTCCGCCGCCCACCTGCCGGCCGACGCTCAGGACCAGGTGATCCGCGTGTTCAAGACCTGCTACCACGACAGGATGGCTGCCACGGACCAGGCGGCGACGCCGGAGAGCTGCCGTGCCACCGGGGCCGGCGACGGGAAGGGGGCCGACGCCCCGCCGACCCTGGCGGACAAGAAGGTGGCGGTCGCACTGGAGCACGCCGGCTCCATGGCCAACGGCCAGAACTTCACCCTCGCGCTCCAGCGCACCCTGTGGTGCACGGTGGGAGCCATGGTCCTGGTGTTCCTGCTGTCCTTCGCCCTCCCGCCGCGTGCCCGCAATTGGGGCTAGCGGCAGGTGCGGCGCGGCCGGGGTGGCCGGGCCCGGCGGCCTGGCCACCCGAGCGGGGTCCGGCTCGGCTCAGCGTGCCCACAGGCGCTCGAAGGCGTGGCGGGAGATCGCGCGGGGGAGTACCCGGCTCAGGGCGATGGCGGCCCGGTAGGGACGCCCGGGAATGCAGACCGGCCGGCCGGTCTGCACCGCATCGATCGCCTCGCGGGCCACGTCGTCCCGGTCCAGCCAGAACGACTCCGGAAGGCGGAAACTCCGGGTGCCGCCGTCCGCCCCGCCCTCACCGCGCCGGACGAAACCGGGGCAGACCACGGTGACGTGGACTCCCGAACGGCGTGCCTCGCAGTACACGGTCTCGGTCATGGACGTCATGAACGCCTTGGACGCGGCGTAGGTCGCGCCCTGGGGCTGGGGCAGGAAGCCCGCTATCGACGAGACGTTGAGAATGCCGCCGTGCCGACGCGGCAGGAACGCGGACAGTGCCGCGTGCGTCAGCCGCAGCGGAGCCACGACGTTCAGTTCCACCTTCCCCAACTCGTGATCCAGCGGCTGGTCGACGAGGGGGTGCGGCGGGCGCGAGCCCGCCCCGGCGTTGTTGACCAGCAGATCGATCGGCCGCTCGACGGCGGTCAGGCGCTTTGCCACGGTGTCCAATTCCTCCGGCACCGTCAGATCTGCCGGCAGCACCTCGACGGACACCCCGTGGCGGCTGCGCAGTTCCTCGGCCAACTCCTCGAGACGCCCGGTACGGCGGGCCACCACCACGACATCGGTCCCCTGTGTCGCGAGCCGCCGGGTCAGGCTCTGCCCGATACCGCTGGAGGCTCCGGTCACCAGAGCCGACGCGTACGTCACCATCCCATGTCACCTCGTCTGCGTGTGGGCGACCCGGCAGCCGGCAGGCGACCGAGCGCTCCACTTACTTTGCCGACGATGCTGCCCGGCGTCGCTGGCACATCGCTGGACGGTCCGTCGACGCGCCGCACGATCGCAGGCACACCCGGGGACCGTACGGCAGGGCCGCCGCGACTGTGTCCAGTGAGCTGCGAGTGTCCGTACGGACGATCGAGCACATCGCGGCATCACCGGACCGCTGTCTCTGCGGACGGAAAGAGGAGCGAGTAGGAGAGGGGACGTGGGAGTGGTCCAACTCGTCAGTGTCACCGTCATATTCGGCAGCGGCCTGGTGGCCGGCGTGTTCTTCGCGGTGGCCGTCAGCGTGCTTCCCGCCCTCAGCGCCATGCCGCCGGACAGGTACGTACAGACGCACCACCTGCTCGGAAAGGGGTATCACCCGACGATGCCGTTGCTGGTCAACGCGACCCTCCTGGCGGACGTCGTGCTGGTACTGCTGACGGATTCCTGGACGGCCCGGGCCCTGTTGCTCGTATCCATTGTCGGCATTCTGGTGGTGGAGGCGGTTTCGCACCTCTGCAACGTGCCATTGAACAAACTGGTCCGGCAGGTTGCCGACGACACGGTGCCGGCCGACTGGCGCGATCCTCGGCCCTTATGGCGGCGCTGGCACGGGATCAGAACGATCTCCGCCTTCATCGTTCTGCTGCTGAACGGCCTGGCGGTCACAATTGGTCACTGAGCCAGGGACGGGAACCGGCCGATTTTCGGACCACGGGTGTCGGCCAATCGAAAGGGTTTATGATGAGACCGTGGCTTTACACAGTGCTGTACAAGCGAGGCGCCGCATGGGAGCACGGCGTCGGGCCGGAGCTGCGTGAACTCCTGGCTCAGGGGCGAATCACGGCCGACCCGCGGTCTCCGGACCGCCCCAGAGCCCTTGACCTGGGGTGCGGCACAGGAGCCAACGCCGTGTTCCTGGCCGAGAACGGCTTCGACGTCGTCGGCGTCGACTTCACCGAGTACGCGCTGGAGCGCGCTCGCGAACGCGCCCTCGAGGCGGGCGTCGCCGACCACTGCCGCTTCGTCCACGGCGACCTCTCGGCCGACCATATCCCCGGTGTCGACGGGCCTTTCGATCTGCTCGTCGATTACGGAACCCTGGATGACACCACTGGCCCCGTTCGCAGTGCGATGGTACGCACCGTGTTTCGGATGTCCCGCAGCGGTACCCAGTTCTTCCTGTGGTGCTTCTCGGCGGACAAGAAGGAGCTGCCGCTGGTGGCCCGGCGGAGAATCTCGCGGCTGCTCCATACGGTTATGGAGCCCGGGGAGGAGCAGCGTCTATTCGGACATGCCTTCACCATCGAACGATTACCGGATCCACCTCGCCCCGAACACGCGGCCTGCTTCCTCATGGTGCGCAGGTGAAAAGGCTGCTCCTCGACGGAATGACGGGCCCGGTGGCAGTCCGGTAGGAGTGGTCGGTGCGAGGTGATTTTCCGGGACCGTGAAAGCGCATCCCAGCACAGTGGCAGTTCAACAAAAGGGGGAACAGCATGCAATTCGGAATACTGGGAAGCCTCGAAGTCTACAGCGGAGAGACGTTGGTGACTCCGACCTCGCCCAAACTGCGGCACGTGCTGGCCGCGCTGATCCTGCATGCGAACCGTCCGCTCAGGCCCGAATCCCTCATCGACGAACTGTGGTCGGGCGAGCCGCCGGTCAGCGCCGCCACCACGCTCCAGACCTACATCTACCGGCTGCGGAAGAAACTGTGCCCCCACCGGCGCGTCGGAGAGCGGGAACTGCTCCTCACCGTCAACTCGAGTTACCTCTTAAGGACCCAGGCCGAACAACTGGACCTCACCCTGTTCGAGCAGCTGTTCCGCATGGGACAGGAGGCGCTGGGAGGCGGCCGGCCTGACCGGGCGTCGACGCTGCTCGGAGAGGCGCTCTCCCTGTGGCGCGGAAACATGCTCGAGGACATCTCGGTCGGACCACTCCTGGAGGCGAGTCTCGTCCACTTCGAGGAAGCGCGCCTGCGTGCCTTCGAGATGCGCATGGAGGCAGGTCTCCAGCTCGGCAGGCATCAGGAGCTGATTCCCGACCTCAAGGCCCTCACCACGAGTCATCCGCTGCACGAGGGATTCCCCGCCCAGCTCATGCTGGCCCTCTACCGCTCGGATCGCCGGCTGGAGGCGCTGGAGGTGTACCACTCCCTGCGGCGCCGCCTCGTCGACGAACTCGGTGTCGACCCGTCGAGCGAACTGGAGCACTTGAACCGGGCGATCCTGCGGGCCGACCCGGGCCTGGACCTCCCGGGCGAGAAGCGGACGGGGGTGCAGCTGAGGTTCCCGCCCCGGGCCCTGCCCGCGGACAAGCAGCAAGTGATCATCCACCAGTTTTCGGCTGCTCAGCTGGAGGCGCTGTTGAGCACCGCCTTCATGGACGTGCCCCGCGCCGACTCCCGGCCGCAGCTCGTGGCCCTGCACGGCATGCCGGGAGTGGGCAAGAGCGCCCTGGCGCTGCACGTGGCCCGACGCCTTCGTCCTCGGTTTGCCGGCGGCCTGTTGTACCTGGACCTCCGGGACGGGCAAGGGCGCCCCCTGACCTGCGACGAGGCGATGGCCCGCATGCTGCGGCAGGCCGGGATCGAGTTCAGCCCGTCAGAGGGTCCGGCGGAGGGCAGGAGGCGGTTCCGTTCCTGGAGCGCGGACCGTCGGCTGCTGGTCATTCTGGACAACGTCACGTCGGCCGATCAGGTGCTGCCCCTCCTGCCCAGCGGTCCGGAGTGCGCGACCATCCTCACCAGCCGGTCGCACCTCGTCGGGTTGGGCGATGTGGTGGCGTTCGACCTGGCCCCGCTGTCGGTCAACGAAGGGGTCCAGCTACTGGCGTCGCTGATCCTGCCGGAGCACGTGGTGAACGACCGAGAGCACGCCGAACAGGTGGTCAGGATGTGCGGCTGTCTGCCCGCCGCCATAAGCGCCGCCGCGCACCAGTTCCGTCAGCAGCCGCGGTGGCGGCTGCGGGATCTCGCCGCCTGGCTCGCCGATCCGCAGAGCCGGCTGAAGGCCCTCGGGTCGCCCGAGGGCGACCTGTGCAGGACCTTCGAACTCTCCGGCGCGGAGCTGGGCCGAAGCGGCTTGCAGCTCCTCGAAGCGGACCGCGGCCCGGCTTTCGGCTCCCAGCCGCCGGGCCAGGACGGGCAAGCCGCGCATTGTCCGGCCGCCCAGACCCAGGGCGTGGCCCAGTTGGTGAGGGAGGGGCGATGAACCAGCCGGAGGCGAGGCGCTTCCCGTTCCCCAGCCCGGGGCCGGTGGATATCGCCGAGGAATACGCGGAACTCAGGGCCGGCTGCCCGGTCGCCCGGGTGCGGTTCGCCACCGGCGACAGCGGATGGCTGGTCACCCGGTACGACGACGTGCGTACGGTGCTGACGGACGCGCGCTTCAGCCGGGCGGCCGCGGCCCGCCCCGACGCACCCCGCATGCGGCCCCTGCTTCCCGACCCGTCGACCATACTGTCGATGGACCCGCCCGAGCACACGCGGCTGCACAAGCTGGTCGCCCGCGCCTTCGGCAAGAAGCCGATCGAGCGGCTGCGGCCCTTCGCCGAGCGGACCACTGACGACCTTCTGGCCGCGATGCAGCGCACAGGGCCACCGGCCGACCTGGTGAGCGGCCTGGCCATGCCCCTGCCCGTGGCCGTCATGTGCCAGTTGCTCGGCGTGCCGTACGACGACCGTGACCGGTTCTGCCACTGGGCCGACGTGATGCTCAGCCTCGGCAGCCACACCCCCGACCAGGTGCGCGCGGCACGCGCCGGACTCGCCCGGTATCTGGCCGGGCTGATCGAGGCCAAGCGCGGCAGACCGGCCCAGGAGGACCTGCTGGATCTGCTGATCGCCGCACGGGAGGACCACGACCGGCTGAGCGAGCAGGAACTGGTCGTCTTCGGTGTCACTCTGCTGATCGCGGGCTACCACACGACGTCCAGCACCCTGGCCAACGGAGCGGTGCAGCTGCTGAGTCGCCCCGGGCTGGCGGACCGGCTCGCGCGTCACCCGGAACGGATCCCGCCCGCCGTCGAGGAGGTCCTGCGGTACAGCACGGCGGGCGTCAACGGCGGCACCATCCGGGTCGCCACGGAAGACGTACAGCTGGGCGGCGTCCTCGTACGGGCCGGTGAGGCGGTCCTGCCCGCGATCACGTCGGCCAACCGGGACGAAGCCGTCTTCGGCGACGCGGCCGTCTTCGACCCCGAGCGCGAGCACAACCCGCATCTGGCCTTCGGACTGGGTGCGCACTACTGCCTCGGCTCGCAACTGGCCCGATTGGAACTGACGGTGGCCTTCGGCCGGCTCCTCGCCAGATTCCCCGGGCTGCGTCTTGCCGGGCCGGTGGAGGAACTGGTCTGCACGTCGGGCGTCATACGGAACCTCGCCGCCCTGCCCGTCGTATGGTGAAGCGGAGTCGAACCTGGGAAAGGGGGCTGCCGGCCATGGCCGAGGAGCCGGACCACACCCGAGCGAAGCGGCTGCGGGCGTCCGACGCGGAGCGGGAACGGGCGGCGCGGCAGGTACAGGACGCGGTGGGGGAGGGCCGGATCCCGCTGGACGAGCTGGACCGCCGTCTCGCCTCGGTCCTCTCCGCCGCCACCCGAGCCGAGGTAGAGGCGGCCGTGGTCGATCTGCCGGCCGCGGTGGCCCCGGCTCCGCTCCGGGTGCACGCGGTGAAGGCGGTATCGCGACTCGACGGCCGCTGGGAGGTGCCGGATGTTCTGTTCGTCGACGGCTACGACGCCCTCATCCGGCTGGACTTCCGCGACGCCGTACTGCGACACCCCGAGGTGCGCATCGAATTGGCGGCGCAGAAGAGCGTGGTGAGGCTGCTGCTGCCGCCAGGGGCGTCCGTGTCCGTGCACGGACTGGCACTCCACAAGGGGTTCATCCGCAACCGGGCCCACGTTCGGCGCGATCCGCCGGGCGTCCCGCACTTCACGGTCATGGGGCACTTGTCGAAGGCCCTGCTCCTGCTGCGCTGACACAGCCGTCCTTGCACGGGACCCGGCGGCGCGACGGTCCAGGCCGCGCACCCTCCTCGGGTGCGCGGCCCGGCCGCGCGTTCACCAGTGGACGGGGATCTCGGTGAAGTTCTGGATCAAAGCGCCCTCGTTCCTCGGCAGCTCGTCCGCAGGCGCCGCCAGCCGCAGCCCGGGGAAGCGCCGCATCACCTCGCCCAGCGCCACCTGGAGTTCCATCCGGGCCAGCGCGGCCCCGGCACAGTAGTGCAGGCCCGTGCTGAAGGTGACATGCCGGTTGTCCTGCCGGGTGATGTCGAAGGCCTCGGGAGCGGAGAAGACCTCCGGGTCCATGTTGGCCGACTCGATCGAGGGAACAATGCTCGATCCGGCCGGGATACGGACCCCGCTCACCTCGATGTCCTCCTTCACGTACCGCAGCATGGACAGGGAGGAACCCATGACCTGGAGGCGCAGGAGCTCCTCCACGGCGGAGGGCAGCAGTTCGGGCCGGCGGCGGAGCTGCGCCAGTGCCTCCGGGTCGCTCAGCATGACGACCAGGCTGGAACCCAGCTGCCCGGCCGTGGTCTCGTAGCCGGCGATCAGCAGCAGCATCGTCCAGTAGACCAGCTCGTACTCGGTGAGGCTCGAGGCATCATCGTCCTGGGCCGTGATCATCGCGCTGATCAGGTCGTCCCCGGGCTCGTCCCGCTTGGCCGCCACCAACTGCTGTACGTAGGCGATCAGTTCGCCACGGGCCCGGCCGATCTCCTCGCCGGTGAAGCGGCTCACGGACAGGAAGTGGTCGGTCCAGACGCGGAACCGGTTCTGGTCCTCCAGCGGGACGCCGAGGAGCTCGCAGGTCATCCGGATGGTCAGCGGGAACGCCAAAGCCTCGTTGATGTCGGCGGGCCGGGGGCCTGCTTCCATCGCGTCCAGCAGTTCCGCGACCACCTTCTCGGCGCGGGGCCGAAGCTGCTCGACTCGCCGGGCCGTGAACGCCTTCGTGATCAGGCGCCGCATCCGGGTGTGCTCCGGCGGGTCCGGGCTGATCACGGGGTCCTGGAACATGACGTTGTCCTTCGTCATGCGGGCGGTCCCCGGCCGGGTCAGGTCGCGGCTCACCCGTTCGTCGGAGAGGACCGCGCGCATGTCCGCGTAACGGGTGATCAGCAGGGCCCGGTCGCCGCTGGGCAGTGTCACCGGGACGACCGGGTCCTTGTGGATGGTGCGCAGCTCCGAAGGCTGTTCGAGCGCGGATGGCCGCTTGAACGGGTACGGGCACGCGGTCGGGTTTGTGGGGCTCGTCGTCATACGTCTCACTTCCACGTCGGTCGGGCCCGGCACGACAGGCTCGCTGGTGGACCCTGCCGGCACCACGCCACGGCAGGGCCGGTCACGTCACGAGTCTGGTGGCCGGCGATGGACGATCACTGGACACGCGGAGTGTGTCCCTCCGCCCGGATGCGCTCGACGGCGTCCGCGAGTGCCCTCCCCGCGAGGCCGGGCGCGGCGTGCGCCGGGGGCAGCAGGGACACGGCGCGGCTGCGACCCGAGGCGACCGCCGGGTGCCGGCGGGCCAGACTCAGCAGGCTCTGGCCGGGACCGGCGTCCACCAGGAGCAAGTCGTCGTCGGTGAGCATCCGGTGCAGCGCCGGTCCGAACAGGACGGGTCCTGCCAGCTGCCGGCCCCAGAACCGCGGATCGGTCGCCTCACCGGCGGTGAGTGGGCCCCCCGTGGCCGCCGAGTACAGGCGGACGGCCGGGGGACGCCAGCGGGTCCGCTCGTACTCCGGGAGCGTCGCCGCGACCGCGGGCTCCATCAGGGGACTGTGGAATCCCTGCCGGGCACGGGCCGGACGGCAGGGCACCCCCCGGGCCCGCAGCCGGCTCTCCGCCTCGGCGAGCGGCTCACGGGCTCCGGCGAGCAGGATCTGATTCGGGCCGTTGACCGCGGCCACGGCCACGCCCTCCGGCAGGAGGCCGGCCAGCGTGCCGGGTGACGTGGCCACGGCCAGCATGCCGCCGGGCGGCGTCGTCCGTGCCGCGGTGGTGCGCGCCACCAGGAGCCGCACCGCGTCCGGCAGGGACACCACATCCGCCACGACGGCCGCGACGGCCTCCCCGACGCTGTGGCCCAGCAGCGCCGCCGGCCGCACGCCCCGTCCGAGGAGCAGACGGGCCAGCGCGTACCCGAGGGCGAAGAGCAGCGGCTGTGCCCGGCCGGCGTCGTCGAAGCCGTCCGCGCGCCCGGCGAGCCAGCAGTCCCGCAGGTCCAGCCCGCCCGGGCCCAGCAGGGCGAACACCTCGTCCATGGCATCGGTGAAGCACGGCTCCACGCCGTACAGGTGCAGCCCCATACCGGGGTGCTGGGCGCCCTGGCCCGCGAACAGCAAGGCCACGGGCCGCGGCCGCAGTGTGCCAGTGGTCACCATACGGGGCCCTCCCCGGGGACGACGGTCAGGCGCTCGCAGCCGGGCGCCGGTCCGAAGGTGGGGCGAACCGCTGTCGAGCGACTCGCAGCTCGGTGGACGGGCGCCGCCGTGCTCCCGCCAGCGACCTGTCAGCACCTGTCCAGCGGAACCGCCCAGGCTGGCTCGCCGTAGCCAACTCGGACCGCGCCGTATGGGGGAGGAACCCTTGCACCAGAACCTGATCGTCGCCCGGATGGAACCGTCGCAGGCCGCTTCGGTCGCGCAGATATTCGCCGAATCCGACGCCTCGGAGCTGCCCGATCTGATCGGGGTCTCCCGGCGCACGCTCTGGCGCTTCCACGACCTGTACTTCCATCTCGTGGAGGCCGACCAGGAGATCACCCCCAACCTCTACCGGGCGCGCAGCCACCCGCTGTACGAGGACATCCACGTCAGGCTCGCCCGGCACATCACGCCGTACGACCCCGCGTGGAGCGAGCCGAAGGACGCCATGGCCTCGGCCTTCTACACGTGGGAGAAGAAGCGATGAGTTCCGACGCGACAAAGGTGGCCCGCACCGACGTCACGCCCAACCGGCGCAGGGGCGGGGACGTCCGGGTCCTGCTGAGTCCCCGGACGGTCGGCGCCACCTCGGGCTTCATGGGGACGGTCACGCTGGAGCCCGGGGAATACGTGTGCGAGCACTACCACCCCTACTCCGAAGAGTTCGTGCATCTGGTCCGCGGGACCGTCGAGATCACCATCGACGGCACCACGCTGACCCTGGAACCGGGCGACTCGACGCTGGTCCCGATCGGGCTGCGGCACCGGCTGGTGAACAACGGCCCCGCGCAGGCACAGGCCGTCTTCCACCTGGGGCCGCTGGCGCCCCGGCCCGAGCTGGGGCATGTCGACACGGAGTTCCTGCCCGGTGCCGAGCAGGCGCCCTCGCTCCAGGTCGGCGGCCCCCCGGCCGGCGGGGCGGGCACATGAGGAGCATGGACGTGGCCATCACCGGCATCGGCGTGCTGGCCCCCGGCGGGGTGGGGCGCGACGCGTTCTGGCAGCGGATCATCTCGGGACGCGCGGCCACTCGTCGGGTCACCCACTTCGACCCGACGGGCTATCGCTGCCAGGTGGCCGCCGAGGTCGACTTCCACCCCGAGGTCCACGGGCTGACCCCTCAGCACACCCGGCGCATGGACCGGGCCGCACAGTTCGCCGTCGCCGCCACGGACGAAGCGGTGACCGACAGCGGGCTCGACACCGGCGCACTGGATCCGGGGCGCCTCGCCGTGACGGTCGGCAACGCCGTGGGGTGCACCACCGGCCTGGAGCGGGAGTACCGCGTCCTCAGCGACGACGGGCGGCAGTGGATCGTGGACCACACCTACGCCGTACCCGAGCTGTACAACTACCTGGTGCCCAGCTCGATCGCGGCCGAGGTGGCCTGGTGGGCCGGCGCCGAGGGCCCGGCGTCGGTGGTCTCCTCCGGCTGCACCTCGGGCATCGACGCCCTCGGTCACGCGGCCGGGCTGCTGGCGGAGGGCAGCGCCGACGTGGTGGTCGCGGGCTCCGCCGACGCGCCGATCTCACCCATCACCATGGCCTGCTTCGATGCGATCAAGGCCACCTCCACGTACAACGACGAACCCGAGCTGGCATGCCGGCCCTTCGATCGCAGCCGCCGGGGGCTCGTCCTCGGAGAAGGAGCCGCCATGTTCGTGCTGGAGAAAGCCGAGCACGCCCGGCGCCGCGGCGCCCGGGTCTACGGGCGGATCCTCGGCTACGCCACCCGTGCCAACGGCTACCACATGACCGGACTGCGCCCGGACGGCCGGGAGATGGCCGAGGCCATCGGTGCCGCGATGAACCAGGCCCGGGTGGACCCGCGGGACATCGACTACGTCAACGCGCACGGCTCCGGCACCAGGCAGAACGACCGCCACGAGACGGCGGCGGTCAAGAAGAGCCTGGGCAACCGGGCCTTCGAGGTGCCGATGAGTTCCATCAAGTCGGTGGTCGGACACTCTCTGGGGGCCATCGGTTCCATCGAGGTCGCCGCCTGCGCTCTGGCGATCGAGCGGGGCGCCGTCCCGCCCACCGCCAACCTGAGGGAACGCGATCCCGAATGCGACCTGGACTACGTGCCGTTGACGGCACGCGAGCAGAAGGTATCGGTCGCGCTGTCGGTCGGCAGCGGGTTCGGCGGCTTCCAGAGCGCCATCGTGCTGGCCGGCCCCGGCAGGGCCGCCGCATGAGCGGCACAGCCGCGGTGTTCGTCGGCATCGGCGTGACGGCCCCCAACGGGCAGGCCACGGAGGAATGGTGGGCGGCCACGCTGGCGGGCAAGAGCGCCATCGACACGATCAGCACCTTCGACGCCCGCGCGTACCCCTCTCAACTCGCTGGTGAAATAAGGGACTTCGATCCAACGGAGTACGTCTCGCCCCGTGTCGTCGTCGAGACGTCCCGCATGAGCCACTTCGCCCTGGCGGCCACCCGGATGGCGCTGGACGACGCGGCCGTCGACCCGTCCCGGCTGCCGGAGTACGAGCTGGGCGTGATCACCGCCAACGCCACCGGCGGAGCCGAGTTCGGCCAGCGCGAGTTGCAGAAGCTCTGGCGTGGCGGCCCGCGGGACGTGAGCCCGTACATGTCCATCGCCTGGTTCTACGCCGCAACCACCGGCCAGATCTCCATCGGGCACGGGATGCGCGGACCGTGCGGGGTCATCGTCAGCGAACAGGCGGGCGGACTGGACGCGCTGGGGCAGGCACGCCGCGTGGTGCGGGACGGCGCCCGTCTCGTCGTCACCGGCGGCACCGACTCCTCGCTCTCCCCGGCCGGCTTCGTCTCCCAGCTGCCCACCGGACAGCTCTCCCCGGTCACCGACCCGGCCGGCGCCTATCTGCCGTTCGACACCAGCGCATCCGGCTTCGTCCCCGGCGAGGGCGGCGCGATCCTGCTGCTGGCGAGCGCCCACGCCGCGCGTGAGCTGGACATCGACCCCTACGGCGAACTCGTCGGCTACGCCGCGACGTTCGACCCCCCTCCCGGATCGAACCGGCCCCCGTCGCTCGCCCGCTGCATGCGCGAGTCCCTGACAGACGCGCGACTGCGGCCGGAGGACGTCGACGTCGTCTTCGCCGACGGGCACGGCAGCCCGGAGCGCGACCAGCAGGAGTCACAGGCGCTCGCTGCCGTCTTCGGCCCCCACGGGGTTCCGGTGACCGTTCCCAAGACCATGACCGGCCGGCTGTACGCGGGGGCCGGCGCCCTCGACACCGCGGGCGCCCTGCTGGCCCTGCGCGACCAGGTCGTCCCGCCCACCGTGCACGTCACCGGTCCGGCCGCCCACCACCACCTGGACCTGGTCCTCGACCAGCCGCGCGAACTGCCCCTGCGCACCGCCATGGTCGTGGCCCGGGGATACGGCGGGTTCAACGCCGTGGCCGTCGTGCGGCGGACCGGATGACGTGCGGAGCAGTGCAGCCACACCACAACGAAGGAGCGGAGGAACGACCGTGAGTGCATTCACTCTCGACGAACTCAGATCGATGCTCCAGGAAAGCGTGGGCGTCGACGAGTCGGTGGACCTCGATGGTGACATCCTCGACACCCCTTTCAGCAGCCTGGGCTACGACTCACTCGCGATGCTGGAGATCACCGCCCGCATCCAGAACGACCTGGGTGTTCCCGTCCCCGACGAGCACATGGAGCTCATGACGACCCCCCGGGCCGTCCTCCAGTACATCGACCACCGCCTCCCGGAAGGACGCTGACCCATGGCCGCACGGACAGAGAACTCCGTGGTCGTCGACGCGCCCATGGAACTGGTGTGGCGGATGACCAACGACATCGAGTCCTGGCCGCAGCTCTTCGACGAGTACGCCTCGGCCCAGATCCTGGACCGGGCGCCGGACGGAACCGTCCGCTTCCGGCTCACCATGCACCCCGACGAGGACGGCAAGGTCTGGAGCTGGGTCTCCCTGCGCAAGCCGGACCCCGCCACCCGCACCGTACGCGCCCACCGGGTGGAGACGGGCCCGTTCGAGTTCATGGACATCGCCTGGGACTACCGGGAGACCGACGCCGGCGTGCGGATGCGCTGGGTCCAGGAGTTCCACGTACGGCCCACGATGCCCTTCGACGACGAGGCGATGGCCGCGCACCTCGACGCCAATACCAAGGTGCAGATGGCCCGGATCAAGAAGCTCGTCGAGCAGGCGGCCGGCCGGCCAACCGGTTCCGGGTCATGAACCAGATCCTGCTGCCGCTCGCCCTGGTCGGGAGCGGGATGGCGGCCGGCGGACTGATGATCGCCTCGCTGGGAGGAGCCCCGCTGCTCCTCAGCCTTCCGGTCGAGCGCTACGTCCCGGTGCACCAGTTCCTGGTCACCCGCTTCGACCCCTTCATGCCGATCTGCATGATCACCGCGATGCTCTGCGACGCCGCCCTGGCCGTCCTCGGTACCGGCCGGGTCCCGGCCGCCGCCGGGACTGCCGGCGTCCTGCTCCTCGCCGCGATCGTCGTGTCCGTCACCAGGAACGTGCCGATCAACAAGTGGGTCGGCTCCCTCGAACCGGGTGCCGTACCGCTCGACTGGGACCGGCTCGACCCCCGGGTGCGATGGCGCAACTGGAACCTCGTCAGGACCGCGCTCGCGGTCGCGGCACTGCTGGCCAACGCCGTCGGCGCCGCACTCTCCCTGTGAACCCAAGACGATTGGAGACGCCCCGATGAACCTGTCACTGGACGGGCAGCACGTGCTCGTCACGGGAGGCACCCGAGGAATCGGCCGGGCCGTGGTACTGGCCCTGGCCGCCGCGGGCGCCGACGTCCTGACCTGCCACCGCCAGGACAACGATGACGCCCAGAGCCTCGTCCGCGTCCTGAAGGAACTGCCCGGTGACCACCACGTGGTCAAAGCCGACGTCGGCCGCCCGGAGGACGTGGACCGGCTGCTGGAGGAGTGCAGGGTCAGGTTCGGCAGGCTCGACACCGTCGTCAACAACGCGGGAGTCATCTCCCACGTGCCCTTCGCCGAGCTGTCCCTCGAGGAGTGGCGGCGCATCCTCGACGCCAACCTCACCGCGCCCTTCCTGGTCACCCAGAAGGCGCTGCCCCTGCTCGCCGAGAAGGCCTCGGTCATCAACATCGGCTCCCGGGTCGCCACGGTCGGCCTTCCGCTGCGGGCCCACTACACCGCGAGCAAGGCCGGCGTGATCGGGCTCAGCCGCTCCCTGGCCAAGGAGCTGGGGCCCCGGGGCATCCGCGTCAACGTCGTCGCCCCCGGCGTGATCGAGACCGAGGAGGCGGCCAAGCTACCGCCCGAGGAGTACGAGGCCCTCCAGCAGAGGTACCGCCACATGACCGCGCTCGGCCGGCTCGGACTTCCCGCCGAGGTCGCCTCGGTCGTCGTCTACCTCGCCGGCTCCGCGTCGGGCTACCTGACAGGCGAGACCATCCACGTCGACGGAGGAATCTGAACATGGAGCGCGCCGACGGCGTCTTCCGGGTCCTGCTGCGCGTGCAGACACACCCGGGCATGGGAGCCGACTTCGAGCGGACCTGGCTGGAGATAGGCCACGCGGTCACCGCCGACCCGGCCAACCTGGGTCAGTGGCTGCTGCGTTCGACCGAGGAGGAGCACGTCTACTTCATCATCAGCGACTGGACCGACGAGCAGGGCTTCCGCGCCTTCGAACACAGCAAGCAGCACGTCGAGCACCGCCAGAGGCTCCACCCGTACCGTTCCGGCGGCTCCATGTCCACCATGCGGGTCGTCCACCATCTGCCCTCGGCGAAGGCGGCGGTATGAACCGCGAGATCCGGGTGATCGTGTACTGCCGGGCCCCCGAGGAGGGACCCGCCCCTCTCGAGGCCGCTTTCCTCAGCATCAACGAGGACCTCGCCGAGGTGCCCGGCCTGCTGCGCAGCGAACTGCTTCACTCCACCCTCCAGGAGGAGGACGGCATCTTTGCCGTCCTGAGCTACTGGCGGGACGCCAAGTCGTTCCGCGACTGGGAACAGGGGGCCGCCCACCGCTCGCAGACCTCGCCGTTGCGCCGATACCAGGACCGCGGCGGCAGCCGGCACTACGGGATCTACGAGGTCCGGGACGCGGCCTCGTTCACCAAGTCGTGAGCCGCCGTCCCCGGCGCGGAAGGGAAGCCGTGATGCGTCGCCTGCTGCGCGCGGTGGGGCGAGGGGTGTCCGAAGGATTCCAGACACTGGGGGCGGCGTACTTCCCCCTGCCCCCGTGGCAGGACTTCCACCAGAGTCCCGCCGCGGCCGCGTTCCTGCTGGGTCACTACGGCATCCCGACCCTGGCCGAGCCGCCCCCGGGGAGCCCCGAGCGCCTCACCTGTGGCGAGGCGACCTCCGCCGAACGGTCACTGATCAGCGAACTGAGCCGGGACCTGCGGTGGCCCGCGGAACGCTCCGACAAGGAAGAAGCCCCCTGATGTCCATTGCCGCCCCCTCCCGCACCCTGCTCGTCACCGGTGCGGCTGGATTCATCGGTGCCAACTTCGTCCACTACTGGCGCGAGCAGCATCCGGACGACACCGTCGTCGCCCTCGACGCGCTCACCTACGCCGGCAACGAGGAGAACCTCGCCGGGGTGCGTGACGGGATCGTGTTCGTGCACGCCGACATCGGCGACGGCGACCGGGTGGCGAAGATCCTGCGCGACCACCGCGTCCGGACCGTGGTGAACTTCGCCGCCGAATCCCACAACAGCCTCGCCGTCCTCGACCCCGGCAGGTTCTTCCACACCAACGTCATGGGCACCCAGCGACTCCTGGAGGCGTCCTTGCGCCACGGGGTCGAACGGTTCCACCACATCTCGACCTGCGAGGTGTACGGGGACCTTGCGCTCGACAGCACGGACGCCTTCCACGAGGACTCCCCCTACCGCCCGCGTACTCCCTACAACGCCAGCAAGGCCGGCGCCGACCACGCGGTGCGGGCCTATCACGAGACCTTCGGGCTACCCGTCACGGTGACCAACTGCGCCAACAACTACGGGCCGCTCCAGTTCCCGGAGAAAGTGATCCCGCTGTTCGTCACCAATGCCCTGCGCGGCAGGAGCCTGCCCGTGTACGCCTCCCGGCACCACCGGCGGGAGTGGATCCACGTCTCCGACCACTGCCGGGCCATCGACATGGTGCTGGCCGACGGGGTGCCGGGGGAGACCTACCACGTCGGCACCGGAGCGGAGGCGAGCGTCCAGGACATCGCCGACGCGGTGCTCGACGAGCTGGAACTGCCCACCTCCTTGCAGACGACCGTGGCGGACCGGCCGGGACACGACCGCCGGTATCTGCTGGACTCCACCAAAATCAGGCGGGACCTGGGCTGGCGGCCCACCGTCGCGTTCGGCGCCGGCCTGCGGGAGACCATCCGGTGGTACCGCGATCACCCCGAGTGGTGGGAGCCCCTGCTGGGACGCCGTCCGGTCGTGGAGGACCCGGCCGTCTGGCAGCCGTCCGGGGCGGGTGCGCGATGAAGGCCCTCGTCCTCGCCGGAGGTACCGGCTCGCGGTTGCGGCCCATCACCCACACCTCCGCCAAGCAGCTCGTCCCCATCGCCAACAAGCCAGTCCTCTTCTACGGCCTGGAGGCCATCCGCGAGAGCGGCATCCGCGATGTCGGCATCGTCGTGGGCGAGACGGCGGCCGAGGTGCGCCGCGCGGTGGGCGACGGCTCGGCATTCGGCCTGTCCGTCACCTACATCCCGCAGGAGGCACCGCTGGGCCTCGCGCACTGCGTGCTGATCGCCCGCGAGTTCCTCGGCGGCCACGACTTCCTGATGTACCTCGGGGACAACTTCGTCATCGACGGCATACGCGGTTTTGTCACCGACTTCCAGTCCCAGCGACCCGACGCGCAGGTCCTGCTGACCAAGGTCGCCGACCCGACGCAGTTCGGGGTGGCCGAACTGGACGCCGACGGCCGGGTGGTGGGCGTGGCGGAGAAACCCAGCCGTCCCAAGAGCGACCTGGCCCTCGCCGGGATCTACATGTTCACCCCGGCCGTCCACCAGGTCGTCGAAGGTCTGCGGCCCAGCCTCCGGGGCGAGCTGGAGATCACCGAGGCCATCCAGCAGCTGATCGTCCAGCGTGCCGACGTGCGTTCGCACATCATCACCGGCTACTGGAAGGACACGGGCAAGGTCGAGGACATGCTCGAGTGCAACCGCATGGTCCTGGAGACCGTCGAGCCGCGCGTCCTGGGAACGGTGGACGCCGAGAGCGAGGTCATCGGGCGGTTGGACATCGCCGAGGACACCGTCGTACTGCGCTCCAGGCTGGTGGGTCCGCTCTCCATCGGCCCGGGCACGGTGGTCAAGGACAGCTACATCGGCCCGTTCACGTCGGTGGGTGCCGGGTGCCGGCTGGACCACACGGAGCTCGAGTACTCCATCGTCATGGACCGCTCGTCCATCAGCGGGGTGCGCCGGATCCACAACTCGCTCATCGGCAGGGACGTGGAGGTGTCCCCCGCGGCTCCGACGCCGCGCGGCAACCAGCTGATCGTGGGCGACCACAGCCGGGTCCGGCTGAACTGACTGAGGCCAGGGCCGGCCGACCTACCGAAGGAGACACCATGCCGCACACCGCCGCGCCGGGCACCCGGCCGGGGGCCGCAGCGTCCCTGGCCGAACGGCTGGCCCGATCAGCGGCCATCAGGGACACTCCCGGTCTCCCCACAAAGGACGTGGTGCCCTGGCTGGCACGGGAACGCCGCGACGGCGGGATCGCCGTCTCCCGCATCCCCTTCGCCGAGCTGGACCAGTGGAGTTTCCACGAGGGGACCGGCAACCTCGTGCACCGCAGCGGGCGGTTCTTCACCGTCGAGGGAGTGCGGGTGACCGGCGAGGACTGGCCCGTCGGCGGCTTCACCCAGCCCATCATCAGCCAGCCGGAACACGGGATCCTCGGCATCCTGGTCCGCGAGTTCGACGGTGTGCCGTACCTGCTCATGCAGGCCAAGATGGAACCGGGCAACACCGGCCTGGTGCAGCTGGGCCCCACCGTCCAGGCCACACTGAGCAATTACACCCGCGTCCACGGAGGTGGCGGCACCCACTATCTGGAGCACTTCACCGGCCCGGGCCGCGGCCGGGTCCTGGTGGACACGCTCCAGTCCGAGCAAGGCGACAGCTTCCTGCACAAACGCAACCGCAACATGGCCGTCGAGGTATTCGAGGACGTCGCCGTGGGCCGCGGCCACCGCTGGATGACACTGGGTCAGGTCCACAGCCTGATGGGTCTCGATCACGTGGTCAACATGGATGTCCGCACCGTGCTGGCCTGCCTGCCGCTCGGCCGGGGGCGGACGCCCGGCGACGGTCCCACTGTGCCCAGCGCCGACCCTTTCCAGGAGGCACTGACCCGCTCCCTGAGCCCCGGCGCGTCCGTCCGCCACGACGAGTTGGAACTGCTCACCTGGCTCACCGACCTGCGCACGGGAACCTCCCGGTCCGCCCGGCTGATCCCCCTGAGCGCGCTGGCGGGCTGGCGGCGGAGCGAGGACGCCATCAGCGAGCCCTCCGGACGGTGCCACCGGGTGATCGCCGTCTCGGTCAGCGCCGGTACCCGGGAGGTGACTCACTGGACCCAGCCGATGCTGGAGTTCCCCGGCCAGGGCGTCGCGGCGTTCATGGTCCGGCGCATCGACGGTGTTCTGCACGTGCTGGTGCAGGGAAAGGCGCAGCCCGGACTCCGCGACGGCATCGAGCTGGCGCCGACCGTGAGCTGCGTCTCGCGCGACTGGCGCGCGCTGCCGCCCGGCGAGTGGCCCCCGCTGCTGGATCACGTGCTGGGCGCCGACCCCGCAAGCATCCGGTTCGACACCGTGCTCCCCGAGGAGGGCGGCAGGTTCTACCGGCGTGACAACCGGTACCTCGTGGTCGAGGCCGGTGACGACTTCCCCGTCGCCGAGCCCGACACCATGCGTTGGATGACGATGCGTCAGCTCAAGCGTCTGCTGAGGTACGGGACCTACGTCAGCGTCGAGGCCCGCACGCTCATCTCCTGCCTGCAGTCGCTGTGGGAAGGCGTCTGGTGAGCGGCACCCTTCCCGAGGAGCGGACCGGCAGGGCACCGGTCACCATGGGCGTGCTCGGATGCGCGGATATCGCCGCACGCAGGATGCTGCCCGCCCTGGCCGCCGGATCCCGCGTACGCGTCACCGCGATCGCCGGCCGGGACCCCGCACGGACCGCGCCGTTCGCCGCGCGGTTCGGCTGCGAGGCCGTCGACGACTACGCGCGGCTGCTCGCCCGGCCCGACATCGACGCGGTCTACATCCCGCTGCCCACCGGCCTGCACGCCCGGTGGACGCTCCGTGCCCTGAGGGCGGGCAAGCACGTGCTGGTGGAGAAGTCCGCGACCGTCACGCTCGCCGAGGCGTACGAGGTGGTCGGCCTGGCGCGTGAGCGCGGGCTGGCGCTCATGGAGAACTTCGCCTTCGTCCACCACGGCCAGCACGCGGCTGCCCGACGACGACTGGACGGCGATGAGATAGGCGAACTGAGAGCTTTCCAGGCGTCGTTCGGTATCCCGCCGCGGCCACCGGCGGACATCCGCTACCGCCGGGACCTCGGCGGCGGAGCGCTGCTGGACGTCGGAGCCTATCCGGTACGGGCGGCCTTGATGTACCTGGGCGACGACTTGGAGGTGGTCGGCTCGACCCTGCGCCTGGACCGGGAGCGAGGGGTGGACGTGGCCGGGAGCGCCCTGCTGGCATCGCCCTGCGGTGCCACGGCCGAGCTGAGCTTCGGCTTCGAGCACAGCTACCGCAGCCACTGCTCCCTGTGGGGCAGCACGGGGCGGCTCGTCCTCGAACAGCCCTTCTCGCCGCCGGCCACCGCCCGGCCGGTGACGCGGCTGGCCCGGCAGGACCACCTCCAGCACTTCGTGCTGGGCGCCGAGGACCAGTTCGCCCGTGTGGCCGACCACTTCGCGCACCTCACCCGTGGTCCGGCAGCGGCCCGCGAGGAGGAGTACACGCAGATCCTGCGCCAGGCTGCCCTGCTGAGCGCCGTTCGAGCCGCCGCCCGGACGACCCGGCCTGTATGACGCCCGGACGCATCCTGAGAGGGAGAGACATGACAGACGTACGAACCCCCGTGCTCGTCGTGGGGGGAGGACTCGTCGGCCTGTCCGCGGCGGTGTTCCTCACCTGGCAGGGCCAACGGCCTCTCCTGGTCGAACGCCGTCCCGGTACCTCGGCCCACCCCCGGGCCAGAGGCGTGAACGTCCGGGCGATGGAGCTGTTCCGGCAGGTCGGACTCGAGGAGCGGATACGGGCCACCGAGTCCGCCCGCGCCCTGGCCGATAACAGTGGCATCGTCCAGCTCGACTCGCTCGCCGGCCACCGGCAGCGGGAGTTCCTGCCGGGCTACCTGGAGGAGGGCACCGAAGACCTGAGCCCCACCGGATGGACCCTGTGCGAACAGGACGAACTGGAACCGCTGCTGCGCGAACGCGCCGAGGAGGCCGGGGCCGACCTGCGCTTCGGGCACGAGCTGATCGCCCATACCCAGGACGCCGACGGTGTCACGGCCACCGTGCGCGACCTGGCCACCGACGAGCGGTACACCGTGCGGGCGCGCTACCTGGTGGCGGCCGACGGTGCCGCCGGCCCGTTGCGGGGGGAGCTGGGCATCCCCCGGTCCGGGCGGGGCGTCCTGGCCCGCTACCTCAACATCCACTTCCGCGCCGATCTCACCGAGGTCCTCGGCGACCGGCGCTTCCTGATGGCCTACGTGCACAACGCCGACGTGACCGCGGGCCTGCTCCCCGTCAACAACAAGGACCGCTGGCTGCTGCACGTGCCGCTCGGCTCGAGCCGGGAGCCCTGGGACGAGCAGCGGTGCGAGGCGGCCGTGCGGGCCGCAGCCGGTGTACCGGAGCTGCCGGTGAAGATCCTCGGGGCCCAGCCGTGGGATGCCGCGGCACTGGTGGCCGCCAGATTCCGCCGCGGGCGGATCTTTCTGGCCGGCGACGCGGCTCATGCCATGCCGCCCACAGGTGCCTTCGGCTCGAGCACCGGGGTCCAGGACGCCCACAACCTCGCCTGGAAGCTCGCCGCCGTCCTGCGCGGCGACGCGGACGCGCACCTGCTCGACACCTACGAGAGCGAACGGCTGCCCGCCGCCCGGGCCACGGTGGAGCAGGCGGTGCTCCGCTCCCTGGACCGCCCCGGCCGCAAGGCGACGGCACCGGCCGGAACGATACTGCCGGATCACGCGGTGGCGCTCGGCTGCCGCTACCCGGCGCCCGGCACCACCGACGACGGCGCACTCGTGCGGCGGCTCACGGGAACGCCGGGCACGCGGGCACCGCACATGTGGCTGGAGCGCGACGGAAACCGGATCTCCACCCTGGACCTGTACGACGGCAGGGGCATCGTCCTGGTGGCGGGAGAGCAAGCGCGGCACTGGTACGAAGCCGCCCGCCGTCTCTCACCCCTCGTGACGGCGCACCGCATAGGCGCCCACGGCCTGGCCGATCCCCTGGGCCGGTGGGCTGAGGTTCACGGGGTGCCGCCGACCGGCGCGGTCCTCGTCCGCCCGGACGGTTACGTACTGGAGCGCTTCGACGGATCCTCCTCCGGCGCCGCCCTGACCGGCACGCTGGGCACGTTTCTCGGCCGCCCGGCCGCCCCGCGCGCCACGGCAGGGTCCACCACGACGACGGGGAGCGCGGGATGAGGCTGCACCTGTTCAAACTCGGCACCAACCCGGTCGGCGCGCCGGTGCCCGGCTACCTCGTCCAGGCCGACGACGGCACCAACGTGCTCGTCGACAGTGGTTTTCCGCGGACCGCGTCGGGCCCCCGCGTTTTCGTCACTGTCGGGCCGGACGAAGGCGTGGAGGCCAGGCTCGCGGCCGTCGGACTGCGCCCCGCCGACATCGCGCTGGTGGTCTGCACCCACCTGGATCCCGACCACGCCGGCAACCACGACCTCTTCCCGGACGCGGAGTTCGTCATCCAGCGCCGCCACTACGAGCGGGCGAGGGCGGGCGTGCCGGCCCGGGTGGAGTTGGCCAGGGCCGCCTGGGACCAGCCCCATCTGAAGTACCGGCTGGTCGACGGCGACACGGAGCTGCTCCCCGGTCTGGACCTCGTGGAGAGCCCGGGACACGTCGAGGGCCACCAGTCGGTCCTCGTACGACTGCCCCGGACCGGTGCCGTGCTGCTCGCGGGCGACGCCATCCCGTCGGGTGAGCATCTCGACCCTGACGCCCGGGCCATGACCCCCTTCGATGTGAACGAGTCCGCGGTGCGCGCCAGCACCCGCAAACTGGTCGCACTGGCGAAGGCGGAGGACGCGCTGCTCGTGCGCGGGCACGACGCCCAGCAGTGGCCGGCACTGCGCACGGGACCGGACGACTGCTACGAGTGACGGCGGGCCGCGTGCGGGCGGCCGTCCCCGGTGCGGGCACGCCGCAACAAGGGGTGAGGGCGGCGGGGAGAGGATGTTCCTCTCCCCGCCGCCCTCACCCCTCCCGTGCGTGGCTCACCACAGGACCGGCAGGGCCTTCGGTCCCCGCTGCATGGTGCGCAGCTCCCACTCCAGGTCCGTCACGGGCACGGCGAGGCGCAGCCCGGGGAACCGGGCGATCAGCGCGCCCAGGGTGATGCTCAGCTCCGCGCGGGCCAGTTGAGCACCGAGGCAGCGGTGGGGGCCGTGACCGAAGCCGAGGTGCGGATTGGGGTGTCGCGTCACGTCCAGCTCGTCGGGGCCGGTGAACACGGTGGCGTCCCGGTCCGCCGAGATCACGGCCGGCAGGACCGCCTCCCCCCGGCGTACCAGAACGCCGCCCAGTTCGACGTCCTCCAGCGCTATGCGGACGGTGCCGCCGCTGACCGCCGCCGGGGTGTAGCGGACCAGTTCCTCCACCGCGCCGTCGAGCAGCGAGGGCTGTTCGCGCAGCCGGTCCCACTGGTGCCGGTGCTCCAGCAGAGCCAGGACGCCACCGCTGATCTCATGGGCGACCGTTTCCACCCCGGCGACCAGCAGGGTCACCCCGAACGTCACCAGTTCCTCCTCGTCCAGCCGCTCCTCTTCGGGTGCGTTGGCCAGGTCGCTGAGCACCCCGGCGCCGGGCCAGCGCCGCTTCTCGGCGATCAGACGGGCCAGGTACTCCTTGAGCGCCGCAGCGGCTGCTTCGATCTGCCCTGCCGTGCGGTCAGTGACGCTCAGGTAGTCCTTGGTCCAGGTCCCGAACCGCTCCTGGTCCCCGGCGGGCACTCCGAGCAGTTCGCAGATCACCGTGACCGGCAGGGGCCTGGCCACCGCCGCGACGAGATCGGCACCCGGGCCGGCCACCGCCATGGCGTCCAGCAGTCGGTCGACGGTGTGGCGGATGCCCGGCCGCAGCAGGTCCACCCGCCGGGTCGTGAACGCCCGCATGGCGATTCTGCGCAACCGGGTGTGTTCGGGCGGGTCCATGGTGGTGAGCGAACGGGCTTCGAGTGCGGTGCGCCGGGCCCGGGGGGCGTGGGCCCGCGCGGCGGCGGCCCGGCTGAAGCGGGGGTCCGAGAGCAGGCGCCGGTTGTCCTCGTAGCGAACGGCGATCCAGGCCCTGTCCCCGGTGGGCAGGGTCACGCGTCGCAGGCCGTCCGTCTCGCGCAGCTCCGCGAACTGCGGTGCAGGTCGCCACGGTTCGGCGGACGGGAAGGGGAACGGCAGCGGCGGACGGTCGTTCATCACGTGGGTCTCCTGGCGGTGTCGGGGCGTACGGTGGGACTGACGGGCGGGCGTGATGTCACCCGCCGGGCGCCGTCACCGGACGGCGGGTCTCGATCAGCCGTTCGAGCAGCAACGCGAGCTCCCGTGGCGCCTGGCGTCCGGCGAACGCGGCACGCATCGCGGACGCCGCCCGCCGGACCGCGGGGTCGGTGAGCACGCGGTGCACGGCCGTGGCGAGGAGGGGTTCCGGCGGGCGCCGCCGCCGCAGGTCGACGCCGGTGCCACTCCACGCGATGCGTGCGCACACCTCCGGCTTGTCCTCGGTCACGCCCGAGGCCACGATCGGGACGCCGTGCGCGAGCGCGAGCTGTACGGTGCCGTACCCGCCGTTGGTGACCATGGCGTCCAGGTGCGGCATCAACCGGGCGTAGGGCAGGAACGGTTCGACATGGACGTTGGCCGGCAGCGAGCCGGGGCGCAGCGCCTCATGGGACGCGCCCGCCGTGGTCACGACGACGGTGATGTCCTGGTCCCGGAGCGCTCGGACGGCCGGCACCACCAGCTCGCCCAGGTCGCGGGCGCCCGTCCCCTGCGTGACCAGGACGGCCGGCCGGCCCTCGGCCAGCTCCGGCCACCAGCGCGGGAGCGGGCCGGAGGGCGGCGGGGCGGGGAGCAGCGGCCCGATGAACCGCACCTGCTCGGGCAGCCTGGCCCGCGGGTACTCGAACTCCTCCACGGTGGCCTGCGCGTACAGGTAGGGGGTGAGATTGGCGTCGAACGGACTGCTGCGGAGCGGCGGCAAACCGAGGTCTGCGCGGATGACGTTCATCAGCCGCAACGGTTCCGGGAAGCGCCGGCGCTCGACCGCTTCGGCGTACCGGCGCCGTGCCCGCCGCCAGGGCTGCCCGCCCGGCGGCCAGCCCTTGCCGAACGGCGGCACCAGCGGATCCGGGATCGCCAGCGGCGCCACACTGATCGTCGCCCACAACTCCCCGTGCAGCTCGTGCATCAGGGAGGCGGCGATGAGTGTGGAGTCGGCGAGCAGGACATCAGCCCGGTACCGTGCCATCAGCGTGCGCAGGTCCTCGTACTGGCCCGGCACCGGCCGGACGAAGACCCGCTCGGTGAACCACGCCCCGCGGGCCTCCGGTGGGAGCGCGAGGAACTCGGGGTGCTCGTCGGTCAACCGGTCCAGGTCGACGAACGCGCCCCGCTCCGGCGGGGCGTACTGGGCACCGGAGCGCGCCACTCGGTCCGCGTATCGGGTGCCCGTGTACCAGACGACACGGTGCCCGCGGGCGGTCAGCTCCGCTGCGACGGGGCCGCAGGGATTGACATGGCCGCTGGCCGCGAGGGTGGCCAGGAGGATCGTGGACATCGTCCGCTCCGTCACTCGGGATGGTGCCCGCCGCAGGGTGTGGGCGCACGGCGCCGGACCGGCGCTCCGGCCACGGTCACCCGTGCCGCTGGACTCCGGCTGGACACGGCGCGGTACGGGCGTCGGTCCGGCGGACGGCTCAGCCGCGGCCTTCCTCGACGGGCTGCCGCACGACCCTGACCCCGCGCTTCCACACGCCGGACACGGCCCGGCTCGCCCGGATGTCCCGTGTGGGGTCGCCGTCGACCAGGAGGAGATCGGCGCGCAGGCCCGGCGCGATCCGGCCCCGGTCGGTCAAGGAGAAGACCGCCGCGGGAGTCGCGGTCGCCGCGGTGAGCGCCTCGCCGGGGGTGAGTCCGGCCTGGACCAGCAACTCCAGCTCGCGGTGGAGTCCGATGCCGTGCAGCCACATCACCGAATCGGTCCCGGCGAGCAGCGGCACGCCCGCGGCGTGGGCCGAGCGGACAGCGGCCTGCGCGGCACCGAGGTCGACGGCGAGCCGCCGTGCCCTGCCCGTCCGGTGCCGCTCCAGCAATTCCCGGTCCCGCGCGCACAGATGGCGCGCCACGGTGTCGTCGTCGGCGAGCGTGCCGAGCGCGGGGCTGCCGGAGAACAACTCGACCATGGTCAGCGTGGGCACGGCGAAGACCCCGTGCCGCGCGAGCGCCTCTCCGAACCCCTGCCCGGGCGCCTCGTCGACGAGCAGGTGGGCGAGCCCGTGCGCGCCGGCCTCCACGGCGTCGAGAGCGGCCCGTACGGTTCCGGTGTGCACCAGGGTGAGCAGGCCGCGGTCCCGGGCCGCCGCGATGACGGCCGCCATGGTGGCCTTGCGGATGACCGGCAGCTCGGTGCCGTGCATCCGTCCGGAGACCTGGCCGTCGTCGTAGTGCACCTTGATGTAGTCCGAGCCCTCGGCGATGCGCGCCTCGACGAAACCGGCCGCTTCCTCGGGCTCGGTGAGCGTCGGGATGTCCGGGAAGCGCGCGGAGCCGTGGCCGCCGGGCACGGTGGCGGCGCACCCGGCGGACCTCAGGTCCGCGATCGAGGAGCCGAGCGGCCCGTCCTGCTCCTTCTTCGCGGCGGCGACCGCGTCGGGGAAGTTGGCCATGTCCAGTTCGGTGCCGACGCCCCACCGCAGTGCCTGCCGCAGGGCGTCCCCGACCACGTGGGTGTGGGCATCGATGAGTGCGGGCAGCAGAGTGCGTCCGCCGCCCTCGACCACTTCGGCGCCGGCGGGCACCGGCAACTCGCTGCCGACCGCCTCGATACGGCCGGAGGCGACGACGACGGTGTCCTCGGCACGGACGCACTGCCCGTCGAAGACACGCACGTTGCGGAAGATGGTTCGGCCCATAGGAGTCCTCCTGTGGATCGCGCGCTGCCATCGCGCGTCGATCGAGCGTCCAGCGCCTCGGGTGAGGCTGGGAACGCGGTTCCGGAGATCCGCGTCACCCTGTGCACCGCGCTGACAGGGACTCGCCGACAGGGCCGTGGGAAGCCGGTCGCGGTCCACCGTAGGCGAGGAGCGGACGGGTGTCCATGGAGCCCCGACCGGTCCGGTCCGGGCCGCACCGGCCGGTTCCGCTGTGGCGGGGGATCCAGTGAGGAGGCACGACGGTCATGGTGGCGGCGACTGAAGTGGTGGTGGTGGGGGCGGGCCCCGTAGGGCTGTCCGTGGCGGTCGAACTCGCCAGACGGCGCGTGAAGTGCCGGGTGGTGGACCGCAGGGCCGAACCGCGCCCGGGCACGCGCGGCTGCACCGTGTGGCAGCGCACCCTGGAGACGTTCGATCTGATGGGCCTGCCCATGGCCGACTTCGCGTCACGGGCGGTGAGCTACCGGCGCAGGGTCTACCACCCCTTCGGCGGCCCCGAGTTGGCCGTCGAACTGGGCGAGGGGAACACGCCGTATCCGCTGCCGCTGCTGATCGGCCAGCAGGAGACCGAGCGGGCCCTGACGGAGCGGCTGCGGGAACTGGGCACCGAGGTCGAGCGCGGCGTGCGCGCGGCCGGACTGGAACAGGACGCCGAGGGCGTGACCCTCACCCTGGACCACGTCACGGGAACCCGCGAGATCGTCCGGGCGCAGTGGGTGGTCTCCGCCGAAGGCTCCCACAGCATGACCCGAGAGGCACTGGGCGTGCCCTGGCACACCCGGCGCTTCACGGGCACCCAGCTCGTGCAGGTGGACGCCGTCGCGCAGGGACTGCCCGGCGACGGCGCCGATGAGGCACACCTCCACCTGACCCCGGACGGGTTCCTCGGTGTCCTGCCCCTGCCCGACGGCCGGCGCCGGCTCTTCGCGGCTGTCGCCGACCCGGACCCCGGGGACCGGAGCGATCCGTCCGTGGAAGAGGTCGAGGCGTACGTACGCAAGCTCTCCGGCGTGCCGGACATCCGGCTCCGGTCACCCCGCCACAGCTGGCGGGTGCGGCTGCACAACAGCATCGCCGGCTCGTTCCGGTACGGCCGCTGCCTGCTGGCCGGCGATGCCGCCCGCACCGTCATGCCGGTCACCGCCCAGGGGATGAACACCGGTATCCAGGACGCATTCAACCTCGGCTGGAAACTCGCGGCCGTCGTCGGCGGCGCCGGCGAACAACTGCTGGACACCTACGCGGCCGAACGGCTCCCGGTCGCCCACGACCTGCTGCGCCGCACCGAGCGCTCGTTCTGGGGAGGCGTCGGCACCCCACCCACTGCCGAGGCCGTCACCGTGGGAGTCCGCAGGCAGCAGCAGGCACGGTCGGACCAGGCCGTGGACTACCGGGACAGCACGCTCAGCCGCCAGTGGGCCGAACGCCCCGGTCTCAGGGCCGGTGACCGCGCCCCCCAGATCGCGCTGACCGGCGCGGACGGCGACCCCACCACCCTCTACGACGAACTGCGCCACGGTGACTGGGTGTCCGTCGCCGCCGTATCGCGGACCGGCCTGCCGCACGGGGTGAGGGGCACGCGACCCGCCGCCACGGCCGCCGGGAACCCGGCGGACCCGTATGCCCTGGCCGAGGGCGAGACGCTGCTCATCCGGCCCGACGGCTACCTCGGGTGCCGTATCGGCCCCGGCGACAGCGATGCACCGGCGCGGTACCTGCGTGAGACGTACGGCAGTTGACATCACCCACAGGCGAACCCGAGGACAGCGGACAGCACGAGGAGAAGCGGATGCCGGAAACGGACGCGGCACGCACGGACGCCGCCCACGAGATCGCACTTCCCGACGGCCGCAGGATCGTGGCCCCGGACCCCGACCAGGCGGCCGTGCTGTGGCGCGAGGTCACCGGGAACGACCTGTACGCCAGGGGCGTGGAGGGCCTCGCGGCCGGGGACGTCGTCTTCGACGTGGGCGGGAACCTGGGTCTGGCCGCCCTGTTCTTCTCCGACCTCGTCCCGGGCCTGCGGGTGTACTCCTTCGAACCGGCCGAGGACTGCTTCGCCTGCCTGCGGGAGAACACGCGCCGGCACGGGACCGGCATCACTGCCGTCCAGGTCGCCGTCGGCTCCCGTCCGGGCACGGGGGAGCTGACGTACTATCCGCGGTCGCCCGCGCAGAGCAGCCTGTACCCCGACGAGGACGAGGACCGGCGCCACCTCATGACCTATCTGGCCAACACCGGCATCGACGAGGACACGGCCCGCGCCCTGGGGGAGACGATGTACCAGGGCCGCCGGTACCAGGTGGACGTCACCACCGTGACCGCCGCCATGGCCGAGCACGGCGTCGACGAGATCGCGCTGCTCAAGATCGACGTAGAGCGTGCCGAACAGGACGTCCTGGACGGCATCGAAGAGAGCGACTGGCCCCGGATCCGCCGTGTCGTGGCGGAGGTCCACGACAGGAACGGCCGGCTGGCGGCCGTCGTGGAGGGGCTGACCCGGCGGGGATTCACCGTCCGCGTCGGCCAGGAGGAGATGCTCACCGGGACCGGCGTACAGATGGTGCTGGCCCTCCGGGACCGTTGAGCGGACCCCTGCCGGATACGGCCGCCGCCCCGGCGTCCAGCCCCCTGCGAGTACGCCTTGAGAGCATCACGAGCCCTCCGTTTCCACGTCCCGCGATCACCTCGACGCTATGGAGATCACATGCGAGTGCTCATGACAGCCATCCCGGCACCGGGACACGTCACCCTGATGGTCCCGCTGGCCTGGGGGCTGCGTGCGGCGGGCCACGAGGTCGTGGTCGTCAGCCAGCCGGACCTGGTGCCGGTCATCCGCGGCGCGGGCCTGCCCGCCCACGCGGTGGGCGAGCACCTGGACCAGCTGGCCATGCTGCGCGAGCGACTGCCCGACGACCAGCCGCCCATCGAGGCGTGGGGCCGGCAGGGTGAGGTCATGGCCGCGATAGCCGCGCGCACCTGGGCCACCTTCACCCAGTACGCCGTCGACAGGTACGTGGACTTCGCCACGGCCTGGCGGCCGGACCTGATCGTCTCCGAGCCGTTCGAGTTCACCGGCCGTCTGGCCGGCGGGGTCCTGAAGATCCCCTCGGTGCGGCACGGACTCGGAGTCAACGGACTGACCGGGCGCTTCGACGGGACGGCCAGAGAGGTGCTGTCCAGGACCGCGGACCGCCTCGGCCTGGAGTCCGGCCTGCCCGAACCGGCCCTGACCCTGGACCCCTGCCCGCCCACCCTCCAGTACCCGGGCATCGGCGGCGCCCAGCCACTGCGGTTCGTCCCGTACAACGGCACCGGCGCCCTTCCCGACTGGGCCGTCGACATGCCGCGTGACGTGCGCCGCGTCTGTGTCTCCCTGGGCAACCAGACCATCGCGCTCAACGGCATGCCACTGCTTCGCCGACTCATCGAAGCGGTCAGCGGCATCGACCGGACCGAGGTGGTCGTCGCGGTGTCGTCGTCGGACCTGCCCCTGGTCGGAGACGTACCCGGCAACGTGCGCTTGGTGGACTCCCTGCCGCTCCAGCTCTTCCTCCACCACTGCGACGCGGTCGTGCACCACGGCGGCGCCGGCACGGCCCTGACCGCCACCTCCTTCGGACTGCCGCAGCTCGTCGTGCCCCAGTTCCTCGACCAGTTCGATTTCGGCGACCGGATAGCCGCCGTCGGCGCGGGCATCGCGCTGGACACCGTGGAGAAGCAGAACGGCGTCGAGGGCCTGCGGCAGGCGGTCGCCGATCTGCTGGAGGACTCTGCCTACACCCGGGCCGCGCGGGGGCTGCGCGAGGAGATGAGGGCCATGCCGTCGCCAGCCGAGACCGTAACCCTGCTGGAGCAGCTGGCAGCGGGCCGCTGACCGCACGACCGGGAACGACATCCCCCGCGCGGCGGGAGGGGAGGCATCCGCCTCCCCTCCCGCGCGTACTTTTCTCAGCCGAGGTCGAACCAGTCCTTGAATCTGATCGCGGTCACCACATCTCCCTCGGTGCGCAGTCGCCGCTGCGCGCTGAGCTCGAATCCGGTGGCCAGCCCCGTGGACAGCAACAGCAGGTCGCCCAGGCTGATCGTGGTGACGGCGGTGGGCGAGGTGTCCGCGCCCCGGCGGATCCGGCACCGGCCGTCGCCCACCGAGACCGTGTACTGCCGCGTCCCCGCCGACGTCGCGACGTCGAACCGGAACTCACCCGCGGCGCCGGAAGCCCGCTGCGGGACGAACGCCCCCTGATACAGGGCGAAGAGCGCGTCCAAGGCGGCGTCCGGGCTGCCGAACGCCTCCTGCGCCCTCGCCGCCGCATCCTCGGGCGAACCTCCCCCGACGAGTTTGCGCAGTTCCTCGAAGCTGCGGGCATGTGACTCCATCATCGCTCCCCTCTTTGAGCAGTCGTGACCGGCTCGCACCGTCCCAGGTCCCACTGGACGCGCCGTGGACGGGCGGTTCGCCACGTGCGCCCGGCAGCCGCCTCCCGTCCAGCGACCTGCCAGCACCCGGCACCAGGCTCGTCCCCGAAGGCCCGGCACACGTGAGGAGGGACCGGCGCCCCATGGAAATCATCGGAAACGGGTTCATCGCCCGGCACCTGCGTCCGTTCGCGCACCGCCACCCGGACACAGTGGTGTTCGCCGCCGGGGTGTCGAGCGCCGGATCGCTCTCGGAGGACCAGTTCGCACGGGAGGCGGACCTGCTCTACTCGGTGATCAGGCGCTGCACGGCCGACGGGCGGCGGCTGGTGTACCTCTCCACCAGTTCCGCCGGCATGTACGGGGCGCGGGGGTGCCGCGGACGGGAGGACGAACCCGTCTTCCCCGGCTCGGCCTACGCCCGGCACAAGCTGGCCCTGGAAGCAGTCCTGGCGGCTTCCCGCGCCGACCACCTCGTCCTCCGCACGACCCATCTGGTCGGCCCCGGCCAACGGCCGCACCAGCTGCTGCCCTCGCTGACCGAGCAGATCCGCGGCGGCTCGGTGGTCGTGCACCGCGGCGCCTACCGCGACGTGCTCGACGTCCGGGATGCCGTCGCCTTCTTCGACGGCCTGCTGGCCGTCGCCGAACCGAGACAGGTGATCAACGTGGCGTCCGGCACCTCGGTGCCCGTCGAGGAGATCGTGGCCCACATCGAGCGGTCACTGGGCACCGTCGCGCACAAGACGTACCGCCATGCCGCCGCTGCCTACACCGTGTCCGTCGAGCGGCTCGCGGCGTTGCAGCCCAGCGTCCACGCACGGGTCGCCGACCCGGCCTACTACCGCACGGTCATCGACCGCTACCTGGCTTCGCCACCATCACCCGCGCGAGCCGCCACCGAGGGGGAACACCGGTGAATGCACGTCTGCGCACGCCGGAACACCGGTACAGCCGGATCCTCGGCGTCGGTGCCTACCGGCCCCGCCGGGTGGTGACCAACGCCGAGATCTGTACACGCATCGACTCCACCGAGGAATGGATCGAGAGCCGTTCCGGCATCGTCACCCGCCACTTCGCGGCCCCCGACGAGACACTCGCCGTGATGGCCGCGTCGGCCGGCGCCAAAGCCCTCGCCCACGCGGGACTGGAACCCGACCGGCTCGAGTGTGTGTTGGTGGCCAGCATGTCGAACCTGCTCCAGACACCGCCGGTCTCGGTCGCCGTCGCCCACGCACTGGGCGCGCACCAGGCGGGCGCCTTCGACCTCTCGGGGGCCTGCGCAGGCTTCTGCCACGCGCTGGCGGTCGCCGGCGACCTCGTCTCCTCCGGCGGCGCCGCGCACGTACTGGTGGTCGGTGCGGAACGGATGACCGACATCGTCGACCCGGAGGATCGCGCCATCGCGTTCCTCTTCGCGGACGGCGCGGGCGCCGTGGTCGTCGGGCCGTCCGACGAACCCGGCATCGCGCCGGCCGTGCGCGGGGCCGACGGCTCCCACGCCGGCGCGCTGCGCATGGACGGCGAGTGGGCGGGGGCCGGTCCGGACCGGTCGCGCCCGTACATGCGGATGGACGGCCGCGATGTCTTCCGGTGGGCGGTGAGCCGGATCGTGCCTGCCGGGCAGCAGGCCATGGCGCAGGCGGGTGTGGACGCGGCGCGACTGGCCGCGTTCATCCCGCACCAGGCCAACCTGCGGATGATCGAGGTTATGGCGGATCGTCTCGGTCTGCCCGCGGACGTGGCGGTTGCCACGGACGTGTGCCGCAGCGGCAACACCTCCTCGGCCTCGATCCCGCTGGCCATGGAGCGGCTGCTGAGCGAGGGGACGGCGCGCAGCGGCGAACCGGCGCTGCTCGTCGGGTTCGGAGCAGGTCTCAACTACGCCGGCCAGGTCGCCCTGTTGCCCTGACGGCTACTCGAAGAAGGAGGATGAGGTGCGCAGATTCACGGTGGCCGACTTGCAGAAGAGCGTCGACGCCTGCGTGGGCACCGACGAGAGGGTCGTCTTCGACGACTCCGCGATGGACGTCACGTTCGCGGATCTGGGGCTCGACTCGCTGGCGGTCTACGAGATGTTCACCCGACTCGAGGCCGACCTGGGCCTGGAGATCCCGGACGACGACCTGGACGGCCTCACGACGGCCGGCGCGGTGCTGACGTACGTGCGGCACCGCCTCACCGGGGAACGGCACTGACATCACCGAAGGGCGGCGGAGGCCATCGGCCTCCGCCGCCCTTCGCCTTCGCGCCCTACAGCGTCAGCCGTCCGCCGGGGCGGTCGCCTCACCGACCACCGCGGCATCGGCATCACCCCTGCCCCGGGCGATCGCCTCCTCGAAGTAGCGGGACGCGCTCGCCGTCACCGCCAGCTCCAGGCCCGACTGCCGGGCGTCGTCCAGCACCATGCGCAAATCCTTGTGCATGAGACTGGTACGGAAGGCCGCCGGCTCGTACGCGCCGGTGCGCATCACCTCGGCGCGGAACGCCATGACCTTGGAGCTGAAGCCGCTACCCGCGATGACCGTCAGCAGGAGGTCACGGTCCAGCCCCGCGTCCTGCCCGTAGCGCACGGCGTCCGCCAGGGAGGCGACCTGCGCGCCCAGCAGCAAGTTGAACGCGAGCTTCATGGCAGGGGCCTGACCCACCGGCCCGAGGGCCACGACGCCGCCCAGTGTCTCGAGTACGGGCCGGGCCGCCGCCACGTGTTCCTGGGCCCCAGACACCAGCACCCGCATGGCGCCCTCACGGGCCTGACGCGGATTGCCGATGACACAGGCGTCGATCCAGTGCGCTTTGGCCTTCGCCACACGCGTGCTCGCGTCACGGGCGTACCCCGGGGACACGGTGGAGGTGTTGATCACAAGGGTCCCCGGCCGCAGCCCGTGGTGGCCGAAGAGGACGTCGTCCACGGCGGCCTCGTCGGCCACGCTGACCACCAGCGTCCCGGCGGAGGCCACCGCCTCGGCGGCCGAGCCGGCGAACTCCGCGCCCGCCGCCACCACGGGCAGCGCTCGCTCCTTGGTCCGGTTGTGCACGGTGACGCGGAAGCCCGAGTCGATCAGGCGCAGCGCCATGCCGCTTCCCATGTTGCCGAGTCCTGTGAAGGCGATGTGTCGGCCGGTCATGACGACCCTTCCCGAGAGGACGGTCCGCAGCGTCGAACCGCTGCGGACCGGGTGGACGGCGGGGTGTGGCGAGCGGGCGTCACAGCTTGGCGAGGACCTCGGGCGGCAGGCTGTCCACGGAGAGTTCCGACAGGCAGCGCATCGAACTGTTGCGGAAGTAGGTGAGGAACCCCTCGACGGTGGTGGTGTCACGCGGCTCGGCGAGATACGGGGCGAGTCTGCGCTCCGCCTCCCGGACTCCGTCCTGCTGCGCCATGTGGCGGCCGACATCTTCCAGCGTCCCGTCGAACTGGATGAAGCGCACCATGTGGTCGTCCTTGATGAACAGCGCGGTCGCCCTGATCCGGCCTGTCTCCTTGCCGGCCTCGTCCCGCAGGATCGGCGAGGCCGCCCGCTTGAAGTGGGCGAAGATCTCGGCGATCTCCTCCTCGTGCCCGGGCTTGATCTTGTAGGTGATGGCTGCGGTGGCCACGCGAACCTCCTGGTTGGGGTGGGGCAGTTGAATGAGTGAGTCGTCGGGCTACAGTCCACCGTCGACGTTCAGCGTGACGCCGGTGATGTACCGGGCGGTGTCACAGGCCAGGAACAGGACGCCCTGCGCCACTTCCTCGGCGGTCACCAGGCGTCCCAGCGCGGACATCCGGGCCATCCGGGCCCGCACCTCGGCGCTCAGGCCGCTGTCCGGGCCCATGTCGACGATGCCGGGAGCGACGGCGTTGACCCGTACACCCTTCGGTCCGAGTTCCTTGCTCAGGGCGCGTGTCATGCCGGTGATTCCGGATTTGGCGGCTCCGTAGTGTGCACGGCCGGGCACCCCCCGGGCTGCCGCGGAGGAGCCGACACAGACCACCGAGGCGTCGGGGCCGAGCAGTCCGAGGACGGCCCGGGTGACCCGGTAGGCGCTGGTCAGGTTGGTCTGGAGCACGTGCTGCCACGCCTCCTCGGTGAGATCGGCGAAGGCGGACACGGCGTCGACGCCTACGTTGTTGACGAGCACCCCGAGCGGAACGCCGGCCTCGCGGCAGGCGCCCACCAGCCTGTCCACGTCGTCGGGGCGGGTCACGTCGGCCCGGATCATCCGGTGCTTGCCGCCCGCCTCCGCCAGGACGCGCAGGGCCTCCTCGGCAGTCCGCTCCTCGCCGTGGTAGCAGCCGACGACATCGGCGCCGGCCCGTGCCAGAGCCCGCGCGGTAGCGAAGCCGACGCCGCGGGTCGCCCCGGTGACCAGTGCCAGCCTGCCGTCCAACCTCAGATCCACGGTGCCTCCAGAATCGCCGGGCGCTTCCCTTGCATGAGGAGCCTGGTACCGGTGCCTGGACGGCAGCTGGACCGCTCGTCGCACATCGCTCTCACCGGCCGCCGGGCAGGACAGTCCCCGAGCCACTCAAAGGGGTAGCCCTGTCATGCTCAACTCGCCATGCCCCTCGGCCCGGTGCAGGCCGCCTCCACGTCGGCGCTCTCGGTCGGGGAGGCGATGAAGGACACAACAACCACTGGTCCGCCATCGCGGGGCTGCACGGGATCACGGGGCAGGGCACCCCGACCACCCCGTCGCGGAAGCGCAGCGCGACGAGACGACGTTGCTGCCGGCCCGGCTCGTCGAATCGCGGCTCCTCTCGGGCGGGCAGTACAGGGGATCGTTGTACTGGTGGGCGGACAACCTCCACCTCGCCGGCTTCCACCAGCCACGGTGATGGCGCTGCCGCACGCCCATCAGGCATCGAGCGACCCCGCTCACCGAGGCGCTCTTCCCCGCCCGTGTCGACCAGTCGAGGGGATGCGGATACGCTCGCGTACGTCCCGCCCCTGATCAGCGACGCGCGCAGGAGAATGCTCGGTGGCAGCAGACGATGCCTACGCAAGACTGGCCGGAACCCTGGAGCGCATCCAACGCGCCTCGGGAGGTGCCGAGTTGTTCGAGGTGCTCGACAGCGCGGACCTGTCGTACGAGACGGGGATCCCGCAGAGCGTCGTACTGAGCCTGCTCGGGGGCGGACGGGCCGAGGACATCTCGGTGGCGGAACGCGTACGGCAGCGGCTCGACTTCCTCCGTGAGACGCGTCGGCGTGACGACGGGAAGAGGTACGCCCTCGAAGAGATCGCCGCGGCCGCCGGCGTGACCCGTCAGACGATGAGCGAGTGGCGCAAGAAGGGCATACCCAGCCTGGAGTCCGCCGATCGGCTCCGCCGGTTCTTCTCCCTGCCGCCCGGGTTCTTCTTCGCCGACGAGCCGGAGGCCCTCGACGAAGCGCTGCAACAGCACCTCCAGGAACTGGAGTCGAGGTCGGATCCCTTCGCCGAGCTCCGTACGCCCGAAATACTGCGGCTCGCGGCGCGCGGACTGCTGTCGCCCACCGGAGTGCGGGCGATGGCCCAGTGGGCGGAGGCGGTCACCCGGCCCGTCGCACCGGGCGTCCGCGGTGCGCGCCAGGACGAAGAAGGACTCGTGTCGTGATCTCCGGATGCAGTGCGGCGCCCCGCCTTCCGCGGGCCCCGCGTGTCCCCGCCGACCGGCAGGAGCCCGGCACGGTCCGTGATGCCGCCGCCCCCAACCACCGGGGCGGGCGATGACTCCTCTGACCCGGCTCCGCCAGTGGCAGCGGTTACGGGCGCGCGACAGGGAAATGCGTCAGTTCGCCGAGACGCTCATCGCTCCGGTCCGGAGACGACTGGGTGATGCCGGGGCGGACGGCAGCGATGCCGGCGCAGACGGTGACGTCGAAGCGTCGACGGATCCCGAAGCCCTGTTCGAAGCCCTGGTCGAGTCCGCCCGGCGGTGGCGCGGCGATCGCCGGCTCGAGGTGCACAAGGTCCACATCCCGCGTGAGTTCAAGGCCACCGGGATGTGGCTGGAGCGAGTCGACCGTGACGACGTCATCATCGAGCAGGACGCGGCCATCTGGCACCAGGCCCAGATCTTCGGTCACGAGCTGTGGCACATGCGGCAGAAGGACGGCTTCACACCCGAGCAACTGGCGGGCGGGGCTTGGGACGAGCTGAAGTCCGGGCATGCGCACGGCGCGCACCCGGCCGCCGCGCGTTCGCGCTTCGACGAGGATCCCGAGAAGGAGGCCGAACTGTTCGGCATCCGGGTCGGGCAGGAGATGCGGGCGCTGATGGAACGGGACGTGATCACGGGCGCGACCGCCCGCCGTATCGCCGACGCTCTCAGCTATCGAGGGAACCGGAGATGAGTGGGTCGATCAACTACATAAGCTGCGGCCTGCTGTGGATCGGGCTCCTGGTGAAACTGCCGGGCCTGATCCGCAACGGCAGCGAGCCTTCGCTGCGTGCCATCAACGGGGTGCTGGCGTTCGCGTCGCTGTGTTTCCTTTTCGGGGCGCCTAGTTCGGTCGAGGTGATCAACCGGCTCAGCGGCGTGCCCAACCTGGCCGCCCCACTGACCTACGCCTCGATCACCGCGTACAGCGCGACCCTTCTGATCCTGATCGCCTGCTGGCGGGGCGGCCCCTCCGCGCGCCGCACGACACGCAGCTGGCTCTACGGCTACACGGCCGTTCTCCTCGGTGTCGCGGTCCTCTACATCCTGGGGGACGCCACGGAGGAGCGCCGCAGCGACTTCGACACGTACTACGCGACGGCGCCCTGGATCTCCGAGATGGTCGTCCTGTACCTGGTCGCACATCTGACGGCCGTCACGGTCAGTGCCGTCTGGTCGCTGCGCTGGGCCTTCGAGGCGGAGGTCCGCAGGCTGCCCTGGCTGCGGGCCAGCCTGCTGACGATCGGCGCCGGTACGGTCATCAGCGCCGGGTACAGCGTCTCCAAGCTGGTCGCCGTCATCGCGCGGTGGGCCGGCCGGGACTGGACGGTCCTCGGCACCTCCATTCCGCCCCTCTGCGCCGGCCTGGGCGCACTGCTCACCGTGGTGGGCGTCCTCCTTCCCGTGGCGGGCCACCACCTTTCGGCATGGCGCGACTTCTTCCGTCTCGCGCCCCTGGATGCGGTGCTGGACCCGGTACTCAAAGAACGCGCCCTGCGTGTCGAGCGCCCGCGTTCCCCGCTCCTGTGGGGCACCTGGCGCTGGAGCACCATCCACAACGGCCTCCTGGCGCTCGAATCACACTTCGACGAGCGGCTCTACGACGAGGCCTTCTGCACGGAGCTCGACAGGACGGGTGACGCGAAGAGCGCTACGGCCGCCGCGTGGGCCGTGACCATCGCCGCGGCCGTAGGGCGCAGCACCCGCCCTGTGCTCGGGCCCGGGGGCGCGCCGACCCGGCTCTGCCACCCACGGGACGCCGAGTCCCTGGTCCGGATCGCCGATGCCGTGAAGAGGTCCGAGCGGACGGTACGAGAGCCCGACACCGTCGAGGCCCGGCCGCTCTGACCCCGGCTTCGAGTACACGATTCCCCCACATCCGCGGACCTGAACGGAGTCCCCGAAAAGATGAGTCTTGTCGTGTATATGGCGTCCATCCTGCTGGCTCTGGCCGCCATACTGCTTCGCCGACCACGCAGGACTCCCCGCTCACCCCTGTCCAACGCCACGCGGGCCACTGCGTTCATCGCCGCCACGTGCTTCTTCTGGTCCGCTCCGGTGACCCTCGCCGCGGTCAACCACGCCACGGGCATTCCCAACGTGGGCGCCCCGCTGACCTACGGCTCGATCTCTGCCCTGAGCTGCTCCCTGATCATCCTGCTCATCCACTGGAGAGGCGGCCCCAGGGAGCGGATACGGCGGATGACGCGGATGACGGTCGCCGTCTACGGGACGCTCATCGTCGCCATCGTCCTGCTGTTCAGCCTCGCGGACGCCCACACGGAGCGGCTCACCGACCTGGACACGTACTACGCCAACACCCCGTACATGCGCGAGATGATCACCCTCTACCTCGTGGGCCATCTGGCGAGCACCGTCGTGCTGAGCGCCGTCTGCCTGAAGTGGGCGCGCGACGAGGTGACAGGGCTGCTGCGCGTCGGCCTCCGGCTGATCCTCGCCGGCCTGCTGCTCGACGCCCTCGGATTCACCCTCGCCAAGGTCACCGCGGTCGTCGCACGCTGGCTGGGGTACGACCTGGACGTCCTGTCCACCACCGTCGCCCCGCCGGCCGCCGCGCTCGGCGCTCTCATCTACTCCGCCGGATTCGTCCTTCCGCGCCTCGCGTCCGCCGCCGCCGCGGAGCGGCAGAGCCTGGCCACCTACCGCGCGCTGGCACCGCTGTGGTCCGCGGTGAAGGACGTGGTCACGGCACCACCGGTGGCGGAACCGACGTGGTGGCAGCTGTGGTGGCAGATGCCGAGCAACCGCCTCTACCTGCTCGAAGCCAACATCCACGACGCTCTGCTCCAGCTCACGGCGCACTTCGACCAACGGATCGGTCACGCGGCGTACGCGGCTGCCGTGGAACGCGGCGCGCAACAGGACCAGGCCCGGTTCGCCTCGGAGCAAGCGATGATCATCGACGGTATCCGGCGTGCTTCGGGCAAGGGTGACGGTCCTGCCGATCCGCCGGAGAAGTTCCGCGTCACCATCGCCCTGGTCGAGCTGGCGCACGCCGTGAACCGCCTCCGTGAGGCGGCGCCGCAGCAGGCGAGAATCCAGTGAGACCGTCTCATCAGTGCTACGAGGAGTAACAGTTGTCGCAAAAAGCCGTCGTGATCGGAGCCGGCACAGCCGGGCTGGTAGCCGCCGCGGCCCTGTCCCGCGCCGAGCCCGCGCTGGAGATCCTGCTCCTGGACAGGGACGAGCTTCCTGAGGGGCCCGAGAACCGGCGTGGTGTTCCCCAGGGCCACCACGCCCACCTGCTCATGGCCGGCGGCCTGTCCGCCATGGAGACGCTCTTCCCGGACAGTGTGCGCGACCGCCTCCTGGCCGCGGGGGCGCACGAGATCGCCCTCGGCAACGGCATGCTCGCCCTCACCGCGGACAGCGGGTGGTTCCGCCGCTGGAGGTCCAACGGCCCGCACATGATCACCTGCACACGCGCCCTGCTGGACTGGGTCCTCCGGCAGGCCCTGTTCGACTCCCGCGCCAACATCTCGATCCACCGGGCCGGCGTGGAGGGGCTCCTCGGCAACGCCCAGCGTGTTCACGGTGTCCGCGTCAGCGGAGCGGACCACGGCCTGGACCCGGAGCTGGAAGCGGACTTCGTCGTCGACGCGAGCGGCCGGGGATCAGGCAGCCTGAAGTGGCTCGACGGCATAGGCATCACGGGAGTCGAGGAGCGGAAGATCGACTCCGGACTCACCAACGCCACCCGGATCTACCGCACGCCGGAGGGCGCTGAGCGTTTCCCGCTGACTGTGGTCCAGGCCAACCCCTACAACGGCCGGCCCGGCCGGAGCGCCATGGTGCTCCCGATCGAGGGAGACCGGTGGATGGTCAGCGCGGGCGGCACCCGGGGCGGTGAACCTCCCCAGGACGCGCAGGGCTTCCTCGACTACACCCTCGACCTGCCGCATCCCATCGTCGGCCACCTGATCTCCGGCGCGGAGGCGCTCACCGACGTCGTGGTCACTCGCGGCCGCAGCACGAGCAACGCTCGCCGGTACTTCGAGAAGTCGGCGCAGTGGCCGGAACGTTTCGTCGTTCTCGGCGACGCGCTGACCACCTTCAACCCCGCCTACGGACAGGGCATGTCGGTGGCGGCACTCGGCGCCCAGGTCCTGACTCGCGAACTCCGGCAGCACGGCCTCACCGGCCCGGGTCTGTCCCGACGGGTCCTGCGGGGCGCCGCCCGCCACGTCGACACGGCGTGGGCCACCGCCGTCGGCATGGACATCCTCTATCCGGGCGTACTCGGCGGAGAGCCCACACTCGCCGACCGGGTCACCGCGCACTACGCACGCCGACTGACCAAGGCCGCGACCGGTTCCTACGACGCGGCGGCGGCGCTCTGGGACGTCACCAGCCTGACGGCCACTCCGGCCCGAGTGCTCCGGCCGAAGGCGCTGCTGGCCGGCCTGACGGGACCGTTCCTCCCCCGGACGTCCGAGCCCCCTCTGTGGCCTGCGGAGAGGGAGGTACTCGACCGGCTCAGGAAGGCGGCCGAGAAGACAGCCACCTCATCCGTCACCGGCCCGTAGCATTCGGCTGTTCCGGCATGCCCGTCCGCCTGCCGGAACGACGCGACCGGCTCGCGGAGCCCGCCCGCCGACCGGCGCTCAGCCCGCTCCGCGGTTCGGGGCACTCGACAGGTACGACTGTCACACCGACCGTGACAATCCGGAGACCGCGACAGCCCTCAGGCCGCGACAGCCCGATACCGTGACCGCCCGAAACCGTGACCGCGCGGAGCCGGCGCGGGCACAGACGCGGGGGAGCGGATGACCGGGGGGACCTCCGGGGCGTGCTCCGGGCACCGCAGGTACAAGTCGGCCGCGACACCTCGTCCGGGCGGGACAGGCCGTCTCGGCTCGGGGTCGCGCGCCGCCTGTCAGCGCGACCTCACTCCGCCGGAGGCCCCGGCTCACGCGGGGGAGAGGTGATGCCGGTAGCTTCCGGGGACGCCTCGCGCGCCCCTGCGCACGCTCTGGTGGCCGCCGTTCGCAGCGTATGACACTGGCAACCGTCGTCGGGGGACACCGGCGATGAAACCAGTGGTAAGGGGATGATCACCATGCGCCGTGTCACTTCGCTCGCCATCGCCTCGGTCGCCTTCGCGGCGGCTCTCGGCACAGCCCCCGCCGCGTCCGCCGCCTCCGCCCCGGCCACTCCGGGGACCGGCGCAGCCGCCGCGGCCTTCCGCTGCGACCCGGGGCACTTCTGCATCTACAGCGGCTGGGACGGCGGTGGCACCCGCTGCGAGTGGACGTCGGAGAAGGTCGCGAACACCGCCGACCGGTGCTCCCTCATCCGCAACGGCAAGAAAGTGCTGTCCGTGTGGAACGGAACGGGTCACCGCGTGCAGTACTACACGCAGACCAACTACCACGCGCGCGTCGGATCGACGCCCGCCGGCCACGGGGGCAACCTCCAGGGCAGCTACCAGATCCGCTCCTTCAAGAAGCAGTAGGCCCGTCAGCACGGATCCGGAGGTCGGAACCCCGTCCTCGACAGACGGATGGCGATCGCGACGGCGAACACCGGGACCCGGGACATCGAACCGGCAACGGCACGAAGACCCTCGCGCCCACGGGGTACCCGCCCGTCCGTCAGGCAGGAGCCGGTCAGTCACCGGCAGGAAGGCGGGACGAGAGCGATGATCACTGCCGATCACCTTCGTGAGTTGCTGGACCGTGGGCAGGACGACGCCGTACTGGTGCTGCTGCGTGGACGAGTCGAAATGGTCGACAACCCCGAGTCGGACCCGGAGCGCGGCCAGGGCGCGATGACCGTTGTCTCGCGCCGGGAACTCGTCGAGCGCCTGGACGCGGAGGGAACGGCACCAGGCGATCTCGACGCGGTGGCGGCCGCGCTCGACACGATGGTGACACATCAAGGCGGCTGAGCACGGGACGACGGGACAGGACAGGGCGGCCCCGGGCGCAGCCGATGGCGGGGCGCGCGTCGCACGGCATCGGGCCGGCCTCCACTCGGGCCGGCCCGTCGCCGTCCGCGACCCCTCATTGTCAGTGGTGGCTGTCACTCTGGACGGATGAACGGAGATGAGCAGCTGTTGCGCGGCCGGGTGTACGGCCGCGCATACGAGGACCAGGACCCGGGCCCGCTCGCGCACCGGACGTACGCCGTGCTCACAGGCGGCCCGCTCGACGGGCTGTTGCTGGACATCACGGGCTGGCGGCCGGAGGAAGTCGACGACGGCGCGGCCCTGCCCACCGAGCTGGGACAGTTCCCCGGCGGGCGGTCGCTGTACGACCCACGGCCCGGCGAACCCCGCACACCGGGTCCGGGTGTGGCCTGCCGCTTCCACTACGGCGGCGACACGCCCTGACCGCAGTCCCACCACCGCCCGCACGGGCGGGAGTTCCTCCCGTACGGCCGATGGGTTTTGCCTCGCCGCGTCGTCTGCCGAGGAAGAACGTCACCCGCCCGCGCGCCTGCGGAAGGCCCGGCTGAGGTGAAAAGGGAACTCCCGCGTGGCCGAGGTCGCCGCACCGACGGCTCGGGCCCGGACACAGGGGGGTCTGGGCTACAGCTCGAACTCAAGGTGTCCGAGGTCGGTGAATTCCACCTCCAGGCCGTGGGCGCGGCGGCCGCTGTCGCGGAAGTAGACCTCACCCAGGGCTTCGGCGGCGATCTCGCGGAGCTGGTCCTCGGTGGCGCCGGCCTCCTGAGCCTGGAAGAGTCGGGCGGCGTGGTGGGGTGGCAGGGCGAGGGTGAGGTGACGCAGCCGGGCGTCGTCGGTGCTCCCCGGGGCCGCGGTGAAGCCGAACCGGGCACGCGTGTCGATCATGATGCCGCCGGTGGTGGCCGCGGCCTGTTTGGCCTTGGCCCTGATCTGCGGCTGCCAGCGCGCGCGGACCTCGCGTTCCAGCCGGTCGGCGAGTTCCGGCCGGGGCTTCTTGATCTGGTTCTTCACGTACCGCTCGACGGTGCGCCGGCTGACACCGAGCAGCTCGGCCACCCGCCGGGTGCTGCGCTGGTGCTGCCGGACCAGGTAACGCATCTGTGCCCCGGCGGACTTGGGCAGGGGACGCGTGAACGCGCCCTGCACCGCCTTGTCGAGTCCTTCCCCGACCGTGACCATCGCCGCGACCCTCCTACTCTCCGGTGTCCTTGGCGGTGACCTCGCCGGTCTTGATGTAGCGGGCCAGGTTGGCGACCTTGCCGTCCTGACCGAGCTGCTCGAGCACGTCCGCGCCCCACAGCACGCTCTGGGTGCCTTCGTGTTTGACCATCCCGGGTGACACCCCCAGCCGGAAGGAACCCGGCACGGTCCTGCCGTCGGCGTCGTAGGGCAGGACGTCCAGCGGACCGGGTCCGTCGGCGGCGTACACGGCGCAGTCCGAGAGGACCGCGACCGGGTAGCGGCCGGTGGCCGCCGCGAGGGCGAGCATCTTGCGGTGCATGTTGATCCGGGCCCGGGAGATGACAGCGGCCCGGATGTCGGGGCGCCACGTCGGCCGGGCGAGGGCGGGCCAGGCGTGCCCCGGCTTCCAGCCGCCACCGCGCGCCTTCTCCTGCAGCTTGCCGATTCCGCCCTTGACGGTCATCTTGATGGCGTCCACGACGATCGCCATCTCCCGCTCGCGGCTCTTGTAGCCGTCCATCGCCCTCAGGAACTCAGCCGGGGACAGCTTCTCCGCGACGCCGAGGTCCGCCATGGTGCCGACGTAGGCGTCGCGCAGCCGCTTGTACCAGCCGTCCAGGAACCGGCCACTCTCCGGGCGCACCCACGCCTCCAGCGGCGCCACGTCATAGCCGAGTTCGACGGCGTAGGCGACCGTCGGCGTGGCGTACCAGGCCGGCCCCTCGGGGCGTTCCCCGGTCGGCGTGAACGGGCTGGGCAGCAGACCGCCGTCGAGCTCACGCCACTGCTTGCCGACCCTCACCCGGGACAGATCGACGTGGGAGAGATCGACCAGCCAGGAACCGGGCATCGCCGCGTCGAAGACCGGGTCGGTGACGTGCACGGGCGGCGAAGCGAGACCGACGACGGCGCCGTTGGCGGCCGCGCCGAACGCCAGGTTCACGTCGATGCCGACCAGGTAGCGCTTCATGCACTCGCTGTCGGTCATGTCCCGCGCCCAGTCGTACGCCTCCTCGAACAGCTTCTCGCCGGGGCCGCGCACGTGGAAGCGGGGCAGGTGGGCCAGGACGGGGTGGCCGTCGGTCGCCTCGCACGGCGCGGGGTCCATCGGCTGCGTGCCCAGCGAGCCGGGCCGGTGCTCGGCGTGCCGCCGGCCGGTGGCGTCCGGTTCGCTCGCGCGGGTCGGCGGGTTCAGCGCGGTCATCAACTGGAGACCGGTGACGGCCGTGGTGCCGACCGGCGTCATCACCCGCGTGGCGTACACGCCCAGTATCCGGGCGAGCTGGGCGGGGTCGAGCTGTGAGGCGTGGCCCCAGGCGCGGTCGTCGAGGGCGTGCCAGGAGGGGATGCACAGCTGCACGCACTGCCTCCGGCCGCCCTGCGCGGGGCGGTAGATCCGCGCCCAGGGCCCGAGCCCGCGTTTGGTGAGCTGCCAGTCGGCACGCTGGAGTTGCTTGATGACCTTGTGCCCGTCCCCGAGCCGCCCGGCGTGCCGCTCCGCCTCCGACAACTCCGCGGGGAGGCCGTACCGCTCGCAGGCCGCGCGGGTGAGCACGAGCAGCGGGTCGGCGTCCTTCCCGGAGCCGTGCAGCCTCTCCGCTCCCAACCGGGCCTCCTGGAGGGTCCACTCGACGAGGGCGGGCAGGGACTTGGCGGGTACGTCGAGGATCAGGCCGCCGATGCCGTAGCCGCTCACCTTCCGGTCGGAGTCGGCGTCGAGGACGAGCAGCGGACCGTGTGCGTACGCGCCGCCGGGCGCGGGTGTGCTCGCCCCGGTGGTGTGCTTCGCGCCCGGGCGGCGCGATGTGTGCGACGGCCGGGAAGCAGGTGCCGCACCTGCGGCGGCGGCCGGTGCGGGAACGCCGGCGGAGGGCACGGGCGGCGCTGGCGGGGTGCTGTCAGGCGTGGGCGGTGCGGTCGCTGCGGTCGGTGCAGGCACTGCCTGGGGCGCCGCGCCCGGCGCAACGGTGTCCTCCTGCGGCGCACTGCTCTCCTGGGCGGGGTAGAGCTCCGCGAGCTGCTTCATCAGGCGCGCGTACGCCTCCCGGTGCGGCGGGCGTGGCTCGGTCTTGCCCGACTCCCAGTCGCCGACGGTCGCGCGCCGCACGCCCAGGGCTGCGGCCACTTCGTCGAGGGTGAGCGCGTGAGCCTGGCGCAGCCGCCTGCGCTCCGTCGGCGGGGGCAGCGGAGACCGAGACGCGACCAGCGCGTCGACCGCGTCGAACAACTCGGACATGAGGCACCTCCAGAGCCACCCTATGCCCTGGACCGTACTGATGCCGTACTCATCGGGTGCGGTCGACGTGCGTTTCGCGTCTGTCTGACGTACGGGGAGCTTGCGGAGTGTGGCGTCCAAGGACTTCACCGCGGCGCAGCCGGTCCGGCGGCGCCTGGCAGGCCACGGCGGCATTCCGTTCGCGCCGCATCCCGACCCGGCGTGTCTCCCGCCCTTCCGACCAGCGGTGTCAACTCGGCGGCATATCGCGTTACCCGGCGGGAGGCGGAGCGAACTGCGCCACGACGCCGGCCACGGCGCCGGCCGTCACGTTGTGTTAGCCTTACGTGTTCACGCGCTCGTGGCGGCTGGCGAGTATGCCCGTCCGGCCCTCGGGTGTCGGCTGCTCATTCCTGCCGGGCCTTCCTCGGTACGTTCCCCTGTGCGGAAGGTCTGCATGAACCATCCCCACCGCCCCGGCGTCTCGCACGACGACCTGGCCCAGCCGGTGGCCACCGCTCCGATGGTGTCCCCGGTCGCTTCCTTCGCCGACCTGGACCTGCCGACGGAGATACTGGGCACGCTCACCGAACTCGGCGTGCGCGAGCCCTTCCCCATCCAGGCAGCCACGCTGCCCGACGCCCTCGCGGGACGCGACGTCCTGGGGCGTGGGCGCACCGGATCAGGCAAGACGCTCGCCTTCGGCCTGCCGCTGCTCGCACGGACCGCCGGGCGGCGCGCGGAACCGAAGCAGCCCCTCGCTCTGATCCTGGTGCCTACCCGGGAGCTGGCCCAGCAGGTCACCGAGGCGCTCACGCCGTACGCCGACGCACTCCGGCTGCGGATGGCCATCGTCGTCGGCGGCATGTCGATCGGCCGACAGGCCGCTGCGCTGCGCCAAGGGGCCGAGGTCGTCGTCGCCACCCCCGGCCGCCTGCACGACCTCATCGAACGCTCGGCCTGCCGCCTGGGCCGGGTCAAGATCACTGTCCTCGACGAGGCCGACCAGATGTGCGACATGGGCTTCCTGCCGCAAGTCACCGAGGTGCTCGACCAGGTGCACGCCGACGGCCAGCGGATGCTGTTCTCGGCCACCTTGGACCGCGACGTCGACGACCTGGTCCGCCGCTACCTCCACGACCCGGTCGTCCACTCGGTGGACCCGTCCGCGGGCGCTGTCGCGACGATGGACCACCATGTCCTGGTCGTCCACGGACCCGACCGGTACGCCGTCACCACGGAGATCGCCGCCCGCGACGGACGCGTACTGCTGTTCCTGGACACCAAGCACGCGGTGGACCAGCTCACCCGGCATCTGCGGGCCAGCGGAGTGCACGCGGCTGCCCTGCACAGCGGCAAGTCCCAGCCGCAGCGCACCCGGACCCTCGGACAGTTCAAGAACGGCCAGGTCACCGTCCTGGTGGCGACCAACGTCGCGGCCCGCGGCCTGCACGTCGACGACCTCGATCTCGTGGTCAACGTCGACCCCCCCACCGACCCCAAGGACTATCTGCACCGCGCGGGCCGCACCGCCCGGGCCGGTGAGTCCGGCAGCGTCGTCACACTGGTGCTCTCGGGCCAGCGCCGCGAGATGAGCCGGCTGATGGCCGAGGCCGGCATCGAGCCCACCGTCTCCAAGGTGCGCTCGGGCGAGGCGGAGCTGAGCCGGATCACCGGGGCCAAGGCCCCCTCGGGCACCCCCCTCGACGGCGGGCCCGCCGCGCCCCGCCCAAAGAACACCAATGCCCCCTTCCGCGGCCTGGGCACCAGCAAGGACGCCTCCCGCGGCACCGGTGGCAAGTCCCGGAAGGCCGACCAGGCCCGCAAGCTCGCCGAGGCCCGAAAGGCGGCCCTGACGCGTCGCGGCGGCTGAGCGGCCCGCAGAGGCCGGCGGTCACGCGCCGGGCGGATCACCACCCGGGGGGAGGCGCGCACGCCAGCGTGCCGCTGCCGCTTGATCCCCTTGCTGCTCAGGAGGCGTATCAGCTCCGACAGGGCGAAGGGGTGGCCGCCGTTGGCGGCCTGGACCCACCAGGTGCGGGCGGTGCCGGTAGTCGCCCCGCCGGAACCGGAGGACGCCCAAGTTGTGCATGGCGTCGGTACTGCCATGGTCGGCGGCCTGCGTCCACCAGGTGCGGGCGATGTCGTTGAACCCCATCCGGGCCATGAGGACGCCGAGACCTTCGCTTCCGGAGCCGCCGGCAGGGTTTCTGCTGATCTTTGCATGACCGTGCGCGGCCAGCGCGGACCAGGCTCCGGAACCTGGGTGCGGGCCGGTCTCGGAGCGCGGCAGGATGGCCGCATGAAACAACCCCTTGACGTGCCGGAACTCGCCGCCGGTGGTGGCTTCACCCTTCGGCCGTGGCGCTTGTCGGACCTCCCGCTCGTCCAAGAGGCGTCGGAGGACGAGTACATCCCGTTGATCACAACCGTGCCGTCGCCGTATTCGGAGCCGGCAGGTGTCGCGTTCATCGAACGGCAGTGGAGCCGGGCGACCACCGGGGCCGGGTATACGTTCGTCATCGCGGCCTCGGGTGATCGGCCGGTCGGTCAGGTCGGGTTGTGGCTGAAGAACCTGGACGAGGGCCGCGCGTCGCTGGGCTACTGGGTCGTCCGGTCCGCGCGTGGTCAGCGTGCCGCCGCGGCTGCGGTCGACGCAGTGGCCGGCTGGGCCTCGCGCGATCTGCGGGTTCCCCGGCTCGAACTGTGGGTGGAGCCCTGGAACACGGCCTCCATACGCACTGCCGAGCGGGCGGGGTTCCAACGTGAAGGGCTGCTGCGGGGGTGGCAGGTGGTGGGGGACGAACGTCGGGACATGTTCATGTATGCGCGGATGAACGACGAGGCGTGAAGTCGTCGGGTACTGCCGCGGGTCCGAGAGCGCTCAACGTGCCGGCAATGAGCCCCAGTACCCCCTGCACTTGGATGAGAGCGGCGAGAGCGAGCTCGCCGAGGCGGTGCCGTGCGGCGCGACGGAGGCCTGTGTCGGGAGTGACTTGTCGAAGTCGTGTCCCCGGTCGGTGTACAGACGCCGGTTGTCGCGGCGCGGGCCCGTGCGCAGGCCGTGGATCGGCTGCTGCCGGTGAGCGTGACGGCGCGCGGGGTTCCGTGCCGGTCGGCGGTCAGGGGCCCGGAAAGGCGCCCCTCGCGTTGCGCATCACGGCGGCCAGAACCCCACCCCACCGCCTGGACGCGCTTCCCAGGCCTCGCCGCATCATGCGCCATCCGGCCGATTCCCTCCTTTCGTGTGCACATGCCCAGCTTCAATCGCAGGCCCCCTGATGGAGGGCCGATAGTGGGGGAGCCGCCGGAGTTCCCCGAGACACGGTGGCATCTCCCCGATCGGCGCTGTAGCAAAGGTGAGGACCATGCCGACTACCGAGGCCAACGACCGCGTCAAGCTCGTCTTCTCCCTGTTCGACGCCGACGGCAACGGCGTTCTGGAGTCCGACGACTTCGAGCTGATGGGCAAGCGGGTCATCGCGGCGGTGCCCGAGGCCGGCGACGGAGTGAAGGACAAGATGCTCGACGCCTTCCGCCGCTACTGGGAGACGCTCGTCCGTGAACTGGATGCCGACGGCGACGGGCGGATCAGCCCTGAGGAGTTCACCGCCGTGGTGCTCGCCCCCGAGCGGTTCGACGCCACCGTCGACGACTTCGCGGACGCCTTGGCCGCCATGGGCGACCCGGACGGCGACGGCTTGGTCGAGCGCGCCCACTTCACGGCCCTGATGACGGCCATCGGATTCCAGCGCCCCAACATCGACGCCTTGTTCGACGCCTTCGAACCGGTTGCCGAGGACCGCATCCCCACGGTCACCTGGGCGGACGGCATCCGGGACTACTACCGCCCGGAGAAAGCCGGCATCCCCGGCGACCACCTCACCGTGGGCACGGCCCGGTGACCCGCCCTCACGTTCCCGCGCCGGGAGGCGAAATACGCGTCGCCAAGCCCGTCATCGGCCTGGCGGTGGGCCGGGGGACGGGACCCGAGCTCGCGGACGTCTTCGAGCGGGTGCTCGGCGCGCTGACCGCCGGTCATCCGCACGGCGTGGTGATCGAACGCTCCCCCCGCCTCTACCACTCGTACGTCTCGCTCCGCGCCGAACGGGGCGTGGCCGGTGCCCGTGCGCTGACCGCCGACGACGCGGACCATTACGAGCGGTTCTGCCGCGCCCGGGCCGAGCTGGGCACCGAGGCGGTCTTCCGCACGGCCATCAACGCCCAGTCCCTCTACCTCGTCCGGCAGCGGCTGCGCGCCGTGAAGGTCGACCTCCTCAGCGGCGCCGGGCGCTCCCTGCTCCTGGTGCGGGACCAGGCCCAGGGGTTCTACACCGGGGACAACCGGCACACGCCCGGCGAGGTCACCCGCACCATGACGTTCAGCCAGGAGATCACCGAGGCCGTCGTCACCTACGCCCTGCGGCGCGCTGGGCAGGAGTGGCCGGACGGGGGCCTGGACCGCATCGTCATGGCGTACAAGTTCCACCTTCTGGACGGTGCCCTCGACGCCTGGGTGGCCGACCTCGCGGACCGGCTCGGCATACGCGTCGACCTGTTCCAGCCGGACACGGTCAACCGCAACCTGATCACCCACGGCCTTCCCGACCGCACGCTGATCATCGCCGGGAACGAGTGGGCCGACATCATGCACGTCGTGCTGCTCGACCGGTTCGGCTCCGGCCGACAGGAGAACCACTGCACCGAGAACGTGTGCCTCGCACCGGGCCTGGCCGGTCTGGTCGAGTACCAGACGGTGCACGGGTCCGCCGACGACCTGGCGGGGCGGGAACTGGTCAACCCGGTGGCGACGATCCGCGCGGCGGCGCTCGTCGCGGAGCGCCACGCCGACTGCCCCGGTGCGGTACGGGCCACCGAGCGGTCGCTGCGGGCGCTGGACGAGCGGGGCGTGCACACCCCCGACCTCGGCGGGCGGCACTCCACCACCGCCGTGGTCGACGCACTGCTCGACTGCCTCGACGTGCCCGGACCCGACGGGACGCCGCAGGACACCGCGCTGGCCGGCGGGTCATGACCGGCGGTGAACCGGACGGGACGGCCCTGGTCGTGGTGGACCTGCAGAACGACTTCTGCACCGGTCCGACGGCCCTGACCCGTTCCGGCAAGGACCCGGCCGTGCTGGACGCGGCCGTCGCGGGTTGTGTCCGGGCGGTGCGCCTGGCCCGCGAGCGCGGTGTGGAGGTGGTCTTCGTACGGTTCGTCGGCGACCCTGAGTACCAGGGGGCCGCCTGGCGGCTGCGGGACCGTGCCCTCGACAAGCGGCCCAAGTGCCTGGAGGGCTCCTGGGGCGCGGAGTTCCACGCCGTCGCCCCGGCCCCGGGTGAGCGGATCTTCACCAAACGCGCCTGCTTCGACGCCTTCTTGAGCGACGGCTTCGAGGAGTACCTCACCGCGAGGGGGGTGGGGCACTTGGTTCTCGCCGGGCTGTACGCGGACGTGTGCGTGGACTCCACCGCCCGTACGGCGTTCCAAAAGGGCTTCCACGTGACCGTCCTGTCCGACTGCACCGCCGCGCTGCACCTGCCGTACGACGCGGTACTGCGGTTCATGAGCGTCGTGTACGGCGCCCGGACCACCGTCGCGGACGACCCGCGGGCATGGACGGCATCCGTGTCCCCACCCCGGGAGGAGGGGCCGTGCGTCCTGCCGCCGGGCTGAACGCCGGTGTGGCGGAGGGTGTGGGCCGTACCGCCCTGCTGGTGGCCGCGGCCCGCGCCATCGAGACCCATCGTCCCGACGCCCTGGCCCGGGACCCGTTCGCGGAGCACTTCGTGCGCGCGGCACCGGCATCGGCCGGCTGGCCGGTCCGGCCGGAGCAGGTGCCCGCCGGTGAGGCCGACCCGTTGTGGGGCCGCCTCGGCCGGTACTTCGGCTTGCGCACCCGTGTCCTGGACGACCATCTGCTCGACTCCGTCGACCGGGGCGCCCGGCAGGTGGTGCTGCTGGGGGCGGGCCTGGACTGCCGGGCGTTCCGGCTCGGCTGGCCGCCGGGCTGCGCGGTGCACGAGATGGACATGGCTGGCGTCCTGACGTTCAAGCAGGCGGTGCTCGACCGGACCGGGGCCACGCCCACAGCTGAGCGCCGCACCATCGCGGCCGACCTCCGGCTCGACTGGAGCGAGGCACTGCTGGGCACGGGCTTCGACCCCGCCGCGCCCACCACGTGGCTCGCCGAGGGGTTGCTGCTCTACCTCCCGGCGGCGGCCGAGTGCCGTCTCATGGCCACGATCGGCCGGCTGAGCGCGGCCGGCAGCACCCTTGCCTACGAGATCAAGGAGAGCGCCGAGTCACCACGGGTGCGCGCCAGTCCGGTCTATGCGGCGGCGCGACAGCGGCTCGGCATCGACCTGCTCGCCCTGTTCGACAGCGAGGCACGCCCCGACTCGGCGGGCGAACTCACCAAGAGCGGCTGGACGGTGGCCGTCCACACCCCGTACGACTTCACCGCCCGGCACGGCCGCGGTCCCCGCCCGGAACCGAACGACGCCCTGGCGGCCAACCGCTGGATCTTCGCCACGGCCCCGGCCTAGGAGGCGGTGGCCGACCGCCGTGACCGCCGTGGGGCTCCCGCCGCCCGGCCGGATCCGCCGCCGCGGCATGGCCTGCCCCGCCGTGCCCGAGGAAACGCTGTGCGATCGTCGTCCGCTCGCTGTGTACTCTCCTCTCACACCAAGGGGAGGGATCATGAAACACAGAACGATCAGAGTGGCATGGGCTGTGACCGGTGGGGCCGCGGCTCTGACGCTGCTGACGGCAACGGGAGCCCACGCGGAAGGGAAGGGAGACATCCGGGTCACGGGCGCCGTCGTCAACAGCGGGAAGAACGTCGTCATCGGCACCTCCCGGCGCGTCACTTACCCGATCGCCATCACCATCCGGGACAACTCCGGTGTGAAGGGTCTGTCGCACGTCAGTGTCTTCAACAAGAGCGACGGCTGGGGGTTCGGCGACTGGACCGGCACCAAGTGCGTGAAGAAGAGCTCCACCACTTCGGTGTGCACCGCCACGATGACGGTCGCCCCGCAGTGGCTTCCGGGCAGCCTGCCCGAGAGCGTCAACAACACCGCCGGCGTGTGGCAGGTCAACGCCACCGTCAAGGCGAACGACGGTGACTACTGGATCGCCGACCACATCGCTGAGTTCAAGGTGCAGCGCGCCTCGAAACTCACCACCGACGCCTCACCCGAGCCCGTCACCAAGGGTTCCGAGCTGACGGTCTCCGGCAAGCTGACCCGGGCTCACTGGGAAGACCTGAAGTACTACGGATTCACCGGGCAGAACGTGCAGCTCCAGTTCAAGTCGGTTGGAGCCGCCCACTACCGCACCGTCAGGACGGTACGGACGGGCACCTCCGGGTCGCTCAGTACGAAGGTCACCGCCGCCTCGGCCGGCAGCTGGCGCTGGTATTTCCCCGGCACGACGACGACCGCACGGGTCGTGTCGGCCGGTGACGAGGTGAAACCGAAGTAGGCCGAAGGTAGGGTCACGCCCGCGGCCTGATCGCCGGCCGCCGGGCACCCGGCTCCCTGCACGGCCGCCCGGGCACGCGCGAGGGTGCGGCAGCCCGGGCACGTGCGGGCGGGTCGGCCGGGACGGTCAGGAATCGTCGCCGGTCCGGCCGACAGTGGGCCGGGGTCCGGTAGTACCTCGCCCAGCAGGCCGGCGGCCCGCCGATCGATTCGGCCGGCCGCCGGCCCGGGTGGTCGCGCTGTGTGCCGCGGGTCCGGCGGCGCAGCTGCTGCTTCTTGCACACTCGTCCGCGGGCTTGTGCTCAGCCCGCCGACGGGGTCGCGAACCCTGGCATCCGGAGCTGCTCAGCCGCGCCGTCCGGGCGGTGACGAGGCGGTTCAGCAGGCGCCGAGGTCCTGCCAGACGCCCCACTCGCCGGTGGTGCCGGGCTCCTCACCCGTCGTCCACCACTTGGCCTTCCAGGTGTGGCCCTTGTACGAGACCTGCTGGCCACCGGTGTAGACGGTGGCCTTGGCCCACGGGGCGGCCGTGCACTGGCTGCCGGAGCCGCCGGTGACGGTCAGGGAGTAGGTCGCCGAGTGGCTTCCCGTGGCGCCCGCACCCGTCACGGTGACCGTGTAGGTGCCCGAGGCCGCGGCCGAGGTGGTGGCCAGGGTGAGTGTGGAGGAGCCGCCCGCGGTGACCGACGTCGGGTTGAAGGAGGCGGTGACGCCCGCCGGGGCCCCGCTGACGCTGAGCTTCACGCTCTGGGCGTCGCCCTTCGTCACGGCCGTCTTCACGGTGGCCGTCGCGGACTGGCCGGCCGTCACGGTTCCGGAGGCCGGGCTGAGCGCGACGGAGAAGTCGTTGGACGGAGTGGTGGCGCCGCCACCGGTGAACGGCGCGAAGACGTGCGTGAAGTCCCATGTGTTCTGCTCGATGCCCGAGCAGTTGTCCGCGGCGGCACCGCCCGCGCAGCTGCCGTTGTCCCGCTGCAGCGCCCAGAAGGACAGGGTGTTGATGCCCTTGGCGACCGCCCAGTCGTACACGGTCCGGGCGTTGGCCAGGGTGAAGGTCTCCGCCTTGCCGAAGTCGTCGACGCCCGGCATCTCGGTGACGCCGACCATGTTCCACAGCTGGGCCGGAGTCTTGCCCGGGTACAACTGGGCGAGCAGGTCGTACAGGCCCTGGGCGGCGGTCTGGGTGTCCTTCGCCATGTCGTGGGGCTGGTTGTCGTAGTAGTCGAACGTCATGAGGTTCACGACGTCGACCCGGGCCCCGTTGCTCACCGCGTTGCGCAGCAGTGCCGCGCCGCTGTCCGCGAGGCCGTGGGTGGTGGTCGGCAGGGTGTAGGAGATCTCCACCTTGCGCCCGTTGGCCGCCGCCCAGTCCTGGACCAGCTTGATGGCCTTGTTGCGGCGGTCGATCGCGGCGGTGTTGTCGAGTGAGTCGACCTCGATGTCCATGTCGAGCCGCGAGATGTCGTAGGTGGTGATGACCTTCTCGTAGGCGGCGGCGATCTGCTGGACGTCGGTGCAGCTGTCGGCGATCTCGGTGCCGGTGGTGTCGGCCGTGTAGCCCCCGAACGAGGGGATGACGTCGCCGCCGTTGCCCTGGATCGTCTTGATGTCGGCGCCGAAGGTCGAAGCGGCGACCGGCATGCTCGTGTCGCCGTTCCAGTACGGCGTGCAGGAGCCCTTGGAGGCGGTCTGCAAGAACGCCATCGTCAGGTGCTTGGCGCCCGACTGGGCGGACAGGGCGGCGGGGCTTTCACCGGTCCAGGCCTCGAAGTAGGGGGCGAAGACGTGGTTCGGCAGGGGTGTCGCGGCCTGGGCGGTGCCGGTTCCCGTGAGGGCGAGGCCCATCGCGGCCGCCATGGTGGCGGCCGCGGTGAGGGCCGCGCGGAAGGGAAGCGCGAGTCTCATGTCAGTCCCGGTGTGTGGTGGGGGAGGGTGGCCAATGTCCGTGTGCGGGGCAGGTGTTGCCGACTACTGGAATAACGCCCGTCAGATGGGTGGGTCAATGGTCTGGACCAAGAAGGGACTAGACCAATTTGCGGAGCCTGTGCACCCCTTCCCTGCACAGGGCACCCGGCGGTGGACTGGACCACGCGCGAATGTTCATCGGGGTGCCTGGGCGCCGGGGTGATCCGGTCTGCCGCAGGCGTTCGCGGGCGGCTGGGGGAGCGCCTTCCCTCGGGCCCACCGGTCAGTGAGTCCCGCGCCCCGAGGCGTGTGACGCCCGCTCGCGCGCCGGCGGCAGGTGGGCGCGGAGGCGGCTCATGCGGATGTCGGCGTGTTCCGGGACCACGTGCCGGCCGGCCCCCCCGGTGCCGGACCGTCGCCGGGAGGGAAGCAGGGACGCCGGCGCCCGACGCCCCGGCCCCAGGGCGGCGATGAGGAGGAAGGACCAGCAGAACATGGCCGCCGGTTCTCCGCCGTTCTGGATGGGGAGGGCCCCGTGGGCCTGGTGCACGTCGAAGTGGGCGTACGCCATGGACCCCGAGCACAGCACGGCCGCGACGCGGGTTCCGAGGCCGCCCAGGACCGGTGCGCCGCCGACCAGTTGGATGGCAGGTCACACCGGTCGGCACGACGGCCACGTTCACGTGGCACAACACGGCCCGGCACTCCACCGCCGACTGGCAGTACTTCATCGGTGGCCAGAAGTTCGCCGAGTTCGCCGGCGGCAACCAGCAGCCGGCCGCGGACGTCAGCCAGCAGGTGAACTTCGGCAACTTCACCGGCCGTCAGAAGGTGCTCGCCGTCTGGAACGTCGCGGACACGGCCAACGCCTTCTACTCCTGCGTCGACGTCAACATCGGCGGCGGCGACAGTGACGGCGGCACCGGCGGTGGTGGGACCACCTGCACCGCTTCGGCCTGGGACTCCGCACGCGTCTACAACGGCGGCGACACCGTCACGTACGGCGGCCACACCTGGCGCGCCAAGTGGTGGGTGACGGGCGACAAGCCGGGCACCACCGGCCAGTGGGGTGTGTGGGAAGACCTGGGAGCCTGCTAGGCCGCGATCCCGGCCCGTCGGCGCGCGTTTCCCCCAGGTGCCGACGGGCACGCAGGCCGACGGCTTCCGCTGCCCCGACACCGGCCGCCCCGCCCGAACCACCCGAGCCGAACAGGACCCGCGGCGCGACGGGCCTTCGCCCTCCACCCGGCGCCCCCTTCCGGGACGGCGGCAGAACGACGCCGGGCCGATGCCCCGAACGTCGCCGGTCAGCCGGTCAGCCGGTCAGCCGGTCAGCCGGTCGCCCCGTCGGCGGGGGCGGGCAGGAAGTCCGGTACCCGGGTGCCCAGCCCCAGGGATTCGGCGCGGCGGCGGACGAGTTCGGCGAGGGCGACGTCGAGGGTGCTCAGGCCGAACGGGGAGAACACGGTGACGCGGTCCTCGGGGCGCCGGCAGGGCTTCTCGGTGTTCAGGACGGAACCGATGGAGGTGGCGATGAAGTCCCGGCTGCCGCAGAGCCGTTCGGCCAGGTGCAGGGAGGTCGACTCCCGGCACACGTGGTCCGCGTCGTCGACCACGTTGACGACGGTCAGGATGCTCCCCGGGGTCAGGTCGCGCAGGGACACGTGCAGGACCAGGGTGCCAGGCCGGCAGGCGTCGGTGGTCAGATGCGGGGCGGCGGCGCTGGTCGCCAGGCAGACCAGCCGGTGGCTGGCGAGCGCCTCCTCGGCGCTCTCGGCGACCTCGGTCTTCAGGCCGGGCCAGCGTGCCTGGCAGCGGGCGGCGACGGCCTCCGCCCGGGAGCGGTCGAGGTCGAACACGGTGACCGCGGCGAGGTCGGGCAGGACGGCCCGGAGGTAGGCGAGGATCTCGAAGCCGATCACGCCGCAGCCGATCAGGGAGGCACCGGTCTCGGGTACGGACGAACCCAGCGCCATGGCCGCGAGGGCGGCGCTCGCCGCGGTACGCCGTGCCGAGATCACCGAGCCCTCCAGCAGGGCCTCCGGCTGCCCGGTGGCCCTGGAGTTGAGGATCACCGCGGCGGATGCGCGTTGCGGACCGTGCGCGGTGTCGCTGGAGAAGGAGGCGATCCACTTGCCGCCCGCCACCGGCTCGTCCTCGCCGAGGCAGGCGGGCGGTCCGCCGATGCGGCTGCGCGGGGCGTCGGGGAAGCGGAGGAAGGCGGAGTGCGGCAGGGCCGTCCGGCCCCGTTCGTACAGCAGGTAGGCGCGGCGTACCGCAGCGACGACCTCGGTCTCGGCGCCGTCGAGGACCTGGTGGACGGCGCCGGATCCGAGGATCAGCATGGTGCCACCCGCATCGCCCACTTTTTCTCCTTCCACAGGTGGGACACGTCGCCGAAGTGGCGGGCGACCCATTCGTCGTCGTAGATCGTGTCGAGGTACCGCTCCCCGCGGTCGGGCAGGACGACCGCGCAGCGCGCGCCCGCCGGGATGCGGTCGGCCAGTTGGTCGACCGCCGCCACCAGGGCCCCGGAGGAGCCGCCCGCGAGGACGGCCTCCCGGGCGGCGAGCCGCCGGCAACCGACCACGCAGTCGAGGTCCGTCACGTGGACGACCTCGTCGGCGAGTCCGTCGCGGTAGAGCGCCGGTCGTACGGCCGCGCCGTGACCCGGAATCAGCCGGGACGCCGGAACGCCGCCGAAGATGGCGCTCCCGGTGGCGTCCACCGCGACCACGGTCACCGGCAGCCCGCGGTCGCGGACGTACTCCGCGCAGCCGCGCAGCGTGCCGCACGAACTCGTCGCGCAGAACACGTAGTCGACCCCGCCCGGCGCCGCCTCCAGGATCTCGCGCATCGTCTGCCGGTGCGCCCGGGCGTTCAGCGGGTTGGCGTACTGATTGGGCCAGTAGGCGCCGGGGATGCGGGCGATCAGCTGGCTGATGCGGCGGATCCGGACGGGCAGGTACTCACCGGTCTGCGGGTCGCACTCGCTCACCACCTCGACCTCCGCGCCGAGCGCCCGCATGACGGCGATGTTCTGCCGGTTGGTGCGGGGGTCCACCACGCAGATGAACCGGAGCCCGTAGTAGGCGCAGATCTGGGCGAGCCCGATGCCGAGGTTTCCGGAGCTCGACTCGACGACCACCGAGCGGCCGGGCACGAGGGTGCCGTCCCGGATCAGCTCGCGCAGCATTCCCAGGGCCGCGCGGTCCTTCATGCTGCCGCCGGGGTTGAAGCCCTCCAGCTTGGCGTACGTGGTGAAGTGCCGGCCCGGAGCGAGCTTGGCCAGCTCGACCAGCGGGGTGCCGCCGATGGTGCCGAGAACGCCGGCCGGTCCGTCGTCAGGTGTCGGCATGGTGGCCTCGCCCCGTCGGGTCGGGGCACGGCCCGAGCATGGTGCGGAACACGGTGGTTCCTCCTGTCAGCACTGGATCGAGGGTGTGTGCGCCGGCCGGGTGCGGTGGGGAGGGGAGCCGCGGCCGGGCCGGGGGCCGGCGGGTCACCGATCCGGCGGGCCAGGCGTGGCGCGAACCCTGATCCGGCCGGCCCGGCGGCGAACGGCGAGCCGGTGAGGCCAGGACCGGCAGCGGGTAGGCGATGGTGGTCGCAGTCGAGCCGGGCAGCGAGACCGCCGCCCCGCCCCCGCAGCAGCAGGAAGTCGCGGTTGCGACGCAGCGGGACCACCGGACCGGCGGTGGCCGCGTCCGGCGGTTGCGCGTCCGCCGGCGCGCTCGCGCCGGGGCTCGTCATCCGTCACCCTCCTCGTCCGGCCCGGGCCGGACGCCGGCCGCGCGCCGACCGCTCCATCCGCCGGCGCAGACTGAGCGGTCGCATATCCGTCCAGACGGCGCCGATGTGGGCCAGACATTCGGCCCGGGTGCCCTCGGTCCCCTCGGCGTGCCAGCCGAGCGGCAGATCGCGGTCGGCGAGCCAGACCGAGTACTGTTCCTCGTCGTTGAGGACGACGCGGTACGTACGCTCGTCGATGTCTTCCTCGGCCACGGCGGGCTCTCCCTCGGGTGTGAACTTCCGGGTCACGAACGTCACATGACCGGTGCGGCGTCAAGGAGCCTGCCGCAGCCGCCCGGTCCGGTTGCAGAGAAGGAGCCGCAGTCACCGCGACGCAACGCTGCCGACGTGACTGCCGGTTGTTCTCTCGGAGCGGCATCGGCCCGGCGGCGACGCTGAGGCGCATGACTGCGAAGTCCTCCATCCGGACCGCGCCGGCCGACCGCGTCCGGGAGCGCGACGCAGGCTCCACCCTCCCTCTGACGGTGCCGGCCGAGTCCCCCGCTCGCCGGCACCCGCCGGGTGCACGAGGCGATCGGCCCCCCGCGACCGGCGCCCCCGATCCCACCGTCCGCCACCTCGGGCAGCGGCTGATCGCGGAGGAGGCCCACGCGCCGAACCGGGGCGACCCGGAAGGATGGCCGCGGGAAGCCGAGCACCACTTCCGCCACCGCCATGGTCGGCGCCTGCCGAACCCTCCTGCGCGAGATCGGCGCGCCGTTGCGCCCGCACCGCACCGGCAGCGACCTGATCCCGCCGGAGCTGGGCGCCTGATCGCCAGGACCGGACTGCTCAACCGCTCGCAGCCGTGCGCCCTGGCGGCGTCCAGGCCGCGGCCCCGGTGGAGAGAGATGCCTTACGGCACCCATGACGGCCTGCGGCGTGAGCAGTTCACGCCGCGCACCGGGCCGTTCGCGGTAACTTCCTGCTTCACGAAGCGAACTTCATGCCCACGAAGCGAACTTCAAGCTCAGGAAGCGAACTTCCGGCCATGCGAAGCGAAGGAGAAGAGTACGTGGAACCCCGTTCGACATCGTCCCTGCTCACACCCGTCCTGCGGGTGCTCACGGGTCTACTGGGCGCAGGGTCCTTCGGAACGGGGGTACTCGCGGTATTCGTGACCCAGAACGGGACGGGCACGGGAGTGCTGCTCGCCTTCGGTGGTGTCCTGCTCGTTCTCGCGCTCCTCGGTAACCGCATCGAGAGCTTCGAACTCGGTGGAGCGAGCCTGAGGCTCCGCGCGGCCGCAGCGGAGAGATTCGCGCTGGCAGAGGAGTCCGAGCGTCAGGGGGACCCCACCACGGCCGGCCAGCTGCGCGCCGAGGCGCAGGCCCTGCTGGACGCCGCGGGGCCCATCGCCGCCAGCTACAGGTCCGTTCGCCGCTCGATGCGCCCAGGCCCGGACCGCACCCGCGCCATGCAAGAGATCGTGTCCCGAGCTCGTCGTCTCTCGGAGGAGCAGCCGTTCGAGCCGGCCGAAGTTCTGCGCTGGCTGAGAGAGGGGAGCGACGAGGAACGCGTCACCGCCCTGGCCATGATGCAGGCCAGCCGCGAGTTGCGGAACTTCGATGCCGCACTCGCGACCATCGAGCACTCGCGCAGCGCGTTCGAGCAATACCTCGCCATGCTCCTCACCAGGCTCATGATCGACGACCTTGACGCGGCGCAGTTGAGGCGGCTCGCCGACATCGTCAAGTCGCAGCGAGGGCTCCGATTCCGCCGGGACACCGACCGGTGGCGGCTCAGCGAGGAGATCCTCCAGCGGGTGGAGGGACGCTCAGACACCCGCTGACCGCGCCTCCCGCAACGGGTGAGGCCCGGACGACGACACGCCGGCCTCCACCGACACCCCGGCCCCGCCCCACCTGCCGGTGACTGCTGAGGGCTTTTGTGGGCCATGTGAGCCGTGACGGGGTGGGTCAGGGGCGCGCCGGCGGGTACCCGCAGGACATGATCAGGCGCGCGCTGTGGCAGGGGTTGGTCGCCGGTACGGCCGGGGGAGTCGTGATGACCCTCGGAGAGAAACTGGAACAAGCGGTCACCGGCCGGCCCGACTCCCACGTACCGGCCCGCGTTCTTCAGCGCCTGACCGGCCTGCCGGAACACGACGGGGCACAGCCGCTGCCGGTCAACTGGGCCATGCACTTCGGCCAGGCCGCCCTGCTCGGCGTCCTGCGTTCGATCATGGCTCAGGCGGGGCTGCGGGGGCCGCTCGCATCTGCCAAGTTCACCGTCGTCCGCCTCACCAACGACCAGATCCTCGAAAACGCCACCGGTGTCGGCGCTCCGCCTCCCACCTGGCCGAGAAAAGAGCTCGTGCTGGACGTCCTGCACAAGGCCGTCTACGCCTTCGCCACGGGTGCTGTCGCCGATAGGCTCGCAGCCCGCAGCGGCCTTGGCCCCGGACAACGTCACGCCGCCCTCCGCCCGGGTCGCCATAGCGGCATCGGCCCCCCTCCCCGGTGAGTCGACGGCAGTACCGGCCGGCATGCTGATCATGGCCAAGCCGTGCCCCTTGACCCGGTCCACTCGAAGAGGCGCAGCCGAGCCGCCGCCCGGCGCAGCGGCCACGCATCGGGCGCTCCGCCGAACCGGGTCGGTTCGGCGTCGGCGGCCGGGCGGAATGCGACCCGGGCCCCGAAGACCCCGCCTGCTACGACCGGCCCGCCGCCACCCCCTCCGTCCCGGCCGGCCAGGCAACCGCGGAGGACGAACCGGCGGCGTTCGGGCATCGGCCCTACCGTGGTGGCATGGCAGTGATCACCGGTCGGCGAAGGGGAGCGGGAACCCCGGTCGGCACGCTGGACGTACTGGGGCCGGCCGTGCTGTTCGTGCTGTCGGTCGTGGCCGCATCCGTCATCCCGCACGAGCACCGGGTCGCGTTCCGGTGGCCCGCCGTCGCGCTGGCGGCAGTGGGCTGCTTCGCGTTGCTGTGGCGGCGCCGCCACCCGTTCGGCGTACTGGTCACCGCCCTCGCCTGCGGAATGGTCTTCCAGATGTTCGGGGTCCGGGAGAGTCCGCTGGTGACGAGCCCGGTCATCGTGTCCGTCTACACCGTGGCCGCACGGACCGACCGGCGGACCACCTGGGTCGTGGCGTCCGCCTCGGCTCTCCTGCTGGTCGGGGCGGCCATGGCGTTCGGGCCGGGATCGTGGCTGGCTCCGGACAACGCGGCGATGCTGGCCTGGACCGCTCTGCCCGCCGCCGTAGGGGACGGGGTGCGTTCACGCCGTGCTTACGTGGCGGCGGTGGAGGAACGGGCCGCGCACGCGGAGCGGACCCGGGAGCAGGAGGCACGGCAGCGGGTGGCGGCCGAGCGGGTGCGGATCGCGCGCGAACTGCACGACGTCGTCGCCCATCACATCGCTTTGATCAACGCGCAGGCCGGTGTTGCCGTTCATCTGGTGGAGCGGCGGCCGGAGCAGCTGGTCACCGCCTTGGAGGGCATCCGGGACACCAGCCGGTCCGCGCTGGAGGAACTCCGGGTGACCGTGGGCCTCTTGCGGCAGTCCGACGATCCGAAAGCGCCGCGGGATCCGATGCCGGGGCTGGCGCAGGTACCGGCGCTTCTGGCGTCCTTCGAGCGGGTCGGCCTGTCCGTCAGGCACACGCGGCACGGCCTGGCCGAGCCGCTGGCACCGGCGGTGGACCTGGCCGCGTACCGCATCGTGCAGGAGGCCCTGACGAATGTACGCAAGCACGCCGGGGCCGATCACGCCCGTCTCCACCTGCACTACCGTCCTCAATGGCTCACGATCACCGTCGAGGACGACGGGCACGCCGGATCGCACGAGCCTCACCCCGGGACCGGCCACGGGCTGATCGGGATGCGCGAGCGTGCGGCCAGCGTAGGGGGAGAGCTGGAGGCGGCCGGGCGCCCCGACGGGGGTTTCACCGTGACCGCCGAACTGCCGTTGCGGCCGACCGCGGCAACGGCGGTACCGATCGGGCAGAGTGCCGAGGAGAGATGGGCATGACGATTCGCGTACTGCTCGCCGATGACCAGGCGCTGCTGCGGGGCACCTTCAGAATGCTGTTCGACTCCGCCGACGACATGGAGATCGTCGGCGAGGCGTCCAACGGCCGCGAGGCAGTGGAGCTGGCGCGGACGCAGCAACCGGACGTGATCCTGATGGACATCCGCATGCCCGAGATGGACGGCCTCGTCGCCACGCGGCTGATCGGCGAGGCGGAGGACCTCGCATCGGTGAAGGTCCTCATCCTGACCACCTTCGAGGACGACGAGTACGTGGCGGAGGCACTGCGGGCGGGCGCGAGCGGCTTCCTCGGCAAGGGAGCCCGCCCGGAGGAGTTGCTTGACGCGGTCCGCATGGTGGCCGCCGGGGACGCCCTGCTGTCCCCCTCGGCGACCCGGGGGCTGATCAGGCGATTCCTGGCGCAGCCGGCACCGTGCACCACAGCCGTGCACGAGCGGCTGGAATGCCTGACCCGACGGGAGCGCGACGTCGTGGGGCTTGTCGCGCTGGGACTGTCGAACGACGAGATCGCCGGGCGCCTGTTCGTGAGCCCGCTGACGGCCAAGACCCACATCAACCGGGCCATGACCAAACTGGCCGCCCGCGACCGTGCCCAGCTGGTGGTCATCGCCTACCAATGCGGTCTGGTCAGTGCTGCGACGACGGCGGCTCGTCCCTAGTGCCTGGTCGGGCGCCCGGCGCGGCTGCGGAACGCCCTGCCCGGGCGGTAGGACCCCCCGCCGCGTACCGCAGCCGCAGTACCCGGGAATCGCCGCACAGGGACGACGCGCCAGGGCCCTTTCCTGGGCGATGGTGAAGGCATGAACGCAACTCTCATAGCCGTCGGACCCACCTCCGCGTCGGAAGAGTCCACCGTGGTCACCGCCCTCCAGGGTTGCCGCACGATCAGCAACCTGCTGGCCGGACACGCGCTCGACATCCTGGAGTCGCACGAGGCGGCCGCGGTCCGTGCCCACCTGGCGACCTGTTCCGACTGCCGGGACGAGCATCACTGCCTTGCGGCCGTGGCAGCCCACCTGTCCTCGCTCCGCAAGGCCCTGGCGTACGGCGCCGGCCGGCAGCAGTCCTCGTACCTTCCCGGCCCCGCCGGGCCCAGCCGGACGCGGCACCCACGACGCCGCAGCAGTGCCGCCCGAGGGCCCCTGGCCACCTCCCTCACGCTGTCCCAGTGGGTGAGCAGGCTTGCCCGCGTCAGGTGAACGGCTGGTCAGGGCGCTGGTCCGCCCCCGCCGGCACAGCGGATCCAACCGCAGCCGGCGGGTCCAGGCCGGCGGGTGTCCTCGGACTCGGCACGGCACCGGCAGGGACACCCGTGGGCCGAGCCGGGTCGTACAGCCATCCGCCGGCTGCCGGGTACTACACCTGGCGGGCGCTGCCGAGGGTGCGGTCGGCGTCGGAGCCGTGGAGCATCAGCGTGGTCTCCTCGATGCGGCTGAACCGGCCGTCGGGCGCGAGGTCGGCGAACACGTACACCTCCATGCTCACTCGGGAGCCGTCCTTCTTCGTGATGTGGACGGTGTGCCGGTCGGCGTAGCGGCTGCCGTCGTACAGCTCCTCATGGACCTGGACGCGGCCGTCGGCGACGACGGTGCGCAGGTGGTCGATGTGCGCGAGGAAGCCGGCACGGTCGTTCCATTCGCCGTCCGTGCGCTGGCGGTAGCCGGGGGTGAAATGGCGGTCGGCTGCCTGCGGGACGGTGAGGTCGCGACGGAAGACGAGATCGGTCAGAGCAGCCTCGATACCGGTACGGGTCATGTGAGGTCCTTTCCTCGCAACTGCGTGCGCCACGCACGCTTTTCGTCACTGTAGCAGGCGACGCGTGCGCCGCGCACGCTATCGTGGGGGTGTGGAGAACGAGGTAGGACACGAGATCGCGGACGCGCTGGGCCTTCTGTTCCGGCGTACCACCCGCACCCGGCTGCACCGTCGGCTCACCGAAGGCATGGGCGAAGCGATAGACGAACTGACCTATCCCGTGCTCAGCGCACTGGCCCGCACCGGCCCCCGCAGCGCCGCGGACCTCGCCCCCGAAGTCGGCATTGACCGCTCCGGAGTCACTCGCCGCGCCTCCCGGCTCGAAGCCGCCGGCCTCGTCCACCGCCGGCCCGACCCCACCGACCGACGCGCCCACCTGCTCCACCTCACCGATCAGGGCAAGGACGCCGTCAGCGAACTACGCGCCCGCCTCGCAGCCCACATCACGGCCGGCCTCTCCGCCTGGCCGCCCGGCGAAGCCGAATCGTTCGCCCGCCACCTCCGTCTCTTCACCACCGACGGCCCTTTCGCCTGAAACGGGAACGTGTCGGCCTGAATGCCCGAGCGCCGTTTCGACAGGTGCGCGGTAGTCGGTTCAGTGATCCGTACCCGGGCTGCGCATGCCCGCCGGGCCCTTGAGGGTGTGCAGGACGAGGAAGCTCTCGATGCTCCGGACGGCTGTGAGCCCGGAGACGGTGGTGGTCGGGTACTCGTATGCCCGACGGTCATCCGGAGCGCGACCTGCCGGAGGCGGACGAGCCGGGCCGCTGGCGCGGCGAGCCGGGCACCCGGCTGCCGCACACGTTCCTCACCGGCGGGTACGACGGCCTGTCGGCTCTCCGCGGAGCCCTCCGCCCCCACAGGGCCCGCCCTTCCGTCCGCGATCAGGACCGGCGAGCACGAGACGTCAACGGGCTGAGACGGGCCCACAGGCCACATGACGCCGTACAGGTCGGCGTCTCCAGCGACTGCCTTGCCCTCCCGTCCGGCCGGTTGGGCGGCAGCCGTCGTACTCCGCACCTTGGTGTCTAAGGAAGGCATCGGCCCGCTGTCGGATCTCTGCCGTGGGGCTCCGTGAGTCGCCGGCCGTCATTCTCCGTGGGGGACCGGGGGCAGCGCTCTGGTGGCGAAGTGCCGCAGTTGTGCACGCATCGCGTCCCGTGGCACGTTCTCTTGCCCGGCCAGGTGCTCGACGAGATCGGCTCGGGTGGCGGCGAGCAGGGCGTGGGCGGTGAAGTCGCTGTCGGCCACGCCGGGAAGCTGCTCGAGAACCGCTCGGAGCAGTCCGTGCCACCGCTTGTAATGCTCTGCCTGGTACGGGCTGCCGCCACCGCTCTCCTCCAGCGCCAGCGCGAGGCGGCGGTTGTCGAGTTTGAAACACAGGACCGCGTCGAGCAGCGCGGGCACGCGCCGCTCCGGCGGGGTGGTGGGCCCCAGGGGGGGCGGGCCGGTCTCGACGGCCTCTCTCACCGGTTCGAGCCGCGCCTCGTACAGGGCGCGCAGCAGCCCGGTGCGATCACCGAAGGCGCGGAAGAGCGTTCCCTTGCCCACGCCGGCCGCCGCCGCGATGTCGGCCATGGTGACGTCCTCGGGACTGTCGCAGCGGGCGAAGAGGGCGTCGGCGGCCGCGAGCACGGCCTCCCGGTTGCGGACGGCGTCCTTGCGGGACTTGCGCTCGGGCACGCGGTTCCTCCTGTTTGCAAAGCGGACCCCGGGTCCGTATCGTCAAAGCGGACCCAGGGTCCGTATTTCACGAGATGGAGGATACCCATGTCCGTACCGACTTCTCCGTCGGATCTCTACCGCCATAGCCTGCGCCTGCTGCTGGACAAGGACATCGCCGGCTGGGTCGGCCTGTGGGCCGAGGACGGCGTCATGGAGTTCCCCTTCGCTCCCGAGGGCCGGCCCGGGCGGCTGGAGGGCAGGGAGGCCATCGCCGCCTACATGCGCCCCTACCCCGACCACATCGACCTGCACGACTTCCCCGACCTGCGGATCCATCAGACCACCGATCCGCAGACCATCGTGGTCGAGATGCGCGGCGTCGGGCGCCTGGTGGAGACCGGCAAGCCCTTCGAGATGACCTACATCGCCGTCGTCGCCGTGCGGGACGGGCGCATCACCTCCTACCGCGACTACTGGAACCCCCTCGCCGTTCTGGAACCCGGCACCGACTTCACCGGGAGCAGCCGATGACCACCACCGGCACCACTTTGGTCATCGGCGCGACCGGCACCACCGGCAGCCGTGTCACCGCGCTGCTGGCGGCTGCCGGTCAGCACGTCAAGGCCGCCAGCCGGCACGCCGCCCCGGTCTCCGGCGCCCAGCCGGTCCCGTTCGACTGGCACGGCCACGCCACCCACGCCGCCGCGCTCGACGGCGTCGACCGCGTGTACCTCGTACCGCCCCCGGGAGACCCCGATCCCGCGAGGGTCATGCTGCCGTTCCTCCGGCAGGCCCGGACCGCCGGGGTGAGGCGCGCGGTGCTCCTCAGCTCCTCCGCCGTCCCCGAGGGCGGTCCGGCGGTAGGAGCGGTGCACCGGGCCCTGCCCGCGCTGTTCGACGAATGGGCGGTGCTGCGCCCCTCGTGGTTCATGCAGAACTTCACCGGCACCCACCCGCACGCCGTGAGCATGCGCGAAGAGGGCGTCATCCGGACCGCGACCGGGAGCGGCCGGGTCGGCTTCATCGACGCCGGGGACATCGCGGCCGTCGCCGTCCGCGCCCTCACCGACGCCCGCGCCCCCGACGCCGACCTCCTGCTGACCGGGCCGGAGACGCTCGGCTACGACGGCATCGCCGCGATCATCACCGAGGCCACCGGCCGCCCCGTGGTCCACCGCCGGCTGTCGTACGAGGAGATGCGTGATCGCCTGACGGCACTGATGCCGCCGGAGTTCGCCACCATGCTGGCCGGCATGGACCGCGCCATCGCCGAGGGGGCGGAGGACCGCGTCACCGACACCGTCCAGCGCATCACCGGGCGTCCCCCGCGGACCTTCCGCGCCTTCCTGGAAGAGGAGGGGGGATGTAACAGCTGAAGGCAAGAACTCCCCGGCAGCGGTGAGCCGCCCCGGCGGCGGCCCGCGCGAGCGCTCGCCGTCGGAGCGCGCACGCTGCCTGCCCGTCCGACCCTCCGCGGTGTATCGAACGGTACGACGACCACGCACCGGCCGGCGCTCAGCCGTCGGCCTCGCTCCGCCGTGGCCGCAGCGCACGCCGCTGCCTTGCGGTGAGGCCGCCCCAGACGCCGTCGTCCTCTCGGTGCCGTAGCGCCCAGGCGCGGCACTCGCGCACCACGGCACAGCGGAAGCAGATCCGCCTGGCCTTCTCGATCTGCGCGAGCGATGCGCCATCCTCACTGATCGGGAAGAACAGCTCGGGATCCTCGCCGCGACAGGCCGCCCATGTTCGCCAGTTCACAGTGCCCTCCACCTGGTCGGACGCACGGTCGTGCGGTCAGGTCCCCGGGGGCAGCCAGGACCGCGCGGCGCGTGCAACACGTCGCAGACCCGGCAGAGTGCTGACCAAAATATCCTATATAGGGAGAATATTTCCAGACGAGGAGACAAGAAGATGCCCCTTCTCACTGGGCGAGTGAGTGGTACCTCGACGAAGGTGCCTCGGGGGCTTGGACGCCGGCGATCCGGGCACGAGGGACGGTGAACGGACCAGCGAACTCGAGTGAGGACGGTGCTGCGATGAGCCCCTTCGAACGCGCATGCCGGTCCGTGGTGCGGACCGCGCCGGCGAGGCGGCTTCGGGCCCACGCTGACCAGCCGGCCGCCTGACCACCGGCCGCCGCACACCATGGCTCGCACGAAGCAGTACGCCGTCGCCGCCTCGGGACAGTGGACCGACGAGGAGGAGGGACGCCGTCGGCTGCCCGCCGGCGAGGTCCACGCCTGGGAACCGGGTCGGAACGAAACGGTCTGCGGGCTGTCCCTCAGCCGCTCCCAGCTGACCCGCTTCCCGCATGTCACCTGGGTCGACACGTTCCCCGAGTCCGGTGGCGCGGCGGACCGGGTGAAGCGCGTCTGTCCGCGGTGCGCCTCCGTCGCCGGACGTCGCGGCAGCGACGCACGCCCGCGGTGGCACCACACGAACCCCCGGCCCTGAGCCCAGCGTCGTCTCCCGGGCCACGGCCCCTGTTCCGCGACCATGTGACTCAGGGACAGGGGAGCTCTCGTCGGTGGTCCTCCTTCGCGGGGCCGGTAGTGCGGCGCGGGCGCGTGCCGCTCGGTCCGCTGCCGCGCCCGCCCTGCCGGTCCACCGAGCCGAGCCGGGCCCCGACGAATCGGCTGGCGTGCGCCCAGCAAGTCGTGCGCTCTGCCGGGCGCCCGTAACGCGCCAGGACACTCGGCACTCGCCCGGCCACGACCCGGCGAGAAGGGTAGGCCCATGGAGCGAGGCCGCCTGCTCGGCGGGGGAGGGGCCTGACAGCTGCCGCGGTCCTCACCCTCGCCGACGGCCGCGCGGGCCGCCGCGCACCTCGACATCCGGCCGTCCGCCGTCGGCGCTGACTGCCGGCTCGCCGCTAGGGTGTCGTGCCGTAACAGCATGTCTCCGTGGAAAGGCCCCCGTTGAGCACCCCGTCGCACCCGAACCCCGCCTACCAGCAGCCCCAGGGGCCGTACCCGCAGACACAGGGGCCGTACCCACAGGGACCGGGGCCGTACCCGCAGGGACCGGGGCCGTACCCGCAGGGACCGAACCCGTATGCTCCGGCTCCCGGTCCCTACCAGCAGGCGCCGAGCCCGTACCCGCACCCACCGGGAGTCTTCCCGCCCCCTGCCGTCGGTCCGCACCACAACGGCGGAGGGATGCCGGCGGATTGGCCTGCGGCCGGCGGGCCGATGGGGGTCTGCCAGGTGTGCGGGGCGGCACCCGCCGCGCCGGTGACGGTGCGCGGTCACCAGGGCATGCTGGTGATGATGCGGTTCCTCCGGCGACAGGGAACATTCTGTCGGACCTGCGCGCTTGCCACTTTCCGTGACATGCAGGCCGATACCCTCATCCAGGGCTGGTGGGGCGCCCTGTCGGTGTTCATCACGCCCGTCACACTGCTGCGCAATCTCGGTGCGCTGTCCTCGATCCGCACCATGCCCCCGCCGGTCTCGCCCGGCCCGCGGCCTCCGCTGGATCCCGGCAAACCGGTGTTCAAGCGGCCCGAGGGCATCCTGGCCCTGATCCCGCTCTGCCTGCTCACCCTGGCCGTGGTCGCCGTTCCGGTTCTTTTCGTCATCGGCCTGGTCACCGGGGCGAGCGCCGGTGGTGACAGCCGTTCGGTCCTGCGAGTCCACTCATGCGCGCACAACTACGCCACCTGGCCCGACCAGGACTTGCGGCCTGTGGACTGCGCCTCCCCCGAAGCCCAGTACCGCGTCCTCGCCCAGGATGACCCCGACTGCGGATCCACGGACTTCGACGCGTATCCGCAGTACAGCAGCAGCGGCGAGGTCTCCCTGTGCCTGCATGAGCTGAAGAAGTAGGCGGCGATGGGGCGTGCCCGGGGCCGCCCGGACTCGGGCTGCCCCCTCGGCGGGCGTCCCGCGAGCAGGTGGCCGCGGCCGGCCGCACGGCGGGGACCCGTCGGGTGGCGGTACACGCCAGGCCCAGCATGCTGACCACGCGACCGCGGAAGCCGCGCAACGGGCGAACCTGTACGAGCGGGCTACCGACCAGGAGGTTTCCAGTCCGCCCAAGATCAGCCGTGAACAGCTCATCGACGCTGCATTGCGCCGCCGGCATCGCTCTGTGCCGGGCCGCCGGCTGTGTGGTCCCCGGAACCGGTGGCGCCCCGACGTGTCGGCTCGGGCCCCGTCGCCGTCCGCGACACGCTGATCCGCGTGGACTCGCTGCCGGAAGAGGCGCTGGACGATGCCACGGCGGGGCCGCTGAGCCCGACCCGCCGGACGAAGGCGCTCCGCGGTGCGACATACTCTCCCGATGAGTTCACGCACTTCCCCCATCAGCCAGTCGATCACGATACGGAGGGCCGTCGCGCGGGATGCCAAGCGGCTCACGCGGCTCGTGCGTGGCTCTGGCGCCTACGAGGGGAAGTACGCGGCCGCAGTCGCGGGCTACAGGGTCGGTCCCGATTACATCGAGGCCCACCGCGCCTTCGTAGCCGTCGGCGCCGACGAGCATGGCAGCCGCGTCCTCGGGTTCTACTCGCTCGTCCTCGCTCCGCCGGAGCTCGACCTGCTGTTCGTCGCCGACGAAGCGCAGGGACGTGGCATAGGGCGGCTGCTCGTCGCGCACATGCAGTCCGAGGCCCGTGCCGCCGGGCTCGACCGTGTCAAGGTCGTGTCGCATCTTCCCGCCGCGGACTTCTACCACAGAGTCGGTGCGGTGCGGACCGGCACCGCGCCCGCGAATCCGCCCGCCGTGGCGTGGGACCGCCCCGAATTCGAATTCCGCATTCCTTCGGACTGACGCGGTGTGCCGGTTCGCGGGGCAGGGGCGTCGGCTCCATGGTGGCCTGCATGCGGGAGCCGACGGACGCCGCGCGATCCGTGTACGCCGTCGTCCCTGCCCCGACAGGGGGGGGGAGGGGGGCCGGTCACCGCACCGGCGATCGCCTCGCCTCGCCTCGCGAGTCTCGCGCGCCTTGTGCTTCTGCCTTCACTGCACCACCGCGTGCAGGAGGAATCCCCGTCGGCCACGCGATCGAGCTGATCCCCCGCTCCGTCTCCCGCGGGTCTCCCAAGCGTCAGAGCATCAGCAGAAGCCGCGTGTTCGCCACGAGTTTGCGGTTCACGCTGGTGCTCTGCACGAAGATCGTGTAGTCGTCGTTGTGGTCCGGCTTGACGCGGACTTCCGCGTCCGGCAGGCCGAGCAGGGCTCGGGCCTCGGGCCCCGTATACACGCGGTCCGTCTTCTTCTCGAGTACGGCGATCTGCTTCCTCGCCTGTATCTTCTCGGACTTGCTCAGCTGGTAGAACGCACCACCGGTACGGTAGGCGTGCCCGTTCTCGGTGACCCATTCCCGGATTGCCGTGTCACGGGTCACCGGGAGCAGCTGGTACTGCGAGGGCTTCACCGGGATGAGGCCGGCCGCCTCGATGGTGTCCCTGTTCACCGTTTCCGCACCCATGGAGAACACCGCCCGCGATCCCCGGATGCCCTTCGTGCGGCCCACCATGAACTTTTCGGTGGCCTGCTGGATGACCTGCCCGGCTTCCTCAAGACCCTGTGTGCTGGTGGCGTCCCAGATGGCGATGTTGTCCTTCGGGAAACCGCACTTCATGGCCTCGCGCTTGCCCATCTGGTCCGGCACCAGGACGGCCAGTGTCCAGTTGTCCGCCTGCGTCCCGATCATCTCGGACACGGCCTGCGTCAGTTCACGCGGGTCCTGGGTGAGCGTATCGGGGCAGCGATGACTCGCGTTCTCCTGCCCGTCGGTGAGTATGAACGTCAGGAAGCTGTGGTCTCCGTACAGTTGAGCGGTCTGCGCGAGTTCCCGCTGTGACTTCAGCGCGGCCGCCAGCAGGGCCGTCATTCCGCCGGCCCGGTACAACTGCTTCAGCGACGGCATTCGCAGCACGTCCTTGTCATAGACCACGCATTCCACCTTGTCGGCGAAGACGTACACCGTGACGCGGGTTTCCTGGTCCAGCTCCCTCGAACGCCGGGCGAGATACGCGATCTGCTGGTCGGCGACCTCTACGACCTTGCGGCTCAGGTGCGTCATGGACGAACTGGCATCCAGCACAAGGGCAACGTGATTGATGTAATTCTGGGTTCCGGACACGAAAGCTCCCCGTCATTCCGACTCGATGCTCCTACCGTCTCACGCACCACTGACAATCGGTCCTGCCCCCGCTCGCGGCGGTCCGGACCCTCCCCGGGTGGCGAGCCGGCTGTGCCCTCGCGTGTGTCACCGGCCGGCGGCGACCGGCAGGAGGCGAGGCGAGCGGTCACCGGCAGCGGCGGGTGGACGCCACCGCGTCGCGTGGCGCCGCGGCACGGACTTGGGCGAGCGCGGTGGCCAGGGTCTGCCAGACATGGGTGGCCAGGTCCATGTTCCGCGCGTCCGTCGCCTGGTGGGCGAGCCGTTCCAGGGCCGCTATGCCCTCCTCGACGCGGCCGTCCAGGATGGTCAGCCGGCCTTCGAGGACGGCGAGCCGCACCCGGTCGCGGTGGGGCAGCCGCAGTTCGCCGTCGGACAGCAGGGCACGGCACAGCGCGCGGGCCTCGTCCAGCCTCCCCTCATGGAAAGCCAGGTGGGCGCGCAGCGCGTGCAACTCCTGCACCTGCAAGGGTGTGCCGGTGAGTTCGACGAGCACCTGGGCCTCGCCCAGCCAGCGCCGGGCCGCCTCCAGCCGGGGTGGGGACATCTCGAGCGCGGTGGCGGTCGCGGCGGTGCGCAGCCGTGTCCACAGCTCCAGGTCGTCCCGGCCCTGGAGCAGGCCGAGGGCGGTTTCCAGCCGGTTATGGGCGGCGGTGTGGTCCCCTTGACGGTGGCTGACCACGGACGCGGTCCACAATGCCTCGGCCGCCTGCGGGGCACTGGCGGCGGGAAGCAGGTCCCGCTCCAGTTCGTGGACGTGCCGGCCGGCCGCGTCGAGGCGGCCCAGTTCCGTCTCGACACCGATCAGCGCCATGAGCGCGGTCATGGTGTCGGCCACCTGGAGCTCTTCTTCGCGCGCGATGGCCAGCGCGGTCACGGCCGCCGATTCCGCCGTCCCCAGGTCGCCCAGTGCCCCCAGGCAGCGCGCGTACCGGACGTTCGCCCTGACCCGCAGCTCCGGTACCGCCAACAAGTCGCTCAGCTCGACGAGTTCGCCGAGTCGGCCGCGTTCCTCCTCGTAGTCGCCGTTGCGGCAGTCGACGCGGCTCAGCAGCCACAGCGCCTGCCAGCGGCTGGAGAGGTCGGCGCGTTCGTCGTCCCGCAGGGCGTGACGCAGGGCGACGGTGCAGTCCGTGCCGGGTGGTGCCGAGGACGCGGCCGCCAGTGCGTGGCTGAGGGACCTGCCGCCCAGCGGCTCGTTCAGCGCCGACACGTCGACCCCGAGCCGCTGGGCCAGATAGGTGACGGCGCGTGGAGTGGGCCGGCGTTCACCGGACTCCAGCCGCGACAGGTATCCCGTCGACATGCCCTCGCCGACGACCGCCGCCTGGCTCAAGCCTCGTTCGAGCCTGAGCATCCTCAGCCGTCGCCCGAAATGCGGCTGCTCGAGCATTCCCACCCTCTGATCCCCTGAGGTCTTCGTGAGTCCGCTTCCTTCTGCGGATTTCCGCCGGCAGCGTGCGGAAGCGGTCCAACTTTACGAAGCGTCGACAGCACGGGCAACACAGTGGCGATCGCGTGAGCCACCGGCCATTCACCGTGTTCCCTCTTCATGGCCTGACCGCGTTCCCGGGTTGCCGGTTTCTTTCGGCTGAAAAACAGCCCTGTGAGCAAGAGTTGACAGGTTGTCGGCCCGATCGGGCAAACCCTTGCCAAGGGCGTTGCCCGGCCTTAGCCTCCGTGGTACCGGCCTGATGCGATTACGCCCTCGTCTCCGGAGGCTTCCGTGCCCCCTCGCGTCCAGTCGGGCTCGTTGTGGAAACTGACCGCGGAGAGGACCGCGGCAGCCGCTCCCGACGCGCCCGGCAGATTATCCCGCGGTACCGGTGTGCCGACAGCCCTGGCGGCGGGGCGGTGATCCCCGAGGAACCCGGGCGGGCAGTGTCGGGAAGTGGAGCTCCGACAACGTTGTCCGCAGGTCGTCGCGCATTTCAACCCCCCATGCACAGAAAAAGGGTACGTCTGTGGCCACCATGAGCACCGCCTCCTCCCTCTCCTCCTCTCCCACCCCCGACGGCGGAAGGACAGCCGCCGGCGTCGCTTCCCGGGTCCTGCCGGGGGACGCCGGGGGCGGCCGTCGGCGTCCTACCTACACGGCCCACGCGTCCGCGAGGGACACGACCGTCACCGCTGCGGAGACGGATTTCGCCGGGGCCTTCGGGCTGAGCCCGGGTGAGATATGCGGGCGTGACCTCTGCGATCTCCTTCTCGCGCGGTTTCCCGTGAGTCTGCGGCGCCGGTTCACCGATCTCTGCGAAGGCCGAACGGACCGGTTCACGGAGCCGGTGACCGGCCGGGACGGCAGCGGCCGGACCTTCTGCGCGGACCTGACGGCGACGGCGGTGGCCGGCCCGGACGGCACGGCCGGACTCGTGATCCTGCTCAGCCGTGCCGGGGACGGGGAGGGGACGGGACGCCGTGGGGAACAGATGCTCAGCGAACTGGACGCACGCGTGCTGGAGGGTGTGGCGAGCGGTGCGTCGACGGTGCAGCTGGCCAGCCGCCTCTACATGAGCCGGCAAGGGGTCGAGTACCGCGTGGGGCGGCTGCTGCGCAGATTCGACGCTCCCAACCGCCCCGCGCTCGTGGCGCGCGCCCACGGGCTGGGGATGTTCTCCGTGGGACAGTGGCCGCCACGCGTCCTGCCCGATTTCGTCGAGTAACCGGCAGACGGCCTCCCAGCCCGCCGGGGCGGCCGCGGACGGTGCGAACACCGACCGCGGCCGCCCCGCCAGCGGTTGCCCGCCCGCGAGCGGGGCCCGGCCGGGACGGTCATGCCGCCGACGGCAGCCAGGCCTCCCGGAAGCGGCGGCGCGCCCGGTGCAGACGGGACCGGACCGTCCCCACCGGCAGGGAGAGGACCCGCGCCATCTCCTCCTCGTTGAGGCCGTAGGCGCGCAGGGTGAGCACCTGCCGGTGGGAGGTGGGAAGACGCTCCAGCACGTCACTGATGTGCACGGCGTCCAGCGGGTTCGTCTCCTGGCCCGGGTCGACCTGTGCATAGACCCCCTCCTCACCCGTCCGTCTGGCGATGCGGACGGCCTCACGGACCGTCACCGAGCGCACCCAGCCGTAGAACGCGGCCGGTTCGCGCAGGGTGCGCAGACCGCGGTAGATGGCGAGGAGCGCCTCCTGTGCGGCGTCGGCGCCGTCGTCCTGGGTGACGGACCGGCAGATGCGGGCGACGTACGGCGTGATCGCGGTCAGCAGGTGGTTCATCGCCTGTTCGTCGCCCGCCTGGGCACGGGGCAGCAGCGCGAGGGGGGTGGGGAGGTGGTTGACGGTGCTCATGCGGGGGGGTGCTCCTTGTGGCAACCGGTGCGGTCGGGCGCGGTGGACGGGGTGACCGTCCTCACCGTGCGGGCGAGGGCAGAGGTTCGGTGACGTCCGCGAAGGTGAGGAGCCCGGCGAGGACGTCGTCACGGAACGCCTGCATGAAGGAGGGGCTGAAACAGGCGGTGAAGTGCGGGAACTCGATGGCGAGGCGCCCCTCGAAAGAGACGACGCACGCCATGACGGGACTGCGGCCGGCCTGCGGGAAGTAGTGTTCGCGAGCGGGCACCAGCCGGATGTCCGTGGCCCGCAGTCCGGCCGGGAGCCGGGGGCCGGGGACGACGCCCATGTTCGTGACGATGACGGTGGCCAGCTGCAAGGCCGGGTTGCCCGGAATCTCCGGCGTGATGCGCATCTCGTGATAGTGGTCCGCGCGGTCGATGAAGCCGCTCAACCGGTCGTGCACGGTTCGCGCCAGCGCGATCGGGTCGGTGTCCGCGGCGACGCCGAGGGTCTGCAGATGGGTGGTGACGGCCGGCACCATCAGCAGGGCGGGCAGCGCGGGAGTCAGCCGGGACCGCAGGTCCACGGGGGACAGGCAGCCGAGGGTGCGGGGACCGTCGCCCTCCAGACGGCGCCGTGCCGCCGTGAGAGCCGCGGCGGCGACGAGAGCGTGCACGGACACGCCCAACTGGCGTGCGGTGCGCCGCAGCCGGGTGGTGCGCTCCTCGTCGAGGCCCAGCCGGCACACCTCGATGCGGCCGTCGCCGGCCGGTTCCGCACCCGGCCCGGTGCCGCCGGCCGCCGGCCGCGGCACGTCGAAGGGCACGAGTTCGACGGGGTGCCGCCGCGTCTCCTCGACGCGGCGCTCCAGGTAGGCGGCGGTGGCCGCCGGGTCGGCGGCGGGCAGCAGCCGGCTGACCGGCTGCGGCCAGTGAAGGCAGTCCTCGGGGTCCTCCTGGACGTCGGCGGTCGCATCGGTCGCGGCCGCCTTCCCCTCGTTCCGACCGCCCTCGACCAGGGACCGGTAGTGGTCCCAGACGGCGTTGTGCAGGGCGATGCTGCTGTGCCCGTCCGTGATCGTGTGGTCCACGACGAGGACGAACAGATGGCGGTCGCCTTCGGGCGCGCTCACCAGGACCGCCCGGCTGAGCGGGCCTCCGAGCGGCAGCGGAGCGTTCAACTCCGCGAGGTGGACGTCCTCGCCGCCGCTGCGGGTGATCAATCGGGGTCGTTCGTCCTCGGCGAGGAGACGCAGCGCGAAGCCCGGCCCGTCCGACGCGATGCGCGAACGCAGCGTCGGGTGGGCCTGCGTGAGGGCGTCGAATGCCGCGGACAGCGCCCCGGGGTCGACCTGCCCGTGCAAGGCGCATGAAAGCACCGCTCTGCTCCGCTGCCCGACGTACAGCGTCTCGACCGGGCACAACGCACGATGCATGCCGCCAGCCTTCCTTCCGTATCTCTTCGTCGTACAGGCTTTGGTGACGGATCGTCACGGCCGGGGCGCGCATGCCCGACGCCCGTTCGAGAGTGCAACGCCGGGAGCCGGTGAATCCACCTGGACCGGACGGCCGGACCAAAGTCGCGGGAATTCCTTAGAGTCCGCCGGGTCCGGCGCTATCCCGGTCCGGGCGTTCTTCAGGGAAACACCTGAATTCCCTGCGCGGGCCCGGTCCCGGCTTGATCGGTCCCGTCGCCTCGTCGCACCCTGAGGGCACTTGCGGGAGCGGCGGCGGGGCCGTGCCGGCCCCACGCTCTCGGCAGTGCGACCGCCCCTTCCCCGCTCCGTGGGCCGGGGCCGCACCCCCCCACGTCCGCCCGACCGGGTCGTTCCGGCCGGGACGTCACGACTTGCCACGCGAGGTTGTGCCATGTCACTCCACGAGGAGTCACTCCGCGAGAACGACCACCGGCCACTGTCCGGAGCCCAGGAGGGACTCTGGTACGCCGGGCGCCTCGCGTCCGACAGCGCCGCGTACAACACCGCGGAGGCGGTGGAGATACACGGCGCCCTCGACACCGACCTGTTCGAGACGGCCCTGCGCCGGACCGTGGGCGAGGCCGACACCTTCGCCCTGCGTTTCCTCGACACGGACGACGGCCCCCGCTGCCACCGGGCGCCGGACGCGGACGACTGGACGCTTCAGCGGATCGACACCGGTGACGCCGACGACCCGGAGCACGCCGCCTGGGAGCTGGTCCGCACCGACCTCGCGACGCCGGTGGACCTGGACAAGGGGCCGCTGTTCTCCCACACCCTCCTCACCCTCGCCCCCGACCGGCACCTCTGGCTGCTCAGGGCCCATCACCTCCTGCTGGACGGTTACAGCTACAAGCTTCTCGGCCGTCGCCTCGCCGACACCTACAACGCGCTGGCCGAAGGGCGTGAACCCGCCCCGGCCGTCTTCGCGTCCGTCAGCCGGCTCCAGGCGGAGGAGGCCGCCTACCTCGCGTCCGAGCGCAGCGTCCGCGACCGGGCGTACTGGTCGCGGCGGCTGGCCGGACTGCCGGAGCCCGCACGGCTCACGCACCGCACCGCGGCGCCCGTCGCCCCGTTCCTGCGCCGCACCGTGGAACTGGAGGACGCCGACGCCCGGGCTCTGTCGGACGCGGCCGCCCGGCTCGACGTCACGCGCACCGACCTGCTGACCGCCGCCGTCGCCGCCTACCTGCACCGCATGACCGGTGCCGACGACCTCGTGCTGGGCATGGCCACGATGAGCCGGCCGGGCAGCGCCGCCCTGCGCACCCCGGGCACCGCCTCCGACGTCCTGCCGCTGCGCGTGGCCGCCGACTCCGGGACGACCCTCGCCGGCCTGGTGCGGACGGTCGCCGACGAGCTGCGAGGGCTGCGCCGGCACCAGCAGTACCGGGGAGAGTTCATCCGCCGGGACCTGAACCTGCTGGGAACCGGGCGCCGGCTGTACGGGCCGGTGCTGAACATCATTCCGTTCACCGAGAACCTCGACTTCGGCGGCCACCCGGCCACCTGGCACCACCTGTGCGGCGGTGCCGTCGACGACCTCCAGATCAATGTCCGGCCCGGCACCCGGCCCGGCAGCCTCTGGCTGGCCTTCGACGCCAACCCCGCCCTGTACGACGAGGACGAACTCGCCCTGCACCGCGACCGGTTCCTGCTCCTGCTGCGACGGCTGGCGGACGCCGCGCCCACGACACCGCTGGGCGACCTGGACCTGCTGCTGCCCGGCGAGCATCCGAGCGACGCCCCCGTGCGGGACTTCCCGGTCACCGCGACCCTCACCGACCTGTTCGAGCGGCAGGCAAGGGCCTGCCCGCGGCGCGTCGCGGTGTCGTACGAGGGAGAACGGCTCACCTACGCGGAACTCGACGCCCGGGCCAACCGCCTGGCCCGACTGCTGGCCGAGCGCGGGGCGGGTCCGGGCCGGGTGGTGGCGCTGGCTCTGCACCGGGGCCCGCGGCTCCTGCCCGCCCTGCTGGCCGTCCTCAAGACCGGCGCCGCCTACCTCCCCCTGGACCCCGGTCATCCGGCACAGCGCCTGCGGCTCGTCATGGACGACGCGGCCCCCGTCCTCCTCGTCACCGAGACCGCTCTCGCACCGCGCTTCACCGACGGGGTCCCCGCCGTCGTCCTGGACGACCCCGCCGTCGAGGCGGACGTCGCCGCACGGCCGGCCGGCGAGCTGACCGCCACCGATCGCCGGGGGCGGACGAGCCCTTCGGACATCGCGTACATCATCCACACCTCCGGCTCCACCGGCCGTCCCAAGGGCGTGCCCGTCGCGCACGCCAACGTCGTCCGCCTCTTCGCCGCGGCGGCCGAGCACTTCGACTTCGGCGAAGAGGACGTGTGGACGCTGTTCCACTCCTACGCCTTCGACTTCTCGGTGTGGGAGATCTGGGGCGCCCTGCTGCACGGCGGCCGGCTCGTCGTCGTCCCGTACGCCGTCAGCCGCACGCCCCGGGACTTCCTGCGGCTGCTGCACCGCGAGGGGGTGACCGTCCTCAGCCAGACGCCGTCCGCCTTCGAGCAGCTCATGGACGCGGACGGCGAACAGGCGCCGGACAGCGGCCCACAGCCGGCGGGCGCACTGCGCTACGTCGTCTTCGGAGGTGAAGCCCTGCGCCCCGGGCGACTGCGGCCGTGGGCCGACCGGCACGGGCTGCGGAGCCCCGCGCTGGTGAACATGTACGGCATCACCGAGACCACCGTGCACGTCACCCACCACCGCATCACCGAGGCCGACCTCACCGACCCGCGCCGGACGAGCGTCATCGGCGAACCGCTGGCGGACCTGCGGGTGCACCTGCTGGACCCCACGGGCCGGCCGGTGCCGCCGGGCGCCGTCGGCGAGATGCACGTGGCCGGCGCGGGCGTGACCGGCGGCTACCTCGGCCGGCCCGAGCTGACCGCCGAACGGTTCCTCGACGACCCCTTCGGGCCGCCCGGCAGCCGGATGTACCGCTCCGGAGACCTCGCACGGCGCCGCGCCGACGGGAGCCTCGACTACCTCGGCCGCGCCGACCAGCAGATCCAGCTGCGCGGCTTCCGCGTCGAACCCGGCGAGATCGAAGCCGTCCTCACCGCCCACCCGCGGGTCACCCGGGCCGCCGTCGTCGTACGACGTGCCGACAACGGCGCCCGGCAGCTCGTCGCCTACACGGAGTCCACCGGACAGCGGCCCCCGAGCCCGGCGGAACTGCGCGCCCACACCGCCGCCCACCTGCCCGACCACATGGTCCCCGCGGCCTGCGTGAACGTAGACACGCTCCCGCTGACCGCGAACGGCAAGCTCGACACCGACGCCCTGCCCGCGCCCGACTTCACCGCCGCCGCAGCCGGCGCCCGCCCGCAGACGCCCCAACAGGCGCTCCTGTGCGCCCTGTTCGAGGACGTACTGCGGCTGCCGCGCGACACGGTGGGCGCCGACGCCAACTTCTTCGACCTGGGCGGCGACTCCCTGCTCGCCACCCGCCTGCTGGCCCGCCTGCGGCACGAGAACGGCGCCGAGGTGCCCATCACCGCCCTGTTCGACGGCCCGACACCGGCCGCGCTCGCGCAGCGGCTGCCCTCCCGGCCGGGCACCGCTCCCGCCCGCCCCGCGCTCGGGGACATCGACCGCCCGGAGCGCGTCCCGCTGTCCTACGCCCAGGAACGCATGTGGTTCCTCAACCGGCTCGACGGCTCGGCCGCCACGTACAACATCCCGCTGGTGGTGCCGCTCGGCTCCGCCGTGGACGCCGAGGCGCTGCGCGCGGCGCTCGGTGACGTCACCGACCGGCACGAGAGCCTGCGCACGGTGTTCGCCGAGCGGGACGGCGTGCCCCACCAGCGGATCCTGTCGCCCGGGGAGCTGCGCCCGCGGCTGCGCCGGGTGGACTGCCCGGCCGACGAGATCGCCGCCCACGTCACCGGGGCCACCCGCCACCGCTTCGACCTGACCGGTGAAAGCCCCCTGGCCGCCTGGCTGTTCGGGACCGGGGACGAACGGACGCTGCTGCTGGTGCTGCACCACAGCGCGGCCGACGGCTGGTCGCTGCGCCCCCTCGCCGACGACCTGACCGCCGCCTACGCGGCGCGCCGGGCGGGCCGGGCCCCCGCCTGGGACCCGCTGCCGGCGCAGTACGCCGACCACGCCGTCCGGCAACGCGCCCTGCTCGCCCCGGGACCCGACGGCCCGGGACTGCTGGAAAGGCTGACCGCGCACTGGCGCGAAGCGCTGGCCGGTCTGCCGGAGGAGTGCACCGTCCCCGGCGACCGGCCCCGTCCCACGGCACCGCGCGGCGACGGCGCCCACGTCACCGGGACCGTGGACGCCGCACTCCACCGGGACCTGCTGGCCCTGGCCGAACGGGAGGGCGTCAGCCTGTTCATGGTGCTGCACGCCGCGCTGAGCGCCCTGCTCACCCGCTGCGGAGCCGGCGAGGACATCGTCGTCGGCACCCCCGTCGCGGGGCGCTGCGACCCCGCGCTGGACGATGTGATCGGCCTGTTCACCAACACCCTCGTCCTGCGGGCCGACACCTCGGGCGACCCCTCCTTCCACGAGCTGCTCACCAGGCTGCGCCCGCGCGACCTGGCCGCCCTGGACCACCAGGACCTGCCCTTCGACCGGCTCGTCGACGAGCTGAACCCGCCCCGCCGCGCCGGCCGCCACCCGCTGTTCCAGGTCATGCTGGCCCTCCAGAACAACGAGCCCGCCGTCCTCCGGCTGGACGGCCGCGAGGTGCCGCTGCGGCCCACCGCCACCGGCACCGCCAAGTTCGACCTCTTCGTCGACGTCGTGGAACGGCGCGGCGCGGACGGCGCGCCCGGCGGACTCGATCTGCACGTCGAGTACGCCACGGACCTGTACGACGCCGCCACCGCCGAGGGGTTCGCCCACGCCCTGGGCGAACTGCTGCGCGTGGTCGGCGCGGACCCGGACCGCAGGATCGGGGACCTGCCGGCGCCGCCCCCGCACACCCCGGCCGCGTCCGCCGACGCCGGCACCGCCGACCTGACGGACACGGCTCTGTCCGTACCCGGCATCCGCGACGCGGCCGCCCTGCCCGGCCCCGACGGCACACCGCCGCACCTGTACGTGGTGCCGGGCCGCGCCGACGCCGCCGAACGCGTCGAACAGGTCCTCGACGCGGCCGGGCACGGCACCGTCCGCGTCACGGCGGTCAACGCCCTGCCCCGCACCGCCGACGGCGCGCTCGACACCGACGCGCTGCGAGCCCTGCCCCTGGCCGACCGCACCGCCGCCGAGGCCTGGCGGCGGCACCTGGCCCGCGTCCCCGGCGTGCGGACGGCCGAGGCCGTGGTGGAGGCCGTCCCCGAAGAACTGGCCCGCCGGCACGCCGGCCCCCCGCGCCGCACCGCCGGGCCGGCACCGGCCGGCCACGGCCGCACGGCGACCGGCACCGTGCCGGCGCTCAGCGAGGGACCGAGGCTGGCCGAACCCACCGTGCCCGGCTGGGCACAGGCCCTGGTCCGCGCCGCCGAGCGGGACCACGGCGACATCGTGCACGTGCACGCCGACGGCAGCGAGACGCGGCGCGGCTACGCGTCCCTGATCACGGAGGCCTCCCGGGTGCTCGCCGGGCTGCGGCGGGCCGGGCTGCGCCCCGGCGACCAGGTGATCCTCCAGTGCGATGCCACCGAGGACTTCCTCGCCGTGCTGTGGGGCTGTGTCCTGGGCGGTTTCGTCGCTGTCCCGCTGACCGTCCCCGCCTCGTACACCACGCCTTCGGCGGCGCTGACCAAGCTGGAGGGCATCTGGCGGATGCTCGGCCGGCCCTGGACGGTGTGCTCGGCGGCGCTGGAGCCCGGCCTGCGCGACCTGGCGGCCCGCCAGGACTGGCCCGGGCTGCGGCTGACGACCGCCGCCGCGCTGCGGGACGCCCCCGAGGACCGCGACTGGTACGCCGCCCGGCCCGACGACCTCATCCTGATGCTGATGACGTCCGGCAGCACCGGACTGCCCAAGGCCGTGCGGCTGACCCACCGCAACGTGCTCACCCGGTCCGCCGCCACCGCGGCCATGAACCGGCTCGGCGAGCAGGACGTCTCCCTGAACTGGATCCCGCTCGACCACGTCACCGGCGTGGTGATGTTCCACCTGCGCGACGTGTACCTGGGATGCCGGCAGATCCACGCACCGACCTCCTGGATCCTCCAGGACCCGCTGCGCTGGATGGACCTCGCCCACCGGCACCGGGTCACCGTCACCTGGGCCCCCAACTTCGCCTTCGGACTGCTGGCCGGGCAGGCCGACCGCTTCCGGGACCGGGAGTGGGACCTGACACCGATGCGGCTGGTGATGAACGCGGGCGAGGTCGTCGTGGCCGCGGCCGCCCGGCGATTCCTGCACACACTGAAGCCGTTCGGACTGCCGCAGGACGTGATGCACCCCGGCTGGGGCATGTCCGAGACCTGCTCGGTGGTCACCGACGCCGTGCTGCCCGCCGAACCGCCGGGCACCGACGAGACGTTCGTCAGCTGCGGCCTGCCCTACCCCGGCTTCGCCATGCGGATCGTCGACGAACACCGCACCGTGCTCGCCGAGGGCGACGTCGGCCGGCTCCAGGTCCGCGGCACCTCCGTGACCGGCGGCTACCACGACAACGCGGCGGCCAACGCCGAGTCGTTCACCGACGACGGCTGGTTCGACACCGGCGACCTGGCCTTCCTGCGCGACGGCGAGCTGTACATCACCGGCCGCGCCAAGGACGTCATCATCGTGAACGGCGTCAACCACTACAGCCACGAGATCGAGGCCTGCGTCGAGGAACTGCCGTACGTCGTCCGCAGCTTCACCGCTGCCTGCGCGGTGCGCACCGACCCGTCGGCGGCCACCGACGAACTCGCCCTGTTCCTCCACCTCGCCCCCGGGCACGACCCCGCCACCGCGCTGCGGGAGATCGCCGGCAAGGTGACCCGGGAGATCGGCGTCAGCCCCGCATTCCTCGTGCCGGTCGACACCGCCGCCGTCCCGAAGACCGAGATCGGCAAGATCCAGCGGACCAGGCTGCGCAAGAGCTTCGAGGCAGGCGCCTTCGACGACGCGGTCCGCGAGGCCCAGCTGCTGCTGGGCACCGCCGCCACCCTGCCCGACTGGTTCCTGCGGCCGGTGTGGCAGCGGGCCGAGCGCCACCGCCCCCGCGCGGCGGTGGCCGGCCGGCACACCCTCGTCCTCACCGGCGGCGACCCGCGGGCACAGGATCTCGCCCGGCGCCTGGCCGGCGAGGTGCGAGCCGGCGGCGGACTGTGCACCCTGGTCACCGACGGAGCGTCGTACGCCCGGCTCGACGCCGCCCACCACCAGCTCCGGCCCACCGAACAGGCCGACCACGCGGCGCTGCTGCGGGCCCTCGAAGCCGACGGGCGGCCGGTCGACGTCCTCGTGCACCTCGGCGCGTCCCACCTCGGCGAGGCCGCCGATCCGGCGTCCGCCGAGGCCGGCACCGCGTCACTGCTCGCGCTGGCCCGGGCCCTCGCCGACCGGCCCGGCGGGCCGCGCCCGGTCGACCTGCTGTACGTGACGGCCGGCGCCCAGGCGGCCACCCCCGGGGACCGCCCCTCCCCGGCGCACGCCATGGCCGGCGCCGTACTGAAGTCGCTGCGGGAGGAGTCCGGCGGCCTGCGGTGCGTCCACCTCGACCTCGACCCGCACGGCGACGAGGACCCCCTACCCCTGCTGCTCGCCGAAGCGGCCGGCACCCCCGCCGACACCGAGGTCGCCCACCGCGGCGGACAGCGCCTGGTACGCCGGCTGGCCCCCCTGCCGGACCCGGCACCCCGTACCGAACCGCCCGCCGCCGACGGCTTCCACCTGATCAGCGGAGGACTGGGCGGTGTCGGCACCGAACTCGCCGCGCACCTGCTGCGCACGCCCGGCACCCGCCTCCTCGTCCTCGGCCGGACCCCACTGCCCCCCGAGGACACCTGGCCGCGGCACCTGGCCGCCGGTGGGGCCACGGCCGCCCGCGTCGAGGCGTACCGGCGGCTGCGTGAACTCGGAGAGGTCCGGTACGCGTGCGCCGACGTCACCGACGAGCGGCAGGTACGGGAAGCCGTCCACACGGCCGCCGAACACTGGGGCGCGCCCCTGGTGTCGGTGCTGCACCTGGCCGGAGCCCTCGTCGAACGCCCCGTCGGCGAACTGGACGCCGCCGCCTGGCGCGAGGCCATGGACGCGAAGGTGCGCGGCGCCTGGACCCTGCACCGCGTGAGCACGGACCACCCGGTCGGCTCCTTCGTCACCTTCTCCTCGGTGAACGGCTGGTTCGGCGGCGCCATGAACACCGCCTACGCCGCCGCCAACGCCTACCTCGACGCCCTCGCCCTGCACCGCCGCGGCCTCGGCCTGCCCGCCCAGAGCCTGGCCTGGAGCATGTGGCGCGAGCGCGGCATGAGCAGCGGCTACCGGCTCGCCCCGCTCACCGAGGCCCGCGGCTACCGGGTCCTGGACACCGCCGCCGCGCTGCGCTCCTTCGACCTGGCCCGCACCCTGGACGAACCCCACCTGCTGATCGGCGTCGACCGCAGCGCTCCCTGGGTCCGCAGCCACGTCCTCGAACCCGCCCGCCAGGTACGGCGACTGGCCGCACGCGTCGCCCTGGAGGAGGGCGCCGACATCGGCACCCTGTACCGGGCCGCCGCGGACGCCGCCGGCGGGGACCACTGGGTGCTGCGCGCGGCCGGCGCCACCGAGCAGCAGGCGGCCGCCTCCGGTACGGGGGAGCGGCTGCGGAAACTGGAGGACCGGCTGACCGGCCTGTGGCGCGACATCCTGGGCCGCGACCGGATCGGCAGGGACGAGAACTTCTTCGACCTGGGCGGCAACTCCCTGCTGCTGGTCGCCGCCCAGAACGCCGTCAACCAGGCCTTCGGATGCGAGCTGCCGGTCGTCGACCTGTTCGCCCACCCCACCGTGCGCGACCTGGCCCGCCACCTGTCGGCCCTGACCGCACCCGAGGCGGCCGACGCCCTCCCGACGGCGGACCCGCAGGCGCCGCCGGAGGCCGCCGGGACCGGGCCGAGCGGCCTGGACCGCGCCAAGGAACGAGCCCAGCGGCAGCGTGCGGTCCGTACCCGCCGTACCGCGCGGCAAGGAAAGGACCGAGGCCATGCCTGAGACCATCGAACCGCAGGACGAGCAGGCACCCGCCGTCGCCGTCATCGGCATGGCGGCACGCCTCCCGGGCGCGGACGACCCGGACGCGTTCTGGGACAACCTGGCCGCCGGACGCGAGTCCGTGCGGCCCATCACCGACGAGGAGTTCCTGGCCGCGGGCGGAACCGAACGCGACCTCCGCGACCCCACGCTGGTCCGGATGGCGTCGGTCGTCGAAGGAATCGACCGCTTCGACGCCGGGTTCTTCGGCTACAGCCCCGCAGAGGCCGCCGTGGTCGACCCCCAGCAGCGGCTGCTGCTCGAGACGGCCTACCACGCCCTCGAGGACGCCCGGTGCCTCGGCCCCGGCACCGACACCGGCACGTTCGGCGTGTACGCCGGCAGCGGCGACAGCCGCTACTACCCGTCGCACGTCCACCCCCGCTACGCCGGGCAGCCCGGGTCGGTGGAACTCGTGCACGCGGCCACCGCCAACTCCCTGGGCACGCTAGCCACCCGCGTCTCCTACGAGCTGGGGCTGACCGGCCCGAGCGTGTCCCTCCAGACGGCCTGCTCCACGGCGCTCGTCGCGGTGCACACCGCCTGCCAGGACCTGCTCGACTACCGGTGCGACACCGCGCTGGCCGCCGCCGTCTCCCTCAACCCCTCCGCGTTCCTCGGCTACCGCCATGTGCCCGGCGGCCCTTTCTCACCCGACGGCCACTGCCGGGCCTTCGACGCGGCGGCGGCCGGCACCTCCTCCGGCGACGGCGTCGGCGCCGTCGTCCTCAAACGGCTGGAGGACGCTCTCGCGGACGGCGACCGGGTCCGCGCCGTCATCCGGGGCAGCGCCGTCAACAACGACGGGCGCCGCAAGGTCGGCTTCAGCGCGCCCAGCGCCGCCGGACAGACCGAGGTCATCCTCGCGGCACAGGCCCAGGCGATGACCGACGCCGGCACCATCGGCCTGGTCGAGGCGCACGGCACCGCCACGCGCCTGGGCGACCCGATCGAGGTGGCCGCGCTCACCGAGGCGTTCCGCCAGTCCACGCGGCGCCGCGGCTACTGCGCCCTCGGTTCGGTGAAGACCAATATCGGGCACCTGGGAGCGGCCGCCGGCATCGCCGGGCTGATCAAGGCCGTCCTGGCCCTGGAACACCGGCAGATCCCGCCGAACCTGCACTTCGAACGGCCCAATCCGCACATCGATTTCGCCTCCGGCCCGTTCCGGGTGCCCACCACCCTGGAGGAGTGGCCCGCGGACGAGCACCCCAGAAGGGCCGCGGTCAGCGCCTTCGGCATCGGCGGCACCAACGCGCACGTCATCCTGGAGGAGGCGCCGTCCGCCCCCGTCCCGCCCCGGGCGCCGGAGGGCCGCCACCGCCTGGTCCTGCCGCTGTCCGCCCGCACGGCCGACGCCCTGCGCGGCCAGGCCGAGGCCCTCGCCCGCCACCTCCAGAGGCGGCCGGATCTGCGCCTGGACGACACAGCGCGATCCCTGCGCGCCGACCGGCCCGCGCTGCGCCACCGACTGGCCGTGACCGCCGCTTCCCGGGAGGAGGCCCTGTCCGCGCTGCGCACCGCCGTGCCCGGCACGCCACCCGTGGCGGACGAGCCGCCGCGGGTGGCGTTCCTGCTGCCGGGCGGCGGCACCCAGTACCCGGGCATGGGCGCACAGCTCTACCGCGAACACGACGTCTACCGCGACGCCGTCGACGAGTGCGCGCGCATCCTGCGCCCCGCCCTCGGCGCCGACGTCCGCGACGCCCTGTTCGCACGCCGCGAGACCGACGGCACGAGCACGTCCCTGCTCGCCCTGGTGGTCACCGAGTACGCCCTTGCCCGCACCCTCATGGCGGCGGGGGTGCGCCCGGACGCGCTCATCGGCCACTCGCTCGGCGAGTACACGGCCGCCTGCCTGGCCGGGGTGATCGACCTCGACGAGATGCTGCCCCTGGTCACCGAACGCGTCCGGCTCATCAGCTCCGCGGGCGGGGCGACCGTCGGAGTCGCGGCACCCGTCGAGGACGTACTGCCGCTCCTCGGCGAGGAACTGTCCCTCACCGCGGTGAACGGCCCCGGGGCCTGCACCGTCGCCGGACATGAGGCAGCCGTCGCACGCTTCGAGACCGAACTCGCCCGCCTGGACGTGCCGTTCCGCCGGCTGCGCATACCGGTCGCCGCCCATTCCCACGTCCTGGACCCGGTGCTCCCGGCGTACGAGAGACACCTGCGCGGCGTCACCCTGCGCCCGCCGCGGATCCCGTTCGTCACCAACGTCACCGGCGCCTGGATCACCGACGAGCAGGCGACCTCGGTCCGGCACTGGATCGCGCACACCCGCGACACCGTGCGCTTCGCCGACGGCGTCACCACCCTGTGGGAACGCCGGCCCGTCCTGGTGGAGGTCGGCCCGGGGGACACGCTGACCAAGCTGGCCGCCGCCCAGCTCGCGGAGCACTCGCCGGTCACGGTGACCACGATGCGGCACGCCAAGGCCGACGCCGCCGACGGCTTCGTCCTCGCCGAGGCGCTGGGCCGGCTGTGGAGCGCCGGCGTGGACACCGCACTGCCCGAGGTGCCGGGTACGCCCCGGCGAGTGCCGCTGCCCCCCTACGCCTTCGCACGGCACCGGCACTGGATCGACGCCCCCGGCGCCCGCACGGCCCCCGCCACGCCGGACCGCGGCGCGGCGGTGCCCGCCGAACCGGCCCTCGGTCCACGGCCCCGCCTGACGACCGAGCACGTACCCCCGCGCACCGCGCGCGAACAGGCGGTGACCCGGGTGTGGGAGGAGACCCTCGGCATCGGTGGTATCGGCGTCCACGACAACCTCTTCGACCTGGGCGGCGACTCGATGCGCGCCGTACTGCTGACGGGCCGGCTGCGGCAGGCCGGCGTCCTCGACGTGCCCGCCGCCGCCCTGCTGGCCGCGCCCACCGTGGCCGGTCTCCTCGCGGCGGCCGACGACACCTCGGCGCGGACGCCCGGCGCGGGTGCCAGTGCTCTGGCTCCGCTCCTGCCGCTCCGGGCGCAGGGCGGCGCCGCCCCGCTGTTCTGCGTCCACCCCGGGGCGGGCGTGTCCTGGCGCTACACCGGACTGCTGCCCCACCTCGGCGGCGACCAGCCGGTCTACGGCATCCAGGCCCGGGGCCTCGACGGCACCCGGCCGCCCGCACCGGACGCGGCGTCCATGGTCGCCTGCTACCTCGACCTCGTCCGCGAGGTGCAACCCCACGGACCCTACCGGCTCCTGGGGTGGTCCTACGGCGGTTTCGTCGCGCACGCGATGGCGTGCGCCCTGCAGGAGCGGGGCGAGCGGGTGGAGCTGCTGGCCATGCTGGACGCCCCCCAGCCGCACGGCATGCGGTACGACGCCGCGGCGGTCGAGCGGCAGGTGGCGTCCCTGCTGATGCGGGTGGCCGGCCCGTCCGCCGGGCCGGGAGCGGCCGAAGTGCCGGACGTCGCGGCCGTCCTCGCCGGCATCGACGCCGCCTTGACGGCCGACCCGACGAGTGCGCCGGTCACCCGGGCCGAAGCCGAGGCCATCGCCGCGGTCATGCGCAACAACCTGCGCATCGCCCACCAGTTCGCCCCCGGTGTCTTCCGCGGGGAGGTGCTGTTCTTCAGCGCTGCCGAGGACGCGGACACCGGCTTCCCCGGCGACCTGGCCGTGCTGCCCGGCAAGGCCGAGAGCTGGCGGCCCCACGTCGCGGGCACCCTGCACGACCACCGGGTGCCGTGCGGCCACTACGAGATGACCGAACCGGAGCCCATGGCGCTGATCGGCACGGCGGTCGCCAAGGCGCTGCGCGTGGCATCCGAGTGACCGACCGGGCCGCCGACGCTTCGCGCTCGGGACGGTGCCGACCACCGGGCTCGAGTGCGGAGCGGGCGGACGACCGCCGGGAAGAAGGAGGAAGGCGAAGAGAGTGAACGACAGGCCCCCGCACTCGGCGCGTCGACGATCGGCGAACGCCGACGCGGCGTCGGCGGGGGAGTGGGAAGGAGGGCGGCACCGCTCGTGCGGGCGGTTGCGCGTGCGGTGGTGTGCGGGGTGCCCTCGATGAGGCGGTGGCCGGCGGTCAGCGGCCGGCCCAGCCGAGGACCGTGCTGAAGACGCCCGTGCCGACCGCCACCACCTCGGCGCGTCGACGATCGGCGAACGCCGACGCGGCGTCGGCGGGGGAGTGGGAAGGAGGGCGGCACCGCTCGTGCGGGCGGTTGCGCGTGCGGGGTCCCCTCGATGAGGCGGTGGCCGGCGGTCAGCGGCCGGCCCAGCCGAGGACCGTGCTGAAGACGCCCGTGCCGACCGCCACCACCTCGACCCGCACGGCGAGCCCCGGGTTCCGCCGCGCCTCGATCCGCAGACCGCGGGCGCACGGGTGGACCAGCAGGTCGCGCAGGCTTCTCAGCATGCCGGCGGGGAGCGCCTCCGGTCCGGTGTGCAGGGCTTTCCACGCGGCTTCCTTCGCCGAGAACATCGAGGTCACCGACCACCGCACCGCACCCGGAGCGGGAGCGCGCAGCAGTTCCTCCTCGTCCTCGCGCAGCACCAGCCGGGCCGCTTCGGCGGGCAGGTGGCGCAGTTCCAGATCACAGCCGAGCGGGACGTCCCGTCCCGGCGCCCGGGCCACGGCCACCGCGACGCCCGCGCTGTGCGTGATGGACGCCGCCCGCCCGGGAGGGAACACCGGCAGGCGGCCCGCCCGCGGGATCTCCCCGCAGTCCAGCCCCACCGCGCGCAACGCGCGCCGCGCCGCGAGCCGGCCGGCCAGGAACTCCAGCCGGCGCTGCGGTGGCATCACCGCGGCCGCGGCCCCCTCGGCGGGCCCGGCGGGGACGGCCTGCGGTTCCGAGACGGCGGCGACGCCCAGCCCGAGTCCGGCCGCCGCCCACTCCGGCCGCAGCGGGCGGAGCAGGGCGGCCACCTCGGCACCCGGACCGGGCGTTGCCCCCGCGAGCGTCCCCGGGGGAGGGCCGGCCGTCGGGGCCGGGCACTGGCACGGGCGCACGCGTCAGGCCCGCAGCAGCTTCTTGACGATCTTCCCGGCGGGGTTGCGGGGCACCTGCTCGATGAACTCCAACCGCCGCGGACGCTTGTACGGGGCGAGTCGCTGCCCCACGTGGGCGAGCAGGTCCGCCGCCCGGGCGTCCGGTTCGGCGACGACGTACGCCAGCGGTACCTCGCCGTAGTCCTCGTCGGGCATCCCGACGACCGCGGCGTCCCGGACCGCTGGGTGGGACATCAGGGCCCGCTCGATCTCCGAGGGATAGACGTTCTGCCCCGCCCGGATGATGACGTCCTTGGTGCGGTCCACGAGATGGATACGGCCCGCGTCGTCCACGAACCCCAGGTCACCTGTTCTGATCCAGCCGGCGAGGCTGATCTCGCGCGTGGCCTCGGGGTCGTTCCAGTAGCCCTGCATGACGCCCGGCCCGCGTACGACGATCTCGCCGATCTCGCCGCGAGGCAGTTCCCGTCCCGCTCCGTCGACCGCTCGGGCGGACATCCCGGGCACCACGCGTCCGCAGGGGATGCGGGCCGTGACGTCCCCGGGGGCCGGATGCTCGTCGGGGCCGAGGGTGACGAAGGGGCCGCCCACCTCGGTCATGCCGTAGACCTGCCGGAAACCGCAGCCGAGACGCTCCACCGCGTCGGCGTACACGTCCAGGGGCATCGGGGCGGCGCCGTAGAGGATCTCCCTCAGCGAGGACAGGTCGGCGCGCCCGGCGCCCTTGGCCTGGAGCATGAAGCGGAGCATCTGCGGGACCAGCCACATGTGCGTGGCACGGTGTTCCTCCACCGCGGCCAGCGCCCGCTGCGGGGTGAAGCCGGGCATGAGCACGACGGTGGCGCCGGCCGCCAGGTAGGTCAGGGACACCACCATGCTGCCGTGGTACAGGGGGCAGCAGTTGACCATGACGATGTCGTCCGTGGGACGCGCCATGACCAGCCAGCCCAGGGCGATGGCGCGGAACGACGCGCTGTCGACCGTGACGCCCTTGGCCTGTCCGGTGGTCGCCGAGGTGTGCAGCACGGCGATCGGGTCGGTGTCGGCCACCTCGGGCAGCTCACGCTCGGCGGCCAGGGTGCCCAGGGCCTCGAACACCGGCTTGTCCAGAGCCACCCTCATCCGCACGGACGCCGGCAGCTCGGGGTGCCGGTCCAGCAGCTCCGACTCACCGAAAACGGCCACCGCTCCGACGCGTTCGACGATACCGGCGACCTCCGGCACGGCCAGGCTGTGGTTCAGCGGGACGAACAGCGCGCCCAGCCGGGCCAGCGCGAAGTAGGTCTCCAGGACCTCGACACGGTCCTTGGACAGCACCGCGACACGGTCACCGCGCCCGATGCCGAGATCGGCCAGCCCCCGCGCGAGTTCCAGCGTGCGGTCGTGGAACTGCGACCAGGTGAGCCGGCGCCGCTCGTCGACCAGCGCCAACGCGTCGGGCCGGCACTGGCGGTTGCGCTCCAGCAGCTGTGCCAGCCACATCACGCACCGCCGGCGCCGGCGGCGGAACGCTCGGCCGTGAACCGCTCGTAGTCGGCGATCGTGTGCAGGCGCTCCATGTCGTCCGCGGTGATCTCCACGCCGAGCCGCTGTTCGACGAGCAGGACGAGCCGCACCAGGTCACCGGAGTCGATGCCGCTCGCGGCGAGGTCGACGTCGTCACCGACCCGCTCGGCGTCGGCGAACTCCGCGGTACCGGTGAGTTCGACCAGCAACTCCCTGATGGTGCTCATGCTCTCCCCTTTCGCCGCGGCGCGTGACCGCCGGGCGGATCTCGTGGGTCCGGTGTCACCCGAACAAGAGGCCCGCGCGGCGCACGGCAATCCCCGCCGTCCCGCGTGAGCTTTGTCACGCACCCGCACCGGCCGACGCGGGGATAGCGCGGCCCCTACCGGGCCTCTTTCCCCTACGAGAGGCCGCGCGGCACCCGCCCGGCGGACCGGGCACCGCGACGCGCCGGGCAGGCCGAGGCCCGACGTGCCGGGCGGCCCGAGGCCCGACGCGCCGGGACCCGCCGAGCGGGCCGAGAACCGAAAGACGCCGAAGGAGTGATGCCAGTGCCCAGGCCATACGTCCGGTCCGAGGACCGGTACGTGCCCGCCGTGGCGTTGACCGGCCGCGGAGGCACCGTATGAGCGCACAGCCGGCCGGCACCGCGGTCGCCGCGCGCGACGAGCTGCCCGCGCACTTCGACGGCCTCATCGCCCGGGGCGAGACGATCGAACCCCGTGACTGGATGCCCGACGGCTACCGCCGGATGATGATCCGCCAGATCGCGCAACACGCCCACTCCGAGATCATCGGCATGCAGCCGGAGGGCGCCTGGCTCACCCGGGCGCCTTCGCTGCACCGCAAATCGGTGCTCATCGCCAAGGTGCAGGACGAGGCAGGGCACGGGCTGTACCTCTACTCCGCCGCCGAGACACTGGGCGTGGACCGGGCCGACCTCCTCGACGCCCTGCACGGCGGGCAGCAGCGGGCTTCGGCGACGTTCAACCACCCCGCGCTGACGTGGGCGGACACCGGCGCCGTCGCCTGGCTGACGGACGGCGCCGCCGTCATCAACCAAGCGCCCCTGTGCCGCACGTCCTACGGGCCGTACGCCCGTGCGATGCGCCGCGTCTGCCAGGAGGAGGCCTTCCACGTGCGGCAGGGGTACGACCTCATGCGCGCCCTGTGCTCGGGCACGCCGGAACAGAAGGCGATGGCCCAGGACGCGGTGAACCGCTGGTGGCTGCCGGCCGTGGCGCTGATGTTCGGCCCGCCCGACACCGAGGCCGGCGGCGCCGACGCCCGCACCGCCGCACTCGGCGCCGCGGTCTCCCGCCGCGCCATGGCCTGGGGCATCAAGCGGCACACCAACGACGAACTGCGCCAGCGCTTCGTCGACAGCTGCGTCCCGCAGGCCGAACGCCTCGGGCTCACCCTGCCCGACCCGGCGATCCGCTGGAACGAGGAACGCGGTCACTACGACTTCACCCCGGTCGACTGGGACGTCTACCGCGAGGCGCTCGGCGACGACACGCACTGGTCCCGGCAACGCGTCGAACACCGGCGCACGGCACACGAGGACGGCGCCTGGGTGCGGGAGGCGTCCGCGGCGTACGCGGCGCGCTTCGGCACCGACGGGGCATCTTCCGCCACAGCCACAGCCACAGCCACAGCCACAGCCACGGCCACGGCCACGGCCACGCAAGCGGATCCGGCCCAGGGGGCGCGGGAACGGGTGGGTGAGCGCTGATGAGCCGGGAGCGAGAGGGCGCCCCTGCGTCCTGGGAGGTCCTCCTCAGGCCCCGCCGGGGCCTCGCCCACCAGCACGTGGGGTCCGTGCGCGCCTCCGACGCCGAAACGGCCCTGCTGCGGGCCCGTGATCTGTACACCCGGCGCGGCGACCCGCTGTCGCTGTGGGTGGTCCGCTCGGACGCCGTGCACGCGGCCTCCCCGGACGAACACGACCCGTTCTTCGCGGGCGCCCACCACAAGCCCTACCGGTACCCGGAGCAGTTCGCGCCGCTGACCGAGGAAGGCCCCGACGGTGACCCTCTCGACTGACCCCGCCGCGTCGGCCGAAGCCGTCCGCGTCGACGCCCACCTCGCCGTGCACCTGCTGCGCCTCGGCGACGACGCCCTCGTCCTCGGGCAGCGGCTGTGCCAGTGGATCACGCGCGCGCCCACCATCGAGGAGGACATGGCGCTGTCCAACATCGCCCTCGACCTGATCGGCCACGCCCGCGCGCTGCTCACCCTGAGCGGACAGGCCGACGGAACCGGACGTACCGAGGACGAGTTCGCCTTCACCCGCTCCGACCGCGAGTTCACGAACGTCCTGCTGACCGAACTGGCGAACGGGGATTTCGCGGTGACCGTCGCCCGGCAACTCGCCTACACCCATTACGCGGTCCTGTACTACGAGGCCCTGGCCGGTTGCGCGGACGCCCGACTGGCCGGTTTCGGGGAGCGGGCCGCCCGAGAGGTGGCCTTCCACCGGATGCACGCCGACAACTGGACCCTCCGGCTGGGACTCGGCACCCCCGAGAGCTCCTGTCGCATGCAGCGGGGTCTGGAACGCGTGTGGCCCTACACCGCCGAGTTGTTCGACGTGGACGACGTACTGAGCCACCTCGTGGCGGCGGGCACGGTGCCCTCGCCCGCCCCGCTGCGTCCGGCCTGGGAGCGCAGTGTGGGCGAGGTCGTGACCCGCGCGGGCCTGTCCGTACCGGTCCCGCGCTGGCAGGCCCGCGGCGGGCGGGCGGGCCTGCACACCGAGGAGTTCGGGCCGCTGATCGCCGAGATGCAGTCGGTGTACCGCCAGTTCCCGGGAGGCCGCTGGTGAACGGCCCGACACCCTTGGCGACGTCCCCGGCGCCGCCCCGGACGGCACCTTCGGCACAGCACCCCGTCGTACCCCTGCGTCCCGCCCGCGCGGTGGCTGAGGTCCGGGCCTCGGTGGAAGCACTGCCCGACCCGGAGCTGCCGATGATCGGCCTCGGCGACCTCGGCGTGATCCGCTCGGTCGCCCCGGCCGCCGACGGAGTGCTCGAAGTGGAGGTCACCCCGACCTACCTGGGCTGTCCGGCACTGCCCGCCATCGTCTCCGCGATACGGGACGTGCTGGCGGCGAGCGGCCACCCCGAGGGGCGGGTACGGCAGGTCCTGTCCCCGCCGTGGACGACCGACCGCATCACGGAGGCGGGCCGGGCGCGACTCGCCGCCCACGGCATCGCCCCGCCCGTACCCGCCCCGGCGAACGGCCCGGTCCCTGTCCCGCTGGCCCAGGTGCCCTGCCCGCACTGCGGCTCCCGTGCCACCCGGCCGCACAGCCCCTTCGGACCGACCCGCTGCCAGTCCGTGCTCCGGTGCACGGCATGTCACGAGCTGTTCCCCCACCTGAGCGCGCTGTGAGGCGGACCGTGAACACCATCGACACCTCCGACGCAACCGTCCCCCCGGACGGGGCCGCCTCCGCCGCGGACGGGGCCGACGACACCCCGGGCATCTCCGCCGAGCCCGGCACCGCCTCCGCCGCAGGCGTGTGCGCCCCCGCAGGCGTTCCCGCCGCGCGGCGCCCCGCCTCCACCGGGACCGGCATCCTCCCCGCCGCGCCCGGCACCACCCCTGCCGAGCCCCGTCCCGCTGGGACCCGTTCCGCCCACGCCCCCGCCGCGGGCGCCGTCGTGCCCGCTGTCGCACCCCCGGCCGCCTCGGGTCCGAACCCCTCCGGCCGGCCCCGGCGCAGTGGCTGGTACCCGCTCGTGGTCGCCGAGGTCGGGCACCTGCCCGGGGACGCGGTCGCGCTCACCCTGGAGGTGCCCGGGCCGCTGCGCGAGGTGTTCGCGCACCGGCCCGGCGAGCACGTCGTGGTCCGGCACCGCCTCGCCGGCAGGGAACTGTGCCGCAGCTACTCGGTGTGCCCCCCACCCGACGACCCGGCCGCGCTGCGCCTGGTGATCAGGCGCGGTGCCCCCGACGGCTTCGGCGCCCACGCCACCACCGCGCTGGCACCCGGGGACGTTCTCGAACTCTCCCCGCCCACGGGCACGTTCGTTCTGCCCGGGCCAACCGGGGGTCACCACGTCCTGATCGCGGGCGGCTCCGGCATCACACCGCTCGCCGCCATGGCCGCCACCGCGTTGCGCGAGGACCCCGCCTGCCGGGTCTCCCTGATCCACTCGGTCCCGACGTCCGCCGACGCCCTGCTGGCCGACGAACTCGCCGGTCTCAAGGACGCGTTCGTCGACCGCTTCACCGTCCTGTACGTCCTCACCCGGGAGGAGCGCGGCGCCGGGCTGCCGGGCGGGCGCATCGACGGTGTGACGCTGCCGCGCCTGCTCACCGCGGTAGGCGCCCGCCCCGGCCCCGGCACCTCCTTCGCCGTGTGCGGCCCGGCCGGCCTGGTCGTCTCCGTGCGCCGGGAGCTCACGGCGTGGGGCGCCGAGGCGGCCCGGATCCGTTCGGAGATGTTCACCCCTGCCGGTACCGGTACCCCGCAGCCGAGTGCGCCGCCTTCCCGGCCGACCGCCGCCCCGCAGCAGACCCGTGTCACCGCGCTGCTCGGCGGTCACCGCCGTCTGGCGACCGCCGGACCCGGCGATGCCACGCTCCTCGACGCGCTGCTTCGCGCCCACCCCGACGTGCCCTACGCCTGTCGTGAGGGCGTGTGCGGCAGCTGCCGGGCCCGCGTCCTGTCCGGCCGGGTGACGGCGGAACTCCAGCACGCCCTCGACGCCGAGGAGACCGCCGCGGGCTACACGCTCGTGTGCAGGGCCCGGCCGCTCGGCACCGAACTCACCCTCGACTTCGACGCATGACCGGCGCACGACGTTCGTCCGTCGCGATCCCAGCCCACTCGCCCGAAGGAGAAGACGTTGACCACCACCCTGCGGCACGAGGGCAGAACCGCCCTGGTCACGGGAGGCAGCCGCGGTATCGGCCGGGGCATCAGCCGGCGCCTGGCCCGGGAGGGCGCCCTCGTGGCGGTCCACTACGGGCACGACCGGGCGGCGGCCGACCGAACCGTGAAGGAGATCGAGGCCGACGGCGGCCGGGCCTTCCCCGTCCACGCCGAACTCGGTGTGCCGGGCGACGCCGAAGCGCTCTGGGAGGCGTTCGACGGCGCCCTGACCGGTCAGGGCGAGCACCCGGGCCTGGACATCCTCGTCAACAACGCCGGCATCACCCTTCCGCGCCGGATCACGGACGTCACCGAGGCCGACTACGACCGGGTGTTCGCCATCAACACCAGGGCACCGTTCTTCATCGTCCAGCGCGGGCTGGACCGGCTGCGCGACGGCGGCAGGATCGTGAACGTCTCCTCGGTGGCCACCCGCTTCGCCTTCCCGGCGATCGTCGCCTACACCATGACCAAGGCGGCCCTGGACTACCTCACCCTGTCCCTCGCGCAGGAGCTGGGTCACCGGGGCATCACCGTCAACAGTGTCGCGCCCGGCTACACCGAGACGGAGATCAACCCCACGCTGCGCATCCCGGAGGTCCGCCGGAGGTACTCGGACGCCTCCGTGTTCGGCCGGCTCGGCGAGCCCGCGGACATCGCCGACGTCGTGTCCTTCGTGGCGAGCGACGAGGCCCGCTGGGTGACCGGCCAGTGGATCGACGCCTCCGGTGGCGTGCACCTCGGCGTGTGAGACAGCCCCTCGCCGCACCGCTCTTCCCGCACCGTCCGACCGGTGGCCCCCCGGCCCGGCCGCGGGGCCGCGCTCCCGGCCCGTGGCAGCACTAGGAGATGCCATGAACGACAGCCCGTCCGCCCTCGCCCCGCCCGTCGCGGACGACCTCGACCTGTTGACCCAGCCCTTCCCCGGCGCGAGCCCCTACGACGCCTACGTGCGCGCGTCCGTCCTCAACACACTCCAGCACCCCCTCACCGAGGCCCCGGACGAGATGGGTTTCCTGGTCACCACCCAGGTGATGGAGCTGTGGTTCACCCTGATCGTCCACGAGTGGCGCACGGCCGGCACGGCCTTCGCCAAGGACGACCTGGACGCGGCGGTGGACGCCCTGGCGCGCAGCCGCCGCGCCCTGACCGCCCTCAACGCCGCCTGGGCGCCGATCGCCGCCCTGACACCCTCCCAGTTCAACGGTTTCCGCGCCGCGTTCGGCAGGGCGTCCGGCTTCCAGTCGGCGATGTACCGGCACATGGAGTTCCTCCTGGGGGACAAGTCCCCCGGCATGCTCCGCCTGCACCGGGGCGACGGATCGGTCCACGAGGCGCTCGGCGAGACCTACCGCGGACCGTCCCTCTACGACGAGGTGCTGCACTTCCTGTACCGTCAGGGCCTGCCCGTCCCCGAACACGTCCGTCACCGGGACGTGACCGGCCCGTACACCTCGGATCCGGGTGTGGTCGAGGCCTGGCGGCAGGTCTACGCCGGCCCCCAGCACCACCCGCTGCTCGCCCTCGGTGAGCTGCTCACCGACATCGCCGAACTCGTCACGCGCTGGCGCTCGGACCACGTCATGGTCGTACGCCGTGCCATGGGGACCAAGAGCGGCAGCGCGGGCTCCGCCGGGATCGCCTGGCTGGAGCGGCGCGCGGCCCGCCCGGTCTTCCCCGAACTGTGGGAGGTGCGCGGTGGCCTCTAGGACGATCTCCGCCTTCGCGGCCGAGGAGGAGAAGCGGGTACTGAGCCTGAAGCCGGTGCTGGCACCGGTGCACGGCTCCTACGGGAACCACCCCCACCAGGTCTACGACGCCTGGCCGGCCGAAGACCCCGCCGCCCCGCTGGTGATCCTGTTGCACGGCGGTTACTGGCGCTACGACCGGATGCACCTGACCCCCTTCGCCGCCTACCTCTCCGAGCAGGGCTTCGACGTCCTGCTGCCGGGCTTCCGTCGGTCCGGTGGCGCCGGCGGCTATCCCGAGACGTTCGACGACGTCGCGCGGATCGTGGACACCCTGCCCCAGGGACGGCCGTACGTCCTGGCGGGGCACTGCTCGGGCGGCCACCTCGCCCTGTGGTGCGCGGCCCGCGGCCTGCTGCCGCCGGGTTCGCGCTGGTACACCGCGGACCTGCCCACCGCCGTGCTGGCGCTCGCTCCGATCACGGACCTCACCGCCACCCGCCGTGACGACCTCAGCGACGGCGCCGCTCTGCAACTCCTCGGCGGTGCCGACGTGTTCGAGGAGCGGCTGCCCGCGGTCGACCCCCTCACCCTGCTGCGTGAGGCGGGCACGACCGGCGTCCCCACCGTGCTGCTGCACGGGGCCGTCGACGAGGAGGTCCCGCTCACCCAGTTCACCGACTACGCGTCCGTACACCGTGATCTGAGGACCGTCGTGCTGCCCGGCACCGGCCACTACACGCTCATCGAACCGGGCGCGCCCGGTGCCCGCGCGGTCGCCGGAACGCTGGAGGAGATGTCGGCCGCATTCGGCGCACGCCGCCCGGCCGACGACAGCCGGAGGACCCCGCGGCCATGACGACCACCGGCACCGGACGACGACAACCGGAAGGCCCGCAACCGTGACGACGACCTTCACCGCACTGGACGAACAGGCCGTGCGACTCGACGCCGACGACGTCCTGGCCCCCCTCCGTGAGCGGTTCCTGCTCCCGGACGGCGTCGTCTACCTCGACGGCAATTCCCTGGGCCCCCTGCCCGCCGCCGTCCCCCAGGCCCTCACCGACGCCGTGTCCCGGCAGTGGGGCACCGACCTCATCCGCTCCTGGAACAGCAACGGCTGGTGGGACGCGCCCCTCAGGGTGGGTGACGCCGTCGGCAGGCTCCTCGGCGCGGCGCCGGGGCAGACGGTGGCGGGGGACTCCACCAGCGTGCAGTCGTTCACCGCGCTCAGCGCCGCCGCCGCCCTGCGCCCCGACCGGACGCTGCTGGTCACCGACCCCGGCCATTTCCCCACCGACCGGTACCTCGCACAGGCGGTGGCCGACCGCCAGGGCCTCGAAGTACGGCACGTCCCCCCGGCGGCCCTGGCGTCGTTCCTCGCCGCCGAGGGTGAGCGCGTCGCCGTCATCAGCTACTCGCCCGTCGACTTCCGTACGGGGGAGCTGTTCGACATGCGGTCGTTGACCGAGGCCGCGCACCGCGTCGGCGCGCTGGTCCTGTGGGACCTGTGCCATGCGGCGGGCGCAATCCCGCTGCACCTCGACGCCCTCGGCGTGGACTTCGCCGTGGGCTGCGGCTACAAGTTCCTCAACGGCGGTCCGGGCGCCCCCGCGTACCTGTACGTGGCCCGACGCCATCACGAGGCACTCGACACCCCGCTGCCCGGCTGGAACGGCCATGCCGACCCCTTCGGCCTGGACCGCCGCTACACGCCCGCGCCGGGTATCGCCCGCGCCCGCATCGGCACCCCGCCCATCCTGTCCCTGCTGGCCCTCGAAGCCGCGCTCACCGTCTTCGACGACGTCGACCTGGCCCGGGTCCGCGCCAAGAGCCTCTCCCTGACCACCTTCTTCCTCCGCTGCACCGCCGAACTCCTCGTCCCGCTCGGCTTCGAACCCGTCACCCCCTCCGACCCCGCCCGCCGCGGCAGCCACGTCGCCCTGCGCCACCCCCACGCCCACGCTCTGACGCGGGTACTGGCGGACCGCGGCGTGATCATCGACATGCGCGCCCCGGACCTGCTGCGCTTCGGCGTGAACGCCCTCTACACGACCCATCGGCACCTGCTCACCGCCGCCACCCACCTGAGCGGCATCGTCCGGGAGGCCGCCTACGACCCGACGCCCCCGCCCTCGGGCCCGGTCACCTGAGAACCGTCGGAGCACCACAGCCGTCCGCACCCGGCGTTCCAGGGGCGGGCGCTGCCCGGCTGTCACGCGACGGTCCCCGCCGGCGTCGGCCAGCCGCAGCCGAAGGCGGCCTCCACGAAGCACTGGTGGTAGGCCGCCCGCGCGCCCCGGTGCAGAGCGCGTTCCAGGGCTTCGGGGGCCGGCGAGTCACGCCGGGACCATCCGTCGCGAAGCAGTGAGACGGCGAATCCGGCGACGAAGGCGTCCCCGCAGCCCATCGTGTCGGACATGGCACCGGGGTCCGCGGTACGGGCAGGCGCGGCGGCCGTGATCCGGCCGTCGTACACGATCGCCCCGGCCAGGCCGCGGGTGGCCAGTGCCATTCCGGCCCCCCGGCGCACCGCCTCGGCGAGCAGCGCCCGCGTGGCGGCCTCGTCCAGGTGCGAGCACGACAGCAGCGCCAGGTCGACATGGGGGCAGACACGGTCGAGATAGGCGGGTGTGCGGTACTCCTCCTCGTCGGAGAAGTCGAAGCTGACCAGTGGGCCGGCCGTGGCGAGCCGGGGGAGTTCGGCCTCGGTGCGGGAGTAGACGCCGGAGTGCACGAGGGTGAACGACGCGGCGTAGGCGAGCAGGGCGGGGGTGAGGGGAAGCGGTTCGCGGACGGCGTCGCCGCCTGGGTCGTAGCCGAGGAAGATCCGGTCACCGTGCTGCACGTGCAGGGTGGAGACCGAGGTCGTGCCGTGGCGCACGAGGCTGCGGTCCACGGTGACGCCCTGGGCGGTGACGGCAGCGCGCAGGGCGGTGCCGAGGTCGTCGTCGCCGAACACCCCCAGGTAGGCGGCGTCCAGACCGAGCCGGCGGGCGTAGACGGCGACGTTGACGCAGTTGCCGCCGGGGTAGTCGGTGCCGCGGTCCACGAAGCGGTCGACGGTGTTGTCGCCGAAGCCGAGGACGTTCATGAGGGACTCCCGAGATGCGGGCACGATGTGCGAAGCACCGCGCCCGCCGTGGGCGCGCCGGTGCCGGGGCACCGGCGCGCGGGACGTGAGGGACGAGGGGTACCGGTCGGAAGGGCTCAGTAGTCCATGACGCGGTAGTAGCGGCGCAGGTCGAGCGAGTGGTCGCGCACCCGCTCCAGGTGCTTGCTGACCCTGTCCATCACGGTGTCCATCACCAGCGGGGCGAGCAGTCCGCGGAACCGCGGGCTGATGCCTTCCAGGGGGTAGTCGCGGGTGTCGAAGACGGTGACGTCCTTGGAGACGCGCTTGGCGAAGGCCTCGGCGCGGTCGGTCAGCGCCCGGGTCTCGTCCTCGCCCTGGAAGACGATGACGCTGGTGCTCTCCTCCAGGAGTTCCAGCGAGCCGTGGAAGAACTCCGCGCTGTGCACCCGGGTGGTGCGCAGCCACTGCATCTCCTCGAGGATGCACATGGAGTACAGGTAGGTGAATCCCCACAGGTTCCCGCCGCCGATGAGGAAGTGGTAGCCGGTGTCCTTGTGGGCCTCGGCGAAGGCCGCCGCCACCGGTTCGGCCTGCCGGGCGACGTCCACCAGGATGCGGGGCAGGCCGGCGAGTTCGCCGGCGAGGCGTTCGTAGCCCTCGAACTCGCCCCGGCGGGAGAGCAGCCGGCCCATGAACAGCAGCAGCTGGACGTCGAACGGCCAGGCCTTGGGCTCGGAGATCAGCGCGGTGTCGACGCTCTGGGCGATGGGGGAGTCGGGGTAGCCGGTGAAGCCGATCGTGTGGGCACCGCGGGACTTGCAGTAGTCGACGGCGCGGAGGCTGTCGTCGGTGGTGCCGGAGACGGAGGTGAAGACGGCGATGGTGCGTTCACCGAGGCGGGCGTCGCCGGAGGCGGCGAGTTCGGCGGCGACGGCGGCCCGCACCGGCAGCAGCGAGGAACGCCGGGCGAGGTGCTCGTAGGGCCACATCTGAGCATACGTGCCGCCCGCGCCCACGAGGAGGACGTTGTCGTAGCCGTCGTCGGCCAGACGGTCGACGACCTTCTCGATCTGGGGACGCAGCGCCAGGAGGCTCTCCGTCTGGGAGACGAACTCGGCTTCGTTGAACTTGAGCACGGTGATGACTTCCTCAGAGGTGGTTGCGTACCGGCCGGCGTGTGCCGGTGAGCCGGTGTGCGAAGGACGCGCGGACCGGACCGGGTCAGGTCGCGCGACGCCGGGAGAACAGCACGTTCGCCCCGGCGATGATCAGGCCGCCGACGAAGATCAGCGTTCCCATGACGTTGACCTGCGGGGGCACGCCGGTACGGCTGGCGCTGTACACCCACAGCGGGAAGGTGACCGTACGGCCGGCGTTGAAGCTGGTGATGACGTAGTCGTCGATGGACAGGGCGAAGCAGAGCAGGGCACCGGAGGCCACGCCGGGCAGCAGCATCGGCAGGGTGACCAGCCGGAACGCCGTCCACGGGCCCGCCCCCAGGTCCCGGGCTGCCTCCTCCAGCGTCGGGTCGTGTCCGGCCATGCGCGCCCGTACGGTGATGGCGACGTAGGGGATGCAGAAGGCCACGTGCGCGATCACGACGGTCCAGTAGCCGCGGGGCACGCCCATGACGATGAACAGCGACAGCAGTGCGGCGCCGAGGGCGATCTCGGGGGCGGCGATGGCGGCGAACATCAGCAGGTCCACCGAGCCCCGGCCGCGGAAGCGGTGACGGCCGAGCGCCAGTCCGATCGGTGTGCCCAGGAGGGTGGCGACCACGGCGACGACCACGGCGATGGTGAGGCTGTTGACCAGCGCGGAGGTCAGGTTGGGGATGGCGAACAGGTGCCGGTACCAGGAGAGGGTGAAGCCCTGCCAGGTGAAGTTCACCTTGCCGCGGGTGTCGTTGAACCCGAACAGGATCATGACGGCTATCGGCAGCAGCAGCCAGGCCAGCACCAGGGCGGTGTAAAGCGTCAGGGCGGGGCGGCGCCGGCGTCCGGCGCGGCGTGGACGTGGCGGGGCGGGTGCGCCGGCCGCGGGGGCGACGGTTGTGGTGGTCATCGCGCGGCCGCCTCCAGGACCTCGTCGGTGCCCAGGGCCCGGGCGTAGGTGAACACGGCCAGCAGCAGCGCGCCCATGAGGACGAAGGACAGGGCGGAGGCGCCGGGGTAGTCGAGGTTGGTGAAGTACTCGGTCTGGATGATGTTGCCGATCATCGTCGTGGAGGGGCCGCCGAGGATCCCGGCGTTGACGTAGTCGGCACAGGCGGGCACGAACGTCAGCAGTACGCCGGCGAAGACCCCGGGCAGCGACAGCGGCAGCACCACGCGCAGGAACGTCTGCGCCCGCGAGGCGTACAGATCGGTGGAGGCCTCGATCACCGTGGGGTTCACCCGCTCCAGGGCGACGTACACGGGCAGCACCATGAATGGCAGGAAGTTGTAGGTCAGTCCGCCGATCACCGCGTAGGGCGTGGCCAGCAGGTGGAAGCCGGCCGGAAGCAGACCGATGTCCTTCAGCGGTCCGAGTAGGACGCCGTGGTCGGCGAGCACCACGTTCCAGGACTGGGTGCGGATGACGAAGGAGACGAAGAAGGGCAGCAGGAGCAGGAAGAGGAACACCGATTTCCGCCGGCCGGCCCGGAAGGCGATCCAGTAGGCCACCGGGTAGCCGACGACGGCGCAGCCGACGGTCGCCGCGGCGCCGTAGACCAGGGACCGGAGCAGTTGCACGTGGTAGGTACGGACCACGTCGGCGTACGTGCTGAAGTGGAACGTCTGGCGGAAGCCGTCGATGAAGTTGCCGGTCTGCAGCGACAGCGACACCATCACGATCACGGGAGTGACGAAGAAGGCGGCCAGCCACAGCCAGCCCGGCAGGATCATCAGATACGGGGCCAGCGCCTCCCCGGGACGGCGGCGGCGCCGGGTCAGGCCTGGTAGATCGGTTCGAACAGCGCGTTCCACTGCTCCTCCTCCTCTTGGTCGAGCACCCGCAGGCGGCGCAGCTTCGACTGGTCGGCCCCGGTCGGGAAGACCAGGGGGCTGGTGCTCAGGGCGTCGAGCACGGTGCGCCGCCTGCCGGTGGCGGCGGCCGCGTCGCGTGCGACGACGCGCTGTGCGGCGGGAACGGGGCAGACGAACTGCACCGTCTCGCTGATCTTCGCGGCGACCTCGGGCCGGTAGGCGTAGTCCATGTAGGCCAGGGCGTCGACGGGATGGACGGCCGTCGACGGGATGCAGAGGTTGTCGGTCCACAGCAGACCGCCCTCCTCGGGGATGACGAACTCCAGCTGTGAGCCGCTCTGATTGGCCTGGAAGACGTCGCCCGAGTACACCAGGGACGCCGCCAGGTCGCCGCGCTGGAGGGAGGACTGGTAGGTCGAGGTGGAGTAGGAGCGGACCATGCCGGCGTCGCGCTGCTTGCGCAGCCAGGCCGCCGCCTTGCGCCAGTCGGCATGGGTGGAGGTCTCCGGGTCCACGCCGACGGCCAGCAGCGCGATGTTGCCCATCTGGACCGCGTCGTTCCACATGCCGACCCTGCCGCGCAGTTTCGGGTCGAGCAGGTCCTGCCAGCTGGTGATCCTCCGGCCGACCCGGGCCGGGTCGTAGCCGATGCCGGTCATGCCGGACTGCCAGGGCACGGTGTAGACGTTGCCGTGGTCGAAGGGGGAGTTCTTGAAGGCGGCTCCGCCGTACCGCGCGAAGTTGGGCAGGCGGGTGTGGTCGAGCGGGGCGAGGTAGCCGAGCTCGATGTACTTGCCGAGGTAGCTGTCGCCGCCGACGACCATCAGGTCGTAGCCGATGCTCTGTCCGGAGGCGAACTCGGGCTGGATCTTGCCGAACCAGGAGGCGCTGTCGTCGATGAGCTCGTCGTAGGTGACCTCGATGCCGCTCTCGCGGGTGAAGGCGTCGAGGGTGGGATGCTTGCTCTGGTCGGCGGGGTCGACGTCGATGTACTGCGTGTAGTTGACGAAGTCCAGCCTCCCGGACCGCTTCCTCCCCCTCCAGAAGCCGGTGACGGCGGCGGCGATCTCCGCCTTTCCGGTGGGGACGTGTACGCGGGCGCCGGGGACGCTGCACGCGGCGAGCGGGGCCAGCGCGGCGGCGCCGACCGCGGCGCGCAGCAGGCCGCGCCGGGTGCGGCCGCGCGGGGTCAGTCCGCGCGGCCGGGGCGCGAAGGGTGTGGAGTGCTCGGGCATGGTGCTCCGCCTGTCGTCAGCGCGAGGTGAGGGAAACCGGGTCCGCTGCGGTCGCCGGGTTGGCGGGGGCGGAGGTGAGCAGGTAGGAGTGGTCGGTGGCCCAGGAGAGCCAGACGGTCTCGCCGCGGGACGGGGACGCGCAGGCGCTGCCGTCGTTGGGCTGGAAGACCGTCATCTCCGCTCCGCTGCCGGTGTCCACCGTGTAGCTGGTGGAGGTACCGAGGTAGACCACCTCCCGGACGGTGCCGCGGACACGGCTGGCGGTGTCGGCCGGCTCGGTGGTCAGCGTGATCTTCTCCGGCCGCACGGTGAGTTCGACGGTCCCACCGGCCACGTGGGAGCCACGCAGCGGTACCGTGACGCGCTGGCCGCCGCCGAGGTCGAGCACCCCGGTTGCCGCTCCCACCGAGGTCAGGCGCCCGCCGATCAGGTTGGAGGTGCCGATGAACCCGGCGACGAACGCGGTGGCGGGCCGCTCGTAGACCTCCTGCGGCGGGCCGACCTGCTCGACCAGGCCGTGGTTCATCACCGCGATCCGGTCGGACATGGTGAGAGCCTCCGCCTGGTCGTGCGTGACGTAGACGAAGGTGATGCCGACCTCGCGCTGGATGCGCTTGAGTTCCAGCTGCATGCTCTGGCGGAGTTTGAGGTCGAGGGCGCCGAGCGGCTCGTCCAGGAGGAGCGCACGGGGGCGGTTGACCAGGGCACGGGCGAGGGCGACCCGTTGCTGCTGGCCGCCGGAGAGCTGGCGGGGATACCGGTCCGCCTTGTCGGCCAGTTCGACGGTGTGCAGCATCTTCCCGACCCGGTCGCGGACCTCGTCCCTGGGCACGCGCTTGCGGCGCAGGCCGAACGCCACGTTGTCGGCGACGCTCAGGTGCGGGAAGAGGGCGTAGGACTGGAAGACCATGTTGATGTCGCGCTTGTTGGCAGGCACGCCGACCATGTCGCGGCCCTGCAGGAGGATCTGCCCGGCGGTCGGTTCCTCGAAGCCGGCGATCATCCGCAAGGTGGTGGTCTTGCCGCAGCCGGAGGGGCCGAGGAGCGAGAAGAACTCGCCCTCGCCGATGGCGAGATCGACGCCGCGCACGATCGCCGCGTCCCGGGTGCCGGCGCCGCCGAAGTCCTTGACCAGGTCGACGAGGGTGATGGCGTCGCCAGCGGCTGGTGGCGGCGAGAGGGTGTCGGTTGCCATCCGTGGAACCTCCGGTGTTCGGGGCGTGCGATCGGGGCGGACGCGGGCAGGGGACGTACCGCGGCCGGCCGGTGGAAAAGGCGGACGGGGACGGTCCCGGCGGAGTTGATAACGTTACCAACGGGGCTGACCTTACCCACGGACAGGCGCCGTCCGTCAATGGTTGAATGGCCTCGAATTTCATCGGCCGGTTCCTCGGCCTCCGCCCAGCCGTCACCCACGAGAGATCGCCCATGCCCAACACCCCACGGCCGCCGCGACGCGTCACCATTCCCGACGTCGCCCGGCACGCCGGCGTGGGACAGGCCACCGCCGCCCGGGTCCTCGGCGGATACGGCTCGTCGAGCGCGGCCACCCGGGAACGGGTGCTGGCCGCCGCCGCCGAACTGGGCTACAGCACCAACGCGGTGGCCCGGAGCATGATCAGCGGACGCACCCACACGCTGGGCGTGGTCGTCGCCGACGTGGAGAACGCCTACTTCGCCCGCGCGGTGCGCGGCATCACCGACGTCGCGGCCAAGGCCGGCCTGCACGTCATCCTCGCCAACAGCGACGAGAAGGGCGAGACCGAGAAGTCCGCGGTGCAGATGTTCATCGAGCGGCGCGTGGACGGCCTGGTCGTGGCACCCGCGGCGACCGACCACGAGCACCTCGACAAGGCCGTCGCCGCGGGCATCCCCGTGGTCCTCCTGGACCGTGCACTGAGCGGCGCCACGCTGGACACGGTCGTCGTGGACAACCGCGGTGCCGCCAAGGCGGCGGTCTCCAGGTTCACCGACGCGGGCCACACCCGCATCGCCGTGGTCACCTCGGCGTCCCCCGACGAGAACGCCGCACAGCTCGCACCCGGTGCCGACATATGGACCACGACCGAACGCCTCACCGGCTACCGGCAGGCCCTGCTCGCCGCCGGCATCCCGCGCGGGGCAGAGCTGATCCGCCACACCGGATACGACCGGACCTGGGCACGCTCAGCCGTACTGCAGCTGATGAGCTCGCCCGACCGGCCCACCGCACTGTTCACCACCGACAACGTGGCCACGCTCGGAACCCTCGACGCCCTGCTCGACCTCGGCGCCCGCATCCCCGGCGACGTCTCGGTCATCGGCTTCGACGACGCCGAATGGGCCACACTCGTCCGGCCGCGGCTGAGCGTGGTCAGCCAGCCGGTGCAGGAACTGGGCGGGCTGGCCGCCGACATCCTGGTCCGCCGTATCAACGGCTCCACGGCCCGTCCTCGCCGGCACACCCTGCGCGCCGTGTACGTGCCGCGCGAATCCACCGGTCCCGTGCCCGCGCGGGTACGGCACCTGCGGGCGCCGGGGCAGTGACGGGCTCACAGGTCCGGGGCCGACAGGACAGGGGTCCGACGCGGGCGGCCGGTACACCTCGATCGCCCCTGCCGGGCACCACCGTGGCCGCCGGCGACACCAACAGGCCCTTGGCCGCCCGGCGAAGGGATGCGGCTGGTGAACGTGTACGTTCTGGTGGTCCTGATGACAGCGGTGATGGTGGGGTGATACCAGAGGGCCGCGCCCCCGGCCGCGGCGTTCCCCGCCGCGCTGCTCACCGGCCACACCCTGGAGCGCCAGTGAACACTTCCGTCGACCCGGACCCCGCACTCGGCACGGGGGATGCGCGTGGATTACCGAGCCGGCGACCGGCCCGGGCCGCCGTGACCGCGGATCTCACGGGCTGCCCGAACACGTCCGACCGTGCCCGTCATCCCCGCCGGATCCAGCGGGTGACCGGCACGCCGGCCCCGGCCGAGGAGATCGACGGTTTCATGGAGAGTGCGCAGGAGTTGTTCACTGACGAGATGAACCGGTTCGGGCCCGACCCGCACCTGTAGGCGTCCCGCACGACCCGGCCCGAAGCCGGCCACCCAGAGAAAGCAGACTGCACCGTGTTCCAGGAAACCCCCATCTTCAGCCGCCTCGTCGCCGAGCGCGGCGACATCCCCACCCAGGTACGCGGTGAAGCCGAACGCATACACCGCGACCTGGCACGGGTGATGCCTTGGACATCCGCATCGGATCTGCCCGCCCGCCCCATGCAGGACACCAAGAGATGGTGACGGTGCGGACGTCGCGTGGCCCCTCCCGCTCGCTCGCCGCCGCGCCCCGCCCGGCTGAAGGACCACCCACCGCGGCGCGGGGGAACCGGACCGCCCGTCGTGCCCTCGTCCGGATCAGGACCTGGGCGCCCGCGGTGCCTACAGGCCTGATCTGACCGAACGGGCGTGTACGGGGAACCACTCACCAAGGGCACGCCGGCCGCCTGAGCCGAGACGCGGCCCACCCGCCGCCGGTCACCTGCGGCTGGTTGCCTCCGGTGTCGGGTACGCCGGGGTCTGCTCCCGCGACGGTGCCGGGCGGCGCGGGCCGGGCCGGACCGTCTTGCGGGAGCCGGGGGCGGCCGTGGAACTCGGGGCGCGGCTCGGGCGCGCCTCGGCGCCGGTGCTCTTGCGGGGGCCCGGGGCGGCGGAGTCCGAGGCCGGTGCGGTCGGTCCCGGCGGGGGAGTGGGGCCCGGCGCGGTCGCGGGGGGCGGCGGAGCGAGCGGAACCGCCGGCGTCGCGGGGCCGGACGAGCCGGACAGGTGCAGCGGCAGTGCGGCGAGGGCCGCCGCGCACGTCAGGGCCGCCCCGGCGGCGGCGCGCAGCAGCTTGCGGCGGGCCGCCGTGCGGCGGATCGCCTTGTAGCGGCCGGGTGGCGGGCCGAGGTGGTCGGCGGGCGGCCGGAGGATCACCATGAGCGGGTCGTCGGACGCGGACTCCGGGTCGTTGTCAAAGCGAGTGGTCAAGGTTTCTCCTCAGGTGGACGCGGAGCAGTTCCCGGGCCGCGTGCAGGTCGGCCTTGACGGTTCCTTCCTTGCGTCCGGTCAGTACGGACACCTCCCGGATCGGCATGTCAGCGTAGTAGTGGAGGAGGATCGGTACGCGCAGTCGTTCCGGCAGGGACTGCACGAGCAGGCGCACCGAGGGGTCGCTCTGCTCGGTGTGGGGGCTGAGCGAGGCCTCGGTGGTGGCGCGGCGCACGGCCCGGCGTTCACGCTCGAGCCTGCGCCAGTGGTCGCGGACGATGTTGGCCGCGGTCACGTAGAGGAACCCGCGGGGCTCCTCCACGGATGTCCAGCGGGCCCAGAGCCGGGTGAACGCCTCGGAGGCGATCTCGTGGGCCGTCTCGTCGTCGTCGACGAGGCGGCGGCACCAGCCGGCGAGGCGCGGGTACAGGGCGGCGAACAGTTCGGACGCTGCCTTGTCGCGGGACCGTTTCAACGCTCTCCAGGGTCGGGGTGCCCGGTCGGGCACGGGTGGGGGCTGCGGGCGGGCCGGCGCCCCGCGGGCGGTGACGCCGGGCCGGTGGTGCGGTGTCCGCCGGCCCGGTCGCCGCCGCGGGGTACCGGTCGGTCACGGACCGGTGGAGCTGACGGTGGCGAAGACGATCACGTTGTCGCGGTAACCGCGGCCGTCGCGCGGGCCGCCGCAGGTGATGAGCCGCAGTTCCGGGCGGTCCACGTTGCCGTAGACCTCTTCGGTCGGGAAGTGTGCCTTGGCCACCGTGCGGAGGGCGGTGACGGTGAACTCCGCCTGCGTACCGTTCTCCAGGCGAGCCACGATCCTCTCGCCGGTGCGCAGCCGGTCAAGGTGGTGGAAGACTCCGTCGCCGTAGGAGCCGACCGTGACGTGGCCGAGGATCACCGACGGCCCGCGCTCCCCCGGCGTCGGCGAATTCCGGTACCAGCCCGCCCGGTCGTGCGCGGTGACCGGGGGGACCTGCACGGTGCCGTCCGGTGCCAGGCCGAGGCTGAGCAGCGGGGTGTCGACCCCGATGGCCGGGATGCGGAGCCGGACCGGGACCGAATGGCGCAGCGGGCGCGGGGCGTAGCCGGTGCCCGGCGGCGTGGCCGGCGGGCTTGCCTGCGGGGTGCCGTGGTGCGCGCCCGCCGGGTGGGCGGGGGCGGGCCGGCCGGTCCCGACGCCGCGGCAACCGGCCAGCAGCGTGGTCAGTGCCGCGCCGCCGAACGCGCGCCGGGAGAGCGGTGTCATGCCCCGGTCGCCCGGCGGCGGACGACGAAGACGGCACCTCCGGCCAGCACCAGCGCCGTACCGGCCGCGCCGCCGATCAGCCCCTCCCGGGATCCGGAGTCCGCGGCGGGGGCGGTGACGCCGGTGTCGGGTGCTCCCGCGGGCACCTTGCCGACCTGGTCGCGGGCCGGGGCTCCGGTGGGTCCGGTGCCCGGCCTGCGGCCGTTCTTGGTGCTGTCCTGGGCGGGGGCACTGGGGGCGGGGGTGGCGTCCTCGGAAGGGGCCGGCGTGGGGGTGGCGACCTTGGAAGGGGCCGGCGTAGGGGTGGCGGCCTTGGAAGGGACCTGGGTGGGCGTGGTCCCGTCGGCGAAGGCGGGCACGGTTCCCGCCAGCACCGTGGTGCACGCGAGTGCCGTGGCACTGAGGACGGTTCGGCGCATCGGATGGCTCTCTCTCGTCGGCCGCCCGCACGGTGGGCGGACGGTTGCGGAATCGAGCGGAGAGACGAGGGGGAGCGGAACCAGGTTGTAAAGAACAGGCAAAGTCGCGTGGGGGTCGCAGTTCCCGTTCTCCTCGGTGACGTGCGGCGCGTTCCGGCGGCAGCCCCTGCTCGCCGAGACCCGCCGTCAGCCGCTGTACCGACTGATCAGGCAGGCGCCCCCGGGGCAGTCCTGACGGAACGGCAGGCGGGGTGCCCGCCCACGGCCGGCAGATCCGCAACGGGAGGGGCGCACGGCCGGACGACGCACGCGGTGATGCCGCCGGCCGTGACCGGAGCGCGGACCGTCGTCCGCTGGTCGTACCTGAGCACGACACGGACTGCATCCAGCGGGTGTTGCGTTGACCCCACCGCTGACGCGCAGGCCGGTTACCGTACTAGGTCCCCGGCACGGAAGGGCGACGACGCCATGGACAGGTCTGCCTTGAACAGTGTGGTCCGTGAGAGCCTCGTGCTGGGTGCGGCCCTGGTGTCGGTCGTGCTCTGCGCCACGACCAGTGGGGCTGCCCCCGGGGACACGAGGGGAGCCGAGGCGACGGCTGCCGTTGCCAGCGGCGAAAGCGGCTGTCCCGTTGTGTACTTCGACCTGGGCGAAACCCTCCTGCACACCGCGGACGACGGCGCCACCTCCTATGAGCGTGGCGCGGCCTCGTACCTGCGCTCCCTGCGCGAACGCCACGTCAGAGTCGGCCTGATCACCAATGTCCCGTCCTCCTGGGGCACGACCGACGCCGAGCGGGCCGCCAGGCTGAAAGAGGAGGTCGACGCGACGTGGCGTGGTCCGGCCCCCTTCGCCTGGGAGGATTTCGGGGACCGGATCCTCACTCCGCGCGCCGAGACCGAGCGCAAGCCGGCTCCGGTCCTTTGGCAGCGCGCGAAGGCCGACTCGGGCCGGTGCCGTGTCGTCTACCAGGCGGAAACGGCCGAAGAGGTCAAGGTCGCGTCCTCGCTGGGCTTCGTGCCGTACCAGGTCGGCCGACCTCACCGGCCCGCATTCCTGCCGGTGGGGCTGATCGAACTCCTCCGGGTTCCGGGCGGCGGCGTCATGCCGGGTGGATGAAGCGGCTCACATAGGCGAGGACCACGGCCTGCACCCGGTCACGGAGTTCGAGCTTTTGCAGAATTCACCCCGGAGGGGACTTCACGGCCGCCTCCGCGAGGTACGGGGTGGACGCGATCCCGGTGTCGGACAGGCCGCAGCGCACCAGGATGCACACCGCGCGCCCACGGGCGCCGAGCCGGCTCGACCGCTCCTCGCGGTCGGCGCTGCCGCCGTCGGGAACGTGCGGGCGTAGCCCCTCCGGCAGGCGGCGGTGATCGGCGGGAAGACCACCGCGCCGCCCGCGGCCACGCTGCGTGGCGCGGTGAGCAACGGGGCGCCGCCCGCCCTTATTGCCCTTCGCCCCGGCGGCCCGCAGCCCGTCGTTGGCACGTCGACCGGGCTGTACATCCGGCGCGCCCGGCCGGAGGCGGCGCACGCCGTAGCCGCCGGCCACGTCCGCCTGGACCGGCGACCGCCCGGCCGCCCTTGGCGGTGATGTCCGAGACGCGATCAGGACCTCGGGCGGCGCTCCTCGTCCGTGTCGACGTCTGATCCGCGGGTGGGGTGGCGGCCCTCGGGCGAGGCCGGCACCGCTGCCGGCGACATCTCCGGGAGCAGTGCCACCTGACCTCTTGTCAGGAAGTGCCCCCCTGCCTACCTTTGTGCAGCGAGTTCACGGCCAAGCGGGTCCACCGGCCCGCGTGAGCCCTTGCCCGCTCCTCAGCGCACGACACACCATGGAGGCGTCACATGCCCATAGCCGTGCCGGATCTTCTGCAAGCCGACGGATTCCGCGACGCGGGTCCGCTGGAGATCGACGACGAGGCGATCGTGTTCGAGGACGACGACCGCGGCGACCGCGAGCACACGGCGTGTCTCGCCGACCCCTGGGTGACCGCCACCACCCGCTTCGCCTGTGACCTGAACTCGTAAGGGTGGCCGTTTCCATCGCCGGCCGCAGCGGTTGGTCCGACGACACATGGTCGTACCTGAACGATCCGCGGATGCCGGCGATGGAGCACGGCTGGAAACTGCACGTCTCGGCGCGTCCCGGTGACCTGGAGGCCGTGACCCGGCTCGTCCTGCCGGTGCTGTCCCGGCACGTCTGCCACGCGAAGTTCGCCCGTGACCCGGAGACGCTGCGCCGCCTCAACTCCGGGGCGGTGAGCGCCGGAGCCGTCGGCAAGGCGATCACCGTGTACCCCTTGGCCGGCACCGTGGTCGAGGTCGCCCGGGACCTCGCCGCCGTACTGCGTGACCGGGAGGGCCCGCGGATCGTCAGCGACCGGCGGGTCGACCCGAGGGCCCCGGTCTACTACCGCTACGGCCCCTTCACGGGCGACTACCGGACCGGCCGGAGCGGGCGGCTCGAATCCGTCATGACCGGGCCGGACGGCCGGATCTTCGACGGCCTGGCCGTCGGCCGCTACCGGTGCCCGCCCTGGGCGGAGGACCCTTTCGCGACCGGCCCGGGACACGGTGACGAGCCGTCCGCGCCCGGCTTCGGCGGCGGACGCTACACGGTCACCGCCGGCATCACGCGCGCACCCCGGGGCAACGTCTACCGCGCGGTCGACCGCACACTCGGGCGGCCGGTGGTGGTCAAACAGGCGAGGGCCTTCGTGGGCGAGGACGAATCCGGTACGGACGCCCGCCACCGGCTGCGCAACGAGCGCACGGTGCTCACCGCGCTCGACGGCGTCACGGGCGTGCCCCGGGTACTGGACTATTTCGCTCACCAGGCGGACGAGTACCTGGTGATGAGCAGCTGCGGTGACCGGGACCTGCGCAGAGAGGTCCTGCGCAACGGCCCCTACCGGGACGACGACACCCGGCCGGCACGCGCCCTGTCCGTGCTCGCCTCCCGGCTCCTGCGCGTCCTGGACGCTGTCCACGGCCGGAATGTGGTCGTCCGCGACCTCAAGCCCGACAACGTCGTGCTCGACGGCTCCGGCCACTGCCACGTGATCGACTTCGGGATCAGTGAGTGGAACGGCGCCGGCCCGGGAGGGGCGACCCCCGGATACAGCGAGCCGGTTCTGCGCGTGACCGGACCGGCCGCCCCCGCCGACGACCTCTACGCCCTCGGCGCCACCCTTTTCTTCGCCGCCACCGGCATGGACCCGGTGATCGTCGACACCGACCACGGGGTCAACCGGGACCGGACCCTGGCCTGCCTCGGATGGGCACTGCCCGGGCGCACCCACCGGGAGATCCGGTCGTCGATCACCGGGCTCCTGAGCTTCGATCCGGCCGTACGGACCGCCGCCGCCGAGCGCCTGCGCACTGGCACGGCCGGAAGCGAGGGCGGGCCCGCGCGCCGGCCCGCGCGCCCCCGGATCGACAGCGGCCTGCTGGACGAGATCATCGAGCACACGACCGCGTTCTGCGTCGGTGAAGCGCACGCGATCGTGGACCCGGAACGGGCCGCACGGCTGAACGTCCCCACCTCGATCGACGTCTACGGCGGCAGTTCGGGACTCGGGCTGGAACTCCTCCACCACGCGCACCGGCCCCACGTGCGTGCGGCCGTCACCGCGTTGGCGCGGTGGACGGCGGAACAGACCAGGAACCTGCCACCCGGCTTCTACACCGGGCGCACCGGCGTCGAGCTCTTCCTTGAGGAGGCGGAGGCGAGGTCGGGGACGGACGCGGACGCGCGGCGCGGGTACCCCGTCCTGCCGGACCGCGCCCCGGACGGCGGACCGCCGGAGGCGGATCTGATAGCGGGCGCCGCCGGAATCGGCCTCGGCCGGCTGATGCTCGCCCGACACGCCCTCCGCTGCGGTCACCGAGACGCCGCGGACCGGCACCTCGCCGTCGCCGCCGACTGCGACCGGATGCTGGCCTCGGGCACCGCCCGGCTGACCCCGGCCGGTCCGGACACGGCCGGCAGCGCCGCGCTTCGCGAGGGCATCGCGCACGGCGAGGCGGGCGTCGCCTGCTTCCTGCTCGAATACGGCGGCGCGACCGGGGACCCGGACGCGATCAGCCGCTCCGAGAAGGCCGCCGCGCGCCTGGCCGCCGTGACACCGGACATCATCGCGGCGGCCGCCGGGCCGGGGGCGACACGCCGCTACGGCTCGTGGTGCCGGGGCCTGGCCGGCATCGGGGCCGTACTGGTCCGGGCCGCCGAACGCCTCGACGAGCCCGCGTACCTCGACCTCGCCCGGCGCGCCGCGCGCGCCTGCGCCGCACTGGCACCGCGGATGCCGCTGGTCACACAGTGCTGCGGACTGGCGGGAGTGGGCGACCTGATGGTGGACGTCGCGGAGGCGTCCGCCTCCGAGGAGTTCCGGGACGCGGCCGAGACCGTAGCCCTGCTCATCCTGAGCCGCAGCGGCGGCACCTGGTCGAGGCCCGTGTTCCCGGACACCACTCTCGACCGGTCGAGTGCCACCTGGGCCGGCGGCTCCGCGGGCGTGCTGACCTTCCTCAGGCGCCTGCGCGACCGGGGCGGTGCACGGCTCGGCCTCGTCTGACCGCTGCCACCGGCGACGCGGTCGCCCCTGCCGCCCACTTCATGCCGGTCATGCCCCACGACCGGGCACGACCGGCCCGGTCCGACCGCGGCTTCCCCCGCCCGGGAGCGTGCGCGCGTGCGGTGGCAAGGCCCCGGAGTGCGATCTCTCGGGCTGGTGCCGGTGGTAGGGAGACCTTCACTGCCGTGGCCGGCCGGGCGCGCGTTGTCGAGGAGACTGCGGCTGGCAAGGCGCCGAACGGGACTGCCGCCGAGGGCGGCACCCTCGTGGAGGCACTCGCCGACCTGGAGCTGCCCGAACCGTCACGCCCTCGCCCTAGCGGTCCGGCCGGTCGTGCCCCCAGCCCGCGCGGATCGCGCGACTTGTCACGAGCGTCCGGACAGGGGGCGTACGACCAGCTCCGCCAGCCGAAGATAGGCGTCCACGGTCGCCGCCCGGAGGTCCTTCAGTTGCCAGTGCGCTGACTGCAACGCGGGGTCGAACGGCACCTGTACCACCTGATCGGCCTCGATGCGCAGAGTCCGGTGCAGTTCGCCGGGGAGGCCACGGCGGTGCGGGCCGTCGGTCCGGGTGGCCACGGCGACCGCCTGATCCGCCAAGTGGCCCCGGCCGCCGTCCCGGACCCGGTCGAGTATGCGCGCCGCGGCGTCGAGGAACCAGTCGGCGGTGCCGCAGCACACGACCAGCTGGTCGGTGTGGTCCAGGACCAGGTCCATGGAGGCGTCCAGCGTGACCGGCGCCCAGTCCGTGAGGACGAACGCGTAGTACGGCGCGGTGTGGGCCAGTACCCGCAGGAACTCCTGGGCATGCGTGGAGTTGGGCCCGTAGTGGCCACCCGGGCGGTGCGCGACGACTTCCAGGCCCGAGGGCAGGCTCGTGGTGTGCGCCGCGACCTCCTCGTACGAGGGGCCGAGCGGCAGCGCGGCCAGGTCCCGCGGGACGGCCCGGTTGCGGTCGGGCGGCAGGAAGAAGCCGAGCGTGCCCTGGGTGGCCGCTCCGTCGAGCGCGAGCACGGGCTCGGACCGGGCGGCGGCCAGCAACGAGCCCAGGGCAACCGTGGTGGTGGCCCGGCCGCTGTAGTGGTAGGCGCTGACGAGCGTCACCCGTCTGCTGTGCCGTATCGGGGTACGCAGCCGGTTCAGGCGTCTGCGCAGCTCGACGCGGGCAGGACCGAACCGGGGCACGGGCAGCAGCCGGTCGGCCGCAGGGCGCGGACCGGGCCTGGCCGGCGGGGTGAGCGGCACGGGCTGCAGTGACCGGCCGTTCACCGGTGGGGCCGGCGATCGGGTGTCCTCGTCGTACCGCAGCCGGGTCAGCGCGATGTACTTGGCGAGGGCGTCGGCGACCTCGCTCGCGGTGGGACGGCGGGCCGGGTCGTCGTCCAGACAGCGCAGCACCAGGCGCCGCAGCTTCTCCCAGCCGTCGCCCTGCCACAGGTGCATGCCCTCCGGCACATTGGGCAGCTCCACGCCCGACTTGCTGCTGATGAGCTGGAGCATCGCCCCCAGCGCGCGCATGCTGTCCGCGACGGTCGGCGCAGGTCCGGCCCCCAGGTACCGGCCGTCGACGGCGTAGTCGGAGAGGTCGCCGAGCACGATGGTGCGGCGCAGCACGTACACGCCGTCCAAGCCGAAGTCGGCGGGCACCAGGCCACTGGCGTGGCACAGGGCGAGCGCGTTCGCCAGATGCCAGGACACCAGCAGGCCGCGCACCAGGTCGACGGGTGCGGTGCGCTGCTGAAGGGACCGGGCGAACACCTCCGACAGCCGCGGCGGCTGCCCGTCCGGGGTGTCCTGGTCGCGGACCGGTGTCATCGCCAGCCACGGCGGGGAGTCGTCCGGTCCGGTGGCGAGCAGCGTGGGCGCGTACTGCCCTTGGAGACGGCCCAGCACCTCCGCCTCCACGGCGATCAACTGAGCGTTCGCCGCGGGCAGATCGGGCCGGGGCGTACGCAGCACCGCCTCCGTACCCTGCGCGTCCACTCCCTGGTACAGCACCGTACGGCGGCCCCGGCGCCGGCCGCGCAGGGTGTACGCGCCGAGCCGTGCCGGGTCCGCGTCGGTCAGCGGCTCCCACCCGCCGGTGGCCACGGAGGCACGCTCCGGTTCCGGGCCGGACAGGCCGGGCACACGCTCGAAGGACACCCCGAACCGGGCGAGCAGCCGACGCTCGACGCTGGTGAACGGCGGCTGTGAGCCCGACAGGTGAGCGGAGCCGTCCGGGTGGGCCAGCCAGGCCGGGAAGTCCGGCGAGTTGCCCGCGAGTTCTTCCAGGTACCGGCCGATACGCCGACCGGTGCGCAGGAGTTCGGCCTGCGGGACCGAGTCCAGCAGCGCCGCCTTGGACTGCTCGGTGAAGTCGAACACCCGGTGCTTGGCGGGCAGCGGGCCGGGCACCGGCGCCGGGTGCGGCCCGACCAGACCGCCCAGGAACACCTCCGCCAGGTGCGAAGTCGTGGCCTGCCACGGCACCGCCGACTGCACCAGCCGCATCACCGGCACGGACAGCGGGGAGACCGCCGCCAGATGCGCCGCCAGCCGGTACGCCTCCGGGGTGGCCGCGTCCCGGAAGTGCTGGGCGCTGGTCAGGTCCCGCGCGGCGGTCACACTGCCGTACGGGTCCGGGCGGGCCAGTAGCGGCAGCTCCACGGTGGCGCCGGGCGAGGCCAGCAGCCGAGCCCACGCTCGCAGCGGCTCGGGCGTCGGCTCCAGCACGGGCACCGGCACTCCCTCGAAAGCGGACAGCTCCAACGGCAGCACCGGATCGCTGACCTCCCAGGCCGCGTTGGCGCCACCGATCCGCCGGGTGGCGACCTGCCAGCGCTCCGCGGCGATGCCGGATGCCTCCCACATGTCCGGCGGCAGCGTCTGCACCACCGCCACCGGACCGCGGGAAGCCCACTCCGCCAGCAGCCGGTGCATCGCGCCGGACCGCCAGGCGGCGCCCATACCGTCGCTGACGACGAGGGCGAGGGTGCGCCCGGAGGGGTCGTTCACGGTGCTCAGCGGCAGTACACCGCTCTCGGGCCGGAACGGCCTGGCGCGCAGAGTGGGATCGCGGGCACCGCGCGTGTCGAGGCCTAGCACGCGAATGGTGGCGAAGGCGCCCAACCGCTCCAGCAGCGTGCGCAGTTCGGCGCCGAGCCGGTGCCACAGCAACATCGACAGACCGTCGTCGACGAGCAGCGCGAGATTGAGCCAGCGTTCCCGCAACGGCCGCTCCACCACGTCGGGCAGGTCGGTCTCGGCGAGCAGGGCCGCGGTGCGCTCTTCGTCGATCTCCGTGCGGTGGCGGCTGTCGAGCCGGCGCCGCAACGGCCGGAGGGCGCGTCCCACTGCCAGCTCGTCGGCCAAGGCCTTGCCCTCGGGCACCCGCACCGGCAGCGCCCGTCGCGGCTCGGGCGCGGACGGGGCGAGCCGCGTCTCCGGTACCGGTGTCTGCCGGGCCGACGCGTACAGGGAGGGGGCGGTGAGGTCGGGCAGGTCCGGGTCGTCAGGTTGCGGTGCCGCCTCCTGCGGGGCGGGCCGGCCGGGTTCGGGAACGGGGTCCGGCGCCGGGCGGCCTGCGGGAGGCGGCGGCTCGCGCAGCAGCGGAGCGTCCGTGCCCGCAGGCAGCCTGCGGGCGAGCCAGAGCACGTCCAGTACCTGGTCCGCGTCCAGGTCATGGCCGCAGGCCGCCAGCACCCGCAGCACCTCGGTCAGCCGCTCGCCGCCGCCCGCCACGGTCACATGGCTCCGGTGAGTTGGTGCAGTACGGCGTCCAGCAGGCCGTCCGCTTCCAGGTCGACACCTCCGGTGCGCAGAAACACGGCGTTCAGCAGCTGGTCGGTGGCCAGTTCACCCAGCGCACGGCGGCGCAGGAAGGCGTCGATCAGGTCGTCCGCCTCCTGCAACGCCTCCTCACCGAGGTGCGCGGTGACGATGGTGCGCAGCCGCTCCTCGTCGGGCACCGGCAGTTCCAGCCGGAGACAGCGGCGCAGGAACGCGGGCGGGAAGTCCCGCTCCCCGTTGCTGGTGATGATCACCACAGGGAACTCGGCGCACTGCACGAGCCCTTGGTGCACCCGGACGGTGCCCCGGTGGTCGGAGGTCTGCACCTCCACGTCGGCCGTGCCCTCCGGCAATCGGACCAGCTCCTTGATCTCGAAGTAACCCTCCTCGAACACCGTGAGCAGGTCGTTGGGCAGGTCGACGTCGCCCTTGTCCATCTCGTCCACGAGCAGGCAGCGCGGGGCGGCGGACGCCACCAGCGCCGTACCGAGCGGTCCGAGCCGGATGAACTGGCCGATGGAGGGCTCGCCCTCGCTGCGGTCCCGGCTGAGCGTGGTCTCCCGCAGCCGGCCGATGGCGTCGTACACGTACAGGGCGTCCGGCACGGAGGAGCGGCTGGTGACGGACCAGCGCAGCAGATCGCCCAGGCACAGTTCGTGCGCGATGGCCCGGGCCAGGGACGACTTGCCGGTCCCTGCGGGCCCGGTCACCAGCAGCGGACGGCGCAGATGCAGGGCCGCGTTGACGATGTCGGCGTGCCGCGGGTCGATGATGTACGGCAGCTTCGGACGCGTCACGCGCGCCGGGGTGAACCGCCGCCAGGGCGGGGCTGCGGGGAGGCTGACGGCCTGCGGAACGCCGTCGCCCCGGAACAGACGCCAGTCGGCGCCGGCGGCGGATGTCATGGGCCCTCCTGAGGTTCGGACAGGTGCAGGCGAGGGACGCTGCGGTCGGCGTCGGCCCAGGCGAGGACCGGCCGGCCGGGGAACTGGGGCGGATCGGCCTGGGCGTTGGCCCGGTAGTCGTGGACCGTGTCGGGCAACTCCCGGGTGGCGACCCCGGACATGTGACGGACGCTGTGCGACGGGCCGTCCTCGCGCCGGTCCCACATCACCACAGGAATGCCCAGAGCCAGGCACGTCTGCACGATGCGGTCCCGGTGAGGGCCGGGTGGTACGTCCACGGAGACGCGTACCGTGTCGAGTTGGTTGACGAGCCGGGAGTACAGCGTGTCCCGGTCCGCGGGTTCGGAGACGACGAGCGTCCCGCCCGAGTCCAGGCGGCTCCACCTGCTGCGCCAGCGGGAGACGAAGCGCCCGTTCCGGCGCAGGAGTTCGGGGCAATGTACGACCAGCGGGAACTCCACCCCGAGTACGCCGGGCACCAGTTCGGCCGGACTGTCCCCAGCCGTCCACTCGTCGACGGGCAGGTTGAGGCCGCCGCGGTCCACGAGCACCTCCACCAGGGGCGGCCGCTCGTCCTCCGCCGGAGGGGTGAGCGAGTCCAGCACGCGCAACACCTGGCGTGCCGCCTCCGAGGTCGAGTACGGCTTCACGCTCTCTGTGGAGACCTGCCGGGGGCCGGCCCCCTCGTCGCACCAGATCCGCAGCCGGTGCCGGTCCCGCCCGGCGTTGGCCACCTGCACCAGGACCCGCACCCGTGTGGCCCGCACGCGCGCCGACCGCGCCCACTCCTGCGCGTCGAAGCGCCGTTCACCGAGCGCCGACCGCTCGATGCCCAGCCGTCGGGCCACCCCGTCCGCCCACAACCGCAGCTGCGCCCGCCGGGTGTCGGGGCACAGGGCACCGACGTACTCCACCACCCGCAGCAGTGCCGGCACCCGGCGCTCGTCGCCGCTCGCGTGACCGTCCCCCGGAAGGGTCTCCAGATGATCGAGCAGCGCGTCCACGGTCTCACCGCCGGACCGGGCCGCCAGGTGCGGTAACGCGGCGCGGACCACCTCGGGTAACCGCCCCAGCACAGCCGGGGAGAGAGCGCGCAGGTGTCCGTACAGCTCCTTGTACTCCGCCGAGGTCAGCAGCCGTGGTGTGCGGGACAGGGCACCGGCGGCCAGGACCCGGTCGGCGCCCCGTGGATCGTCCCGGCGCAGAATGCCGGTGAGTGCGGCCATGGCGCGCGGACGCGTCAGTACGAAGGCGGTGAACTCCTCCGGCGTGGGCGGCACGACGTCACTGCCGGGCTCCACCCCGCACAGCCGGGCCAGCCGACGGGCGCAGTCACCCCGTCCGCTCGGCGAGGGCAGCAGGTCCTCGATCACTCCGAGCAGCACCTCGAAAGCGGGATCGTCCGGCTCGACCGGCGAGGGCCGGATGTCGTCCAACACCCCGAGGGAGCCCAGTTCCGCTTCGACGGCCTGCCAGGGCACGGCCCAGCTGCGCCGGATGACGCCCTGGAAACCCAGTTCGAGTGGGGCTCCGGCGTCGTCCACCGGCATGAAGTGCCCGACGACCAGCCCGACCACGGCCTGCTCCTCCCGGCACCACAGGGGGCCGCCGCTGTAACCGGGGCCGACGGCCATGCCGGTGGAGGCACCGTCGAGGTAGGCCAGGCGGCCGTGCAGCGCGGAGACGGTGAGCCGGGCGAGGGTGGAGGCACGGCCCCCGCCGTGCCAGGCCTCCGCCTTCTGGCCGGCCGCCATGGCGGCCTGGCGGGGCGGGGGCGGTAACCCGCCGGCCGGGGCGTCCACGCGCAGCACCGCGAGGTCGCCGAGCCACTCGGCGGCGCCTGCGGTCACCGGCCCACCGCCCCGGGCGCGGGGCGGGATCCAGTGGGCCACACGGGAGGAGAGCCGCCGGCCCCGCACCATGTCGTCGTCGCGCACCTCCACCGGAACCTCTTCGACGCCCGGCGGCCGTGCGTCGAACATGTCCCTGCCCAGAGCGGCGTTGACGACATGCGCACAGGTCAGCACCGTGTCGGGGCCCAGCACGAAGCCCGCCCCGGCGGGCCTGCCGTCCTCGCTCCGCCGGACGGTCACGACATGGCGGGAGGGGTCGTCGGAGCTGTCCCACCGGTTATGGAACCATCCCACGCGTCACTCCGCGCCGGGTGTCACGCCGGCGTCCGCGCCCGGCTTCCAGCTGGCCGTGACGGTGAGATGCGCCTGCCCGGCCGCGCCGACGATCCCGAACTTGAGATCCTGCCCCACCTGCACGCCGAAGGTGACGCTCAGCTCGGTGGGTGGCTCGGGCACCGCCATGGCCGCGTGGTGGACCTCCTGCAACAGCGGGCCGATGGGGCGCAGGGCGGCGCGCAGCGCGTCGGCCGCGAGATTCGCGACCGCCCGGCTGCCGGCCCCGACCGGCACGGCGCGGCCCATCCCTTCGGGAAGGTCATCGTCCACGGCGGAAGGCACCGCACCCGCGACAGAGGTCAGCAGGAAACGGACCGGAGTGCCGTCGGAGAGCGCGAGTTCGGGTGAAGTCGACACGTCATCAGTATCGGCCCGAACCAGACACGGAACGCGGCCTTTGCCCAACTCGGTTACCCAAACGAGGCCTTGCGGCGCCGAGGGTCGAGCCTGACGCGAACCACGACCCGGGCCGGGCAACGTGCCTCCGCCCTGTCCCCGCCGCCCTGTCCCCGCAGTCCGGGCCACCCGCTCCGGCTGCGGGTCGGCCGCCACGATCCGGGCGTCCCCGCCCGGCCCCGGGCCGAGCACGTCGGCAACCGAGGACCGCCTCGTCATGCCGGGTGCGACACCGGCTCCCGCAGCGAGGTGCGGTGCTCGGCCAAGCCGTCGAAACGTCAGCGACCGACGCCAGGACGGGGTGCCTTCGCGCCGGTCACCTCGCTGGTCTCACCGTCGAGCAGCGCGGGCGTCCGATCACCGTCCAGTCCGCGTTCGGCCTCGTCCGGCCTCGGGACGACGCCTCACCGCGATCGCCGTGTGCCGGTGCGCCGGGCCGGACGTTGAGGCCAGGCAGGGCCGGACGGCACCGTTGACCGTCATCCATCCAGCGGATGACTGCTCGCAGGTCGGCCGCGAAGAGCCGTCAGCTGATCCGTTCGGCCGGGGCGAGGATGGTGCCCGAGGGGCCGCGGAGGTAGCAGAGGCGGTACATGTCCTCGTACCGCGCCACCTCACCGAGCAGTTCGGTGCCATGGGGCGCAGGCGGGCGATGGTGTCGTCGATGTCGTCGACAGCGAACATGACCCGGTGCATGCGTGGCGTGTTCGGCGGCGGGTTGAGCGATCCGTCGCCGATCGCCGCGGGGATGTGGTACTGCGCGAGCTCCAGCTTGCCGTGACCGTCCGGGGTGCGCATCATCGCGATGCCGCTGCGGACGCCGTTCAGTCCGACGGCCTGGTCCGCGAAGAGGCCCTCGATCTGCGCCTTCCCCTCGACCTCCATGCCCAGTTCGGTGAAGAAGGCGACTGCTGTGTCCAGGTCTTCGGCCACGATGCCGACGTTGCCATCCGCTGAACCGCCATGACGGTTCTTCCTCTGCGTTGCGCGGGCCTTTGATGCCATCGGTATACCGAGGACGTAGCCGACGGCACGTTCCCGGCACCCGTAGAAGGCCTGAGTTCACCAGGCCCGCGTCTCGTCGAATGGACCTGACAGGTCTGGCCGGTGCGCCCCCGGCATGACCTCGGTGTCCACGGCTCGGAGCGGGAGCGCGAGGTAGTGTGGTGGTGCGCGGGCGATGGCGGACATGTGCCGGCGCCGGTCGGTGAACGCGCGCGCTCTCGGCCGCCGGTGCCCCGAGTAGGGCCTGCGGTGGGGTGCAGTCCGTTGCGAACGACCGTCGGGATCAGGTGTTGGATGCGTAGGTCCGCCGGTCGCGTGCGGCGTAGAGGCGTTCACGGGCGGCGTGCTAGTGCCAGTAGGGGGCGACGTCTCCGTTGAAGAGGACGGCACGCAGTCTCAGTAACGGCTTTCGGACAGTGAATGCCCCAGCGGGCGTCGGTGATGTCGAGGCGGTGTCACTCCACGCCCGAGCGACACGACCGTGCTCACCGTCTTCCGCACCATCTTCCAGGAGCAGCACGGTGAACCGACGTACCCGCCTGACACTCATGTTGGCGCTGGGCGGACTACTGGGCGGATGCGCCTCCGCTGGAGATGCGCATTCCCCCGCGCCCGCAGAAAGGCCCTTCTGGCGGGCCGAGTTCGACGGAGCTGCGGCCACACGCCCCTCGGAGGAGTCCTGGAACACCGAGATCGGGAACCGGGACGCCGAGGGCTGGGGCAACAACGAACTGCAGTACTACACGGACGAGGTGGCCAACTCCGCTCTCGACGGCGCGGGTCACCTCCTGATCTCGGCGCGGCCTGCCCCTACCGGATCAGAACTGCCCTGCTACACACAGAAGTTCTGTCGCTGGACGTCGGCCCGTCTCACCACCGAGGGGAAGGTCGCACTCACCCGTGGACGTGTGGAGATCCGCGCGAAGACCCCCACCGGCACGGGACTGCTGCCGGCGATCTGGATGCTGGGAGACAACGGAGTCGAGTGGCCCGGCCAGGGAGAGATCGACATCTGCGAGGTGGTCGGCGGGGAACCGCGAACGGTGTACGGCACGGCGCACGGGCCGTCCTACTTCAATGAGCACGGGATCGGCGGCTCCACCACCCTCCCCGCCGACGCCTCGCGGTCCTTCCACACCTACGCCGTCGACAAGCAGCCGCACCGCATCACCTGGTCCGTCGACGGAAAGCCGTACTTCACCTTGACCCCGTCGAAACTGCCCGAACCACGCGACTGGGTCTTCGAACAGGACATGCACCTTCTGCTCAACGTCGCCGTCGGAGGCGACTGGCCCGGCCCTCCCGACGCCTCGACGCCGTTCCCCGCGACGATGACCGTCGACTACGTGCGCTTCTACGGCGAGGGCCACGCGTGACAGTCCGCGGCGCCCCCGCGTCCACCGCCGGCCGGTGGTTCACGGCGCCGGGCCGGTGGCGGCGGACGACGTGGCGCACGCCTGCCTGACCGGCTGCGCCAGGCCGGGCCCAGGGGGCCTCAGGGGCGGGCGAGAGCGGGGTGTCCGGTGCGTGACCGGGTGAGCGCCACCACCGCGCGGGGCCTGCGTCCGCACCCGCGGCGGTCATCCACCTGGTGGGCATATCCGGCCTCGCCAGCATCGTGGTCCGACCGCGAGGCGAGTCACACCGCCAGCACCCGGAGCCACGGCTACGGCACCCGCGGTGTCCCCTGGTACCACCCCCGTGCAACCCGACCGCCGCGCCCGGTGTTTCCCCTCACGCCCGACTCGATGAAGGCAGTCGATGGAGACCTGTCGATGCGGACGGTCGGTACGGACATCCGACGAGACACCCGACTACCCAGTGCGAGGCGTGAGATGGGCGAATCCACCGAACCGAGCGCTCCCCGGCTCGCCCTGGCGATCCGCGGGCGGGCGACCTCCCCGGTCGAGGCGGTCCAGGCGGTCCAGGCGGTGCTCGACCGCATCGGGCGTTCCCCGCTCCGCAGGGCGCGACACCGTCGGCCCCCGCACCGTCGAGGGCCAGGCCGTCGACGCGTTCGTCGGCTGACCCGTCACCCGCTCGTTCGACCTGATCGCCAGACCCGCCGCCAGGGAGCCGGTCGGCCGGGCGGGCAACGGCGTCCCCGTCGGCCTGGCGCCCGCCGCCGCGGCGAGGTCCTCGCTGTCCGCGCCGCCGCCCTGGAGGCCCGCCTGCCCCGGGCGGTCGCCCACCAGGACCTCGACCTTGACGCCACCGGCGCCTGAGCCGCGGCCACCGACCGAACCGGCCGCGACGGGACCGAACCGGCCGCGACCCGACCGGACCGGTCCGGGTCCGGCCGGGCGGGTCGATGTTCCGGCGGACGAACCGACCTCCCCGGCGGGGAGCGGAGACGGGAGACACTGTGCAAGCCACGACCGGCGGACGAACCGGACCCAGCGGTATGGCCCTGCTGGTCCTGCTGATCGGACAGGCGATGGCGAACATCGACCTGGCGATCGTCAACCTCGCCGCACCCGCCGTCAGCGCGGACCTCGGCGTGAGCAGCTCCGAACTCACCCTCATGATCACCGCCTACGCACTCTGCTCGGCCGTGCTCATCGCCCCCGCCGCCCGGCTCGGCGAGCACCACGGCGTGCGCCGGGTCTACCTCTGGGGCCTGGCCCTGTTCACCCTCGCGTCCCTCGCCTGCGGACTCGCCACCAGCGCCGCCGCCCTGATCGCCAGCCGCTGCCTGCAGGGCGCCGCCACCTCCCTGATGACCACTCAGGTCCTGGTCGGCATCCACCGCTGGTTCACCGGTCCCGACCGCGCCCGCGCCCTCGGCTGGAACGCGGTCACCCTCTCCGGCGGCGCCGCGTTGGGCCAGGTACTCGGCGGCACCATCGTCTCCGCCGACCTCCTGGGTACCGGTTGGCGTGCGGTCTTCCTGCTCAACGTGCCCATCGTCGCCCTCGTCCTGCTGCTCGGGCTCGTCCTGCTCCCGCACGACCGGCCCGCCGGCACCGGCACCCGTGAGGGCACGGGCCGCGGTGACAACGACATCCCCGGCACCGTGCTGCTCGCCGCCGCCACCCTCGCGGTCCTCATCCCGCTGAGCCTCACCCACCCCGACTGGATCTGGCTGCTCCTGCTCGCCGCCGTACCGCTCGCCGCCCAGCTCGTCCGCACCGAACGGGGGGTCGTCGCCCGCGGCGGCAAGCCGGCCCTCGACCTGCGCCCGCTCGGCGCCCCCACCGTCCGCTGGTCGCTGGCCGCCTACGCCGGTACCACGCTGACCTACATCGCCATGCTCTACCTGCTCTCCCTCCACCTCCAGGAGGTGCTGAGGCTGCCGGCCTGGCAGGCCGGCCTCGTCCCGCTCGGCTGGGTCTGCGCCTTCGGCCTCGCCGGCCCGGTCCTCGGCCGCGCGCCGCGGGCCGTCGTCCGCCTCCTGCCCTTCACCGGCTGCGCCCTGCTCACCGCCGCGTACGGACTCGCCCCCGTCGTGCCCGCCGGAGCGGGTACCGGCATCTGGCCGCTCACCGCCGTCCTGTGCGTCGGCGGCTTCGGTCTCGGCCTCGCCCACACCGCCCTGCTCAACGTGCTCACCAGCGCCGTCCCGCCGAGGTACGCCGCGACGCTGAGCGGCACCGTCAACACCCTGTCCACCGTCGTCGGCGTCACCGGCGTCGCCCTGTTCGGCGCCGTCCACTCCTGGCTCGGCCGCAGTGCCTGGGCCGGACCCACCGCCGCCTGGGCCTGCTCCTGCGCCGGGCTCGCCCTCGTCAGCGCCCTGTGCGCCCTGGCCGCGCTCCGCTCCGTGGCCACCGCACCCGACCCGGCCGGCGCGGTCGCTGCAACCGGCGCGGCCGCCGCGGTGTTCACCCCCGAGGGGTACCCCGACGACACCACGCCCACCGTCGACCGCCCCGGCCGCTCCCCCGAGGAACGCACGACGAAGGACGACCTGTCATGACCGAGCCCGCGCTGCACCACCTCCACGCCAAGGCCGCGCTCTTCGACCTCGACGGCACCCTGGTGGCCACCGAGCACCGCAGCCGCGCGGCCCGGACCCGCCTGTTCACCAGCCACGGCCTGCCCTGCGACGACGCGCTGCTGGCGACCTTCGTCGGGCGGCGGGGCCAGGAAGCCCTCGCCGACCACGTCCACCGCTTCCCCGGCCGCACCGTCGACGAACTGTTCGAAGAGAGCACCGACGGCAGCTGATCCCCCCGGGCCCGGCCAGGCCCGCACGCCGGCCGTGCCGGACCCCCGGTCCCGCTCCGGCACCATCCGCTCTGGCACCACCCGCCCGGTACCACCCGACCGACACCGCTGGGGAGATCGCCACCCATGTCCGCCGCCCGTCCGTCCGAGCCCGCCGCGCTGGCCGCCGCGGCGACCAGCAGCCTCGTCCTGGTCCACGACCCGGTCTCCCGCGCGGTCGCCCCCGACTACTGGAACTGGTCGGCCGACGCCCACCACGCCGCAGCGAAGGCGCTCACCGCCCTCGACGACGACCGGGTCCGGGCCGCCACCGCCCGACTCGCCCAGGACCCCGCCGACGGCACCGCCGCCGCACAGCTCACCACCGCGCTCACCGCCCTGCTGCGCCGCCCCGGCGGCGAGAACGAGGGCGTCGACGCGCTGCGCACCGCCGCCGCCCGTACCGAATCGCTGTCCCGGCTGCTCGTCCAGCCCGGTATGCCCGGCCGGGCAGCGGCGGGGCCGGCCGCCGAGGCACCCGACACGGCGGACCTGCTGGCCGCCCTCGCCAGCAAGCCGCACCGCGGCACCCATCCCGTGGACGCCGCCGTGGTCATCCCGTTCCGCGCTCCCGACGACGCGACCGGCCGGGTCCGCAACCTGGCGGCCGTCCTCAACGCGCTCGCCGACCAGTCCCACCCCCGCGAGCGCTACCGCGTCGTCGTGGTCGAGAGCGACGGACGGCCCCGCTGGCGCGAGCTGTTCGCCGAAGCCTGCGACGCCTATGTGTTCGCGCCCGACCCCGGCCGGTTCAACAAGTCGTGGACCGTGAACGTCGGTGTGGTGCACGGCGCCCGCCCCGCCGAACTGGTCTGCGTCCTGGACGGCGACATCCTCGTCGACCGCGACTTCGTCGCCCGGGCGGCCGAACGGTTCCGGCGGCCCGGCACCCAGGCCCACTGGCCGTTCGAGGACATGCTCTTCCTCGACCCCGCCTCCAGCGCCGAAGCCGTCCGCACCCGTTGCCTGGACGCCGCCCCCGACACCGGCCCGGACCGGCTGCGCGGCGTCCACCTGCGCCGGCCTCCCGGCGGCTGCGTCTGGCTGCGCGAAGACCTGTTCACCCGCATCGGCGGCATGGACGAGCGCTTCTGCGGCTGGGGCGGCGAGGACCAGGACTTCGTGTGGCGGGCCGAACGGTACGGCCCGATGGACCGCCACCGCGATCCGCTCGTCCACCTCCACCACGACCGCGCCGCCCACCGCGGCGACGACGGCGTCCCCTTCTACGACGAGGTCGAGCGCGCCGGGTTCTGCAGCTGGCCCTGCGACTCGGACTTCGGCCGCCTGGACCGGAACTCGCCCCGGCCGGCCGGAGCGTAGTCCCCTCCATCCGCTTGCGCGTCGCCAGGACACCGGCGCCGCCCGCACCGTCAGAGCCACGCGGTCCGAGGGCCCGGCCATGGACACCCGGCAAACCGCCGGAACCTCGTCACCGCCGTTCCCGGCCGCGGCGGGACCACCACCTGCGGGAGCAGCGCCCGCCGCCTCGGTGACCGGTGACTCGCCCAGCGGAACTCGACCCGGGGCTGACAGCGCCGCAACGCCGCCCGGCAACGCCCGGAGGAACAACGTGGCGTCCGAGGCCGCCGGTCTTCTCGTACGGATCGTGTTCACGCAGTGATGCGCGACTTCGTACAACTCGCGGCGACGGCGTCGGCGAAGCTCCGAGCCAGCGGGGAGAGGGCGTCCCAGCGGCGTACGGCCCAGCCGACCGACAGCGGCGGCAGCGCCGGAATGGGAATGAGACGCAAGGGGCTGCCGTCACCCGGTGCGGGCAGACCCGGTACGGCGGGGACGACGGCGTGCCCCAGGCCGAGTTCGGCAAGGAGCAGGGCTGTGTCCCAGTCGGCGACGCTGGTGTCCGAGCCGGTCCGGATCCCCAGTTCGGCGAAGACGGTGTCCAAATGGGCGCCGGAGGTGGAGTTCGGCGGCAGTCGGACGAGGCGGATGCCCTTGAGGTCGCAGGCGTCGATGCGCGGCCGGGCGGCGAGCGGATCGTCGTACCGAGTGGCGAGCACCCAGGGCAGATCGACGACGGGGCGCTGCTCGATGCCGCGCACCGGGCCGCCGACGGTGATCCAGGCGAGGTCGAGGTTGCCGGCCAGAAGGGCGTCGAAGCACCCGCGACTGGAGGTCTCGGTCTGGAACTCCAGGCTCATCTTCGGGTAGCGCCGGCGGAAGGAGACGATCGCTTCGGCCATGAAGTGCCGGACGGTAGTTCCGCCGGTCGTGATGCGCACGGAACCGCTTTCGCCGTTCACGAGATCGCCCAGGCGGCGCAGCGCGAGGTCGAGCCCGGCGATGCCGTCGGCCGCGGCATCGCGCAGGATGCGCCCCGCCGCAGTGGGAACGACCCCGCGCGGCTGGCGTTCCAACAGGCTCATACCCGTCTCCCGCTCCAGGCGTTTGACGTGCTGGCTCACTGCGGACTGCGTACAGGACAGGTCACGGGCCACGGCACTGAGGCTTCCTGCCCGGCACACGGCCACGAACACGCGCAGGTCATCCAGAGTCACACACCCAAGCTACACCTTGGGTATATGGAGTTCTCTCAAGGATTGACTGGGTTATGGGAGTGCCGGAAGATCGTCGCAGGGCCCAGGCGGCAACCCGTCCGGTGCCTTCGTACGGATCCGGACCGGCGAAGGTGCCGGACGGGTGCCGACCGCCCCGTTACCGAAGGGACACGGGCACCGTGACCGGTCTCCCTGCCGTGACCGACCCGGCTGTCAGCCTGTCGCGTGTCGCAGGGCACTTACCGCCCCTGCCTTCGAACCGCCGAACCGACAGGTCAGCTCGCGCTTGTCGGCGTGGAAGGCTGACAAGCGCTGAGATGGCGGACCACCGACCGCTGTCGTGGCCCTGAAGGAGCTGTTGCGAAACTGGACCAAGGCCGATCATGGCCGTGGACGGTTCCGGCATCTGACATTGGGGGACGACATGAGATTTGCCGATGGCCCGAGCGTGCAATGTGATGTTCATGTGGAGGCAGACGTGCCGCGCGTCTGGGAGCTGGTGACCGACATTCGTCTGCCCGCCCGGCTCAGCCCGGAGTTGCAGCGTGTCGCTTGGCTCGATGACGCGGAACGGCCCCTGGTGGGTGCGTGCTTCGAGGGCTACAACCATCACCAGCAGCTCGGCGAGTGGCGAACGGTGTCCCATGTGGTCGAGCTGGACGAACAGCGGGTGTTCGCTTGGGTCGTCACGGACGCGGACGGCCGGTACGGAGAGCCGGTCTTGGATCCGGCGAAATCCATGGCGTCCTGGCGCTACGAACTCGAGGCCGAGGGCGGGGGCACCCGGCTGCGGCAGTCGGCCCTCATCGGGCCGGGCCGCAGCGGAGTCACACTGGCCCTCGAGCGCTGGCCGAACCGGGAGGAGGAGATCATCGCCTTCCGGATGCAGGAGCTGCGCGCCGGCATGGAGGCCACCCTTCGCGGCATCAAGTCGCTGGCGGAGCAAGGCAGCTGAGAACCTGCTGCGGGGATCACAGCGATTCGCCGTTCGCGGCCACCTGGTGAGGGTGAGGTGGTGCAGGCAGGCGATGCCGAGCATGGCGCGGTGCTCGACGTCGTCGCACAGCCGGACGTGCGGTCCACGCAGGCACGCCGGATGCTGATCCAGCCGCCCGAGCGGCTGGCCTGGCCCTGACCCGGGGAAGTCACGAGCCGGTCGGTGCCGGGGCGCGGGTGGTGGGGGTCCGGGCCGGTCTTCGAGGGTCTGCGCTCTGGTCCCTGCTGCAGCCCCCTCCGGGCGCCTGGTGAGGCCGGGTGCGCGGCATCCGCCCGTCGCACCGGGAGTGCGGCGCGGTACGTGGTCAGGCCGCCGGCACGGCGTCCGCCGGGCCGGCGTGCCAGTTGGTCACGACCGACTCGCACGTCCCACACCCGAACCGGTGGGCGAGACAGCCACCCCAGGACGCGCCGCGGGTCCGCTTCGCGGGGTGCCATCGGCGCTGTGGGGGGTGGCGGCGGCACGGCCGGCCGGGGAGCCCCCTCCCGGCTCCTTCCCGGTGTGAGTCCGCCGCCCGGGCAGCCGCCTGATCAAGCCGGAGCCACGGGCGCGGCGCTTTCAGCCGAACAGCTGCGAACCGAGTGGGCGTTGCCGGTCGAAGCCGGGGAGGATCAGGAAGGTCGCGCTGGCGGTTGTGGTGGTGAAGGGCAGCAGTGCGTCGGAGGTGTCCATGTGGGTGAGGGTGGCGGTGAAGGTCCGCAGGTCGTTCTGGAAACTGATGAAGAGCAGGCCGGGGGCGGGATCGTCGATGCTGTAGGAGCGGCGGAGCATGAGGCCGACCCCGACCGCCGTGGCGTGCGCTCTGCGCACGTGGGCGTTGGCGGGGACGAGATAGCGCCCGTCCGGCGTCTTGGCGCCGAGGTCCGGGCCCGATGCGACGGGGCCGCCGGAGAGGGGAACTCCGCTGGCCCGGCGCCGTCCGAAGACGGCTTCCTGCTCGGCCACGGACAGGGCGGCGAAGCGCGGGAGGTCGAGTTCCATGCGCCGCAGTACGGCAAGGGTCCCGCCGGCGACCGCGGGGGGTCCGGCCAGCCACAGGTCGCGTTGTAGTTCGGCGGTCGTGTGCGGCCCCACGATGCCGTCGATGAATCCGAGGGGGTTTCGTGGCGCGGTGAGACCGTTGCCGACGGGCACGGCCGTACCGCGGCGTGTGGACTGGCGCCAGCGTTCGCGGATGCGGTCACCGGCCTGGTGAAGGAGCGCGGCGGCGACGACCGGTAGGAGCAGCGCGTCGCTGGCGCAGATCTGTATCAGCAGGTCACCGCCGCGTGCCTGGGGGGCGATCCGCTCGCGGGAGAATCGCGGGAGGTCGGCCGTGCCGGGCAGCGAGGCCCCGGCGGTGCGCACCAGCCGGGGGCCCACGCCGACGGTCACGGTCAGGTCGCCCGGCGGCAGTCCCAGCAGCCGCGGGTCGGTCCCCGCGGTGAGTGTGCGGATGGCCTGGCCGAGTTCGGCCAGTAACCGGCCGGGAGCCACGGTGGCTCCGAGGTCGGCCACCACGGCCAGCAGGTTGGGCTGGGCCGGCCGGGGGAGCGTGATACCTGCCTGATGCCGGCCCGTCGCCACAACCGGCATAGGTGTGGCCGCTGGGGGAGCGGCGTGCCCGCCTGGCCGGGCGGAGTCCGGCGTGCACCCGGCGGCAAGACCGGCGGCCACCATGGCGCCGGTGACGTCCAGGAAGGTCCGGCGCGACGGGTGGTGATCGGCTCCGTGCATGGGGTGCACAGTGCCACACCGGAACGGTGCGTGCCGGTCAACCCCGTTATTCTGGCAACGAATTGGTCGTATGTCAGACTGGGGTCATGCCTCGATCAGCTCTTCGCGTGTTGGCGGCGGTACTGGGCACGCTGACACTTGCGGTCGGCTGCGGCGGCGGCGACAGCGGATCGAGTGCAGGCCGGCGTCCGGCCGGTGCGCATGTGACGATCCGAGTACCTGCCGATGCCCCGACGATCTCGGACGCGGTGTCGTTGGCCAGGCCCGGTGACCTGGTGCTGGTCGCTGCGGGGGTCTACCACGAGTCAGTGAGGATCGACACGGCGCGCGTCACCCTTCGCGGCGAGTCACGGGACAAGGTGGTCATCGACGGGCGGTTGCAGCAGCCGAACGGTGTCGTCGTCGCGGCTCCCGGGGTGGCCGTGGAGAACCTGACCGTGGAGAACAACACGCAGAACGGCGTGCTGGTCACCGGTTCGGCGAAGGCGGCCGCCGGGTTGCCGGGGCAAAGCGGCGGCTACGACACCGGAGACGAGCCCGTCACCTTCCTGAAGTCGTTCCTGGTCTCGTATGTGACCGCGACCCGTAACGGTCTGTACGGCATCTACGCGTTCTCCGCGCAGAACGGTGTCATCGAGCACTCGTACGCCTCGGGCGGGGCCGACTCGGGGATCTATGTCGGGCAGTGCAAGCCGTGTCACATCGTGGTGCGGGACAACGTAGCCGAACTCAACGCGGTCGGTTACGAAGGCACCAACGCCAGCGGCGACATGTACGTGGTCGGCAACCGCCTGGTCGGCAACCGGGTCGGACTCACCACCAACTCCGACCACCAGGAGAAGCTGCTCCCGCAGGAGGGAGCCGTCATCGCGGGCAATCTGATCGCCGCCAACCAGCAGTCGGCCACCCCGGAGCAGGCCGACGGCGGGTGGGGCACCGGCATAGGCATCGACGGCGGCAGCGACAACCAGCTCATTCGCAACCGTATCGCCGGCAACCGCAACGCCGGGCTGGTGATCACCGCAACCGGCGACATGGCTCCGGTCGGCAACCAGATCGTGGACAACACCTTCGCCGAGAACGGCGTCGACGTCGGCTGGACGTTCCCCACCGCCACGCGGGGACGGGGCAACTGCCTGCGCGGCAACAGGCTGCGCGCCACGGTGCCCGCCCGGCTCGCGACAACCGCGTCCTGCCCGGCCCCGGCCCGGTCGTCCTCGCCGGCCGGTAGGTGGGCGATGCCGACGGCACCCGGTGGCATCCCGTTCACCGAGGTCGCGGCACCTGGCCCGCAGCCGCAGTTCCCCAACGCGCTCACGACGGGCGCCACCGCTGTCCCAGCCGTTCCTGATCTGCCGGACACGGCCGGCATCCCGCTGCCGTCCGCGTCCCTGCTCGCCGCAAAAGCGCGGGTGCGGACGTCCTGAACAGCGGCTACCGCCTGGGGGTGACCCCGGGCACCGGCTTGACCGCAAGATACTTGTGGGTGTCGAAGTCGATGACCACCGGCTCCGGCTGCGAACTCACGCTGACGCGGACCCGGTACATGGTGCCGTCGGAGCCGATCCAGTAGCGCGCGTTGCCCTCCGTACCGGAGCGGTCAGGGGAGGACGGCCCGGACATGACGTCCACCCGATGCCCGGCCACCCGGTCGCGTCCCCGCCAGGCGGCGCCGTTCTGAGGCAGCAGTTCGGCGTTGTCCGGCCGGTCGCTGCCGAGACCGAGCGCGATGGACAGGGAGGTGTCCAGCGCGCTGCCGGACGACTGCAGTGGACGGTCGTACCAGCCCGAACGGGAGGGCGACGCGGGAGCCTGCGCCGGGGCGTTCGCCATCGGGTGGACCGACACGGAGGTGGTCGTCCACTGGATCAGCCCGTCGCTGGACGTGTCACGCCCGGTGCCGTGCACCACGCCGTAACCGACCTTGCCCCGGTAGTCGACGGACCCGGTGACGGTCAGCCGACCGGCGGTGCCCGGCACGGTGATCGTCACCGCGCGGCCGTGCGCCTCGTAGTTGCGGAACCGGGTGATCGCCAGCCGGTTGGCCTCGTCCGACGTCAGTGCGCGCGGACCGCTGGGGCCGGAGCCGCTGCCGGCGAGGAAGAACGCGGCCACCGCGACGGCCGCTGTGCCGATGACGGCTGCCGCCCGGCGTGGCCGCAGCCATCGGCGCCGGTCAGCCGCACGACCCGGTGGAGTGTGATGGATTTTCCCGCTCCGCACGCGGTTCGACGCTGACACTCGTGTGATTCACCCTCTCAGCCACCGCACTGGTCGGCCGCCGCATGCTCGCGGCGGCAATCGGCAGTCCGGTGGCGGACGACGCGAAGGCCGGCCCTCGTGGGCCGGCCGAGACGTGATCCGCCCGTCCGCGCCGTCCGGATCGCGGACGGGCGGATCACCGTTGTGCGGTTCGTTCAGTGTTGCCGGGCGCGGCGCTTCCGGGTCACGTACGCGATCACCAGGCCCGCACCCACCAGCAGACCGACCAGGGCGATCATCCCCGGCAGCCCGGCCATACCGGTGTGCGCCAGCGAACCCGTGTCCCCACCGGCCGGGGCCGGGTTGTTGGCAGGGGGAGCGGGTGACGGCCGCGTAGAAGACGGCGGCGAGGCCGGTGGCGAGCTCGGGGTCGCAGTCGGAGTCGGGGACGGATGCGGGGTCGGGGTTGCCTTCGGGATGTACACCCCGGCGTCGATCGTGTGATCGACCCCGCCCGGCTTGTCCGGCGCCGTGACGGGCGCCTGGCCGTTGCACAACGGCCCGGTGGTCGGCGGGGTCACATTAGAGTCATGCGCAGGGTCGGAACCGGCTCGCGGGAGCGTGAACCGCAGCTCGCTCGCGGGGGGCTGGCCGGGCACCTTGCTGGTGTCCGCGGTGCACACGTCGAACTGCACCGTGTACTTCGCGCCCGGGGTGAGCTGGTACGCGGCGCCGACACCACCGAAGTAGTACTCGCCGGAGGCATCGGTCTTGGTTGTGGCGACTTGTTTGCCGTCCGCGTCCAGCAGGTTGATCGTCGCTTCCGGCAGCAGCACGTGCCCCGGGTCCTGAATGCCGTTGTGGTCACCGTCGAACCACACGACGTTGCCGATCTGGATCGGCGCGTTCGCCGCCGCGTACGCGATGTCACCGAGCCCGCCGGCTTTGCCGAACCCGCCCTGTGCCTGGCTGACGAACTGGAACCCGTTGGCAGTCGGATTGTTGCCCGGGCCCTGACCGGTCCGGATGTCGTGGTACCCGGTCCCCGAGGTCGCGACGTTGACGACCGGGTCGAACTCCGTGCTGACGACCCACTGCTGCTGCGGAATGTAGGCCACCGACCCCAGCGCGGTCTCCTGGTGCGCGTTGGCGTAGAAGTCGCCCGGGAAGTATTCGACGACATCGGCTGCCTGGCCGCCGTTGTTGGCGGGGGTGGCGTGGTTGGGGCAGTTCCCGGTCCCTTCCCACTGGTATTCACCGGTGGGAGTGGCGCAGACCATGGTGATGTCGCCACCGGACATGCCGTTTTCCGCCGTGTCCGTCCCCGGGCGGGGGTCCAGCCCTCCCCAACTCAGCGCGTCCATGAAGCGGTCCCGGAAACCCAGGATCATCGAGCCGTCGCGGGCGAAGGCGAGGGAGGCCAGCTCCGGCTGCGGATCGATGAAGACGTTGCCCGTCTTCCGGTCGTCCCATGTGTCCAGGCCGGTGTTCCACGGGTTCCAGTGGGTGGCCTTGTCGCCGGCACCGAAGACGCTGCCGCGTTTGTCCGTGAGCGGGTGGCTCAGCACCATGGTGAACCGCTTCCGCTTGTCGTCGTAGGTGGAGACGACGGCTTTCAGGTCCGCGCGCCGCTGCGTGCTCTCCGCGCTGCACACGCCTCCGACGTACAGCGTGTTGTCGTGGACCTGGAGACCGAACGGCCGCCAGTCACCAGGGCTTGCGCACCCCGGGTCCGGGATCCGCACCGTCGACTCGAGCCGCGAGGCGGTGGCCCCCGTCGCGTCGAAGCTCACCAGGCTGCGGGTCAGCAGGTTCACCGCGTACAGCGTCGAGCCGTCCTCCGACAGGGCCAGGCCTCCGATGCCCTCCTTGCCCGGTGCGTCGGTGAACCCTGGATCCTTGAGCATGTTGGTGGTGTCGTGCGGCGTCACCGCAGCGCCTGGCACCTGAGCGAACAACTCCGGCGCACCCGAGCCGCTGACCGGCACCGTGTAGATCGCGCCGCCGCCCTTGGGCCCGTACGGCGCGTAGCGGCGGGCGAACGCGCTCTGGAACAGCCGGCTCCGGTACTTGTCGTACGCCAACCCGAATGTCGTGCCCACCTGGGCCTGCGTGGCCAGCGTGGCCGGGCACGAAACATCGGTGGGACACGTGCCTCGGGTCTTCGTCCCGAACGCCACCAAGGCCCGGGTGTCGGTCCCGTTGGCGCCGTTCTGGACCGGGACGAAATACCGTGAGTCCGGCAGTGCGTAGTCGGCCGGATTCCACACCCCCGTCACAACCGAGGCGTCCTTCCCGTCCGACACGTTCACGAACGACGTGAAGCTGTCGAAGTGGTTCTCCGCCGTCGACGCGGGCGCCGCCCGCAGATAGCCGCTGTACGGCGCCGGAACGCTGACGTCGACGCGGTACCGGCCGCCGCTCAGCACCGTCGATCCCGACACCACCACCTTTCCAGTGGCATCCGTGATGCCGGTGACGTCGTGCCCAGCGGGGTCGGAGATCTCCACCTTCATGCCCCGCTGCGGCACGTCCATCGTCGCGTTGAGCACGCCGGTGCCGAAGAAGTCACGCAGCACCTCAACCGTCAGCGTGCCGTCGGCGGTCGAAGCGGCGGCCCGTCCAGCCGTCGCTCCCACGGCGCCGCCGGCCAGCAACAGAACGGATAACCCGATGCGTGCCGGCGGCTCCACAAGCCTCCAGGCTAACCGGCGCGAGTCTCTGCCGACTCGGTTCATGGCATCACACTCCACACTTCTCTTGTCATGCAAACGAAGCACCCGCTTCTCGCTACACGTCCGCTTCGCGACACCAGGCGCGGACGCCGGCCGCGAACGTCACGGAGGAAAGGGCCCATTGCTACGCGGACCGCTTTGTGATGACCGCCTGAGGATGTTGTGGGTGAGCTGTAAGCGCCAGAGGCCGATAAAAGCAAACGCACACTCACGACCTCGGGAAGGACCGCACCGGGTCGCTGTTTTTGCAGCTCGATCACGCTGCCTTCACCCCTGCCCCCACCTCGACCGCCACCCCACCCCGACCGCCATCGCGAGCAGCGCGCGATATTCTATCCCCCGGAGTCTCGCCGTCACCAGCAGAATCCCTCGCATCCCTCGTGATCCGCGATCGTCTCCGAGCGCGCGGAGAATAGCAATCGGAAGACTGTGCGACAGTGAAGTGATGGCCGAATCTGGTCCCGTTGGGTCCATGCCATCCGGATGACGCGTTTGCGGCGTGCTGGTCACGCAGGGACGTTGCGTAGCCGAAATCGGTCCGCTTCGCCGCTGCACGATGGACGCGGCGTCATATCTGGTGCCGAGAGGGAATTCGGACAGCAGTGCAGGCACTGCCATTTTGATCAAGTGATTGTCAGCTGGGCACCTGCGGGTGCCGGGCGATCCCGGAGGCGGCCCCGCGTGCGGCCGGGCCTCCCGTCCCGCCCTGGAGGTCTTCACGAAGGCCGGCCACCGGGTGCCGCCGCCCCACGTGCTGACTGGGGTCGGACACCAGGGCCGGACTGGTCAGCGGGATCGGGACGCCTAGTACTCCAGTCTGCTTTCGCGATGTACTCGGCGGATTCGTCGGGGGTTCGTCGTCGGTAGTGGCTGCGTCGGGCTGTTGCCTGGTGGTGTCGGCGCCAGATGGACCAGTGCAGCAGCCTGGCCGTCGACACGGCAGGCGGGTTGAGGACGGCGCCGAAGAGACGGCGGATCTCCGGCGCGGTCAGCGTGATCAGATCGAGGCTGTGGTCGAAGTGGTGTGGACCGGCGGGCCGTTGTGGTGCCGCGTCGGGCGGTCAGGAAGGCCAGGGCGAGCATGGCGAGCGTGATGTGCCGGTGCCAGGAGGTCCAGTGCCTCACCTGGTAGTGGTCCAGGCCAACCTGGCTCTTCGCGGCTTGGAAGCATTCCTCCACGCTCCAGCGGACACGGGCGACGCGGACCAGCTCGGCCAGGGAGACCGTGGCGGGTGACCAGCACAGATAGAAGGCGAGTTCACCGGTGGAGCGGTTGCGCCGGATCAGCAGGTGCCGGTTCGCGCCGATGCCGATGTGGATCCAGGCCCAGTCGTAGTAACGAGGACCTTTCGCGCCGTTGCCGGCGCTGTGACGATGCCAGGCCGTGACGGGCAGTCGGCCGACAAGGGTGTCCGCGCGAACGGCAGTGCGGCCGTGGTTGATCCTCACCCGCGTCGAGCAGGCGACAGCCAGGACAAAGCCGGTGCCGCGTGCCTCAAGGACGGCGCGGAGCTGCGGGTCCTGGCCGTAGGCTTCGTCGCCGGTCACCCGGGACGCAGTGATTCCGGCGTCCAGCGCTGCGGCGATCATCTCCCCGGCCAGATGGGGCTCGGTCTGGAACCGCACTTCGTCGGGTATCCCGGCAGCGCGGCGGCGTTCGGGATTATCGGCCCAGGAATGCTCGGGCAGGTAGAGCCGACGGTCGATCAGAGCACGTCCCCGGCTGGTTGCCAGGGCAAGGAAAACGCCGACCTGGGAGTTCTCGATGCGTCCCGCGGTGCCGGTGTACTGCCTCTGCACCCCTGCCGAGGACCGGCCCTTCTTCAGGAAGCCGGTCTCGTCCACGATCAGGACACTGTCGGGGGCGGCGAGGTGTTCCGCGGCGTAGGAACGCAGGGCGTCGCGGAACGCATCGGCATCCCAACGGGCGTAGCGCAGCAGCCGCTGCATCGGCCCGGGTCGCGTATGGCCCGCCTGTTCGGCCAGCTGCCAGCAGTTCTTCCGCTCCACGCCCGACAGCAGCCCGAGCAGGTAGGAGCGGGCCGACGCGCGGGGCTCAACCCGCCGGAACCGGACCGCGATCCGGGCCACGGCCTGGTCGAACATCGCCTGCCAACGGGCAGAGTCTGGGCTATGCCGTGCGGCCACCGCACGATCTTCAGGAGTCCACACAACCCCCGATGATCACGCGATGGCCGTACCCGTTCCCCTCCGGGTCCGCGGCAAGATCGCGAACCCGGAGGGGGGTATCAGGAGTGATCGAACAGAGTGACTACGCTCTGCGGTGCTTCCCGGCCGAAGAAGATTTCCAGGTTCTGCGCCGAGCGGCTGGCGGCGTCGCTACTACGCAGGAACAGCCGCTCTTCGTAGGCGGTGAGCGCGACCTCGATGTCGAGTTGCTCAACCAGCTTGCTCGCCAGCTCAGCGCCGTCGTACATGGCGAGGTTCGCGCCTTCGCCGGCGAAGGGCGACATCAGGTGCGCGGCGTCGCCGACGAGCGTCACGCCGGGCACCCTGTCCCATTTGAGCCCGACGGGAAGGGCATAGATGGGTCGGAGCCACGGTTCCGCGTCGCTCTCTGTCACGAAGGCGGTGAGCAGTGGCGACCAGCCGTCGAACTCATCGGCAACTTGGCGGAGGCCGGCGGACGGGTCGCCGAAGTCGATCGACCTCATCCACTCCTCGGGCTTGTTCAGCGCCACGTATCCGCGAACGTGCCCGTCGGCGTAGCGATGGGCGATGATGCCTTTGCCTGGCGCGACCGCCATCAGCGTGCCGCTGCCGATCGCGGCCACGCTCGCCCGATAGTTCTGGCCGCCTGAGGCGAGGGCGATCTCGATGAAGCAGGTTCCGCTGTAGAGAGGCTTGGCGGGGGTGAGCAGCGGACGCACTTTCGACCAGGCACCGTCCGCGCCGATGACGATGTCGGCGCGCGTGCCGGAACCTTCCGCGAAGGCGAGGTCGTAGCCGCCCTCCACACGGTGCCGGATCGAGGCGAGCTTGTGACCCCACCTGATCGTCCCAGGCGCCAGCGAGTCGATGAGCAGGCGCCTGAGTTCGCCGCGATCCACCTCAGGACGGGCCGAACCGGGGTCCGCAGGCATGTCGAACAGGATCACGCCGTGGCGGTCGACCACACGCTTGGCGTCCTCGCCCGGGCGGACCAGAGTGAGGAACTCGTCGTACAGACCAGCTGCGCGAAGCGCGACCTGTCCGATCTCTTCGTGGATGTCAAGCAGGCCACCCTGGGCACGGGTCGACGCCGAAGCCTCACCCTCGTAGATCGTCGCGGCGACGCCGTGAGCCTGAAGCACCCGGGCGAGCGTCAGCCCGCCCAGTCCCGCTCCGACGATGGCGATGGTCTTCTGCATGCTGCGCTCCTCTGTAGCGCCGACACGCGTCGGCGATAGTCAGCGCCGTGAGCGGACGGGATGTCCGGTCTCGGCAGGAGACGCTCACCGATCAGAACCATCTGCATCGATGTACGAGCGATGTCCGGCGGGTGGACCCGCGGGACCTCGTTTTTCGCGACCTAGTGACTATAGCCGGCATCCACCTCCCGGCGGCCGGGGCCGCTCACGCTGCGACGCACCGCGCCCGCCAGGTTCATCCTCGACAACCGGATCGACCGGCTCGGCAGTGCTCGGGGGTGTCGTTGGGGTGCTACCGGAAAACTGCCCCCAGGTGATCATTCCGCTGCGTTGCGGCTGGTGTCCGGGGGCCACTACGTCAGGCGGTGAGCTGCGCTGACGGCGGCTTTGCGATGCGCCTGGGGCGCTCCTCTATGGGGCTTGAGGGCGAAGCGGACGGGGGTGGGGCGGGCGGGAGTGGTGGTGGGGCAGGCTGCTCCGATTTGCCGCGCGACAGGGAGCATCGGTGGAACGCCCAGCGAACGGAACTCAACGGTAGTCGCCCGGCCTTCGCCACGCCGATGGTCGTCACACCCCGCCATCTGACGGGACGACAGCGCGGAGGGAACAACTCTGGTCCCACAGTGCACGGATCGTGCGTCGACGGAACCGCCCGGAGGGCCGCCTCACTCTTGCGGATGCGTACGACTGGCACGCACGGACGCGGTGCATGAGCCGCCTCCCTGTCCGCCCCTACCAACCGAGGAACACACATGTTGAGCAAGATACGTGCGTACGGCGCGATATGCGCCCTCATCGCCTCCTTCATGGCGGCGGCAGGACCGGCCTCTGCCATCCAGGGCGGCACGGTCAGCAAGCACGGGCCGTGGGCGGTGCGGGTGTACATCGACGGTGAGCCGTCCTGCACGGGCGCCGTCGTCGCTCCCGAGTGGGTGATCACCGCCGGTCACTGCGTCCGCTACGACAACTGGGACATCACGTTCCGCGTCGGCAGCCTCGACCAGCGGCACGGGAAGGTCGTGCGTCGCGTCGAGAACGGCACCGTGTTCGCTCCCGGAGCCGACGTGGCGCTCGTGCGGGTGCCCCGCCTGGACATCGAGCCCATCGAACGGGGGACCGGCACCAGCGTGAAGGTCGGCCGCAGCGTGCGGGCCTACGGCTGGGGAGCCACGTGCGCGCCGCCGAGGAACGAGACCTCGTGTCAGTCGAACGTCCTCAAGCAGGCACAGGTGAGGATCGTGGCGCACTCCGACCGGCGGTGTGACCTGCTCGTGGGGACCGGGGATTTCTGCGTTCAGCGCGGCAGCGGTCTTCCTGTGGGCGGTGACTCGGGCGGCCCGGCAACGGCGTTCGACACAACGGGCCAGGAGGTGCTCGTGGGCGTCCTGTCCGCATCGGACAGGACGGACGTCGCGTCCTTCGGCGACGCCACGCGCCTGCGTTCGTGGATCAAGTGGGTCATTCGCGGCGGGGGCCACTGAACCGTCTCGTCCGGACCACTTCCCCAACCGGGTGAAGGGGTCGGTGATGTGGCGCCTCAGCCGTCCGAACTTGTCGTCACCGAGCGGTTCGGGCGGGAAAAGGTGGTGAGAGACCGGACACCGCGGGTACCCGTCGCCTTGGCACAACCTGCGTAAGCTCTCAGGAGGTAACCATGGGCAAGCTGGGCGACATGGCGAACAAGGCCAAGGAGATGGCGAAGAGCCACCCCGACCAGGCCGACAAGGGCGTCACGGGCGCTGAGCGCATGGTCGACGAGCGTACGGGCGACAAGTACGACGCCCAGACCGACAAGGCTGCCGACGCGGTGCGCCGCTCCTACGGAGGCGACGGGACGACGGAGCGGTAGTCCCGAGTTCATGGGTCGACCCGGGTCCCCGGCGCCACGCGCCGGGGACCCGTCATGTCCACGAGCTACCGCACGCCCCCGTCCGGCCCGCGCGGCACTCTGCTGAGCATCTCACGGCACCGGAAGGGGCTTTGGACGTGACCGACACCGGCCCGCTCAGCCTCTGGCGGGCTGCGGATGCCCGACCGCGATCCGCCGGACCGGCGTCGCGCGGCAGACAAGTGGCTGGCCGATCGCAAGGTCCGTAACGCCGGATCCCTTGCCGAGGCTGCGGTCGAGGCCGCCGAGCGGCAGCACACCGTCGTCCCTGGGGAGAGGGTGATCGCGAGCTGGATTGTTCACTGCAATCGGCTTGACGGTCGCGTGCCACCACAGGGTGCGGCGCAGCGGTCAACCGGAGGCGGCCAGGACCGGATGGTCGATGTGGTGGTGCCGACCTTGTCGTCGCACTCACCGTCCCGATCGGTCCGGAACGGCTTGCGACCGCTTGCGCGACCGTCACGGAGCTATCCCGGACTGATCACAACGATCAAAGCCGGGTGAGTTTGGCGGCCACGGCGTCGAGGACCCAGTCCAGGCCGGTCGCGAAGGATGATTCGGCGTCCACGTCCGTGCCGTCGTACACGGCCTTGGCCAGTGCCGGGAAGCGGCCCGTGGCCAACATCCTGGTCACATGCGGGCCGGAGGCGCGCTGCCAGTCGCGCTTGGACAGGCCCGTGACGCGCTCAGCCCGCAGGTTCGCGATCTCGCGCCTGATCGCGCCAGTGAAGTAGGCACTGACAGTCTCCACGGCGCGCATGACGGTGTCGATGTCGGCGAGGCCGTCGAGGGCCGCCAACGTGGCCTCGGTCACGGCGAGACCGTTCGGGCCCAGGGACGGGCGGCTGCCGAGCAGGTCGGCCAGCCACTCGTGACGGAGAGCGGCCTGCCTGGTGCGATGGGCGAGGATGCGCAGCGCCTCGCGCCAGTCACCGGGCTGCTCCTCGGTGAGGATCTCGGCCTGGACCTCGTCCACCATGAGGTCGAACAGCTCCTCCTTGGTGGAGAAGTATCCGTACAGCCGCATCGGGCCGGCATTCAGCCGGGCGGCGACCTTGCGCAACGACACCGTCTCCAACCCGCCCTCGTCGGCCAGCGCGATGGCGGCGGCGACGATCCGCTCCCGGTCGAGCGGCACGGGGCGGGTCGGCGGTTCCGGCCGGTCCCACACAGTCATGGTCACACCGTTCTCTTGCAATACAATATATCGGAGAAATACAGTGTATCGAATGAGACCTCGAATCGCCGTGGTCGGGAGCGGCCCTGCCGGCCTTGCCTTCGCCCGTGTCCTGCACCGCCACGGCTACCCCGTCGCCGTCTTCGAACGCGATCCCGCCCCCGGCGCCCGCCCCCCGGGCGGCACGCTGGACCTGCACGAAGGGCTGGGCCAGCTCGCACTGGACAAGGCGGGGCTGCTGGCGGAGTTCCGGGCGCTGTCCCGCCCCGAGGGACAGGCCATGCGCATCTTGGATACGACCGGGACCGTCCTACGCGACTGGCGACCCCGTCCAGACGACCGGGCCAATCCCGAGATCGACCGCGGGCACCTTCGTGACCTGCTGCTCGGCCCCCTCGACGTCCAGTGGGGCCGGAGCGTGACGCAGGTGGTGCCGGGAACCCCGGATGGCGCACGGGTACATTTCGCGGACGGGCGACAGGAAACGTTCGACCTGGTGGTCGGCGCGGACGGCGCCTGGTCCCGGATCCGCCCGGCAGTCTCGTCGGTGACCCCGCACTACACCGGCGTCACCTACGTCGAGACCTCCCTCGACGACGTCGACACCCGCCACCCCGACCTCGCCCGGTTGATCGGCGACGGTTCCGTGGCCGTGTACGGGGTGAACCGAGCTCTCGTCGCCCAGCGCAACAGCGGCGGCCACGTCAAGGTGTACGCCCAGTTCCGCGCGCCGCTGGACCGGCACACGAACCTGGACCGGGCCGACGTCGAGACCGTGCGGTCGAGACTGCTGGCTCTGTTCGACGGCTGGGCCGCTCCCGTCCTTGACCTGCTCCGCCACGGCACCGCTTTCGTCCACCGCCCCCTCTACGTCCTGCCCGTGTCCCACACCTGGACCCACGTCTCCGGGGTGACGCTCCTGGGCGACGCCGCCCATCTGATGCCCCCCTTGGGGGCGGGCGCGAACCTCGCGATGCTGGAAGGCGCCGAACTCGCCGAGTCCATCGCCGCCGGCCCTGAAGATCTGGACGAGGCCGTCCGCGCCTTCGAGGAACAGATGTGGGAACGGGCCGGCAGGTGGGCGAAGATCACGACGGCCGGTCTGGAACGCCTCGTGAGCCCGGACCCCGCCAAAGCCGTCGCCCTCTTCGACCAAGTCCAGCCGTAGTTGTCGGCGAGGGTGGAGTCCGCGCTCCAGTCGCCGGCCGTATTGCGTTCGCAGAGCGGGAGCAGGGCCTCAGGTTGCCTCGCGGGCCCCCACCAGGCCGAGCGGCCGGTCCTGGATCAGGGGCCCGTGGCGGGACCGCAGCAGCATCCGACCGCTTCGGTCTGTGGGTGCTCAGCGGCGTCCGTTATCCGTCGACCTTCTGCCACCACTTCGAGGGTCCGCGAGTCGTCCGAGGTCTCACCGGCTACGCGTCTGTGACGTCCTGGGGCGTCGCAAGCTGGGGGAGTCGATGTCTTCCATGAAGCTCAGCGGCCGGGCGTTGATGAGGCCGGGGTGGTCGATCTGCGGTCCGTGTCCGGTCGCGGCGACGATCTCTGCGCGGGCGCCGCGAATCACCCGAGGAACGCGTTCCAACTGACGCTTCGGGTGTACCACGCCTTTCTCGCGCGCTCTCAGCGGAGTCGGCAGCCGTCGCCGATGTCTTCCCTTCTCCGCCCGCCCCGTGACCGAGGGGCCAGGTTGTCGAGCCACGACTGTGATTTCCTTCCGGGTCCACTGGAGGAACTCCCGCACTGCTTCGGCCGCGTCGTGTGTGGCCCTGCGCGGGATCGGCTGGGGCGACCAACGGTTCGTCTTCGGTGTGACAGATGTGGGGAAGAAGGTGGGGCGCGGCTACCCTGACCAGCCGGATCGGCGGGCGGCAGGTCTCATACTCGGTGGTCGTGCCGCGGGCAGGGATTCCGAGTGGTGCGCTGCGTCGATGGGAACCAGGAAAGGCTCATGGAGCATATGGAAGATGTGAATCAGCCGCTCGTCCCCGAGGTCGTGGACAGTCCGGCTCTGCGGATCGGGCCGCGAGGCCGTCTTGCGCGGTGGATGTTGCGTCATCAGGTGCAGCCGGTCGGACCGGCGGCGGATGGAGGACACGCGGAGACGCATGCCTGGTGGAAGGTGATGTGCCTGACCGGCGTGGACTACTTTTCCAGCCTCGCCTATGTGCCTGCGATCGCCGCACTGGCTGCCGGCGCCGTCTCGCCCCTAGCGACGCTGCTGATCGTGGCGCTGACCTTGCTGGGCATGCTGCCGATGTATCGGCGGGTGGCGAAGGAGAGTCCGCACGGGGCCGGATCGGTGGCGATGCTGGAGGACTTGCTGCCGTTCTGGTGGGGGAAACTGTTCGTGCTGGTCCTGCTCGGCTTCGTCGCCACCTCATGGATCATCACCATCACCCTGTCCACGGCGGATGCCTCCGTCCACGTGGTGGAGAATCCCTTCTTCCCTCAGGCTCTGCACGGACATGAGGTCGTCCTCACCGTGGTCTTGCTTCTGATCCTGGGCGGGGTCTTTCTGCTGGGGTTCAGCGAGGCCGTCAAAGTGGCCATCCCTTTGGTGGCCGTATTCCTGGTCCTCAACGCCGTGGTCATCGCCGTCGCTCTGACGGATGTCTTCAGCACACCCGGCGCCGTGTCGGGCTGGACCGACGCCCTCGGTGAAGGCGGCGGCTTCGGCGACCTGGCAGGCCCGGCCCTACTGGCCTTCCCCTTGCTGGTCCTGGGCCTGTCGGGCTTCGAGACCGGCGTGAGCATGATGCCGCTCGTGACCGCAGACGCCGCCGACGCTGAACAGCGTCTGCACTCCCGGATCCGCAACACCCGCCGACTGCTCACCACCGCGGCGCTCGTCATGAGCGTCTACCTACTGGCCGCCAGTTTCGCGACCACCGTCCTCATCCCCCACAAGCAGTTCGAGCCCGGCGGCGCGGCCAACGGCCGTGCCCTGGCGTGGCTCGCGCACGAGCACGTGGGGGAGGCGTTCGGCACCGTCTACGACATCAGCACCATCCTGATTCTCTGGTTCGCCGGCGCGTCGGCGATGGCCGGACTGATCAATATCGTGCCCCGCTACCTGCCCGGCTACGGAATGGCCCCCGAATGGGGCCGCGCGGTACGCCCCGTGGTGATCGTCTACACCGCTTTGTGCGTCCTGATCACCATCGCGTTCGGCGCGGATGTCGACAAGCAGGCCGGCGCCTACGCCACCGGCATCCTGGCGATGATGGTCTCCGGCGCCTTCGCCGTCACCGTCTCCGTCGTACGCCGCCGCAAACGCACGGCCACCGTCGGTTTCGCGCTGCTGACCGCGGTGCTCTTCTACGCCTTGGTCGCCAACATCATCGACAAGCCCGACGGCATCGCCATATCGGGCATGTTCATCCTCGGCATCATCATCGTCTCGCTGGTCTCACGCGTCTCGCGCACCACTGAACTGCGCGCCGACCGCCTCGTCTTCGATGAGGCCGCCCGGCGGTTCATCGCCGATACCCTCGCCCACGACCAGTCCATCAACATCATCGCCAACCGCCGGCAGGCCGGCGACGAAGCCGAGTACTCCGCCAAAGAACTCGAACAGCGCGGCACCAATCCCGTCCCCGGGCCCGCCGACGTACTGTTCCTCGAGATCGATGTGGTCGACCCTTCCGACTTCAGCGACACCCTCACCATCCATGGCATCCAGGTAGGCCCGTACCGCGTCCTGCGCGCCGAGGCCCCGGCCGCCCCGAACGCCATCGCGGCCATCCTCCTGGCGCTGCGCGAGACCACCGGCGTCAAGCCGCACTGCTACTTCGCCTGGGCTGAGGGCAGCCCCCTGAAGCACATGTTCCGCTACTTCCTCCTGGGGCGCGGTGACACGGCTCCCGTCACTCGCGAGATCATCCGCAGCAATGAACCCGATCCCGGTCGTCGCCCCGGCATCCACGTGGGCGATTGACCTGTTCTGCCGGACCGGCAGGCGTGCCTGTGCGTCCCCGGGGGGCGGCTCCTGTCCCGGAGCCGCCCCCGGGACCGCCGCGCGGAAGGCCTGCTGCGGCCATTCCGGCACGGCCGGCCGCCGTCGAACGGTGCATCAACCCCCCGAGCGGTGAAACCTAGGCGGGCTTGCCTTTGCCGGGGTACCGGTCCAGGCGGGTGTGGCCGCAGACACCGCTGCGCACGTCGAGGAAGTCGTAGTCGACGGCCTTGACCGACTCCATGGGGGAGGCCACGGAGATCTCCGTGGCGGCCGCAGGCCGGCCCCCGCCCGCTTCCGTAACGGTAGGCGGCCCGCGCACCATCGGCTGGCCGAGTTCCTCACCTCTTCCACGCCCAACTCGGCATCGTCATCGCCGTCACCGCCGGTCTTCACCACACGATGGCGAATATGGGTCCCGCCCTGCCGAACGCCTCCTCGGCCGTTCGGCCGAGTGAGGCAAGAGCGGGAATCACCCGGCACGCCCTCTGGTTGCCAGGAGCGGAAGACGTGATGATCACGGCACAGCCCACCCACCGGAGGGATCCCATCCGATGACCACCTCACTCAAGGAGAACGTCGGCCGGTACGGCGTCTGGAGCGGCGACCTGCGCTCGGAGGATCCGGGCCGGCGCGGTGAACTGAACGAGGCCGCGGCCGAGCTGGAGGAACTCGGGTACGGTGCCGTCTGGCTGGGCGGCAACAGCACCGTGGACCACGCAGCCCCGCTCATCGGGGCGACCCGGCGCATCACGGTCGGCACCAGCATCCAGAGCGTGTGGCAGCAGGACAGCGCCACGACGGCAGCCGGTTTCGCCGAGATCGAGACGGCCCATCCCGGCCGCTTCGTACTGGGGCTCGGCGTCAGCCACGGCCCGCTGGTGAAAAACTACCAGCGCCCGTACGCGGCGATGACCGGCTACCTCGACGAGCTCGACACAGCGGGCGTACCCGCCGGCCGCCGGGTGCTGGCTGCCCTGGGTCCCAGGATGCTGGCCCTGTCCGGCGACCGAGCGGCCGGCGCGGTCCCGTACCTGGTCACGCCCGAACACACCGCCCGGGCCCGCGAGATCCTGGGCGAAGGGCCGTTGCTCGCACCGGAGTTCAAGGTGGTCATGGAGACCGACCCGGCCCGCGCCCGGGAAAGGGCCCGCGCCTACCTGGCCCGCTATCTGGAACTCCCCAACTACACGGACAACTTCCTCCGCCTGGGCTTCACGGAGGCCGATGTCGCAGGCGGAGGCAGCGACCGTCTCATCGACGCGGTCTTCGCCTGGGGCGACGAGACCCGGATCCGCGAACGCGTCACCGCCTTCCATGAGGCGGGCGCGGACCACGTGGCCCTGCAGATCGTCACGGAAGGCACGGACGGCACTCTGCCCCGGGAGGAATGGCGCAGGCTCGCCTCCCTGCTCGCGTGACGGGCCCGGCCCGGCCCAGGGGCACGGAGCCGCTGCACGTGCGACCGCGCACAGCGCAGCCGCAGCCGCGGCCCCACCCGCAGCCGTCCGACACCTCTCGCCCCTCTGTTCGAGCCGGGTGATGCGGACCGGTTCTTCGGCCGGTATGACCTGATCATCGCAGCGTGGCGGATGCTGGCCGAGCGGCGCTTCCCGGCAGTCGCCGGGCTGTCGGGCAGCGGGAGATCCTCGCTGCTGCGGGCGGGATTGATGCCGATGCTGCGGCAGCGCGCCGCGGGACACGTGGCAGCGATCCGCATCTTCGCGCCGGGTGGCCGACCCGGACGTCGGGCCGGGCTCGCGGATCCATCCGCGTGACCTTCGAGCGCCGTCACCTCCCGCGGGGCGCGGCATCCCGGCAGTCGCGCTATGACTCGACCGAGACCTGGTCGAAGAAGTGGGGTCGGCAGGGGGCGGGTGCTCGCTGGCCCGAGGGTGAGCAGGCTTCAGGCGAGGAGGGTGTCACCGATACCGGAGCCGGGTGGGGCGGCGCGGTCCTCGGGGCCGAAGCCGCTGACGTTGCTGGTGCTCACTCCCGCCCTACCTCGGCGCGGCCCACCCGAAACGCACATCCAAGCTGCCCAGGTAGCCCGCTGGTTCAGCCGTGGAGGGTGGCGAGCCAGTCGCTCAGCAGGCTGTTGACCTCGTCGGGGCGTTCCTGCTGGACCCAGTGGCCGCAGCCGTCCAGGAGGTGGGAGGCGGACAAGGCGGGGAGGGTGGTGGAGTAGGCGTCCATGGCGTCGGCCATCCAGGTGGTGGAGGCGTCCAGTGTGCCGCCGATGAACAGGGCGGGCTGTGTGATCGGGGCTCCGCGGTGGGGGGCGAGGTCTTCCCAGTCGCGGTCCATGTTGCGGTAGCGGTTGAGGGCGCCGGTCAGGCCGGTGCGCTCGAACTCCCCGGCGTAGACGTCGAGGTCGTCCTCGGTCAGCCAGACTGGGAGCGGGCCGGCGGGGAAGCGGTCACGCAGCCGGCCGCCCAGGGCGACGAAGTGCGGGTCGGGCTCGTCATGGGCGGGCATGGTGTCAGCGGACAACGCGGCGTAGAAGCCGGCGAGCCAGCTCCGTACGTCGGGCTCGATCTCTGCCTCGGCGCGGCCGGGTTCCTGGAAGTAGGAGACGTAGAACTCCTGCTCGGGGCCGCCGATCCGGCGGAAGACGCCGGTGGGTCGGGGGCCGCCGGGCGGCGCGTAGGGGACGCTCAGCAGGCCGACGGCGCGGACGGTCTCCGGGTGGAGCAGGGCGGAGGCGGCGGCGATGTTGGAGCCCCAGTCGTGGCCGACGATCACCGCGCTCTCCTCGCCGAGGGCGCGCACGACGGCGACGTTGTCTTCCACCAGATCGAACATGCGGTAGGCGTCGGTCGCGGCGGGCTTGGAGGAGCGGCCGTAGCCGCGTACGTCGATCGCCGCTGCCCGGTACCCGGCCGCGGCGAGGGCCGGGAGTTGGTGGCGCCAGGAGTACCAGGACTCGGGGAAGCCGTGCACGAGGAGGACCAGCGGACCGGTGCCCTGCTCGACCAGGTGCAGGCGTCCCGCCGGGGCCTCGACGGTGCGGTGGCGGAGGGCGGCAGTCGGCTCGGATCGCATGGGGGCTTCTCCTCGGTTCGCGGGCGGACACGGCTACCCATCGATCATGCGGCGCGACGCCCACCCGACGCGATCGGTCTTGCCATCCTGGCAAACTCGCAGGACGGACGGTGGAGCGGCGCGGCTGGAAGGAACGGTCACGGTGGCAGTCGACGAGGTGGAGGTGGACGGCACGTTGGCGGCGATGGGGCCCAGGCTGCGAGCCGCACGCGAGCAGCACGGCGCCACGCTCGCCGGTATCAGCTGCGCGACCGGCATCTCCCCGAGCACGTTGTCGCGGATCGAGACCGGCCGGCGCAAGCCCACCCTGGAGGTGGTGCTGCGGCTGGCGAAGGAGTACGGCGTGTCTCTGGACGAGCTGGCCGGTACCGCACCCGTCCCAGCGGCCGAGCCGCGCACTTCGGCGCCGCTGAGCTTCGGCGACAGCAAGATGGTGCTGCCGCTCACCCGGTACGTCGGCGGCCTGCACGCCCACAAGCATGTCCTGCCTGCCATGGAAGGGCCGCCCGCGCGGCCACGTCAGGTCTCCCACGAGGGCCACGAGTGGCTGTGCGTCCTGTACGGACGGCTGTGGCTCGCACTCGGTGACCAGGACCTCGTCCTGGCTGCCGGGGACGCCGCCGAGTTCGACACCCGCGTCCCCCACGGCGTCGTGAACGCCGGATCCGACGGACCGGTCGAGTATCTGATCTTGTTCGGGCCGCAGGGAGAACGTCTACGGCAGCGCACCCCTCCAGCCGCTGGTCGCGGGGCCGGTGAGAGAAAGGCTGCGGAATGAGCTGGAGCAGACGAGCCTCACGACGGGGACGAAGCAGTCCGCGGCGAACTGACCCGCCGGGCGCGCGGGACGTTCAGGCCGGCAGCGGCGCGTGGCTCGCCCACGCCTTGGCCGCGCACCTCGGGCACTACCGCGACCCGGCCGCCCGCAAGGCAGCTCGGACCGGCAATCTCCCGTGTGGAGAAGGAGGTCGTGGACAGGCGCTGCGCTTGTAATCTCAGTTGCATGGCTGAAGCGAGTAGCGGGGGGCAGCCTGTGCCCGACGGCGGCGATCCCGGTCCCACGATCGGTTCCGACGGTGATGCTCCTGCGGACCCGGCACCCCGAAGTCCGGCAAGCTCCGAGGACGCCCCTGCTGACCCCGCAGCGCCTGCGCTCACATGGGCGGAGATCGGCAGGGGAGTGGGTGCGGTGGTCACGGTCATTGCCGCACTCGCGGGGCTGATTCTGGGGGTCAGGGCGGAGCAGCGCGCCGCCAGGGAGGAGAAGCGAGCGGCTGAACTGAGCCAGAAAGTCTTCGCTGAGCAGGTCGACTTCTACCGAACTCCGTCCGCGGTGGTCGTGATGAACGGCAACCCGCACCCGACGGAAATGCGTCTCTTCCTGCCGGGAAGGCGCCTCTGGTGGGATGTGCATTCACTCGAGCCTTGCAAGCAGATCAAGATACCCACTGACTCTTTGCGTGCCAGCTTGCGCGCCCAGTTGCCATCCGTGCAGGTGACCGATGAAGAGTTGTCATCACTGTGGTTGGAGTTCCAGGACCCTGACGGCAGGAGCTGGGCCCGTACCGGCGGGGGAGCGCTTGCCCCCTCTCCATGGAAACCGGCATCGCTCGTGCACATGGTCGACCTTCGAGAGAGCTGGAACAAGGCCCCGGAGGACTCACCTATTTGTGGCGCCTCTTGAGGGCCTGGTTGCAGGCTGACGGAGATCGGTCTGCGCATCTCCGCTGTGCTCCGACATCGATGGCGATCGGTCGAGGTTCGCTGTCACAGGACGGACACCGGCGCCCACCACGCCCGGCGGTCACCGAAGGTGAGTGTCACGCTGTCACGCCGGGGTGTCCCGCACCCCCGATCCGGCTGTCACGCTGCCGGTCCGGCCCTTGCCGGGCCTCGTCCAACGACGCGATGACGATCGCCCGGTAGCGGCCCGGCGCGGAGCTGTGCCGCGATCGGCCACGAGATCGTTATCCAACCCCGTCCGGCATATCCTGCGGGCGCTGACGCCCGGTGCGAGTTCCGCTTCCCGCACCCGACGGAGGACAGGCAGGCGGTCGGCGGGGCGCACGGGTGCCCGGCCGGCGGAGGAGCGCCGGGCACCCGTGCACGTGCGGTGGGTGGTGCGTCAGCCGAGGTTCACCAGGTAGCGACTCGAGGCCGTTCCTTTCGCGGCGCCCGTCCAACCCTTCGACGCGGTGAAGTGGGCCGTACCGACGTAGAAACTCTTGTCGGGGTTGGTGTTGTAGACGCCCCACACCTTCCCGTACGTGCTGCCGGAGACGATGGGAAGTTGTCCGCACTTGCCGGGCGCGATCAGCACGGTGGAGATGTCGCCCTGCTGGGGAATGGTCGCGTAGGCGGTGTAATTGCCGTATGCGCAGACCTTGAAGGTGTGGGCGGTGGCGGCCGACGCCGGTCCCGCCGTGCCCGCCAGCACCGCTCCGGTCATGCAGGACACGGCACCGATGGCCAGGCAGGCCCTGCGGGCCGCCTTGGAGCTGAACTTCATGATGTTCTCCGTTCCGTTCAGTGATGAGTAGAAGTAGCTGAAAGTGGGCACGGGCGGACATGCGGGACATTGAGGGAATGCGACCCTCGACGAGCAATGACCGACCGCATGAAGAGGTGAGCCGGACGGCTCCGGTTGCCCGCTTTCTGCCCGGCTGAGCCGACCGCCGTCCCGTGCGGCCGGCCAACCGGCCGGCACACACTCCAGGCAGGCAGGCAGGCAGCGGCAGACGCGCGGACCTCTCGGCCGGGCAAGGGCAGCCGTTACCAGTGCCTGGGACGAGCAGCGACGGTGTCGTGCGTGGTTGCAGGGCTATCGACCGCGGCGACCGTGGCCCACCGAACCGAATGCCGGCCCTGGCGCGGTCAGATCGCCCGCGTGAGCACCCGAGCTCCTCCGGCTCGACGATCCGCGTCGCATCATCCAGTCCTTCCGTCGTGTGGGAGACCCCCTGCTCTGGCACTGGGAAGTGTGCGCACAACCAGGTCCCGGGCGTGTTGCCCGAGGGTCGGATGTGCCCCCTGGGACGCCGGCGGCGCCCAACCGGGCAGTTTTGCGGCCCGCGAGCCGGCACGGGACGCCCAGCCACGCGGGTACGCGTCACGCGCAATGGACAGCGACCATCGCTTCAGACGGTTGACGCATCTCCCGGCCGGTCAGGCGTACCGCCGCTACTACCTGCGCCAGATCGTCGTCGGGGACGGCTGCCGCCCGGCGTGCACGCCGCCGCGCGAGGCCCAGGAGCAAGCCGGTGTCCCGGCCGGGTGAGGGGACTTGCCGTGCTCGGTCCGACGGCGGGCAGGAGGTCACCGAGGCGCGGATGCGGAACCTGTTTCGGCGAGCGGGGTCGGCATCCGTACCCGGACCGGACCGAGACCGAGCGGCTGGACAAGGGCGAGTCTCCGAAGAAGGCGTGGGAGGCCGGCGCCCTGGGACGCCGGGTTGCGGGGACTGGTGTCGGCTGCGTCCTTCGTCCGCAGCCGACGATCCATCTGTTGTGGGCGCTGGGGGATGAGGAGACCCGGCGGGTGGTTCAGGCCGCGCACGAGCGGGCGATCTGGCGGATGCCGGGGAAGTGGGGCTCGTGCAGGTTCGCGTTTCCCGCGTCCCCTTCTCGTCGATGGTGGCCTTTGTCCGGCCCGTGGGACAAGGAAGTGGGACGAACACCCGTCTGGTCGTTCGCCCCCTGATCCCATCCCATGCCTCAAGGCACCGTCTAGGCCAAAGCCGCGTCCACCATGCGGCGGGTGACGGCTGTCAGCTCGGCCAGGTCCGGGGTCGGCCGGGACCGGGCGAGGGCGCCCGCGAGGCGGTCATAGAGGAGGCCGTCGGTCCAGCCGACCAGGAGCTCGGCGGACTCCTCGGGCCGATCCGCCCCCAGCCCGCCGAGAATTCCGGCGACCCGGGCCCGTGCACCGAGGCCCGCCTGGTGGAACTCAGTCTCCAGTTCAGGGTGACGTGCCGCCTCCAGGCTCAGCTCGAAGCGAGCCAGCTGCCGGGCGCGCCCTGTGGTCAGCCAGCGGTGCAGCAGCGCGGCGAGCGCTGCCGCCACCGCGTCCCGGTCCGGCAGCGGTGCCGGACCGTTGCCGTCGAAGTCGCCGAGGTCCAGCTCGGCGAGCCGTTGGTAGCAGGCGCCGATCAGCGCCGTCCTCGTACGGAAGTAGTACGAGGTGCTGCCTGTCGGCAGCTGCGCCGCGGCATCGACTGCCCTGTGGGTCAGACCGCGCAGCCCGGCGGCAGCCACGAGACCGATCGCGGTGTCCGCGATCAGGGTTCTGCGATCAGGGGTGGACATCCGTTCACTCTACAGCTGTAGAGTGAAGGCAGGCCTCTACGGATGTAGAGGCCCTGAGGGCGAGGAGGGACGCGCCATGCTGAGGACTCCGCGTCATGCGGTCGTGGTGGGGGCGGGGATCGGCGGGCTGACGGCGGCGGTGGCCTTGCACCGGCGCGGCTGGCGGGTCACCGTGTGCGAGCGGGCGCTCGGGCCGTCCGCGGCCGGCGCCGGCATCGTCCTCGCCCCCAACGCCCTGCGCGCCTTCGACGCCATCAGCTTCGATGCCACCAGCGCCGCCGGCCAGGCTGTTCCGGCCGCGATGGGTCTGCGGCGCCCCGGCGGAGACTGGCTGAACCGCGCTGACACCGCCGCGATGGCGGTCCGGTACGGTCGGCCCCCGCTCGCCGTGTACCGTCCGGCCCTCGCGGCCCGGCTGGCCGCCGCGCTCCCAGAAGGCGCGATCCGGTACGGCACTGCCGTCACCGCTGTCGATGTCGCCCACGGGAGTCCGGTCCTCCACACCCCGGCCGGAGACCTCACCGCCGATGTCGCGATCGCCGCCGACGGCATCCGCAGCGTCCTCCGCCGCCAGCACTTCCCCGACCATCCCGGCCTGCGCTACAGCGGGGAGACCGCCTGGCGCACCGTACTGCCCGCCGACTGCCTCCCGGATCTGGCCGCCGCCGAGACCTGGGGCCGCGGCGAGCGTTTCGGCGTGGTCCCGCTGGCGGACGGCCGGGTCTACGTCTACGCCACCGCTGTCGTACCTGAGGGGTACGAGCCGACCGACCTCCGCGCCGAACTCTCGCGGCGCTACGGCACCTGGCACGCCCCGATCCCGGCGCTGCTGGAGCGGATCGTCCCGTCGGCCGTGCTCCAGCACGACCTGTACGACCTGGCCGTCCCCCTCCCCTGCTACCACCAGGGCCGACTCGTCTGGCTCGGCGACGCCGCCCACGCCATGACCCCCAACCTCGGCCAGGGCGGCTGCCAGGCCATCGAGGACGCCGTCGTGCTCGCGTACCTGCTGGACAGGGACGACATACCGGCCGCCTTGGCCACCTACAGCCAAGCCCGCCACGCGCGTACCGACGCCATCCGCATCCGCGCCCGCCGCGCCGGCCGTATCGCCGCCCTCACCCACCCCGTCGCGGTCGCCGCCCGCGACCTCGCCGTCCGCGCCACCCCGGCCCGCGCCACGCAACGTGCCCTGGACGACCTCTTCGACGGCTTCAGCCTTCCGGCTGCGGCGGCGACACCTGGCCGCGCACACCGGTGAGAGGCTGAGGGCCGGCGTCGGTGACATTCGTCGTTGACGCTCACCGAGCGTTCGACACCGAAGCCACGCACTGCAGACCCACGTCGGCTTCAATGACGCCGAGGGGCAAGCCGGGGCTTATCTCCACTGCGCGCAGGTGCTCCCAGTCGACTTCGGGGTGGTCGGGGACGACCGCGTCGACGGACGCCGTGGTGCAGAGCGCGACGTCGACGGCCCCGTCCGGCTGGTGCCGAAGCGCATCTCGATCGACTGTGGGGAGCGGACCCAGTCGAGCCGGACCACGTGGTCCCAGTCGCCTGCATTCGGGTGCCCGCCGCCGTGATCGAGCGCCGCGTCAGGAGCGTGACCACGGCGGGCGCCGTCGCCGTCCTCGGCGTGGGGAAGGGTGCGGCGTGCGGCGGTGTGCCCGGTGCGACGTCGGCCTGCCAGACGGAAGCGCCGGTAGCGCTAGGGATGCGGCGTCGTCGCCTTCCGCCGGGGTGGGTGCGGTCAGCGACGTGGACGGCTGTGCTATTTCACGGTGGGCGCTTCTTGCCGGCTCCGGCTCCGGCTCCGGCTCCGGCGCACCGGTACCCGGCCCCGAGCGCTCCTTGCCGACCGCCCCGTTGGGGTCAGGGCCGTCGAGACGGCTGGAAGGTGAGAGCCGGCTCGCGGTGATGTGACTTACCGCCCGTGCGGGTGACTGCCGTGCGAGGCCCGGGGCGGGAGGCCCTTGCGGGCCGCTACGAAGGTCCCGAGATGTCCGGGAACTTCGAAGGGACCGCCGTTCCATGCTCTGCCCCGGTCACCGTCGTCCTGGCGCGTTGACCGCTCCCCGAGGACGCGTGACGGGGCGGGCTGCGCCGGATTTGCTCCGGCGGACCGCGGAACGGGGTGGCCGTCGAGGCGAACACCGCTCATGACTGAGCGAACAATCTTGTACGTGAGAGCGGAATGGAGAGCAGTGGCATGGGACGTGCGCTGATCGTGGTGGATGTGCAGAACGATTTCTGCGAGGGCGGCAGTGTCGCCGTGGCCGGCGGAGCCGAGATTGCTGTGAAGGCTTGCGACCTGGTCTCACGGGCGGATGCAGCCGGGTACACGCATGTGGTGGCGACGCGGGACCATCACATCGACCCGGGGGATCACTTCTCCGACACGCCCGACTTCAAGACCTCGTGGCCGGTGCACTGCGTGGCGGGCACGCAAGGCTCCGGCTTCCACCCCGACTTCGTCCCCGCGGTGGAGGCGGGAGTGGTCGACGCCGTCTTCTACAAGGGCGCCTACGCAGCCGCCTACAGCGGCTTCGAGGGCGCCGACGAGGACGGGACGGGACTGGCGGCATGGCTGCAAGAGCGTGGCGTGAGTGCGGTGGACGTAGTGGGTATCGCCACAGATCACTGCGTGAAAGCCACCGCCCTGGACGCGGCGGCGGCCGGCTTCGCCACCCGGGTGCTGCTGGACCTGACCGCCGGCGTCAGCCGCGGCACCATCGATGAGGCCTGCGCGGAACTGCAGCAGGCCGGGGTGGAGCTGTCGGGTGCCCCGGTGGTCGCCGGAGCATGAGGTTCGCCCCTCCTACGGTCCGGCCCGAGCACACGCACTCGGGCCGGACCAGTTGTCTGACCTGGTCGCAGCCCTCCCGGTGCTCGGCCGCCTCCGGCAGCGACGCCACCGCCTCCCACAGCGCCCCGACGACCCGGTGCGGACGCAAGCCGTCTGCGCCGTGTGACGGTCAGTGCAGGATGCTCACCGCTCGGGCGATGACCAGGAGTGAGGTGAGGAGGGCCGAGACGCTCTCGAGGCTCATCAGGAGCTTGGCGCGGGTGGACAGGGGCATGGTGTCGGTCGGGCTGAAGGCCGTGGAGTTGGTGACGGACACGTACAGGTAGTCCGTCAGGGTGGGCACCCAGTCCGAGGAACGGCTGGCGCCGTCGGCGACCTCCTCGACGGCGTCGTCGTTCTCGTCCTGCGAGAAGCGGAAGTCGGCCAGGGGAAGTTCGTCGCGGGGCAGCTGGGTGCGGCTGACGGGTCCGCCCCGGTCCAGCTCCCAGTAGGCCAGTCCGAAGACGATGATGTTCGTGAGCCAGACCTGGAGCGCGGCGACGAGCAGGCCCCGGCCGTCCTTCACGCCCGCGTAGAGGAGTTCGTGGATCAGCAGGCCGAGCGCGACGAGGTTGCTCGCCGCGATGACGCCGACCAGGGTCAGGGACAGCGCGCGGAATGTCCTTGTCTGGCGGGTCAGCCGCTTGGGGTTGATCGCCACGAGCGGGACGAGGAGCAGGAGCTCCAGCGTCGGCAGCACGTACCGGGGGGCGATCAGGAGCCGCTGCGGCAGGGCGAGGTAGAGGACGACGGCCACGAGCGTGGCGATCACCGCAGGCAGTCTGGGTTCCCCCCTGCGTTCGTGCCGGGGGTGCCGGATGCGGGCGTCCGCTCGCGTGCGGGTCATGTTCCCTCTTCTCCTGCTTCGGCTCTGCCGGCCATCCTGCACCGCCACCCCCGGTGTGGCGTGACAGGTGATGCGTCTGCCCCGGTGTGCGGCGTTGAAGCCACCGCTGAAGCCGGGCGGTCAGCGCTGCTCGGGCCCGGTGTCGCGGTGGGCCTCGAAACGGAGGAATACCCGGAACCGGGCCTGGCGTGCCGCGCGCCCGAAGGGGGCAGGGTGGGCTGCGCCCGTCGTCTTCCGGCGTGCGCTGCCGCGCGGCGGCGACGATTGACACGGATGCCCCTCGAGCTACGCGGAGTTCCGGCCGGGACCGGAGTCGGGCACCGGCGCCCGGAGCCGGTGGCACGGGAGCGGCGGTCAGCAGCAGTGCCACGAACGCGAGGGCGCCGCCACCTGGTAGCCGATCCAACCTCGCCCCTGGCGCCGCTGCCCTGCCACGCTCGATCGGGTCACGGTCTCCGTGCTGGCCACCGCCTACGAGCCCCGGTGAGCGAAGGCGGAGGCAGGGCGCTCACGTCACCAGGCGCAGCGACGACGCCGCGATACCCACATGTACGCTCTGCCCCCACGTCAGTTCCAGGGCGTCGGCCTCCATCCCGTCCCCGAAGACGACCATCCGGTCCGACTCCACGGTCAGCCGCAGCGCCTGTCCGCGTCCCAGCTCGCCCGCGACCCTGGACGTCCCGGTCGCGGGCGACGGCCATGCCTCGCGCACGAACCAAAGCAGCCGCGGGTCGCGCGGCGCGGGCATCGGCACGGTGCTGCCGCGCTCCAGCCACAGGGAGCGGAGCCAGCCGGTGGCGCCGGTGCCCGTGCCGACGAGCACCCCTGAGGACGCCTGGGGCTCGCCCGGGTCGGCCTCGCCGCGGCTGCCCAGCCGGTAGCGGGCCGTCTGGTGGCCCGGCGGGCCCAGGTACACCTCGTTCAGCGCGAGGAGGCGCTGGGTGTCGTCGGCGACGGCCTCGACCATGGTCAGTTCCTCCACCCGGTTCCCGGCGGCGGTCGCGGCACGCAGCAGCCCGGCCGCGTCGGCGCAGCGGTGCCGCACCAGGACCCCCGGGTTGCGCCCCGGATCGGTGTCGATGCCCACCACCGGCTGTCCGGAGAGGTACTTCGCGGTGTTGGCGACCAGACCGTCCTGGCCTACCACGACCACCACGTCCTCCGGGGCGAACAGGAAGCGGTCCAGATCCGCCCGCTCCACCCGGGAACTGCGCCAGGTGAGCGGTACCGCCGCCGCCACGTCCCGGAGCGCCTGCCGGGTGGCGGCGTGGCGGCGGGCCACCTCGTCGATCGAGCGGCCGCGGCTGGAGAGGAAGAACGCGGCCTGGCCGTGCGTGCCGTGCCGGGCGAGAAGTTCCTCGTACTCGGTCCTGCGGTGCACGAGCACCACCCGCGGTGCCAGGCTCACGCGTCCACCCGTCCGTCCGGACGCCCGATCCTCGCGAGGAGCCCGGTGAGCACGTCGGGGGAGAGGGTGACGCTGTCGATCCGCGGCAGGTTCTCCGCCAGCCGGGTCGCCGCCAGGGCGTGCAGCGTGACCGGGTCGACCTCGCCGTGCACCCCCAGCCAGGCGGCCTGGGCCTCGGCGCGCGCCGCGCCCGTCGCGCGCGCGGCCTCGGCCTCCGCGCGGGCCAGGCGGACCGTGCGGGCCGCCTCGGCCTCGGCCCGTACGCCGTCGGCCGCCGCCTCCTCCTCTGCCTCGCGACGCGCGTTGGTGCCGCGCTGGTCTACCAACTGCTCCTCACGGCGGGCCAGTTCGATCTGGCTGGCCAGCTCGTTCTCGGCGATGGCACGCTCACGTTCGACGGCGACGGCCCGCCGCTCGTAGGTGGCCCGGTCCGCCTCCTGCTGGATCTGCTCGCGGGCCGGGGTGCGCAGGGCGCGCTCCACCTCGGCCTCGGGCCGGATCGCGACGACGCGCACGGCCACCACGTCGATGCCGGTGGCCGGCAGGCGGGGCTCGGCGGCGAGACCGGCGGCGACCCGGTCCCGCACGGAGGCGACGCCGTCCACCAGCGCGACGGCCAGCGGGGTTCGGGCCAGTACGTCCAGCGTGTGCTGCTGAGCGGTCTCGGTGAGGAGGGTGGCGATCTGCTCCAGCGGTGTGCCGCGCCAGTTCCCGCTGTCCGGGTCGACGGAGAAGTCGAGCCGGTTCGCCGCCTCGGCCGGGTCGCTGATCCGGTAGGTCACGGTGGCCTGCACGGTGACGTCCTGGAAGTCGGCCGTACGGGCGTGGAACGCCATGGCCAGTTCCCGGTCGTCGACCGGTACTTCGGAGAGCGCCGCCGACAGTGACCGGTACCAGAAGCTGAGGCCCCGGCCGTCGTGGACGAGCCGGCCGCGGTGGTGGTGGCGGATGTGTGCGGTGGGCGCGGAGCGCAGATGGCGCCAGCCGAAGCGCCGGGTGATGTCGGCCATGGTGGACCCCCTCGATTTCGTCAATGCGACGATAACGAGGGGTGTTGATCTCGTCAAGTAGACGAGAAGGAGGGTGTCGCCGAGCACAGGTGACGGACGGACACCGGTGCCCGACCGGGGCGGCCGGGCGCGGGGCGCGGACGGGACAGCCCGCCCGCGCCCGGCACGGGCTGCCGTCGACGTCCTGGCGCCACCCGGCCGGAGCCACGGACGAACCCGCGGTACGGCCGGTCAGGACAGGACCTCGACGTACCCGCCGGTTACGTGCACGCGCGGATCCGCTGCCCGTCCCGGATCAACCGGGTGGCCTGCGCCACGCCCACGACGGCCGGCAGACCGCACTCCCGGGCGATCACCGCCCCATGGGTCTTCAGACCGCCCACCTCCGTCACCAGGCCCGCGATCTCTGACCCCCGACTGCACCACCTTCTCGGTGCCCACTTACTGGCACACGGTGGCGCTCCTCCCCGACACAGTGGACGGCACGGCGGCCGCGGACCCGACGGCCGACCAGCAGAAGCAGACGCCCGCCGCGCAGGCGGAGGCCGACCCGCAGCCCGCGGGGGAGCAGGCGTCTGGCTTTGTCGAGCAGTAGTGACGTCGCTTGTCGATGAGTTTGGGAGGCGCCCCGTTCCGCGGACGGGTGGTCGCCCGAGGGTGACACCGGATCACGGCGGCCTCATTGGCTTCGGCCCTGGCATCACCGGTATCCCGGTGTGGCACCGTGTGGACCCGCGTAGTCCGTCGCCGAAGGAAGTCGGTCTGTTGCGCGTCAGGGAATGGACGTACGTCCGAGTCCCGCCTGATCTCGGGGACCCGGTGCCCCGTGTCCGGGCCAGAAGGTCGTGTCCATCGCCAACAGCGAATCCTGCGGCAGCGCGTTCCTGCGCACGGTCACACCCACGAGATCAAGAAATCAAACGTCTTCGCGGACCCCGTCCTGCTTCCCGGACTGTGCCCCTCCCGTGACTGGTGCGACGCGCCGCTCGCACGGCCGCCGAGTCGTGGCTCCTCATCCGGAGGCACGCGGATGGCGAGCGGACCGATCACCACGCAGGATGAGTACGCATCACTGGTGGCAGATCTCCTGGTCCGCCGCGGTCCTGCGAAGGAGGCACCCCCGTGGCAAGCGTTGGGACAGACCGGGTCGGGCCCGTTGGGCTCTTTCCGGCGGTGGTCGTGTGAGGATCCACAGCAAGTCACCCGCCAGCTCGCGCCTGCGGGCGCAACGCACGCTGGCGAAAGGCCAATCCAGACCGTCGCGGGTCTCCCTGGCGTTGATCACGCTGGTTCTCCTCGCGGCGACGGGTCTGCTGGGCTGGTTCGGCTACGAGGACTTCGCTGGGGCGCTGACGTTCGCCGGCCGCATCACCGGTGCCGTACTCATTGCCGTGGCGTTCACCGCGCTGCTGGGCGCCGTCGCGGTCACCGACCATTGGCTGTGGCACAGCTTCCCCTACTCGGGGCTGGTGGCGCTCATCGGCACGTTCGCGGCCCTACTCACCAACTTCCTCGTGCTCGCCGAGATTCTGAAGAACGGCGATTCCTGGTTCTTCAAGGCGCTGTTCAGCGTCCTCACGGCGGGCTCAGCCTGGGCGGTCGTCGCGGTGCTCCGCACATCGGTCGTAATTCCCGCTCCGAAGCGGGTGGCCGCGACACTGATCGTCACCACGGTCATTGCGGTGGCGAACTTCGGCTACCAGAACCTCTACCAGCCGTCCCAGCACGAAGCGACGCCTGTCATCGGACTGACCGTGGGGAGCCCTATGACGAATCCGAATCACAAGGCGTTCTCCGTGCCGGTGGACATCAAGATTGAGAACCGCGGCGATGCGGCTTTTTATGTTCTGGGCACCGAATTCCACGCCATGGGGGAACGGGTACCGCTGAGCTCGCACGACCGGCCCCGCCAGCAGTGGCGAGCTGACGCAGAAAAATGGGTGAATTACAAGACATCCAATCCGGTCTCCCGCAGAGAGATCCACCAGCCCGGCCAGTTGGTGTCGGCACAGCCATGGATGCCCTACGGGCGGTGGATCTACACCAAGGACACGTTCTCCGCACGAGTGGTCGTGCAACTCCCCAAGGGCACCCCGTACGACCAGTTGACGTTCTACGCCAGCGCGCACCTCACGCGCAAGGACCTCTCATCTCTGCAGCACCTCAAATTCGACGGGTACACGTGGGGCAAGGCCCAGGTGCCCGCATGGGTGAAGGCGCAAAAGGAATTCGACTCCATCGTCTACAGCAGTCCGATCAAAGAAAATAACTCGATCGACGCGAGAACGAGGATGCCTCGGTACATGACCGTCTACTGGCAGTTTGGTTCACGTGGCGTCAACATCATCGAAACGATCAGCACGGCGGACGGCAAGAACGAGTCCCAAGAAGCGGTGGAAAATCGGTACGGCGTGCGCCAGGTCGAAACGGGCCCGGTCGAACGAACCCTGTGGGATATCAAGAACCGATGATGACCGGGACGGTCGTGCAGGGTCATCCGCCATGGGCTCGTGCAGCGGAGCTGCGGCGAGTCCGAGCAATGCCAGGTATCCACCGCAGCGTCGACTGCTGCGGCTCCACCGCCGTCCCCGGGCCCACCCCCCTGGTCGACCTCCCCGGTACCCGCGCCACCAGCCGCCACTAACCCCACCGCGCCACGCACTGCACCCGGCCCTGTCCTGCACCCGCAGGCGGGGCCGCCCGCACACCCACCACACCACCCAACCATCCCTACCGCGGCCGCCGACCGCACTCGCGAGGCCGTCCGCGTCGACAGCTGGATCTGGGCCGTCCGTGCAGTTCAGCGCCAATCGGGTTGGCTGGTCCCGGTCAGGCTGCCGGGGCGGTCAGGACGGCCTTGGCCGCCAGCCGGAGATTCCTGATCATCGGATTCGGGTCGCCCTTGCGGCTGACCAAGACGACCTGGCTGGGGGGAGCGCCCTCGATCGGGACGGTGACGAGGTTGGGACGCAGCGAGCTACGCCGATCGCCGGCCGGTAGCACGGCGATCGCCCTGCCACTCGCGACGAGTTCGAGCTTGTCCTCGTAGTTCTCGATCGGCGGCACGCCGGCTCCGAGGATCCGGTAGGAAGTCCAGTCCGCGGTCTCGAACGCGCACGGCGCCGCCTCTTCGCCGGCCAGTTCTTCCGCGGCCACCGACGCGCGGTCGGCCAAGGGATGGCCGCGCGGGACCGCGAGTACCCGGGGCTCCTCGTACAGCGGGGTGGTGAGCACGTCGTCGGCGGCGAGCGGCAGCGGGGCCCGCGCGATCAGGGCGTCGACGCGCTTGTCGGACAGTGCCCCGACGTCGCGGCAGCTCAGGTACCGGGTGGCGATCTCGGCGTCCGGGTAACGGCGGCGCAGTTCTTGTACGGCGGCAGTGATCACCAGGTCTTCGACGTAGCCGATGGCGATCCGTGCGGTCTCGGCTTGTTCACGCACGACCAACTCGGCCTGGCGGGCGGCCTGCAGCAGGGCTTGGGCCCGGGGGAGGAACCTCTGGCCGGCCGGAGTGAGCCGGGCGCCCTGGGGCACGCGGTCCAGCAGTCGTGCGCCGAGATGCTTCTCGAGCCGCTGGATCTGGCGGCTCAGCGCCGGCTGGGCCACGTGCAGGTCGGCGGCGGCCCGGCCAAAGTGCTGGTGCATCGCCACCACGGTGAAGTAGCGCACCAGCCGCAGTTCCAGGTCCTGTCCGAGATCGTTCACCCTTCCAGCGTACGCGTCATGCCGTTTCGGAATGATCAGGTTGCCGAACCGGACTTGGACGGCCATGCCGTCCTGGGCCTTGACTGAAGGAGCAACGTTTCCCCAGGAAAGCGACAGGTGCGATGAAGGCGATCCAGTTCCACGAAGCGGGCGGGCCGGAAGTTCTGCAGTATGACGAGGTGCCGGTTCCCGGGATCGGCCCGGGCGAGGTACTCGTCCGGGTGCACGCGGCGGGCATCAACCCGCCGGACTGGTACCTGCGTGAGGGGATGAAGGTCATGCCGGCCGAGATGAGGCCGGCGCTGGAGTTCCCCCTGATCCCCGGAACGGACATGTCGGGTGTGATCCAGGCGGTTGCTCCGGACGTGCTGGGGTTCGCCGTCGGTGACGAGGTCTTCGGCATGCTCCGGTTCCCCGGATTCGACGGCCGGACCTACGCCGAGTACGTGGCCGCGCCGGCTTCGGACCTGGCTCACAAGCCGGCCGGTATCGACCACGTGCAGGCGGCTGGGGCGCCGATGGCCGTGCTCACGGCCTGGCAATACCTGATTGATCTCGGCCACGACGTGCCGTCTCCTTTCACCGGCCAGGTGCACCAGCCGGTGCCGATCACGCCAGGGATGACCGTGCTCGTCAACGGGGCCGCCGGTGGAGTGGGCCACTTCGCGGTGCAGTTGGCGAAGTGGAAGGGGGCACACGTCATCGCGGTGGCCTCGGGCCGACACGAGCAGTTCCTGCGCAAGCTCGGCGCCGATGAGTTCATCGACTACACCAAGACGCAGGCCGCGGACGTGGTCAACGGTGTCGACCTGGTGATCGACACCGTCGGTGGCCCGGACAGCTCACGCTTCCTGACCGTGCTCAAGCACGGCGGCACCATGCTTCCGGTGTTCTTCGCCCAGTACGACCCGGAAGAGACGGCGAGTCTGGGCATCACAGTCTCGAATATCCAGGTCCGTTCCAACGGCCCCCAGCTCGCCGAGATCGGGCACCTGTTCGATGAGGGCAAGCTCCAGGTCGGGGTGGACAGCACCTACCCGCTGCCCGAGGCGGGCAGCGCACACACGCGAGCCGCGCAGGGCCACATCCAAGGCAAGATCGTGCTGACGGTGACCTCATGATCGCCGAACTCCAGCAGGCTGGCGAACTCCGCCCACGCCCTGGCCGAGCTGAATGTCCCCGAGCTGGCAGCGGTCCTGACCGAAGACACCACCTGGACCTACTCGATGCCCGGACAGGGAGTGCTCGGCCCGGTCGCCGGACGCGCGGCGGTGCACGACTTCATCCGTGACGGGCACACGGCCCGGACCGGAAGAGTGCGGCACCACCTGGTGGCACGGCCGAGGGTTTCGTGGGGGACGCCGACGGCGAGTTCGGCGCGGTGGTCGCCGTTGATGTCGCCGATGGACAGGGTGCCGCCTCCGCGAGCTGAGGCCGCTGCACGTCGCACCCGATGGGTCTGCGACCGACAACGGCCGAAGGCGAGACATCTGTTTCCTCTCGCAGGTGACTTCGTGTGTCACTCCGGCTGGCGCTCGGGTCCTCCGAAGTCCCGGCTGGTGTAGTCCGGGCTCGTGAAGCTCGGGCGCGGGCCGGGGGCGCCGTCGTCCGGGCTGCTGAAGCCTGGCCGGTCGTAGCCGAGGTGCGGCATGCGGATGGTCGGAGCCGGCGCTGCCGTACGCAGCACGGCGCTGCCGGGGTCGGCCAGCGCCTCCCGCAGAAACGGCAGGATGCCCCGCTCCAGCAGTGCGTTGTGCCAGTCCTCCCTGGCCCGGGTCACTTCCGCGGTCAAGTCGCGGTACGGTCTGGCCTCGACCGAGGGCTTGTTGCGCAGGGCGGTGATGAGCGGTCCGACGGCGGTGACGAGGATCGAGGCCGCGGTCACGGCGCCGAACACCCATCCGGTGGTGAGCATGGTCTGGGCGGACGCCGGCTCGGGGTCAAGCATCGTGAGGATGCAGCCCACGAGCAGGAAGATCGCTGCGATGGTTCCGGAGAGGGCGGTGGCAGGAGCGGCGAAGACCGAGAACGCGCTGGGTCGCGCGGCCCTGGCTGCAGCGGGTACATCTGGACGTACGTGCAGGCCGAGCACTGCTGCTAGCAGGCGACGGCCGTAGGACATTCTGGCCCAGCGATGTACGGCAATCCCGTCGCCGGTCCGACCGTCGTACGACGGCCCGGCGCCCAAGGCACCCGCGCCGGTGGTCTCGGCGACCTCTCCCATGGGGGTGGCGAGCCCCATCGTGCTCGACCCCGGTTCCGCGGAGCCGGGTTCACGTGTGGATGACGGGGTTGACGGCGCCGGTTGGCGCAGTTCCTTGCGGATCTTCACGTAGTGCTGGTACTCGGTCGCCGCGGCCGCCGTGATGAGTGCGGTGGCGTTGAGCGCCATGGTACGCAGCTGTTCCGTGTTGAGTCGCTGTCCGACAGCGGCCAGTTCGGAACGGTGTGGTGCGGAGCGCAACGCCTCGTCGAGGATCCGCTCGTATTCCTGGCGGTCCTCGCTCAGCAGGTGCTGTGGATCGCTGTTCACAGCCCCTCCTCCCCGGTCGCAGGTCCCTGACGCCATCGTGGCGCGCCTCGACCATCGAGGCCAGATCCTGTTCTGTCGGTCGGATCGCCGGGCAAGGGAGTGTCCCCAGGAGATGCGGGCTCTGGACGCTGTGTGCGCTCCGCAGAGAGCGCGCCGGGGATGGGCTCCTGTGTGGGAGCAAGCGCGGCGCGAGGCGTGGACGAAGACAGCGGACGCGCAGGGGGAGGCGGGCTCTGAGTAGAGACCGCCTGCTGGACCGGGCTGGCGAGGGACGGGGCGGGTGCTGGCCGGGGGTCCGTTTGGGGCAGGGGAACGGGCGGTGTGCTGGTTGCAGCAGCTGAGGCGCTGGCGCCGTCCGCACCACCGACGGCACTAGTAGCCGGAGGCGCACCGATCGCAGTGTGTGCCTCCGCCCCCTCGGCAGGCCGTCGATCGCCCGTCACCGCCTCGTTCACTGTCTGGACGCGGGTGAGTTGGGTGAGCAACATGGGGGCTGACATTCCGACGACGAGAGCGGCGTACTCACCGCTGATCTGCCCCGTGGTGCCGAACAGTACTGCGGCTCCGGCGCCCATAAGGGTGTGCAGGACGGGCGCGACGATGTCGGTGGAGGGGTCGAAGTATTCCTGGAACCGCGGTGCTTGCCTTGCCGCTTGCCGACAGTCGAGGCGAACGGTCTGCCAGGACACGAACCGGCTGTACAGGTCCACGGCACCACGCAGCAAACCGCCCGCCGCCCCCAACACGATCAACGTCGGGACGTCCACGGTCTCTCCCGGGTGATGACGCTGACGTCTGGCTGCGAACTTCCGGACACCGCGTCAGCGTAGAGCCAGGAGCGAGTACAAGGAAGGACTCAAGACGGGCTCGCTGTTGACTGACAAGCCACACCCCACACATATTTGACGTCAACGGAGCCAGTCCGTGTGGTAGCCGTGTCGCGCAGTGTCCTCAGCCGACTCAAGCGCGAGAACCCGGAATGAGGACATACGCCCGCCTTCCGCCTGGCCAAGGCTTCTGGCGGCGGCCCCGGCCTAAGACCGAGCGCGCCGCAGACCCCAAGAGCGTGCTGGTGGCGTGCTTCATAACCACCCCCTTCCAGGACGAACCAGAGCTTCTGAGGAAGGGCACCTCGCCGCTCAAAGCCAAGCCGGAGAGCGATGACATTCGCATCCGGGTCGAAGCCGCTTCCCGCCTGGCTGGCACCTGGGAGGAAAGTCCGGCCGCTGCTCCCGCCTGACGGGACGCACCGTTGATCGGCCTTTTCTCGCAGGTCAGAGCCGTGTGACGTGGTCTCCATGACAGTGGACATCAGGGTCGTCCGGGCCGGTCGGATGTACCGCTACCACCTGCGCGAGACCGTTGCCGGCGACGGCCGCCGCCCGGCCCGCACGCCCCTGCGCGAGGCCCAGGAGCAAGCCGGGGTCCCGGCCGGGCGATGGGTGGGCCGCGGCTCGGCCGTGCTCGGACTGGCGCCGGGTGAGGAGGTCACCGGGGCGCGGCTGCGGAACCTGTTCGGCGAGCGGGGCCGGCATGGGGCCGCCTAGCGCAAGTCTGCTGCCCCGGTCGGCGGCTGGCCCCGGGGCGGTGCAGCAGGCGGCGCCGGTTTGTTCTGCCCGCCGTCGCCCTCACTGCCGCCGTCTCCGCTCCCGTCCAGTCGGCCATCTGATAAGGCCACCAGACGCTGACGTGTCGGGACGCGCCTGACACCAGGAAGTCGGTGCTGCGCTCGCTATAACCCGAAGGTGTCCCAGACAAGGAGCCGGCCGGGGCCACAGTTTGACTTTGCGTCACTGAGGCGGCCGCATACTGATCCGGTGAAAGGGTTGGCCGGCGGGATCGTTCTACGGAGCTGCGGGTCAATGCACTGCACATCTGGCATGACTACGACAGAGTGGAGACGCGCCCACCGATGGCCTCATACACCTTCCCGCGTTCGGCATACCGGGCGAGTACGGCGTTACCGGCGCAGTTGTCCGATGATCCGGGGGTTCAAAGACCGCGTGTCCGCTCCGTGGCCTTTGGCGTGATCCAGGCCCTGTTGGTCGCGCTTCTGGTGGCGCCGTTCACCGTCCTGGCCGTCGGCCGGGCCCATGCGGCGCCTCTCGATCAGACTCCCTTCCTCACCTGGAACATGCAGGGAGAGACCTCGCAGGGCAGGAGCCTGTGGACGGATTACCTTCCGCGCATCCTCACCGCTGCCCGGTCCGAGGTCGTCATGCTCCAGGAGGCGGGCCCGGATGTGCCCAACAGCGCCGAGATACTGCCCAATCCGCCGGGCACCGAGAACAACCGACTGGTCACCTACGCCCGATGGCGCGCGAGTCAACGGTCCTCGGACTGGTACATAGTCTTCCTCCAGACCCATGACCGGCTGATACCGGGCGGCCGGGTGAACACCATCGTGATGTCGACAACCCCGGTCGACGCGGCCATGGTCGTGGACAACCCGCACGGCGGAGCCTACGGCCGACCCGCCATCGGCATCCGGCTGGGCGAAGACTGGTACTTCAGCTTCCACGCGCTCAGCGGCGGCGGCGGCGACGCCATCGGCATGCTCGCCCGCATCGGAGAAGCCGTCGAGGGCGACGACCCGCGTCGCAACTGGACGGTGGGCGCGGACTTCAACACCAGCCCGACCACCCTGGTCGGCCGCATGTACCAGGACGTCATCGCGACGCCGGACGGCCGCACGCCCCGCATCCTGGCCAGCGGCCGGCCCACCCACCGCAGCCCGGACGGGGCGCAACAAGAACTCGACTTCGCCGTCACGAGCACCGGTCGCGGCAGCGTCGAGGCGAGGGTGCAGCCCAACCAGGGCGGCTCCGATCACGATCCGGTGCACTTCGTCCCCCAGACCGGCCGACAGGACGCCGACCGGACACAGTTGGCCACGATGCCGGTCGGTGGATACGCGATCGACGGCCACAACGTGGCGCAGGGTCCTTTCGATTACGCGGGCATGCGCGACCCACTGGACCGGTGCGTGGTGCAGTCCTACAGGGACGGGTGCACCCAGTTCTGGTCCCGGACGGCCGGTCCGGCGAAGGCCGCGGTGGCCGCCGGTTCGACGAGGGCGGTGGCGGCGGCGAACGCGCACACCCCCACCTTCGACTATGTCGGCGCCGTGAGCAGGGGGAACGTCGCGGACGACGACAACCAGGAAGAAGCGTTCCCCGGCGCGGGTGTCGACGAACTGCGTCAACGCCTGGACGGTGACCTGCGCACGTACAAGCCCAACGTCGTCCTGCTGCAGGTGGACGTCGCCAACGACCTGGCGAAGAAGAACGGGCCGACGGCCGGCCAGGAGGCGGACCAGCTGCGCAAGCTGCTCGACCAGGTCTACACCGTCCTGCCCAACACGACCGTGCTGGTGGGTGACCCGGCCCCGTCCAGGTCGGCAGCCGTCCGAGACGAGATGTACACAGGGACCGACTCCTACGTCTCGAGGGCGAGCGCGGTCATCACCTCCCAGCTTCGAGTGGGGCACCGGATCCGGCAGGTGCCGCTCGACTTCGGGCGCGATGCCGGCCAGCTGGACACCGGGGAGTCCGCCGACGGGGTGCCCAACGCGGACGGCTACAAAACCATGACCAACGGCTACGCGGCCGAGCTGACCAAGCTGTGGCAGGACGGCACCATCGTCGATCCCGACGCCGTCGAGGTGAACCCCGTCGACATGGTGGTGGACGGCAGCGGCGTCGACGGGACGGATCCCGGGGACGGGAACACGGGCGGCCCGCCCCAGCGGGTGATGGTGGTCGGCGACTCGATCAGTAACGGCTTCGAGGGCGACTACACCTGGCGCTACCGCTTGTGGCAGTGGGCCCGCACGCAGAACTGGAAGGCCGAGTTCGTCGGGCCGCTGCACGGAACCGTGGCTCCCGACGAACCCAAGGCACCCCAGCCGCCTCCTGCCTACGACGGCAAACCGCCGTCGGAACCCCAGCCCGTGACCTCGGACGGCGCCTACGCGCGGGACGTCAGCCCCGCCTTCCTCAAGAGCGGTGCCGAGCACTACGCGATGTGGGGCCGCCGGCTGGAACAGGACGTCCCCACCATCACCTCGGTCATGGAAGACCTGAAGGCCGAGAGGAAGCTCCCGGACACCCTGCTGGTCGAACTGGGCTTCAACGACATCGGGTGGACCGGCGCCGGCGCCGACCTGACCGGGACGATGAAGGAGTTCATCGACAACGCCCGCAAGGCCAATCCCGGTATACGGCTGGTCCTTGCCAACGTGCCGCAGCGCACCACCCTGGGCAGCGCCAACCCGCAACTCGGAGCGCGCACCCGCGCCTACAACGCCGCGCTCGCCGGCAAGGTGAAGGAGTGGAGCACCGACGCCTCGCCGGTGGTCCTCGCCGATCTCGACAAGGCCATGGGCTGCGACCCTTCCGCCACCTCCTGCGGCACCACCTACGACGGACTGCACCCCAACAACCTCGGGGAGTACCGCATCGCGCGCGCCTTCGCATCGACCCTGCACGACGAGTTCCGCATCGGCAGCGGACCGCCCACCGACCCTGTCGACGTCGACGCGCGGTTCCTCACCACCCCGACCGACGTCACCTTCGACGGCACCCAGCAGGGTGTCACCCTCACCTGGGACAAGGTGTTCGGCGCGCACGGCTACCAGGTGCAGTGGCGCGACATCACCGCGCACCCGGACGGGGAGTGGAACTGGGCCTACCCCGTGACCAACCGGTGGGACATGATCCGGCAGTACTACGGCCAGATCTTCGAGGGACACACCTACGAACTGCGGGTCCGCGCGGCCTCCGGGGACACCGTCCGGTCGGACTGGTCGGACATCACGCGCGGCACCTCCCACCCGACCACGCCCGGATATCCCAGGAATGTGAAGGCCACCGCCGGCCCCAACGGCGGAGTCGCGACCTGGGATCCGCCCACCGGGAAGTACAGCGACGGGATCACCGCGTACGCCGTGTACATGTGGGACAAGTCCGCGCCGCTGGGGATCACCCGGAGCTTCAGCGTCTCCGGAACCTCGGACATCACCATCATCCCGAAGATGCCACCGGGTGAATACGTCGTCATGATCTCGGCATGGAACAAGTCGGGCGAGGGCCCGATCGCCCTCAGCGACACCATCACCTTCGACTGACTGGCTGTTCTCTTTCCGCTCGGGTGGTCGGCCGGGTTCGAACAGGGGCCTGGTCCGGGTGAGTCTGCTGGTGCGGACGCATGGGAACAGGGCCTCTTGGTAGCTCGCGGATGTCAAGTCCGGCGAGGAGCAAGAGGCCCTGTTGCCGAGGTGTCGCGTGGTCATGGTTGCCGGGTCCAGTCCGTCCACTCCTGGGTGTGACTGCATCCAGCAGTCCGCTTCCCAGACACCCCAGCCGGCTGGCTCCTCTCCCACGGGCAGCGGACCACCCTCGTCCGGCGGACCCTCGTAGGTGCCATTCGCGATCTCGCGACGAAGGTGCGGAGCGGCTCAGGCAACACCACCCCGCGTTTGCGCTCCCACCCCCGAAGCGCCTCCCAGCCCAAAGGGCAGTGCCGGACCTCTGCCGGAAAGGCTCCACGCAGGAGGGCTATCGCGCCCGAAAGCGCGTCTTCCACGCCCTACAGGTATCACCGGTCCGACACTCTGGCCTCGGACCACCGAAGGTGGCGAACCAGGAGACACGCTGAGCACTCCGTCGGCCGTAGCGGACGGTCTCGGCTTGCTCGCCGATACCGCGGTCGATGAGGGCCGCTGGCGGCATCCGGTTCGCTTCGTCCGCGTCCGCGACGGACCTGGACGTCGACGGCCTGCCCCTCGCACCCTCGCCTACCAGCTCATGGACGCCGCCGGGCTGCAGCGCGCCCGCCTGACCGGGCTCGTCCTCAACAGCGAGGTCCGCGGCCGTTGATGAGGGTCACGCCCGCGGCGTCCGCGGGCGCCTTGACCATCTCGTTGACGGCCCGGCCTGTGAGGAAGAGGCCCCGTACGGCTGCGTTCTTCCGGCGCTTGAGGTTGCCGGTGGTGATCAGGGCCTGGAAGAGCGGCTTGGCCGGCGGGAACGCGGGTTCGTCGTGCCCGGAGTTCTGGTCGTGCAGGGGGCCGGGGTGTCGGCTGCAGCCGACGGTCCCTGGAGACGAGCCGCAAGGAACTCCACATACGGCTGATGTCCGCCGAGGGCTCCGCCGCCCAGCCCCACATCCACTCCAGCCAGCTCACCAGCCGTGTCCGCGAGCCGCGATAGCCGGCCCCTCGCCGGTGATCACGTCGGATAGGCTCCGGTTATCCGTTGTGACAGACCCGGACATGACACGGGTCAGGGATCAGGGAGCGCAGCCGGTGTCGACGAAGAAGACGGCTGAGAAGAACCGCCGGAACTCGTGGGCCGGCACCACCCGGGACCTGCTGTCGTTCAGCGGCAACGAGTGTGTATCGGCCGGCTGCCGCGAGCGGCTCACCGCGGGCGGCGAAGCATGGATCGGAGAGTTCGCCACATCCGGGGTGCCGAGGACGGCATTGCGCACCATCACCGTCGAGCAGTTCGAGAGAGGCGTGCACGGGGGACTCTACGTCCTGAAGGATCCCGTAGGCGATGCTCAATGAGGACCAGACCATTCGTACGCCGGGAAGGAAGCGACTTCTCCGTTCGCTTCGCCGGATCCCAACGGGCCCTCCTGGGCGAGTTGCTGCCGTGGCTCGCCTACCGGCGAGAAGGCGAACCCGCCCTCACCGTGTGGGCGGGGTGCGGCAGGGAGCGACTCGAAGAGCTCCATGACAGGTTGCGCGGCGGTGACGAAGTGATCCTCTCGATCGAGGAGCTGCACATCCTGCACGCCGTCCTCCTGGCCGTGCACAGCATGTTCGCGTCAGAGGAGGCGTTCAACACCCAGCTCGGCTTCTACCGCGAGAACGCGTTCGAGCTGGCCAACGGCTTGGTGAAGGCCGTCGAGGACGCGGCTGCAGCAGGCTGATCCGAGCCCTCCGCGGCCTCCCTCCCGAGACCCGGAGGGGGCCGTCTTCCGGTGGGAGCGGGTCGATGGCAGCGCGAGCAGGACCGCGACTCGTGCCAGTGCCGCATCAGGCAACGTTCGCCCCCATCGGAGAGCTGGCCTGGCGCACCTGTCGCAGGGAGCGTCAGTAGGCAGTGCGATGCTGACGCAGGCCACACCTCGCGTCGTTCTGCATAGGCGCTCGTGCCCGGCCTCGCGTGGTTTCGGTCCTGGCCGTCGTCCTGGCGCTGGCCGTTGTCAACGGGCCGGTGGCCCACTGGTTGGGTAGGACCGCCATCGGCGTGCTGTACCCGGGGGCATTGCTTGCGCGGCGGCCGCGAGTGACCACGACGCCGGTGAAGGCTTCCGTGCCGGAGATCAGGTGGCCGACGACGGGGCAAGGCAGGCTGAGGGTGTACTCCAGGAACCTTTGTCACAGCGGCCGGGCCTCGACGGTGTCGGGCTCTCGTACCGTCCGCTCGGACCTCTTCACGGCATCGGCGATCCGGACCAGGGACTCGGCGTCCCGTGGGTGGCAGAGCCGGGTCGGCGCGCCCCCGGGCCCGAGCACAGGGCGGGTGCTGCGCCCTACGGCCGCGGCGATGGTCACGGCCCACGCGGCGGCCGCAGCGCTCTTCGCGTCACCCGTCCTGTCGAGCTCCGTGCAGAAGGCCTCGTCGTAGAGCCGCTCGTCGAAGTGTGATTCGAGCGCCAGGAGGCCGTTGTGGATGGTGCTCCAGCGCCAGGTGCCCCACAGGAGCGGGGAACGCGGGCGCTCGACACGCAGGGCGCGTTCTTCGAGTACCGGGTCCAGCACCGCATCCAGGGGCGCGAGACGGAAGAAGTCGCGCCATGCCGAAAGGTGGTGGCCCGCCACGGGAAGGAGGACACCCCAGATCGCCGCTCTCATGCTCGACGACGTCGACCTCGGCAACCGCCGACTGACCATCGCCGGACGCGTCCGCCCGCTGGACGACCTCACCTCGCGACTGCTGCTGGACTGGCTGGAGCACAGGCGCTTGGCGGAGGTCTTCGGGCTCGACGAGAAGACCGCGATGCGCTACGCGGACTCCGCACGGGCCCTGCTGCAGCAGGCAGCCGAGCGACCCTCGCAGTGAAACCCGCTCGACCTGCTTACCTCCGTCAAGAGATCTTTAGGCATGGAGTTTCTCTGCTACCACCGCGACCGGCCCGCCTCCCTGCCACTACGCGACGAGCTGCTGGAAGAGCATTGGTCCTACATGGACCAGTACGCGAAGGAGATGATCGCCCGGGGTCCGACTCTCGCCGACGACGGCGACACACCCACCGGAAGCGTGCACATCGTCGACCTGCCCGACCCCGCCGCTGCCCGCGCATTCGCCTTCGATGAGCCGAACTACCAGGCCGGCGTCTACCGGGACGTGCTGCTACGACGGTGGCGCAACACGCTGGGGCGCAGCATGTGGGACTTCCCCGGCGGCCGGGCTGGCGGCAACCGGTACCTGGTGATCGGCCTCGGCACAGGACAGGCCGCCGACCTCGCGGTGCCGCCCGACCGGAACGAGCTGATCGCCTACGGACCGCTGCTGTCTGACAACGGCGCCTCCTGGCTGGGAACCGCGGCCCTGGTCCGAGCACCGGACCCGGACACGGCACGCGCCATCCTGACCCCGGACCGGTACGCCGACATCGAGGTGCACAACTGGCAGTTCGGCGGCCGCCCGTCATAGCCGAGGGAGTCCGCCTGCATCACCACCGAATCCTGCGGATCGCTCAGCATCCTCGTGTTCCACCCGAACCCACCGATGCATCAGCCTGACGCACACAGCTGGACCCGTGGGTTCGCGCTGAAGGACCTTCAGGTTCCGCGACCTCGCGGGCCTCTGAGGGTCTGGGTGACGTCGTTGACGTTGGCTGCGGTGGTGATGACCTTGAGCGGGGTGCCGCGTCCGTCAGATCAGGTGGTGTTTGCTGCCCGTCTTGCGCCGGTCGATCGGCGACGGACCGGTGTCGGCGCCCCCATTTTTTCGCGCGGATGTGGGAGCCGTCCACGCAGGGCTCGTGACAAGTCGAGTTGGCCGGCCGCGTTCGGTTCGGCGAGCAGGATGCGGTGCAGTCGGTCGAAGACGCCTGCCTGCTGCCACCGCTCAAGGCGGCGCCGACAGGTCTGCCCAGAGCCGAAGTCCAGCTCTAGGTACAGCAGTTGCCAAGCTATGTCGTTTGTAGGGGACGTGCAGAATGCCCTGCAGACAGAGCCGGTCCGCCTCCGGCCGGGGCCCCGGCGACCGCTCGGGACAGGGCGGCAGCAGCGGTTCGATCAGCGCCTGCAAGTCGTCGTCCACGATCCACGGCCGAGTACTCACAGCATCACGAACGGCCGAATCACCAGACCGGTCACGCCCGACCAGGGCACCTCAACAAGATCGTGTTACGAGCTCTTGGGGGCGGATCCTCTGAAGTGACGGGTGGGGATCAGAGCGGTGAGGTTGTAGTTCCGCTGGCCGGGGCCTGGGGAAAGGCGTTGATGTTCGCGGGCCCCGCGGCCGCCGGGCGGGTCCAGCCGTCCGTGTCCGCTCCTGTGTCGAAGCAGGGGCCGACGAAGGTCACCGTGTCGGTGTCGACTCGATCGGCGTGCGGCTGCATTGCGCACGGGATCAGAGCGAGGGCCCGGGCGGGCGGGCCGATGCAGGTCGGCCGGATCGTCGTCGTAGATGGCACGCAGTTGCGGGAGCGTTTGGACGGCGTCGTCGAGGAAGAGGCTCGCCGCGGCGATGGGATCGGTGGGCCGGTCGTTGTCCGCGACGGGCAACGTGGAGGTTCAGGGCACCAGTTCCGCGCCGGTGGACTCGATCCGGTCGGCCACGAACGGGTCGTTGGCGTAGGCGACCCGGTGCCCGCGGGCCACCAGTTCGCGGATGAGCGCGAGGCTGGGCAGGACATGGCTGACGATGGGGATGCCGATCACCGCGATATGGGCGCGGCGACGGGACATGAGTGATCACTCGTTTCGGCGCGGACCGGGTGCGTGCGGTGTGGCGAGGACGCGGTGTCAGGGCTGGTCGATCTGCGCGGCGGCCCCCTCCATGTCGGCGACGGTCCCCGACATGATCGTCCGTACGTGCCTGGTGATGTGCTGCACGGGCCAGTCCCACCACGCCACGGCGAGGAGCCGGGCGATGTCCGCGGCGTCGTAGCGGGTGCGGATGAGCCGGGCGGGGTTGCCGCCGACGATGCCGTAGTCGGGGACGTCGCCGGTGACCAGGGCGCCGGCGGCGATGATCGCGCCGTGACCGATGCGTACACCGGGCATGACCGTGGCGCCGTGGCCGAACCAGACGTCGTTGCCGACGACCGTGTCGCCCCGGCCGGGCAGGTCGGTGATCAGATCGAAGTGCTCAGCCCAGGAGCCCCCCATGGTGGGGAAGGGGAAGGTGGAAGGGCCGTCCATGCGGTGGTTGGCGCCGTTCATGATGAACCGGGTGCCCGTCCCCAGCGCGCAGTACCTGCCGATGACGAGCCGCTCGGGACCGTAGTGGTAGAGCACGTTGCGCGTCTCGAACGCGGTCGAGTCGTCCGGATCGTCGTAGTAGGAGAAGTCACCGACCTCGATCAACGGCGACTTCACCAGCGGCTTGAGCAGAACCACGCGCGGGTGCTCGGGCATCGGGTGGAGCGCGGTGGGGTCGGCGGGAACGGGTGGCATCGCGGAGGCGGTTCCTCTCAAGTGACCCTAGAGCGACGACTGTCGCATTAAGATGCTGGCACAGCCCTGCGCCTTGATCAACCGGATACTGATTGCCGATGACAGAACCATTGGACACGACGTCGGACCGCCGTCCCGGCGGTCGCACCGCCCGCATCCGCGCCCAGGTTCTCGATGCGGTGCGCGCCGAACTCGCCGAAGGCGGTCACGCACGACTCACGATGGAGGGTGTCGCGACCCGGGCCGGAGTGCACCGCGCCACGGTCTACCGGCGTTGGCGCGATGTCGGCGGCCTGCTCGTCGACGTCATCGCCGCCGCCGGCGAAATCAACTGGCAGCCGCCGGACACCGGCTCCCTGCGGGGCGATCTGACGGCCCTCAACCAGGAGATACAGGAATCCCTGGTCGTGCAGCCGTCGCTCGCCGTCGCCCTGATGGCCGCCTCGTTCCAATCCGAACAGGCCGCGCGGGCCCAGACGCAGCTGTGGACGGACCGGTACGCCCAGTGCGAGATCCTCGTCGAGCGCGCCATCGAGCGCGGCGAACTCCCCGCACAGCACACGGACGCGCGGAGCCTGCTGATCGCCGCCACGGCACCGCTCTACCACCAGCTGGTGCTCCTGCATGCCAATCCGGACCCGCAACTGCCGAAACGGGCCGCGGAGACGGCAGTCCTGGCCGCTGCCGCGGGTGCCTTCTGCGTCCGTCGGGAAGAGAGCGTGTGATCGAGGAGCACAACCGGAGGCTAGCCGTCGCCCCTGCGTTCCTCCTGACGCCGCTGATACCGCCAGACGGCCGGCATGGGCAGGGTGCCGGTGTCCAGCCGGCAAGTAGGTTGCTCAGGTCGGGGAGAAGACGGGCGCCGTACACCTCGCCCGAGCGGCCGGGCCCATCAGGAGCTGCTCCAGGCGTAGGCGTCCCAGTAGCCGTCGTGGCGGACGCATCCGCCGTCGGCGACGACCAGTCCCTCGCCGGCACGTCGGCCGGGGCTCAACGACAGCGCGACGCCGTGGCCGTCGGTCGTGCGGATCTCTTGCAGACCGGTCGCTCTGCCGCTGACCGGGTCGGTCCCCGGCTCCGTCGTCACCTTCCATCCTCGCTCGGACCACTGCCTGCGAAGGTTGGCGACCGCCGCGCGATACCCGGCGTCGCCGTCTTCGAAATCCGGGGCCCAGGAGACGGACGGCTGATCCCGGCGGGTGTCATCCCCGTCGACACCGAGGTCGTCCACGCAGGATGCGCTGTCCGTGGACCGTCCCAGGATCACGGAGTCCGGATCCGAGCCCAGGAAGAGAACCGTGTCCTCGCCGGCGGCCTGCGTGTCGCGTACGTGCTCTAGGAACTGCGCTTCGGAATGGATGGGTCCACCCGCCATGGCGGTGCAGCCCGTGACGGACCCCACGAGCAGAAGCACCACGACGGCCCCGGCGACGGACAGCTCCGGGACCCTGAACCGGCGGCGGAAAGCGGACGCCGCGGGGGCGGCGGAAGGAGTCAGCGTCATGAAGCCATCCGAACACCGCCACCCGGGCCGACGGCACCGTCGCCCTACTCAGTCTCGTACTCAAACGGGCCAGCGTGCCCGGAGAGTCTTCATGGCCTCTTTGAGGCTCTGTCGAACGGTGCCCACTTGGGGGCTCGGTCACGCAAGTCGGGATGGCTTGTGTGGCAGGTGCCGCGGTGGACGCGCGTGGCGGGGCGGCCCGTGCCGATGCCGAATTCGACGATCCAGTCCGGGACGGGCGGGCGCCGCCGCCGAGTTCGTGCTCGGCCTCCCGCTGCCGAACGGAGGCGATCTAGTGCTCTGACCGCATACCTTCGCCGGGTTGGGCGGGTGTGGGGCCATTAATGCCCGCTACCTGGCCGAGGCATCCGCCTATGCTCGGCTCGTGCAGCCGCTTTCCGACCGCAGCAATCCGTTGATCACGGCGTTCACAGCCGAGCTTGCAAGCGATGCCGAGGCAGTCCTGGCGGTGATGCCTGATTCTCGGCTCCAGCCGCATGCCTCGTTCTCGGTCGCTGTCGAGGGCCAGCAGGTTTTGATCCCCGGGCGCCTCTACAACGACGAGCCGCCAACTGCCAGGGTGGCGTCGCTTTCGTCGCGCCAACAACAGCTTCTGCACTGCCTGTACTCAAGGCACTGCGACGGCACGGTCAGGCAGCGCCACCTGGAGAAGGTCGTTGGTTCCACGGACCCATGGGTGGTCCCCTTCGTCGTGCAGCTGGTTGGCGAGTACGTCTTGGAGATCCTGGTCGTCATCTGCGATGAGCTCCGTGATCTCGCCACGCCCGGCACCTCCGGCCACCTCGCTTACGGGCAGTTCGTCGTGGACAACCCTTCTTTCTTCGCGCGCACTCAACGACGGGTCGTGAGCTACTGGAGCTGCTACTACCGGGGCACCTACACGAGTTTTCAGGGCTACCCGGGGTGCACGATTCTTGACCTCCTACGGTCCGCTGCCTCCGACAGAGCAGGACGTCCCTGGCCCAACCTCGCTCCAGTCGGCGCGAAGGTGGACGGCTACTGCTAGGACCCGCCGGGCTGGTCAAGCGGCATCGGCGAGGGGACGTCCGCCCCAACCCCCGGCAGCACCGGCGTCCCGGCATCGGGGGAAAGGTCGCACGGGCGGTGGAACGGGCAGTACGGCTTCGGCGGGCCGGCCTCGTGCCGCGCGGCGGAACCGTCCACTGGTTCGCGCCACGGCGGCGTGGGGCGAGGAACCAGCGGGCGGGCCGATGGCGCGGGGGATGTCCGCCATCGGCCCGCCTGGTTCCCGGGGAGGGTTCCGTCGGTGGCACCCCTCGTGACGACGGCCCGGGAATGAGCCAGGGTCTTGCGCCGAAGGCCGGCGCGGAACCCTCCCTGGCGGCAGAATCGTCGTCCGTCGCCGACGTGCCAGGCAAACGACGCCGCACGTCGATGTCACTTTCATTCGCCGGCCCTCCGTCGCTTTGTGCGCTTCTTGCCCGGACTTTGAGTCACCGTCCTCATCATGGAGCGTGGCCTCCGGGCCACCACGTCGAAGTACGAGGCAGGGGAGTGCAAGTGGGCAGCGAGTGGTTCCGCACGTACGCTCCGGCCGGTGCGCGGTCCGGTGATCGCGGCCCCGGCCCCGGCGTCCGACTGGTCTGCTTCCCGCACGCCGGCGGCGCGGCCAGCGCCTACGTCCGGCTCGCCCGGCTGCTGGGGCCGGAGTGCGAGGTGCTCAGCGTGCAGTACCCGGGCCGCCACGACCGGCGGCACCAGGAGCCGGTCCCGGACATCGGCCGACTCGCCGACGCTCTCGCCGAGGAGGTGACCCTGCGGGTTCCGGGGCGCTACGGCTTCTTCGGGCACAGCATGGGAGCCGTCGTCGCCTACGAGACGGCCCGCAGGCTGCACGGGCACCGCGGCCCCGACCGGCTGTTCCTCTCCGGCCGGGGAGCGCCGACCGGCGAGCCCGGCGCGCACGACAGGATCAGCACGGATGCCGAACTGCTGGCCGTCGCCGCCAGGTTGGGCGGTACGGCGACCGATCTCCTGGACGACCCGGACGTACGGGACATGGTCCTGCCCGTGCTGCGGGCCGACTACCGCGCCCTCGCCTCCTACGTCTGGACCCCCGGCTCCCGGCTGCGCGTGCCGTTCACCGTGCTCATCGGTGACAGCGACCCGGTCGTCTCCGTGGCCGAGGCCGCGGCCTGGGAGGCGTTGACCACCGCGCCCACCGACTGCCGGGTGTTCGGCGGCGGCCACTTCTACCTCCACGACGAGCACCACCTGGACGCCGTCGCCCGGATCATCACCGCCGGTCTGGCCGAACCGACCCGCCACCCGGCGCAGGCCGGAGCCGGTGCGCAGGGCGGGGCGCCGGTGTCCACGAACGACCGGTGGGGCGGGTCGGGATCCATATGGAGCTGAACGGCTGGACCGACGTCTGGATCGGCGGCGCGGCCACCACCGCTTCCGAAGGGTCCTACGAAGCCTCTCGCACCGTGGGGGAGGCGCGCCGCGCAGGCCGGCGGCACCCGCGGAACACCCCCGCCGACCGGACCGGCCCGACCGATTTCGTCGATCGGGCTGATCCCGTCGGCCTGGCCGATCCCGTCGATCGGACTGGTCCGGCGGACATGGTGTTGCGCGCGGCGCGGACCGCGCGGCGGCGGTCGGGGGCGCCGGACGCAGGCGTGGACCTCATCGTCCACGCCCCGGCCGGCGGGCCCGGCGCCATGGGCGGTACGGCCGCCCGGGTGCTGCGCGGGCTCGGCTGCCCCGCGGCCACCGCCTGGGAGGTGTGGCGGCCGGCGGACGGCGGGGTGCTGGCCCTGCATCTGGCGGCGCAGTACATGTCGGGCCGGCCCGGCACGCCGTTGACCGCCCTGGTCACCGCCACGGACGGCGTCGCGGCGTATGCGGACGCCGGACGGGAGCCGCCCGGCGGGGAGCGCGCGGACGAGGCGGCCGGACTGGTCCTCACGACGACGGCCGGCGTGGCCCGGCTGCTCGCCACCGCCGCGCTGGGCGAACCGCCGCACGGCGCCCTGCTGCGCAGCGATCTCCCCTGGCGTGTGCCCGCGCACCGCGGTGCGCCAAGAGGGCGGAGGTGGCCCGTGGTGCGCGGGGCGGGGGCGTGGCGGTGGGGGAGGAGGGTCGGCGGACCGGCTGCCGCGGGTACTCCCGCACTCCGGGTTCCGCCCGGGCACGGCATCACGCCCGTCCACGGGACGCCGCCCGGCCGCGGCACTCCCCCCGCGCCCACCCCTCAGCTCGGTGAGCGCGAGGACGAGGCGGTGCGGCTCGCGCTGGCGCAGTGCGGTCGCGCCCTCGAAGACGTCGCGTACTACGTGCTGGCCCGGGCGGACGGCGGCGAACGCCCCTCCGGCGGACATGTCGCGGCGCTGGCCCGGCTGCTGGAAGGGAGCCGGACCAGGCGCGGGGACACCGTGGTGCTGGTCGGGGGCGACGGACGCGGTGTCGGCTGCGCCGTCCTGGAGGTCGCCCGGACGTCCTGACCGGGCCACCGCGCGTCATCCCTGTCACTCGGACGGTCGCTCTAGTGCCCGGGTTGATCACCTGTCGAGGTTTGACCGGATGTTGACTCCGAGGGGGGTTGTTCCGGGCATATGTCAGCGCGGTTTGTCCCTTATCCTCCCGTTTTCTACCACGATAAAGATCGTTTCGGGCTATACAAAGCATCGGTCGAATGGTTTCTTTGAAGGCGTGAACGGCGCATCTGTAATAGTCGTTCGTTCTACTCGGTAGTCGTGTGACGCGGCGGGGGGCTTCGCGATGTGGTCTGCACAACCGTGTGCGTGTGCGGCACACGAGCCGTCCGTACCGGCGCCGCTGGTCGCCGAAGCGAGCGGCCGCGTCTTCGCCTCCCTGGTGCGCAGCGGTTACCGGCTCAAGGCCGAGCAGTACGTGCGGGCCCTGCTCGCCGTACCGGGACGCAAGACCCTCAAGACCATCGGCGCGCAGTGCGGAGGAGCCGCGGCCGGGCAGAGCATGCACCACTTCATCACCGCTTCCCCGTGGGACTGGCGGCCGGTGCGCCGGGCCCTCGCCCGGTACGCGCAGCAGGCGTTGGCACCGGAAGCCCTGGTCGTCACGCCCGCCGTCGTCCTGGGGACCCCAGCCCGTCCGGCCAAAGCCGACCGGTCCGCCGTACGCCGGCGCGTGCCGGCCGAGGCGGCCCCGCAGGCCCTGGGCGCCTGGCTGGTGTCGGTGGCGGGATCCGTCCCGGTGGACTGGCACCTGATGCCCCTGCCCCGACTCGGCGGCGCGGCCGGCAGCCACCCCGGTACCGGCACTCACTCCGCCAGCACCACCTCGGCCCCGGTGGCGGCCGGCGGGCTGCACGCGCACGTCCTGGAGACCGCGGCCGACGCCGCCCGCCTGCTGCGTCCTTGGCGCGGCCCGGTCGTGGTCGACGCCGACGGACCCGACGCGGTCGACACGGTCCATGGGCTGCTGACGCGCGGCGACGACTTCATCGTCCGTGTCGCGGCCGGAACGCCCTTGCGCATCGACCGGTCCCGGCTCCCGCGCTGCGACGCGCGGCAGAGCACGGCGGCCGGCCTCGCCGCCGCGCTGACGGAGCTGCGACGCCCTCTCGACCCGTGCGGCACGGGGGTCACCGCGGCCGCCATCCCGGTCACCCTCGAGCCCCGGTCCACCCGTGACGACCCGCCCGCCCTGCTGCTGCTCGGCCAGTGGGAGCGCGGACGCAGGCCCCGTTCCCTGTGGGTGACGAACATCCGGTCACTGCCCCTGCCGGCACTGCTGCGGCTCGCCCGGCTGCCCGACCGCGTCAGGCACGACATGGCGGACGTCTCGGCGCGGCTGGGACTGCGCGACTACTCCGGACGGTCCTACCGCGGCTGCCACCACCACCTCACCCTGGTCTCCGTCGCACAGCTGCTAGCCGTTCTGCACGCAGCGGCGGACGGTCCGGCCCACCCGTGCGCCGCGTGACGCGTCCCGGCGGCCGTCGGGACGGGACGGGATCCGGCCCCCGGGCGCGGCGCCACGGGTAGCGCTCCCGCTCGCCCGCCTCGGGACACCCCACCGAGTCCCCTGTACAAGTACTGATCGCACCCGGACAGGAGTGTGCTTTGTGGAAATAAGGCTCAGCGGTTCCTTCGAGATCGTCACCGGGGACGGAGAAGTCCATGCCCCTAGAGCCCCCAAGGTCTCCCGGCTCCTGGCCGTCCTGGCGCTCCAGCCGCGTACGACGATCGCCACCGGCACGCTGATCAGGGAGCTGTGGGGCGAGAGCCCTCCGGCGGGCGCCCTGCGCACCCTGCAGACCCACGTCTACCACGCCCGTCGCATGCTGGCCGACGTACGGGCCTGCCCGCCCGGCCGTGAACTCCTGGTCACCAAGGGGCCGGGCTACCGGCTGGAGGTGGATGACGCCGACGTCGACGTCCGTACCTTCGAACTCCTCGTGCGCCGCGCCCAGTCGGAACTGGACGCCCGGCTCCTGGACGCCGCCTCCCACCACGTCACCCGCGCTTTCGGCCTGTGGCGAGGGCCCCTCCTGAGCAACCTTCCGGTGGGCGCGGTCCTCGCGAGCCGCACCGCCCGCCTGGAGGAACTGCACCTGCGGGCCCTGGAGCTGCGCGTCGAGATCGCGGGCGCGCGCGGCCAGTTCCGGCACATACTGCCCGACCTGCGCGCGCTCGTCGACGAATACCCCCTGCACGAATGGTTCCACGGCCAGCTCATCCAGGCGCTGCACCGGGTGGGCCGCCGAGGGGAGGCCCTCCAGGCGTACCGGAACCTCTATGCCCTGCTCAGAGCCGAACTGGGTCTGGAGCCCTCGGCCGAGCTGAGAAGTCTGCACGCGCAGATCCTGCAAGCAGCCAACACCGCGGCCTTCGACCGGTCGGACCATCGGGCCGCCTGACGAACGTGCGCCATCCGTCGTCGACGGGACCGTCCGGTGGCAATGGCGCCACGGGAGGGTGCACACCGAGGACGGCAGACGGCGGCGGCACTGTGCCGACCGCCTGTGCGTCTGCCTTGTCCGGTCTTTGTGCCGGCTTGGACCGGGGCGGCCCACCATGGCATCCGGATTTGTTCGGATGCCGGGCTGTTCCTCGACCATCCTCCCGGGACCGGGCCGTGTGGAAACAGATGCCGCATTGAAGGGGGAAGCAATGCAATTCCGTGTACTCGGTCCGCTCGAGGTACTCGACCAGGGCAGACCGGTCGTGCTGCGCGGCACCAAGCAGCGTGCCACGCTCGGGTTCCTGTTGCTCCAGGCGAACCGGGTCGTACCCGTGAGCCAACTGCTCAACGCCCTGTGGGGGGTCGACGAAGCACCCACGACGGCGCGCAAAATACTGCAGAACGCGGTGTACGGCATACGCGGACTGCTCTCCCCCCGGGCCGCCTCCTTGCAGCCCGAGACCTACGCGCAGACGGGTCCGACGCTGCTCACCCAGCCCGCCGGCTACATGATGCGGGTCGCGCCCGAGCACGTGGACGTGCACCTGTTCCACCGCCGGGTCGCCCAGGGGCGGGAGCGGCGGGTGCAGGGAGCGCCGGAACAGGCGGCGCTGCTGCTGCGCGAGGCACTCGGCCTGTGGCGCGGTCCCGCCCTCGCCGACCTGGTGGAGGCCGGGATCGACTGGCCCGAACTCGCGGCGCTGGAGAAGACGCGCCTGGACGTCATGGAGGACTACTTCGACGCCCAACTGGCCTGCGCACGCCACTACGAGGTGCTGCCGGAGATGGAGAGCCTGGTCCAGGCCGAGCCGCTGCGGGAACGCTCCTGCGGACAGCTGATGCTCGCCCTGTACCGGTGCGGCCGGCAGGCCGACGCCCTCAACGCCTACACGCAGCTGCGGTCCCAACTCGTGGAGAACCTGGGGCTGGAGCCCGCCCGCGAACTCCAAGCCCTGCAACAGGCCATCCTCACCCAGGACATCTCGCTCTCCCCGGGCGCGGGCGGACCGCTGCCCGACCGGACCGACGACGGCCCGCTGCGCGACGGCACCTACGGGATCGTCCGCACCGAGGCCAGGGTCATCACACCGACACCCCCGCCACCGAACGACACGCCGGCGCCGGCACGCCTGACCGACGGTGCCCGCCGCAGGGTGGCCATCCTGTCCGTCTCCACCCGGCTGACCCCCGCACCGCACCGCGGCGCTCGCGAGAACATGGACGACCTCCTGGCCGGGACGACCCTGATGGTCCGGGAGCAGATCGAGCGGTTCGGCGGAAAGGTCACCGCCTCCATCGGGTCGGTCTCCCTGGCGCTGTTCGGCCTGGAGGACCCCGCCGAGGAGGACGTCAGCCGGGCGGTGCTCGCCGCGCTCGCCGTCCGTGACATCCTCGTCGTCGCCGCCGACGCGGGACGGTTGACGGCGCGCGCCGCCGTGACCGTGGGCGACGTGCTGCTGCGCCACGGGGACCCCGGCGACACGCCCACCGTCGTCGGCGCCGCCCTGGACGAGTCCCACGCCCTGCTCTCCGAGGTGCCCGGCGACGAGGTATGGGTGCGCGACGAGGTGCGGCGGGCCACCGCGAGCAGCATCTCCTACAGCAAGGTCGAGGGCGCGCAGCGGCTGTGGCGGGTGACGGGACGGCGGGAGTTCGCCGCGGGCCAGGGCGCGGGAGTCCGGCAGACGTGTGAACTCGATGTGCTCGGCGGTCTGGTACGGCGGACCTGGCACCGGTCGGTGCCCCACCTGATCACCGTCCTGGGCGAGGAGGGGAGCGGCAGGAGCCAGTTACTGGAGGACTTCCGCGGATGGACCGCGGAACAGCCCGAATCGGTCCTGTTCCTGACCGGTACCACGCCTTCGGCCCTCGATGAGGACCCGCTCCAGGCGCAGGCGGAGACGCTGGCCGCCTACTGCGGGATCCGTCCGGGAGAGGAGGGCACGGCCGTCCTGATACGCGAGGTGCGGTCCTTGTTCGCATCGGAGCAGACGGCGGACTGGATGGTGGCCCGCCTCGCGCCGCTCGTCGGCGGCACGCCGCGACCGGCCGGCGCCCACGGCGGCGGCGAGCACATGGCCGACACCCTCCTCGCCTGGCGCACCTTCTTCCAGCAGGTGGCGCGCCACCGGTCCGTGGTACTGGCCTTCGACGACCTCCACCGCGCCTGCGACCACGTACTGGACGCGGTCGAGGCGTGCGCCGGATCGGCCGGCCCCTGCCGGCTGTTCGTCGCCGCCGCCGCGGGCCCCGAACTGCTGCTGCGCCGGCCGTCCTGGGGCGGCGGGAAGCAGCACACGACGACGGTGACGCTGGACCTCCCCGAGAGCGCCGGCACCGGACCCCTGGGGCAGGTACTCCGCTCCGCCGCCGTCAGCTGACCGCCGCACCTGCCCGTACACCGCGCGCCCCTGCTTCCGACCGCCCCGCCTCAGGCGCGCCGCCGGCTCCCGCCGCACTCCCCGCACCAGGCGCGGGCCGACCCCTGCGGTCGGTCCGCGTCCGGGCGTGCCCCGACGCGGCCGCCCCCGCTCACCCGTGTCCACGACGCGGGCGCATTCCCCGGCACCCGTGCCGGTGGCTCGGGCGCACTGTGCGAGGAGGCCGTCGGAAGCGTGATCCGCCGTATCCCGGCACCGGTTACCGAAGCCCATCGCCCGGTAATCGCCCGCCCCGCTTCCCGATGACTTATCCGTGACTGTGCGCTGGATTCCTCAAGCACAGGATGGCATGACGACAAGGAGCGACATGAATGCGGAAAATGAAGTACCGGAACTCGCCGAGCCCAATCTGCGCCGGCTGCTCGGCACGGCCGGGCTCGACGTCGAGTACGTCTCCGGAGAGGGCAACATCCTCCACCGCCGCACCGGGACCGGCGCGCCGGTGCCCGTCCTCGACTTCGCCGGCGGCTACGGTTCCCTGATCCTCGGGCACAACCACCCCGAGATCCTCGCCCGGGCCCGGGAACTCCTGGACGCCCGCTCGCCGGTGCACGCCCAGTTCTCCTCCCACCCGTACGCCAACCGCCTGGCCGCCGAGCTGAACCGCGTCATCCACCGCGAGACCGGCGTCGAGGAGCCCTACTACGCCACGTTCGCCAACAGCGGGGCGGAGGCGATCGAGGCCGCCGTGAAACACGCCGAACTGGACCGCGGCGCACGGCTGTCCGCCGTACTGCGGGAGACCGAGGCGAGCGCCGAGGAGGCCCGCGCGGCGGTGCTCGCCGGCACGGCGACCATCGCCGCGCCCCTCTACGAACGGCTCGCGGTGCCGCGTCCGGCGCGGGACGAGGACGGCGTCGACCTGCTCATCGCCGCGGCGAGCGGGCACAACGCCGAGGTCGCCCGGCGCCCGCCGGTGCTGCTCGCCCTCGAAGGCGGCTTCCACGGCAAGCTGATGGGAAGCGTCCAGCTCACCCACAACGAGGGATACCGGGCCCCCTTCGCGACGCTCGGCGTGCGGACGCGGTTCGTGCCCATGGACCGCCCCGACTCGCTCAAGGAGGTCCTCGAGCAGGAGCGCGGCAGCCTGTACGGGATCCGCCTGCGCGACGGCCGGATCGAGCTGGCCGAGCACGAGCATCCGGCCTACTGCGCCTTCCTGCTCGAACCCGTCCAGGGTGAGGGCGGCATCCGGCCGCTGTCGCGCAAGTTCGCCGAGGAGATCCAGCAGTTCGCTCGCGAGGCCGACTGCCCGCTCGTCATCGACGAGGTGCAGAGCGGCATGGGCCGCACCGGCGCCCTGCTGGCCAGCGCCGGACTCGGCTTGCGCGGCGACTACTACGTCCTCGCCAAGGCCATGGGCGGCGGCATCGCCAAGACCTCCGTCATGCTGGTGCGCGAGGCCCGCTACCGCCCGGAGTTCGAGCTGGTGCACAGCTCCACCTTCGCCAAGGACAGCTTCTCCTGCCACATCGCGCTGAAGGTGCTGGAACTGCTGGAGGCGGACGACGGCCGCCTCTACCGGCAGGCGACCGAGCGCGGGGAGGCCCTCGCCGCGATGCTGCGCCGGGTCGCGGCCGAGTTCCCGGACGTGGTCAAGGAGGTACGCGGCCGGGGCCTGATGCAAGGCTTCGAGTTCCACGACCAGAGCGCGGCGAGCAGCCCACGGCTCGCCGAGGCCGCCCGCTCCGGCCTGTTCGGGTACGTCATCGCCGGGCACCTGCTGCACGCCCACGCCATCCGCACCTTCCCGACGGCGAGTGCCGTGCACACCCTGCGCTTCGAGCCCTCCGTCCTCCTCACCGACGAGGAGATCGGCCGCCTGGAGCGGGCATTGACCGACGTGTGCCGGATCCTCCGGGACCAGGCCGCGGACCGGCTCGCCGTGCCGGCCTGACAGGCGCCGAGCGGGCGCCCCGCGCAAAGTCCGGCAGCACGGTCCGCAAGACCCGACGGCACCTCGCGAAAGCTCCGGCGACACCGCGCGAGCGCGAATAGCCGGACGGGGTGACGGAAATGGCCGACCGGGGAAAGCGCACCGGCCGGCCCGCAAGAAACCGGGGCCGTACGGAACGTCCGTACGGCCGGAGAAACGGAAATCGGCCCGGACGGGAAACAGAACCCGCCCGCACGGCCCCGGTGCGCCTCGCGCACTTCACCTTCTCGGGAATTCAGCTAGGAAAGGGCAGCGGACGTCATGATGAGTGAGCACGCTCCGGCGGGCGTCACGACCGGCCACCACCGCAACGAACCCATCGCCGTGGTGGGTCTGGCCTGCCGGCTGCCGGGAGCGGCCGGGCCCTCGGCCTTCTGGGAGTTGCTGGCGAGCGGATCCAGCGCCGTCACGGACGTGCCCGCCGACCGTTTCCCGCCACCCGCCCGGGCCGCCGTGCGGCGCGGCGGCTTCCTCGACGCGGTGGACGCCTTCGACACCGCCTTCTTCGGAGTCTCGCCGCGCGAGGCGGCCGCCATGGACCCCCAGCAACGGCTCGTCCTGGAACTGTCCTGGGAGGCGCTGGAGGACGCGGGCATCGTCCCCGCCTCCCTGCGCGACAGCCGGACCGCGATGTTCGTCGGCACCCTGCGCGACGACTACACCTCTCTGCTCTACCAGCGCGGCGACGCGGCCGTCACCCAGCACACCATGACCGGCGTCAACCGGGGCGTCATCGCCAACCGCGTCTCGCATCACCTGGGTCTGCGCGGCCCGAGTCTCACCGTGGACGCCGCCCAGTCCTCGTCGCTGGTCGCGGTCCACCTGGCCTGCGAGAGCCTGCGCAGCGGCGAGTCCACCGCCGCGCTGGCCGCGGGCGTCAACCTCAACCTGCTCGCCGAGCACACCCTGACCGAGGAGCGGTTCGGCGCCCTGTCGCCCGACGGCGTCAGCTACGTCTTCGACGCCCGCGCCAACGGGTTCGTACCCGGCGAGGGCGCGGGCGTCGTCGTCCTCAAGCCGCTGAGCCGGGCCGTGGCGGACGGGGACCGCGTCTACGGCGTCATCCTCGGCAGTGCCGTCAACAACGACGGCGCCACCCCGGGCCTGACCGTCCCCAGTGAGGAGGCGCAGCGGCAGGTGCTGCGCGCCGCCCGCACCCGCGCCGGGGTGGGCGCCGACGAGGTGCAGTACGTGGAACTGCATGGCACGGGCACTCCGGTCGGCGACCCCATAGAGGCGGCGGCACTCGGTGCGGAACTCGGTGCGGGACGCTCCCGGGAGACCGCGCTGCACGTCGGCTCGGTCAAGACCAACATCGGCCACCTGGAGGGCGCGGCGGGCATCGCCGGCCTCATCAAGACACTGCTGTGCATCCACCACCGGACACTGCCGCCGAGCCTGAACTTCGCCACACCCAACCCCGCCATCCCGCTGGCCGAACTCGGGCTGACCGTGCGCACACGGACCGGACCCTGGCCGCGCCCGGACCGCCCGCTGGTCGCGGGCGTCAGCTCCTTCGGCATGGGCGGCACCAACTGCCACATCGTGCTCGCGCAGAGCCGGGCGGCCGCGGAGGCCGACGAGGCCGCTCCAACCGCCGCAGGCGTGTCCGCCACCGGGACCGGCGAGGGCGCGCAAACCCCCCCCGCCCCGGACCGGTACGGCGCCGCGACCGACGGGGGCGGGGGCGGGGACGGACCCCGGCTGCTCCCGTGGCTGGTCTCCGGGGCCGGACGGGCCGCGTTGCGCGCGCAGGCCGGGCGGCTGCACGCGTTCGCCGCCGACACCGAGCCCTCCCCGGCGGACGTGGCGTGGTCCCTGGCCACCACCCGCGCCACCTTCCGGCACCGCGCCGTCGTGCTGGCCCGTGACGCGCGAGGGCTCCTCGCCGGGACCGAGGCCCTCGCCGCGGGACGCGCCCACCCGACCGTGACCACCGGGACCGCCCGCCCCGGCCCGATCGGTTTCGTCTTCACCGGCCAGGGCGCGCAGCGCCTCGGCATGGGCATGCGGCTGTACGCGGCCTTCCCCGCGTACGCCGCCGCGTTCGACGAGGTGGCCGCGGCGCTGGCGGAACACCTGCCCGTCTCACCGGCCGAGGTGATCCGCACCGGCGAGGGCCTCGACGACACCCTCAACACGCAGCCGGCCCTGTTCGCTGTGGAGGTCGCGCTGCATCGGCTCGCCGAGTCGTTCGGCCTGCGGCCCGACTTCGTGGCCGGGCACTCCATCGGCGAACTCGCCGCCGCCCATGTCGCCGGCGTCCTCGACCTGCCCGACGCCGCCGCACTGGTGGCGGCACGGGCGCGGCTGATGCAGTCCGCGCGCAGCGACGGCGCGATGATCGCCGTACAGGCCGACGAGGCCGAGGTGACCGAACTGCTGCCCCGGTGGCCGCAATTGGCGCTGGCCGCGGTCAACGGCCCGCAGGCCGTCGTCATAGCCGGCGACGCGGACGCGGCCGGCGAGATGGCCGACGTGCTGCGCGCCCGAGGGCGCCGCGTGCGCACGCTGACGGTGAGTCACGCCTTCCACTCACCGCACATGGACGAGATCCTTGACGACTTCCGCCGGGCCGCCGCACACCTCACCTACCACGCACCCCGCATCCCGGTGGTCTCGACGCTCACCGGGGACCTGGCCCGCGGCGAGGACCTGCGCACCGCCGATTACTGGGCCGACCAGCTCCGCGGCACCGTGCGGTTCGCCGACGCGGTGCACACGCTGCACGCGCGGGGCGTCGTCACCCTCGTCGAGATCGGCCCCGACGCGGTACTGGCACCGCTGGCCCGGCAGACGACGGACGAGGTGACCGCCGTAGCCCTGCTGCGCAAGGACCGCCCGGAGCCCGACGCCTTCATCGCCGCGCTGGCCGCCGCCCACGTCCACGGCGCTCCGGTCGACTGGGGCCGGTTCCTGCGGGGCACCGCCGGGCGCCGCATCGACCTGCCGACCTACGCCTTCCAGCGCACCCGGCACTGGCTGGACGACGCCGTCCCGAACGCGCCGCACCCGCCGTCCGCGCCCGGCGGCCTCGCGGCCGGCGCGCCGAGCGACGCACCCGCACCCGCCGGGACGACCGGCCTCTCGCGTCCCCGCGGCGAGCTGGGCGAGCGGCTGGCGGCGATGTCCGCGGCCGAGCGCCGGCAGGCCGTCGCCGACCTGGTCGACGAGCACATCGTCGCGGTGCTGCAGTACACGGGCGACGAGCCGATCGAGCGGCACACGCCGTTCCAGGAACTCGGGCTCACCTCCCTGATGACCACGGAACTGCGCACGGCGCTCGCAGCCGCCACCGGGCTGCGGCTGCCCACCGGCCTGGTCTTCGACCACCCGACCCCCCATGCGCTGGCCGCGTTCGTCGAGTCGGAACTGCTCGGCGCGGCCACCGGGTCCGACGCCTCCGCGGCGGACGCGGCGGACGGCGATGAGCCGATCGCCGTCATCGGCATGGCCTGCCGCTATCCGGGCGGTGTCGCCTCGCCCGAGGAGCTCTGGCGGTTGGTCCACGAGGGCGTCGATGCCGTCTCCGCCTTCCCGAACGACCGCGGCTGGGACGACGACCTCTACGACCCCGATCCGGAGCGGCAGGGCAAGAGCGCGGTCCGGCACGGCGGCTTCCTCGCCGGGGCAGGCGAATTCGACGCCGCCTTCTTCGCCATCTCGCCGCGCGAGGCGCTCGGCATGGACCCGCAGCAGCGGCTGCTGCTGGAGACCTCCTGGGAGGCGGTCGAGCGGGCCGGGCTGCTGCCGGAGGACCTGCGCGGCACCCGCACCGGCGTCTTCGTCGGGGCCACCTCCCTCGAGTACGGGCCCCGTATGCAGGACGCCCCCGAGACCGTGCAGGGACACGTGCTCACCGGCAGCACGGCGAGCGTCATGTCCGGCCGCATCGCCTACCAGCTCGGCCTGCTCGGGCCGGCGGTGACCGCGGACACGGCCTGTTCGTCCTCCCTGGTCGCGCTGCACCTGGCGATCCGCTCCCTGCGCTCCGGCGAGACCAGCATGGCGCTGGCGGGCGGCGCGGCCGTGATGTCGTCACCCGGCATGTTCGTGGAGTTCTCGCGCCAGCGCGGGCTGGCCTCCGACGGCCGGTGCAAGTCGTTCAGCGCCTCCGCCGACGGCACCGGCTGGGGCGAGGGCGTCGGCATGCTCCTCGTCGAGCGGCTGTCCGACGCCCGCCGCAACGGGCACCGGGTGCTGGCGGTCATCCGCGGTTCCGCGGTCAACCAGGACGGCGCGAGCAACGGGCTGACCGCCCCGAGCGGGCTGGCCCAGCAGAGGGTCATCCGCGAGGCGCTCGCCGACGCCGGGCTCGGCCCCGCGGATGTGGACGCGGTCGAGGCGCACGGCACCGGCACCACGCTGGGCGACCCCATCGAGGCCGAGGCCGTCATCGCCACCTACGGCAGCGACAGGGCGGACCGGGAGCCGGTCTACCTGGGCTCGCTGAAGTCCAACATCGGCCACGCCCAGGCCGCCGCCGGAGTGGGCGGCGTCATCAAGATGGTGCAGGCCATGCGGCACGGCGTGCTGCCCCGGACCCTGCACGTGGACCGGCCGACCCCGCACGTGGACTGGTCCGCGGGGACCGTCGGGCTCCTGACCGAGGCCCGGGACTGGCCCGCGACGGACCGGCCGCGCCGCGCCGCGGTCTCCTCCTTCGGCATCAGTGGCACCAACGCCCACGTGATCCTGGAGTCGGAGCCCACCGCGGACATCGCCTCCCCGACGTCCTCGGCCGACCCCGGCACCGCCTCGCACGACGGCACCACCTCGCCGGCCCCGGCCCCCTCCGGTACCGCGACGCCGGGCGAGTCCCTCCCGCTGCCCGCCGCGGGCCCGGACCCGGCGGCACGGACACCGGACGGCGCGCGGTTCCCCACCCCCTGGGTGCTGTCAGCCCGCGACACCGAGGCGCTGCGCGCCCAGGCGGACCGGCTGCGCGGTCACCTGGGACCCGACGCCGACGCGGCGAACGTCGGCTGGTCCCTCGCCGCGACCCGTACCGCGTTCGAGCAGCGGGCCGTGGTCCTCGGCGGCGACCTGTCCGAACGCCTGGACGCCCTGGCCGCGCTGGCCGGCCAGGACGCGCCGAGGCATCCGCGCCTGGTCACGGGCGACGCGGCGGCGGCGGGCCGCACCGCGTTCCTCTTCACCGGTCAGGGCGCCCAGCGCGCCGGTATGGGCCGCGAACTGTACGAGGCGCATCCCGTCTTCGCCGCCGCCGTCGACGAGATCTGCGCCGTCTTCGACGGCCTGCTTCCCCGGCCGCTGGGCGAGGTCCTGTTCGCCGAGGCGGGCAGCGAGGCGGCCACGGCGCTCGACGAGACCCGCTACACCCAGCCCGCGCTGTTCACCGTCGAGATCGCGCTGTTCCGCCTCCTCGAGCACCACGGCATGACACCCGACCTGCTGGCCGGGCACTCCGTCGGCGAGGTCGCCGCGGCCCACGCGGCCGGTGTGCTCTCCCTGGAGGACGCCGCCACCCTGGTGGCCGCCCGCGGCCGGGCGATGCAGGCGGCCACCCCCGGCGGCGCGATGATCTCCGTGCAGGCCACCGAGGAGGAGATCCTGGCCGATCTGGCCGGCCGGGAGCACGAGGTGGCCCTCGCCGCCGTCAACGACCCCCGGTCCGTGGTCCTGTCCGGGGACGCCCCGGCCGCGGAGGAGATCGCCGCCGTGTGGCGGGCGCGCGGCCGCAGGACGAAGCGACTGTCGGTCAGCCACGCCTTCCACTCCCCGCACATGGACGGCATCCTCGACGAGTTCCGCGCGGCGGCCACCGCGCTGACCTACCGGCCGCCCGCCCTGCCCGTCGTCTCCACCGTCACCGGTGCCCTCGCCACGTCCGACGAGCTGACCTCACCGGACTACTGGACCCGGCAGATCCGCGCCACCGTCCGGTTCCTCGACGCCGCCCGGCAGCTGAGGCGGCAGGGTGCCACCGTGGCGGTCGAGCTGGGCCCGGGCGCCGTACTCGCGCCGCTCGCGCGGCAGGCCGTGGACGGCGAGCCGTTCACCGCCGTACCGCTGATGCGGGCCGGCCGCCCCGAGGGCGAGACCGTCGCCGAAGGCATCGCCCGCGCCCATGCCGTCGGCGCCCCGCTCGCCCCGGCCACCTTCTTCCCCGGCGGCACCCCGGTCGACCTGCCCACCTACGCCTTCCAGCGGCAGCGTTTCTGGCTGGCGCCGCAGTCCGCCGCGGGCGCCCGGGGGCTCGGCCTCGACCCCGCCGGCCATCCGCTGCTCACCGCGGTCGTGGACCTCGCCGAACGCGGGGACGCCGTACTGACGAGCCGGGTCTCCGTGAGCGCCCATCCCTGGCTGGCCGACCACGTGATCGCCGGAACCGTGCTGCTGCCCGCCACGGCCTTCCTCGAACTGGCCGTCGCCGCCGGCGATCACCTGGGCGCCCCGCACGTGGAGGACCTGGCGCTGGAGGCCCCCCTGCCCCTGCCCGCCACCGGGGCCGTACGCCTCCAGGTCGGCGTCGGCGCCCCCGACGAGGCGGGCCGACGGGTGTTCACGGTGCACTCCGCGCCCGACGGCGACGACACACCTGCGCGGTCCTGGACCCGGCACGCCTCCGGCACGCTCACCGCGCGGCCACCCGCCGCCCTCCCGGCAGCCGGCCCGCAGCAGCCCGCCACCGACGCGGCCGCGCCGGACGACACCTACACCCGCCTCGACACCCTCGGTTACACCTACGGGCCCGCGTTCCGCAACCTGGTGTCGGTGCGGCACGACGGAGCGGACGTGTACGCCGAGGTGCGGCTGCCCGAGGAGCACCGCGAACCAGCCGGCCGGTTCGCGGTGCACCCCGCATTGCTGGACGCCGTGCTCCACCCGCTGGTCCTGGCCTCCGCGACGCCCTCGGACGACGACGGCATCAAGCTGCCCTTCGCCTGGTCGGGCGTCACCGTCCACGCGGGCGGTGCGACCGAACTGCGGGCCCGGATCCGCCCGGCCGGCGACGACACGTTCCGCGTGACGCTGACCGACCCGGCCGGGGCGCCCGTCGCCGAGATCGAGTCGCTGTCGCTGCGCAGGGTGGACAGGAAGCGGCTCGCCGCGCCCGCCGCCGGCTCCCTGTACAGGCTCCACTGGGCGGCCGTCACCACCCCACCGGACGGGCACGCCCCCGAGTGGGCCGAGGCCGGCGGCGACCTCGCGGCCGCCGCACCCGCCGAGGTCGTCGTCCTGCGGGCGACCGGAGGCGCCGACGCCGGGCACGCGGCGGCCGCCCGGGTGCTCAACGGCGTACGGACGTTCCTGTCCGGCGAGCGCGACGGCGACTCCCGCCTGGCCGTCGTCACCCACGGCGCCCTGTCCGTCCTGCCCGGCGAGGACGTCGCCGACCCCGCCGCCGCGGCCGTCTGGGGCCTGGTCCGGTCCGTGCGCTCCGAGCACCCGGACCGGCTGCTGCTCGTCGACCTCGACCCCGCCGACACGAGCGCGGGAGCGCTGGAGGCGGCGCTGGCCGCCGGTGAGCCCGAGACGGCCGTGCGGTCCGGGCAGGTGCGGATCCCGCGCCTGGCGGCGGCCCGGCCGGAGCCGGCCGCCGCGCCGCCCGCGCTGGACCCGGACGGCACCGTCCTCGTCACCGGCGGCACCGGCGGACTCGGCGCCCTCTTCGCCCGCCACCTGGCGACCCGGTACGGCGTTCGGCACCTGCTGCTCGCCGGCCGCCGCGGCCCGGACGCGCCGGGCGCCGGCGAACTCGCCCGCGAACTGCGCGAACTGGGCGCCACGGTGACCGTCACCGCGGTGGACGCCGCCGACCGCGACTCCCTCGCGGCACTGATCGCCTCCGTGCCCGACGCGCATCCCCTGACGGCCGTCGTGCACGCCGCCGGGGTCCTGGACGACGCCACCGCGCTCTCCCTCACCCCGGAGCGTCTGGCCGCCGTACTCGGCCCCAAGGCGGACGCGGCCTGGCACCTGCACGAACTGACCGCTGGAGCGGACCTCGCCGCCTTCGTCCTGTTCTCCTCGGTGTCCGGACTCCTCGGCACCGCGGGCCAGGCGAACTACGCGGCCGCCAACACCTCGCTGGACGCACTCGCCCACCACCGCCGCGCCCGCGGACTGCCCGCCCTGTCGCTGGCCTGGGGCCTGTGGGACACCGGCAGCGGCATGGGCGCCACCCTCACGGACACCGAACGCGCCCGCTGGCGGCGGGCCGGTCTGCCGCCGCTCACCGCCGAGCAGGGCCTGACGCTGTTCGACGCGGCGCTCGCGACCGGCGATCCGCTGCTCGCCGCCGTCACGGTACGGCCCGCCGAGACCGACCGGCCGCACCCTCTGCTGCGCGGACTCCAGCCCGTACGCGCACCGCGGCGCACCGCGGCGACCCGCGCGGACGGCGCCGACGGAACATCCGACTGGGCGCGCCGGATCACCGCGCTCCCCGAGGACAAGCGCGCCGAAGCGGTCCTCGACCTGGTCCGCGGCACCGTCGCGGCCGCCCTCGGGCACAGCGGAGCGCGCGCCGTCGCACCCGAACGCACCTTCAAGGAGATCGGGCTCGACTCGATGGGCGCCGTGGAGCTGCGCAACCAGCTCGGCCGGGCCACCGGCACGCGGCTGCCCGCCACCCTCGTCTTCGACCACCCGACGCCCCAGGCCGTCGCCGACCGGCTGCTGAGCCTGGTGAGGGCGACGGACCCGCCCGCCACGAGCGCGCCCGACCGCGGGCGGGCGCAGGCCGACGAACCGATCGCGATCGTCGGCATGGCATGCCGCTACCCCGGCGGCGTGGCCTCCCCGGACGACCTGTGGCGACTGGTCGCCGACGGCGTGGACGCGGTGAGCGGGTTCCCCGCCAACCGGGGCTGGGACCTCGCGGCCCTCTACGACCCGGACCCGGAACAGGGAGGCACGAGCTACACCCGGCACGGCGGCTTCCTGCACGACGCCGACCTCTTCGACGCCGGCTTCTTCGGGATGCCGCCGCGCGAGGCGACGGCCACCGACCCCCAGCAGCGACTGCTGCTGGAGGCCGCCTGGGAGGCCTTCGAGAGCGCGGGCATCGACCCGGCGTCCCTGCGGTCCACCCGGACGGGCGTGTACGCGGGGGCCATGTACGACGACTACGGCGCCCGGGCAGCCGCGGCACCGGGCGAGTTCGAGGGCTTCCTGCTCGCCGGGAACCTCTCCAGCGTCCTGTCCGGCCGGGTGGCCTACACCTACGGCCTGGAGGGCCCGGCCGTCACCGTCGACACCGCCTGTTCCTCCTCCCTGGTCGCGCTGCATCTGGCCGCGGGCGCGCTGCGCGGCGGCGAGTGCGACCTGGCCCTGGCCGGCGGCGTGACCGTGATGGCGCAGCCGACGACGTTCGTGGAGTTCTCCCGGCAGCGCGGACTGGCTCCGGACGGCCGGTGCAAGTCCTTCGCCGCGGACGCCGACGGAACCGGCTGGGCCGAGGGCGTGGGCGTGCTCGTCCTGGAACGGCTCTCCGACGCCCGCCGACGCGGCCACCACGTGCTGGCACTGGTGCGCGGCTCGGCGGTCAACCAGGACGGCGCGAGCAACGGGCTGACGGCGCCGAACGGCCCCTCCCAGGAGCGGGTCATCCGCCAGGCCCTGGCCGACGCGGGCCTCACCCCCGCGGACGTGGACGCGGTCGAGGCGCACGGCACCGGCACCACGCTGGGCGACCCCATCGAGGCGACGGCCCTGCTCAACACCTACGGCCAGGAGCGGCCGGCGGAGGACCGCCCCCTGTGGCTCGGCTCGCTGAAGTCGAACATCGGGCACGCCCAGGCGGCGGCGGGCGTCGGCGGACTGATCAAGATGATCAAGGCCATGGAGCATGGCGTCCTGCCCAAGTCCCTGCACCTCCAGGAGCCCACGCCGCACGTCGACTGGGACTCCGGGGCGGTCGAGCTGCTCACCGAGGCACGGGCCTGGCCGAGCGAGGGCCGGCCGCGCCGAGCGGGCATCTCCTCCTTCGGTATCAGCGGCACCAACGCCCACGTCGTCATCGAGCAGCCGCCCGCTCCGCCCGCTCCGGCGCCGCAGGCCGCCCCGGCCCCGGGCGCCGTCCCCTGGATCCTGAGCGCCCGGGGCGAGGACGCCCTGCGGGCGCAGGCGGAACGGCTGCTCGCCCACCTGAGCGACCACGCGGACCAGGCACCCGCCGACGTCGCCCTGACCCTCGCGACCGGACGGTCCGTGCTGGACCACGGGGCCGTCGTCGTCGGCGGCGACCGCGACACGCTCCTCGACGGCCTGCGGGCCCTCGCGCAGAACCGGCCCTCCCCGGCCGTGCTGCGCGGCCGCGCCAAGCGGCCCGGCCGGACGGCCTTCCTGTTCACCGGCCAGGGCAGCCAGCGCCCCGGCATGGGACGCGAACTGTACGAGGCATCGCCCGTGTTCGCCCGGGCCCTGGACGAGGTGTGCGCCCACCTCGACACCCTCCTGGAACGCCCCTGCAAGGAGGTGCTGTTCGCCGAGCCGGGCACCCCCGAGGCCGCGCTGCTGGACCGCACCGACTTCACCCAGGCGGCGCTGTTCGCCGTGGAGGTGGCGCTGTTCCGTTGGTACGAGCACCACGGTGTACGGCCCGACGTCGTCCTCGGCCACTCGGTCGGCGAGCTGTCCGCCGCCCACGTGGCGGGCGTCCTGGACCTGGCCGACGCCGCGACGCTGGTCGCCGAGCGCGGCCGGCTCATGCGGTCGGCCCGTGCCGGCGGGGCGATGGCCGCGGTCGAGGCCGGCGAGGAGGAGGTCCGCCAGGACCTGGCGGCGCGCGGCGGTGGTGCCGAAGCCGTGGCCCTCGCCGCTGTGAACGGACCGCGCGCGGTGGTCGTCTCCGGCGACGCCGAGGCGGTCGACGCACTGACCGCCCAGTGGTCCCGCCGGGGCCTGCGCACCCGGCGGCTGACGGTCAGCCACGCCTTCCACTCCCCGCACATGGACGACGTCCTGGACGAGTTCCGTGCCGTGGCCGAACGGCTCACCTTCCGGCCGCCCGCCATCCCCGTCGTCTCCGACGTCACCGGCGCCCTCGCCACCGAGGAGCAGCTGACCTCGCCGGACTACTGGGCCCGGCACATCCGGCAGACCGTGCGCTTCCACGACGGCGTGCGCACCTTGCAGGACGAGGGCGTGGCGCACTTCGTCGAACTCGGCCCGGACGGCGTCCTGACCGCCCTCACCGGTGACGGCCTGACCGAGGAGGCCGGCGTACTGGCCCCCGCCCTGCGCCGCGGCAGGCCCGAGCAGGAGAGCGCCGTCGGGGTGCTCGCACTGCTGCGACTCCAGGGTGCCGAGCCCGACTGGTCCCGGCTGCTGCCCGGCAGCCGCCGGGTCACGCTGCCCGCATACGCCTTCCAGCGCCGGCGCTACTGGCTCGACGTACCGGCCGGCCAGGCCGGCGACCCGGCGGTCCTCGGCCTGGGCGCCGTGGACCACCCGCTGCTCGGCGCCTCGGTGCGCCGCGCCGGCCGGGACGAGGCGCTCTTCACCGGCCGGCTGTCCCTGCGCACGCACCCCTGGCTGGCAGAACACGCGGTGGCCGGTTCGGTCCTGCTGCCGGCCACGGCCCTGCTGGAACTGGCCGTCCGCGCCGCCGGCCAGGTCGGCTGTGACCGGGTCGCGGAACTGCACCTCGCGGCGCCGCTGGTCCTGCCCGAGCACGGCGACGTTCAGATCCAGGTGTTCGTGGGCGGCGCCGACGCGAACGGCGAACGCCCGCTGGACATCCACGGCAGCGCCGACGGCGACGAGTGGACGCTGCACGCCCAGGGGAGTCTGGCCTCCGGAGCGGGCCGCGCGGAGGGCCTGCTGGTGTGGCCCCCGCCGGGCGCAGAGGAGATCGGCCTGGACGGCGCCTACCGGACGCTCGCCGGGCACGGCTACGCCTACGGGCCCGCCTTCCGCGGCCTGCGGCGGCTGTGGCGCGGTGACAACGAGCTGTTCGCCGAGGTGGCCCTGCCCGAGGAGGCACGGGAGGAGGCGGCGCGGTTCGGCCTCCACCCGGCGCTGCTGGACGCGGCCCTGCACCCGCTGCTGCCCGGCGTGGCGGACGGGACGGCGCCGGCCCGGCTGCCGTTCGCCTGGTCCGACGCGACGGTGCACACCAGCGGGGCCACGGCGCTGCGCGTCCGGCTGCGGCTGCCGCAGGACACCACCGCCGATACCCTGGAGGCCGAGCTGACGGTCGCCGACGCGACCGGACTGCCCGTGGCCTTCGTGGGCTCCCTGGCCCTGCGCCCGCTGTCCGCCGATGCCGTACGGGCGGCCCACGCGGGACGCGAAGGCCTGCTCCCGCTGTCCTGGGCGCCCCTGCCGGCGCCGGAGGCCGCCGTGGACGAGGCCCGCTGGCTCGCCCTCGGCACTTCCCCCCTCGCCTCGGTCGCCTCGTGCCCCGACCTGCGGGCGGCGGCCGACGCGCGGCCCACGACCCTGCTGTGGGAACCGCCGGCGGCCGAGGACCGCGGCGACCTGCCCGAGCGGGCCCGCGCCCAGCTCGGCGGCGTGCTCGCCCTCCTCCAGTCGTTCCTCGCCGACGACCGGTTCGCCGGCACCCGGCTGGTGGTCCTCACCCGGGGCGCGACCGCCGTAGAACCCGGCGAACCGGTCCAGGACCTGGAGCGGGCCGGACTGTGGGGACTGCTGAGGGTCGCCGGGACCGAGCATCCCGACCGGGTCGCCGTCGTCGACATCGGCACCGACGGCTGCGCCGAGGCCGACCTGCGGGCGGCGCTCGCCACCGGGGAGCCGCAGCTCGCGGTCCGCGGCGGCCGGCTGCTGGCGCCGCGGTTGACCAGGGCCGCCGCGGAGTCCGCGGCCGAGGCACCCCGCTGGGACGACGGCACCGTGCTCGTGACCGGTGCCACCGGCACCCTGGGCGGCGTACTGGCCCGGCACCTGGTCGCCACGCACGGGGCACGTCGGCTGCTGCTCCTCTCGCGCCGCGGCGAACAGGCCCCGGCAGCCGCGGAACTGCGGGCTGATCTGGAGCGACTGGGCGCCGAGGTGACGTTCGCGGCCTGCGACGCGGCCGACCGCACGGCTCTCGCCGGCGTCCTCGCGGCCGTCTCCCCCGACTTCCCCCTGCGTGCCGTCGTGCACACCGCGGGCGTCGTGGACGACACGGTGGTCGGCGACCTGACGCCCGACCGGCTGGACGCCATCTTGCGCCCGAAGATCGACGCGGCGTGGAACCTGCACGAGCTGACCCGGGACGCGAAGCTGTCCGCGTTCGTCCTGTACTCCTCCGTCGCCGGTCTCCTCGGCACCGCCGGGCAGGCCAACTACGCGGCCGGCAACACCTTCCTGGACGCACTGGCCCAGCACCGCAGTGCACAGGGGCTGCCCGCCACCTCGCTGGCCTGGGGGCTGTGGGCCGGCGCCAGCACCATCAGCTCCGGCCTCGGCGAGACGGACCTGCGGCGACTGGCGCGGATCGGACTGCGCCCGTTGTCCGACGACGAGGGCACCGCGCTGTTCGACCTCGCCCTGTCCGGGTCCCGCCCGGTGGTGGCCCTGACCGGCATCGACATGGACGTGCTGCGCCGGCAGGGAGAGCGTGCCGTGCCGGTGCTGCGCGGCCTGGTACCGCGGCCCGCCGCACGCAAGGCGGCCGCGCCGGCCGGGACCGTCCCCGGCGGGGCGTTCTCACCGCTCGCGCAACTGGCCGGACTGAGCCGGCCGGAGCGGGTGGGCGCCCTGCTGGAGCTGGTCCGCGGCCAGGTCGCCGGAGTGCTCGGGCACGCCGACCCCTCGGCCGTCGCCGCCGAACTGCCCTTCCAGGATCTCGGTTTCGACTCGCTCACCGCGGTGGAACTGCGCAACCAGCTCGGCCCGGCCATCGGACTGCGGCTGCCCACCACCCTCGTCTTCGACCACCCCAGCCCCACCGCCCTGGCCGAGTACCTCGCCGAGCTGGTGGAACGTGAGTCGGGCACGAGCGGCGACGCGGTACTGGCCGAACTCCACCGGATAGGTGCGGCGATCGGCACGCTCAGGGCGGACGACGACGTCCGTGAGCGGATCACGGCCCGGTTGGGCGAACTCCTGACCCTGGTGGGCACCGCCGCGCCGGACCGTCCCGACCGGGACCCGGCTCCGCAGGAGACGGCCGACCTGGACGCCGCCACGGACGAGGAGCTGTTCGCCCTGCTCGACGAACTCGACTGACCACCCACGGCCGGCCGGCGAGAGCGCCGCCCGGCCCCCAGACGGTACGACCCGACGGACGCGGTCCCCGCGCGGTCCGCGTCCGTTCCCCGCCGAACCTCCGAAGGGTTAGCCATGCACTCCTTGTCCGTGCAGTCCTCGTCCGTCCAGGAAGCCGCCGACCGGGCGCCCGCGCCGCACGCGCTGCGCGAGGTGATGGCCCGCTTCGCCACCGGGGTGGTCGTGCTCAGCGTCGGCGGCGAACACATCCACGGCATGACCGCCAACGCCTTCAGCTCGGTCTCGCTGGACCCGCCGACGGTGCTGTGCTGCGTCGCGCACGACGCGGTCATGCACCGGGCCATCCGGTCCGCGCGGCACTTCGGCGTCTCGGTGCTGGACGCCGGGCAGGAGGCGCTGGCCCGGTACTTCGCCGACAAGAAGCGACCGCTGGGTTCGGAGCAGTTCGACGGCCTCGATTGGGTGGCGGGCGCCGCCACCCAAGCCCCCCTGCTCAAGGGCGCCACGGCCTGGCTGGAGTGCGAGCTGTCCGACTCCCACGACTCCGGGGACCACTCGATCTTCGTCGGCGACGTGGTCGGCGCCACGCGCGCCGAGGGGGGATCGGGGCTGCTGTTCTTCGACGGCGGTTTCCGTTCGATCCGGTCGGAGCAGTCGTGACCGGCGGGACCGACGGTGCCGTGAGTGCCGAGACCGTGGTCGGGCGCCTGTTCGTCGAGGCGCTCAACGCGGGGCTGGCCAGGGCGCGGGAGGCGTCGGCGGGCTCCGTCGGCGCCGCCGGACCCGCGGCCGCCCCCCGGTTGCCGGCCGACCCGTTCGCGACCGCGGTGCTGGTCTCCTTCGACGCGGCGCTGCCGTCCGTGCTCAGTGCCCGAGACCGCCGTGACGCCACCCTCCAGGCGGTGATGCGGCGGCGGGCGCGGCAGGTCATGGCCGCCGCGTTCGCCGCCGCCCGGCGGCCGGCCCGCCAGCCGTGCCTGCCGGCCGAGCCCAGCGAGCTGGCCTCGGCGCACGAGGGGCTGGTGCGCACCCTGCTGCTGGAGTGCGCGGCGCTGACGGTGTGCGACAAACGGCGCTTCCCGGTCGGGACGGTGCCCCCAGCCGACCTGGTGAGAGAACTGGGCCGCTCGCTGCGCACCTCCCACCGCTCGGCCCGGGCGGCCACACGGTTGCGGGCGCGGGCGGCGGCACGCCTGCCGGGGCCGGGCCCTAGCGGTACGAGGCGACCAGGCGGGACAAGTGGATGCCGGCCACCTCCAGCGGCCGGCTGCTGCGGGAGACCTGGGCGGCCAGCTCGGCGCCCTCCAGCGTACTGATCACCGTGTGCGCCAGGTCGCGGGCGTCGCTCTCGCGAATGCCCGACTCCAGGAGCCGGTCGAAGACCACGCCGCGCCAGCGGGCGAAGGCGTCCGCGGCGGCCGACTGGATGTCGGGCAGACGGCCGACGGTGCCCAGGGCGGTGGTCGTGATCGGACAGCCGTCGAGCCAGTCCGACAGCCGCAGACTGTCCGCCAGGCTCCGGCAGAGGATCCCGATGGCGCGAACCGGGTCGGGGTCGCTGTACAACGAGGCCCGCAGCTGCTCCACGAACTCTTGGTCCCCGCGGCTGATGGCCGCGAGGGCAAGCTCCTGCTTGCCGCCCGGGAAGAAGTGATAGACAGACCCGAGGGTGGCCTGGGCCTCCTGCGAGATCTGTTTGATGCCCGTGCCGTCGTAGCCCTGTCGCTGCATGAGCCGTGACGCCGCCCGGATGATGCGCTCACGGGTCGCGGGCACGGCCTCCGGGGTGGCTGCCGATCGATTGGGGTCGTCCGGTGGCTTCATCTTCACCTTGCCCAGGCTACCAGTGGAGCGTTCTTTTCAGCCGGGGAGGTGGCGCGGATCTCCCGGGTGGCCATGGCCGCGCCGCCCGGGACACCGTACGCCGTACCGCCCCGGACGGGCGCGCACCGCTCAGACGAGGGCGGCCGCCTGCTGTGCGGCCCGCAGCCCCGTCTCCACCGCGCCCTCGATGAAGGCGCCGTTCCAGCCCGAGGCGATGTCGGCGCCGGCGAACAGCACCCGGCCGTAGGGCTGCTGCAGCGCCGGGAGCTGGCGCAGCAGCTGGGTCGGGCGCCGCAACCCCCACCCGCCGCGCGACCAGCGGTCGGCGCCCCACTGCTGGGCGCGGTACGTGACGATCGTGGCGCCCGGTATGTACGTCCGCACCGCGGCCTGCACCGCCGCCTTGTCCGTCACGTTCAGGGACGAGCCGGCGAACCCGATCATCAGCCGGCCGCCGCCGGGCAACTGCTGCTGCGGGATCATCAGCGGCAGGGCGGAGTTCTCGGTGCCCTGTGCGTAGACCGCGTCCACGTTCCCGCTCAGCTGCATCCAGAGCTTGGTGGCCAGGGAGACGCCCACCCCCTCCGTGGTCGCGGCCGTGTGGGTGCTCGGCAGGGCCGGGCTGAACTGGATGGTCTTCCAGACGTTCACCGGCGTCGCCATCACGACCGTGCGCGCCTTCAACACCTGTCCGTTGCTCAGCCGCACCTGGACGCCGGTCGACGTGCTGGTCACGGCGGTGACCGGCGAGGACAGCATGACGGTGATGCCGGGTGTGGCCAGCATCTTCTGCAGCAGCTCCGTCATTCCGCCCGCCGGCTTGAAGGCGGTCTGCTTCTCCCAGCCGTCCATGGTCCAGCCGCCCAGGGCCCACCACTGCGCCATCGACGTCATGGCGCGGGTGCTGTTCTCGTTGCCGGTGTAGGCGGTGAAGTAGCCGGCGAGCCACTGCTTGTCGAGCGTGGACATCGACAGCTGGGCGATGCGGTCGGTGAACGACAGCTGGTCCTGCTGCTGGAGGAGGTCCGCCCGGTACAGCGGGTCGTGCGGGTGGGCGAAGTACTCCTGCGAGCCGTCGTAGAACTGCTCGAAGAGGCCGCCCAGGTGGGTGTTGGCGTCCGTCGGGTTCAGCGCCTGGAAGCCGCTGGAGGCCGGCATGAGTGACTGGGTCGGCACCACGTCGGCGATGTTGCTCAGGCCGTAGCGCTGCATCTCCTGGGCCACCAGCTCGTGGTCGGGGCTCAACCAGCCGCCGCCCAGCTCGATCCGCGCACCGGCCATGGTGTCGGTCCATATACGCCCGCCGATGCGGTCACGCGCCTCCAGGACCGTCACCTTCAGGCCCTGGGCGGCCAGTTCGCGGGCGGCCGTGCCACCGGCGTATCCCGCGCCGATCACGATCACGTCGGGCGGGGGTGCCTCCGTCGTGGCGTGGGCGGTGGAGCCGGTGTACGGAAGTGTGCCGACCGCCCCGGCGAGTGCGGTGGAGCCCGCCGCCTTGAGGAACAGACGGCGTCCGGGCGCCGCGGTAGCGGTGGGCCGAGGTGCGGGAACAGGACGTGAACTCATCGGCGAACCTTCTTTTTTGCACGGATCGACCGCTTGTGCGGCAGCGTTATGTGGCTCGTTTCGGCCAGGGACAGCTAACCGGATGGGTGGCTGAAACCGGTCACCGAGCGGTAATCGGATGGTTTACATCCGTCCTCGACGGGGAACAAGCCGTTCCCCTTCCGGGTCGCCGACCGGTGCGGCGGACCGTCCGCCGGCCCGCGAAACACGGAAGCCGACCCGTCGGACAGCCGGGTCGGCTGGTGGAACACGCCGGCCGGCGCCAGGGCGCCGGCCGGTTTCCGTGGGTCACGCGGGTGCCGCGCGGGTCAGGGGGCCGGGAAGTGCCCCGTCCGTACGAAGTACCGCACGTACCGGGCGAACAGCTCCTCGTCGACCGGCGGGCAGACGATTCCGCTGCCGCTCAACGCGGCCTCGGTCTGCGTGGTGTCCATCGGCGGATAGAAGCGGTCGGTGTCGCCGGTCATCATCTCGAAGGCGTGCAGCAGCGGCAGCATCGCGTTGCCGCGGTCCTGCTGGACCCGCTCGCGCCAGTCGTCCGGTTCGGTCTCCTCCAGCGTGTAGCCCAGCGCCCGCAGCCGCCGCACGCACTCGCGCAGACTCACCGAGCTGTCGTTGAACAGGTGGAAGGCGCCGCCCGCGGACTCCGGCCGGCCCGACACACGCACGATCGCCGCGCTGACGTAGTCCACCGGCAGCAGATGGAAGCGACCGTCCACGCCCGCGGGCACCGCACCCGCCTGGATCAGGCCCTTCATGCTCAGCCACACGAAGTCGTTCGTCTGGCAGGCCCCGTTGACCTGGTCGCCGGAGACCACGTCGACCCGGTAGACGGAGACGGGCAGGCCGCGCTCCGCCGCCGCCGCGATCAATTGCTCCGCGACCCACTTGCTCTGGAGGTAGCCGCTGGGCAGACGTTCGGCGGGACCCGTCGGATCGGTCACCCTGAGCGGCCGTCCGTGCTCGGCCGCTTCGGCGAACACCCCGACGGTGGACACGTAGTGGACGGGCACGCTGCGGTGGCGCGCGGCCAGCCGCAGCACCTCCTCGGTGCCCCGCACGTTGGCCGCGCGCAACGCCTCGTAGGGATGCAGCCAGTGCACCCGCGCGCCGTTGTGGTAGACCACGTCCACCGTGGCGGCCAGCGCGTCGAACTCCTCCTCGGGCAAGCCCAGCCGGGGCTGCGCGAGATCGCCGACCACCACCGCCAGCCGGTCCGGGTCGACCTCCTCCCACACCGCGTACCGCTCCAGGTTCTCCCGCAGCCGCTCCCGCGCGGCGGTCTCGTCGGCCGCCCGCACCAGGCAGACAACCGTGGCCCTGGTGGTGCGCATGAGGTCGCGCAACAAGAAGGCGCCGAGGAACCCGGTCGCCCCGGTCAGCAGCACCCGCTCCGGATCGGTCGCGCACCGCACCACCTCCGGTGCCGGGCGCACGTCCTCGGCGAGCACCGCCTCGGCCGCGAAGTCGACGGTGGGCGGCCCGGCCGGCGCCTGCGCTCCGTCCGCCACCAGCACGGTCAGCAGATAGCCGGCCAGCGCCGCCGGGGTGGGATGGTCGAAGACGAGGGTGGCGGGCAGCCGTACACCGGCGAGGGCGCCGATGCGGTTGCGCAGCTCCACGGCGGTGAGCGAGTCGAACCCCAGTTGCTGGAAGGGGCGGTCCGCCGCGATCGCCTCCGCGCCGTGCCCGAGCACACCGGCGACCTCGGCCGTCACGGCCTCGGTGGCGATCCGCAGCCGCTCCTGCGGCGTGAGACCGGCCAGTCGCGTCGCCAGCGGCTCGGCCGCCTCCGTGTCCTGGGCGGCCCGGCGGCGGGTGACGCGGACCAGCTCCCGGAACAGGTGCGGGACCTGGGGCTGTTCGCGTACGGCGGCCAGGTCCAGCGGCGAGGCGACCAAGACCGGCCGGCCGAGGCCGAGCGCCAGGTCGAGGACGGCCGGGCCCGACGCTTCGGACAGCGGGCGGAAGCCGCTGCGGGCGATGCGCCGCAGGTCCCTCTCGCTCAGATCGGCGGACATGCCACCGTCCTGGGCCCACAGACCCCACGCGATCGAGGTGGCGGGCAGCCCGCGGGCGGCCCGCAGCTCGGCCAGGCCGTCGAGGAAGGAGTTGGCCGCCGCGTACGTGGACTGTCCCGGGCCGCCGACCAGACCCGCGACCGAGGAGAACAGCACGAACGCCGCGAGGTCCAGACCGGCGGTCAGCTCGTGCAGATGCCAGGCCGCGTCCGCCTTCGGCCGCAGCACGTCCGCCAGCCGCCGCTGGGTCTGGGAACCGATCAGGCCGTCGTCGCGCACACCGGCCAGATGGATCACGCCGGTCAGCGGATGCTCCTCGGGTATGCCCGCCAGCAGCGCGGCCACATCCGCCCGGTCGCTCACATCGCACACCGCGATGGTGACCTGAGCCCCCAGCTCTTTCAGTTCGGCGGCGAGTTCGCCGGCTCCGGGGGCCTGCTCACCGCGTCGGCTGGCCAGCAGGAGCTGCTGCACACCGTGCCGGCGGACCAGATGCCGGGCGAACAGCGCGCCCAAGGAGCCGGTGCCGCCGGTGATGAGCACCGTGCCGTGCGGACCGAGCCTCGGCGCGGTGGCCGCCGAAGCGGCCGGGACGGCCGAGGCGGGCCGCAACCGGGGCAGGTGCACCCGCCCCGCCCGCACCGCCGCCTGCGGCTCACCCGAGGCCCACACCGCCTCCACGGCCGCGGCCGGATCGGTGTCGTCGGTGTCGACCAGCAGGACCCGGCCCGGCGCCTCCGACTGCGCCGACCGCAGCAGGCCCCACACCGCGCGGGCGCCGGGATCGCACGCGTCCCCGTCCCGCACCCGGACCGCCTCGCGCGTCACGACCACCAGCGGGACGTCGGACAGCCGCTCCTCGGCGAGGTGGCGCCGTACCGCCTCCAGCACCTCGCCCGTGGCCTGGTGCACCGCCGCCATGTCCTCGGCGCGCGGGGGCCGGTGCACGAGCACCAGTGCGTCCACGGGCGTGCCGGCGAGCGCGGCGGCCGCGTCCTCGGCGTCGGCGAACCGTGGCCCTGGGAACCCGTGGGGCGCCGTGCCGAGCAGGCCCCACCGCACCGGTCGGCCGGGAGGCGCAGAGGTCAAGGGGCTCCAGTCGAGGTGGAACAGGCTGTCGGCGGGCCTGGCCGCCGCCCGGTCGATCTCGCCCGGCGCCAGCGGGCGCACCGTGACGGAGTCGACCGAGGCGACGGGCAGCCCGGCCCGGTCGGCCAGCGCCAACGTGGCCGCCCCGTCACCGTCCACGGCCAGCCGCACCCGTACGGCGGCGGCTCCGCGCGCCAGGAGCCGCACGCCCCGCCACCGCGTCACGGTCTGCGGCACGGCATCCGCACCGCCGCCCACGACGGCGCGTCCGGCGTGCACGGCGGCGTCGAGCAGCGCCGGGTGCAGCAGGTACTCCGCTGCCGACGCCGCCGTGGGCGCCGGCAGCGCCGCCTCGGCGAACACCGCGTCGGTGCTCCGCCAGGCCGCCGTCACCTCCTGGTACACCGGCCCGTACCACTCGTCGCCACGCGTCAGCAGCGCCCGCACGTCCGCCGGGTCGACGCGCTCCGTGCCGGACGGGGGCCACTGCGCGGCGCTCCCGCCCGGGCCCAGCGGTCCGGTGCCGAGGCGACCGCGGGCGTACCGCGTCCACGGCACGTCGGTGCCGTCGGGCCGGGCGTGCACGGTGACGGCGCGCCCGTCGGGCCGCTCGCCACCCACCCGGACCTGCACCTGGAGTCCGGCCCCCGCGGGCAGCACCAGCGGCGGACCGGTCTCCAGCTCCTCCAGCACGGTGCAGCCCACCTCGTCACCGGCGCGCACCGCCAGCTCGACGAGCACCGACGACGGCAGCACATCCCGTCCGTCCACGGTGTGCCGCGCCGGCCACGGTCGTACGTGCGGCGAGAGCCGGCCGGTGAACAGCACCTCGTCACAGCCCGCCGGCCGCACCGCAGCCCCCAGGAGCGGGTGCTCGCCGGGGCGCAGCCCCAGATCGGTCGCGTCCCGTCCGTTCTGCTCCTGCGGCTCCACCCAGTAGCGGCGGCGCTCGAAGGCGTACGTCGGCAGGGGTGTCCGCCGGGCGCCGGTGCCGGCGAAGAACGCCGCCCAGTCCACCGGTACGCCCCGGTTGTGGAGCCGGGCCAGGCCGGCGATCGCGGTCTCCGCCTCGGCGTGCCCCTGCCGCAGCAGGACCAGCCCGGTCAGGCCGTCGTCGATCTGGGCGGCCAGCGGCACGAGCACCGCGTCCGGGCCCAGTTCGACCACAGTGGCGGCCCCCTCGGCGCGCAGCGCCCTCACCGCGTCGGCGTAGCGCACCGTGCCGCGCAGCTGCGCGGCCCAGTAGCCGGGGCTGCGCAGGTCGTCGTCGCGGGCCGGCTCGCCGGTGAGGGTGGAGACCACCGGGATGCGCGGCGCGTGGTAGGTCACACGCGCGGCCACCTCGCGGAAGCCGTCCAGGACGGTGTCCATGTGCGGGGAGTGGAAGGCGTGGCTGACGTCCAGGACGCGGGTGCGCCGGCCGCGCTCGGCCAGTACGGCGCGCACCTCGGCGGCGGCATCGGCGTCCCCGGAGATCACGACGGCCGCAGGGCCGTTGACCGCCGCGAGCGCCAATCCCGGTCGGGTCGCGAGGAGTTCCGAGACCTCCGCCTCCTCGGCCTGCACCGCCACCATGACGCCGCCGCGCGGCGCGGACTGCATCAGCGAGCCGCGGGCGGCCACCAGCGCCGCGGCGTCCGCCAGGTCGAGGACGCCCGCGACATGGGCGGCGGCCAGCTCGCCCACCGAGTGCCCGGCCACCAGATCGGGCCGTGTCCCGAACGACTCGAGCAGCCGGTACAAGGCCACTTCGACCGCGAACAGGGCCGGCTGGGCGTTGACCGTCTCCGTCAGCCCCCGGCCGTCGCGGATCACCTCCGCCAACGGCTGTGCGAGATGCGGGTCCAGGGCGGCGGCCACCTCGTCGAACGCGGCCGCGTACGCGGGGAAGGTCTCGTACAACTCCTGTCCCATGCCGACGCGTTGGGCGCCCTGCCCGGTGAAGACGTAGGCCAGCCGGCCGTGGTCCCGGCGGTCCCGCAGCAGGCGCGGGTCCCGGCCGCCGGACACCAGCGCCGTCAGCCCGGCCACCAGGTCCTCCCGCCCGGCCCCGACGACGGCGGCCCGGTGGTCGTGGGCGGCGCGGGTGGTGGCGAGCGAGTGGGCGAGGTCGAGGTCGCGGGCGGGATGGTCCCGGACGTGGTCGAGGAGGCGTCCGGCCTGGGCGCGCAGCGCGGTCTCGGACCTGGCGGACAGCAGCCACGGCAGGACCGGCGGCGCACTCGTCCCTGTCCCGTCGCCGCCGGCCGGGGGCGCGGGAGGGGCGGGGGCCTGCTCCAGGATCACGTGCGCGTTGGTGCCGCTCACCCCGAACGCCGACACGGCGGCGCGGCGCGGGCGTCCGGTGTCGGGCCAGTCGCGCTGCTCGGTGAGGAGCCGTACGGCGCCGGAACTCCAGTCGACCATCGGGGTGGGGCGGTCGATGTGCAGGGTGCGGGGGAGCACCCCGTGGCGCATGGCCTCCACCATCTTGATCACACCGCCCACTCCGGCGGCCGCGACCGTGTGTCCGATGTTGGACTTGAGGGAGCCGAGGTGGAGGGGTCGGTCGGCCGGGCGGTGGTGGCCGTAGGTGTTGAGGAGGGCCTGGGCTTCGATCGGGTCGCCGAGGCGGGTTCCGGTGCCGTGGGCCTCGACGGCGTCGATGTCGTCGGGGCGCAGTCCGGCGTCGGCGAGGGCCTGGCGGATGACGCGTTCCTGGGCGGGGCCGTTGGGTGCGGTCAGTCCGTTGCTGGCGCCGTCCTGGTTGACGGCGGAGCCGCGCAGGAGGGCGAGGACGGGGTGGCCGTTGCGGCGGGCGTCGCTGAGGCGTTCCAGGACGAGGAGGCCGACGCCCTCGGACCAGGAGGTGCCGTCGGCGGCGGCCGCGAAGGACTTGATCCGGCCGTCGGGTGCCAGCCCCCGCAACCGCGAGAAGTCGACGAATCCGCTCGGGGTCGCCGTCACGGTCGCTCCGCCGGCCAGTGCCAGGGTGCACTCGCCCGCGCGCAGTGCGCGCGCGGCCAGGTGCATCGCGACCAGGGACGAGGAACAGGCGGTGTCCACCGAGACGGCCGGGCCCTCGAAGCCGAACGTGTAGGACACACGCCCCGACGCGACACTGGACAGCTTGCCGGTGAGCAGATGGCCCTCCAGCTCCTGAGGCCCCTCCAGCCCGAGATAACTCTGCTCGATGACACCGGCGAACACGCCGGTAGGGCTGCCCTGCAAGGTCGCCGGGTCGATGCCCGCGTCCTCCAGCGCCTCCCAGGCCGTCTCCAGCAGCAGACGCTGCTGCGGGTCCATGGCCTGGGCCTCGCGCGGCGAAATACCGAAGAACGGCGCGTCGAACAGGGGCGCGTCGTGCAGGAACCCGGCCTCCTTGGTGTACGTGGTGCCCGGCCGGTCCGGGTCGGGGTCCCAGAGGCGATCCAGGTCCCAGCCCCGGTCGCCGGGAAACGGCGAGATGGCGTCTACGCCGTCGGCGACCAGCTGCCACAGGTCATGCCGGGAGGCGACGCCGCCGGGGAAACGGCAGGCCGTGCCGACGACGGCGACGGGTTCGCGCGCGCCCTCCTCCAGTTCGGCGATGCGCCGACGGGCCTTGTGCAGGTCGGCGGTGACCCACCTGAGGTAGTCGACGAGTTTCTCTTCGCTGGGTTCGTGGGACATGCGTGATCGATTCTCCTCGGCGTACGTGGGGGTGGGCTCGGGGCGCGGTCAGTGCGCGGACCGGCCGAGCTGGGAGTCGATGAAGGAGAACAGCTCGTCGGCGGAGGCGGTCTCGATCGTCGCCGCGGTGTCCGTCCGGGCAGCCGCCGCGGCGGCCGGGTCGTCCGTACCGGAGGCGCCGGCGGGACCGTCCGTACGGAACGCCCCGATCCCGTCCGGGCCGTCGGCGGGGGCGTGCAGTGTGGCGGCGAGAGCGCGCAGCCGCTCGGCGATCTCCACCCGCCGCGCCGTCTCCTCGGGCGGTGCGGCCAGCAGGGACTCCAGCCGGTCGAGGCCGGCCTCCAGCACCTCGGACGGGCCGTCGTCCTGCGCCGCCGCCAGTTCCAGCAACCGGGCGGCGAGCGCGGCCGGTGTCGGGCGGTCGAAGACGGTGGTCGCCGGCAGCGGGATCCCGGCCGCGGCGCTGAGCCGGTCGCGCAGCTCGACCGCTGTCACCGAGTCGAACCCCAGTTCCTGGAAGGGCCGTTCCGGTGCGATGGTGTCGACCGACGCATGGCCGAGGACAGCGGCCACCTCGGTGCGGACCAGGCCCAGCGCCCGGCGTTCCCGCTCCGCCCGAGGCAGCGCGGCGAACCCGCCGCCCGGCTGCCGAGGGGTGCCCGAGGCGGCCCGAGCCCGTGCCGGACGAGCCGCTCCCGCCGCGTCCGGCAGCGGTGCCGCCTCCTGCGGGGCGTGGAACTCCTCGGCCCCGACGTCGGCGAAGCGGACCCCGTCCACCGTGGCCACGAGCGCGCCCGCGGGATCGGTGAGCCGGAGGGAGACGGTGCCCGTCTCCCGCTCGACGACCTCGGCGTGCACGACGGTGGCCCCTTCGGCGAGGAGCCGCACGCCCTGCCAGACGACCGGTGCCGCGACGTGGTCGGGGCTGGATCGCTGCGGCACGGACCGCAGCGCGGCGTCGAGCAGATACGGGTGGATGCCGTACAGCCCGGCCTCCTCGGCCCGGTCGTCGGGCAGCCGGATCTCCCTCCCGACGGGCGAGGCAGCGGACGGCTCGGGAGCGGGCGCGTCCGGCAGCAGGGCGCCCTCGGCGTGCAGGGTCCACGGCGCGCCCTGCACTCCGGCGGACGCCGGCCGCGCGTGCACGGTCAGGTCGCGCCCGCCGTCCTGCCGCGGCAGGGCCACCCGCACCTGGACCTCCACCACGCCGTCGGCCGGCAGCACCAGAGGGGAGTGCAGGCTCAGTTCCCCGACGCCCGCGCAGCCGGTCTCGTCGGCGACGCGCAGAGCGAGTTCGACGAGTGCGGGCGCCGCGACGACGTCCGCGCCGAACACCTCGTGCCGGTACGGCGACGGGCTCGTGCTACCGGAGACACGCCGGGTGAACAGGACCTCGCCCAGCCCGGCCACGGCGGTCGCCGGCCCCAGGAGCGGATGGCCGGCGGCCTGCCCGGCCGAGGCGACCGGGCCACCGGCCACGGGCTCCAGCCAATGGCGTTCGCTGTCGAAGGCGTACGTCGGCAGGTCCACCGGCCGCGCCCCGGTGCCGTCGAACAGGGCCGCCCAGTCCACCTCGGCCCCCCGGACGAACACCTCTGCCAGAGCGGACAGCAGGGCCGGTGCCTCGGGCCGGCCCCGGCGCAGCGCGGCCACCGTCACCCTGCCCTCCCGCTCGCTCAGGCAGTCGGCCGCCATGGCGGCGCAGACGTTGTCGGGCCCCACCTCCAGGAAGGCGGTGACGCCCGCCGCCTCCAGCGTGCGCACGGCGTCCAGGAAGCGGACGGGCCGGCGGATCTGCTCGACCCAGTACTCGGCCGAGGACCACTGCCCCGGCGTGACAGCGAGTCCGGTCACCGTGGAGACGGCCGCCGTGCCGGGCTCGCGGTAGGTCAGCGCGGCGGCGACCCGGCGGAACTCGTCCAGGACGCCGTCCATGTGCGGGGAGTGGAAGGCGTGGCTGACGGTCAGGCGCCTGGTCCGGTGGCCGGCGGCACGGAGCCGGAGCGCCACCTCCTCGGCGGCCTCGGCGTCCCCGGCCAGAACCACGGCACGCGGCCCGTTGACGGCGGCGACGGCGAGGTGGCGCGCATGCTCCGCCACGAGGGCGGTGACCTCCTCCTCGTTCGCCTGCACGGCGATCATCGCGCCGCCGGGCGGGGCGCTCTGCATGAGACGGCCCCGGGCGGCGACCAACGCGGCGGCGTCGGCGACATCGAGGACCCCCGCGACATGGGCGGCGGCGAGTTCGCCGATGGAGTGCCCGGCCACGAAGTCCGGCGTCACACCGAACGACTCCAGCAGGCGGTACAGGGCGACCTCGACCGCGAACAGCGCGGGCTGGGTGACTGCCGTCTCGTCGAGGCGGTGCCCGGTGCGCAGCGCCTCGCCCAGGGGATGGTCCAGGTGCGGTGCGAACGCGGCCGCCACGGCGTCGAAGGCATGGGCGTAGACGGGGAAGGTCTCGTACAACTCCGCCCCCATCCCAATGCGTTGGGCGCCCTGTCCGGTGAAGAGCAGGGCGGTGCGGCCGGCGGCCGCCTCGGCCCGGACGACACCGGGCGCCGTGCTGCCCGCCGCCAGCGCCCGCGCGCCCGCTGCCAGGGCCTCGCGGCCCGCCGCCAGCACCACGGCCCGGTGCCGGAAGACGCTGCGGGTGGTGGCGAGCGAGTGGGCGAGGTCGAGGTCGCGGGCGGGATGGTCCCGGACGTGGTCGAGGAGGCGTCCGGCCTGGGCGCGCAGCGCGGTCTCGGACCTGGCGGACAGCAGCCACGGCAGGACCGGCGGCGCGGGCCTCGGCGCCGCGGCGACGGCGACGGCCGTCCCCCCGGGCCCCGGCTCCTGCACAGCACCGGGTTCGCCCTCGTCCGCAGGCCCCTGTTCCAGGACGACATGGGCGTTGGTCCCGCCGAAACCGAAGGAGGACACGGCGGCGCGGCGCGGGCGTCCGGTGTCGGGCCAGTCGCGCTGCTCGGTGAGGAGCCGTACGGCGCCGGAACTCCAGTCGACCATCGGGGTGGGGCGGTCGATGTGCAGGGTGCGGGGGAGCACCCCGTGGCGCATGGCCTCCACCATCTTGATCACACCGCCCACCCCCGCCGCGGCCTGGGCGTGTCCGATGTTGGACTTGAGGGAGCCGAGGTGGAGGGGTCGGTCGGCCGGGCGGTGGTGGCCGTAGGTGTTGAGGAGGGCCTGGGCTTCGATGGGGTCGCCGAGGCGGGTTCCGGTGCCGTGGGCCTCGACGGCGTCGATGTCGTCGGGGCGCAGTCCGGCGTCGGCGAGGGCCTGGCGGATGACGCGTTCCTGGGCGGGGCCGTTGGGTGCGGTCAGTCCGTTGCTGGCGCCGTCCTGGTTGACGGCGGAGCCGCGCAGGAGGGCGAGGACGGGGTGGCCGTTGCGGCGGGCGTCGCTGAGGCGTTCCAGGACGAGGAGGCCGACGCCCTCGGACCAGGAGGTGCCGTCGGCGGCGGCCGCGAAGGACTTGATCCGGCCGTCGGGTGCCAGCCCCCGCAACCGCGAGAACTCCGTGAACGCCACGGGCGTCGCCATCACGGTCGCTCCGCCGGCCAGTGCCAGGGTGCACTCGCCTGCGCGCAGTGCGCGCGCGGCCAGGTGCATCGCGACCAGGGACGAGGAACAGGCGGTGTCCACCGAGACGGCCGGGCCCTCGAAGCCGAACGTGTAGGACAGACGCCCCGACGCGACACTGGCGGCGCTCCCGCTGAACAGGTACCCCTCGGTGTTCCGCGCCGGCAGACCCGGCCGGGAACCGTAGTCGTTGTACATGACGCCGGTGAACACGCCCGTACGGCTGCCGTGCAGGTCGCGCGGGAGGACACCGGCCCGCTCCAGCGCCTCCCACGCCGTCTGCAACAGCAGGCGCTGCTGCGGATCGGTCGTCAGCGCCTCGCGTGGCGACATGTCGAAGAACGCCGGGTCGAAGCGGCCGGCGTCGTGCAGGAACCCGCCCTCACGGGTGTAGCTGGTGCCCAGCCGCCCCGGATCCGGGTCGTACAGCGCGTCCAGGTCCCAGCCCCGGTCGTCCGGGAACGGCGTCACCGCGTCGACGCCGTCGGTCACCAGTCGCCACAGGTCCGCGGGGGAGGAGACGTCACCCGGGTAGCGGCACGCCATCGCCACGATGGCGATCGGCTCCCGTTGTCTGTCCTCCACCTCACGCAATCGCTCGCGCGCCTCACGGGCCTCCACGATGGCTCGCTTGAGGTAGTCGCGGAGTCTTTCCTCGCCCGCCATGGTGTTCAGCTCCCCGAGGTGAAGTGAGTGGTGCGGCGTCGTCCGGGCAGGAGAAGCACCGGCTCTTCCCGCCCTTTGCGCCGTCGCGCACGACAATCCGTGCGGCGGTCCGCGTACGTCTTTTCCGGCGGACCGGGCTGCCGAGCCTAATGACCGCCCGATCATGCGCCGGTAATTCAAAGACGCACGAGGACCGGTAGGTGTTGATTACCTGACAGTGGACGTCCGATTGTCCCCCCTCGTTACCCTTCGGTGGGAGCTGCGGAAATAGGCGATGCCCGGCCATCGCGGTAAATAAAGGAGACAGCGAACATGGCACAACTCACTCAGGACGTGGAAAAGCACACCGCTCTCTACGTCGAGGCGTTCAACGCCGGCGACGCGGACGCGGTCAATGCCATGTATACGGAAGAAGCCGTCGCCGTGTGGGAGCCCGGGGAGCCGCTGACCGGTCAGGCCCGTATCGACACGGTCCGCGAATACCTCGCCCGCGGAGCGCAGATGACGGCCGTGCCGCGGCAGTCGTTCGTCACGGAGGACACGGCCCTGCTGGTCGTGGACTGGACCATGGACACCACCGACGAGGACGGCAACCCCGAGCACCTCGAGGGAGTGGGCCTCGACGTGCTGCGTCGCGGCACGGACGGCAACTGGCGCTACGCCATCGACGACCCGTACGGCCAGGAGTGAGCCGCACCGCCCGGCACATCGACCAGTCAAGGCAACCGGAGGATTCCCAGCCATGAGCTTCACCGTCGACATCGACTTCGACAAGCCGGACCTCACCGGCGACACTGACACGCAGAACGAGATCTTCCTCCAGGTGTTCAACTCGGGTGACGGCGAGTTGTTCGACAGGCTCTACCGCGCCGACGCCATCTCGAACTTCTCGGGCGAGCCCCTCACCGGTGAGGCCCGCAAGGAGTTCTTCAAGGAGTTCCTCGCCGCGAAGCCCACGCTGCAGGCGGAGGTCACCCACTCCTGGGTGGCCGGTGACGTGGCCCTGATCGGCGTGCGCTTCGTCATCGACGGCACCGACGGCGACGGCCAGCCGATGCATCTCGAGGGCACCTGCACGGACGTGCTGCGCCGGGTCGAGGACGGCAGGTGGCTGATGGCCATCGACCGGCCCGTCGACGGGGGCTTGGTCGCCGACTGACGTCCGAGGCGCAGGTCGTGTCTCCCGCCGGTCCGTGTGGCCGGGGCACGCAACTGCCGAGGTGGTCGCTGCACCGTCCGGCGGTGTCGCGGCTGCCTGGAGGCGTCCGCGTCGAGGCCGGGTGGACGACCGCCTCGGCGGCCGTGCCGCACACGGTTGCCGATCCGGTCCGGTGACTGCGGGACGACCGCGAGGTTCCGCCGGGCCGTACGCCGGGACGGGCCGGCCGGCCACGCGCCAGGACGCTCCCGCCCGGGCCGAGCACCGAGGTCCCCCCCCCGTGGTGGACGGTCGTGCACGGCCCCTGGCGCTGGCCGTCGGCGCGGGCCGGGTCGGCGACGCCGGCCGGCTCCACTGTGGCGCGGGCTCGCCGGCACGCCGTCGGAGCCCGCGAGAGGACCCGGATGCGGGACCTGACCGGTCCGGAGGCGGGTGCAGGTCATCGACGGCATCGGCTGTCGCCCGGACGGCGGCGAGGCTCCTCTCCCACGCCCCGTCGACGGCCCACCTGGGCAGCCGCTCGCAAGCCGTCCGGAAGGAGCCGGGCTCGTCCGGACGGCCCCGCCGGGGCGAGCCGGCGCGGTATGTCCACGCGATGGCCCCGGGCATGCGGCGGTGGCCGGCCCGGCGCCGTCCGCGGACCGGATCGGCCGGCAGCAGCGGTTCGCCCGGGTCCCACGTCGCATCCGTGATCACTGTCGAACAGGCGCCCCTGATCAACTGACGAACCCACCGCCCAGGGATGCTCCGGACCGCCCCCGATCCGGTCCCCCTCCGGCCCCGGGGCCCGGCAGGGCGGGCCGCCCGCACCGCTCGGGTGGGCGGCCCGTTGCCGTGCGATGGATGGCCGATTCCATGCCCCGAATACGGTGAAGCCGTTCCGCGAACGGGCGACTTCACGCCCGCGCAGACAAAGAACTCTATGGAGGCAGAATGAGCCCGCTCGGCACGGAAGCACAACAGGTCCTCAAGGCGGTGCGGGAAGCGGTGCCCACGTTCCGCCGCAATGGAATGGAGACCGAGAAGCAGCGCTGGCTCGTCGACGAGAACATCGAGCTGCTGGAAAAGGCTGGCGTTTTCCGCACCGCGGTTCCGGAGCGATTCGGCGGGCTGGACCTGCCCGTGGCCGAACAGGCGGAGATCATCAACGCGATCTCCCAGGGCTGTGCCTCGACGGGCTGGGTGTCCATGGTGTGGATCTCCAGCGCCTGGATAGTGAGCCTCTACCCCGACCGCGCCCAGGAGGAGGTCTTCGCGGGCGGCTCGGTGCGCGTCTCCGGCGGCTTCACCCCGTCCGGCACCCTCACCCCCGTGGAGGGCGGCTACCGGCTCAGCGGCAGCTGGCGGTTCAACACCGGCGTGCCCGGGGCCCAGTGGAACATCCACGCGGCCCTGGTCGAGCACCCCGACGGCCGGCACGAGGAGCTCTTCGCGCTGGTGCCCGCCGAGGACATCACGGTCGCGGACGACTGGGACGTGTTCGGCGCCGCGGGCACCGGCAGCGCCACGTCCACGGTGAAGGACGTGTTCGTCCCGGCGCACCGCGTGGTCGACGCCTCCGTCTACGACGCCGCCACCGGCGACCGCTGGAACGCCGAGGTCAAGGGCCGCAACTACGGCCTGCTCAGCTACATTCTGGCCACCTGCGCCCCGGTGTACCTGGGCATAGCCCGCTCCGCCCTCGACCTGTTCACCGAGCGGGTCACCGGCAAGGCCATCACGTACACCAACTGGACCGACCAGCGCGAACACCCGTACACGCAGATCACGGTGGCGCGCGCGGCGAACCAGATCGCCGCCTGCGAGGAGCTGTCCCGGGACTGGCTGCGGGTCGTGCAGGAGCGCGCCGACCGCGGTGAGCAGCTGACCGTCGAGGAGAAGGTGACGGTGCGCGGACAGGTCGGCTACGTCGTGGAGGCCACCAAGGACGCGGTGCAGATGCTGTACGACATCAGCTCGGCGTCCACCATCGTGCGCAGCAACCACTTCCAGCGCGCGTTCCGCGACATCTCGGCGCTGTCCCTGCACGGACTGCTGACCCCCACCAGCTCCCTCGAGGCGCACGGCCGCGTCCTGCTCGGTCTGGAACCCGGTACCGACTACATCTGAGCCGTCCTCTGGAGGCCGACTATGGGCACAATCTCTGAGGCTCCCGCGCTGTTCGACTCCGCGTACTACCGTGACCCCTACTCGGTGTACGACTGGCTGCGCGTGCACGACCCGGTCCACCGCTTCCGGTTCCCCGTCGGCGACGTGCCGATGGTGTTCCTGTCCCGCTACGACGATGTCAAGGCCTTGCTCAGCGACCAGCGCTTCAGCAACGACGGGGACGCGTGGGGCAGCGAGGAGTTCCGCCGCTCCGGCATGATCTTCGGGGCCGGGACGCTGATCGGCCGCATCCTCACCGTGCTCGACCCGCCGGACCACACCAGGGTGCGGCGGCTGGCGATGGGCGCCTTCACCCCGCGCCGGGTGGCGGCCTGGAAGGAGCCGGTGGACCGCATCGTCGGTGAGTGCCTGGCGCGTCTGGAGAAGTCGGACGCGCCGAACGTCATGGACTACGCCGGCCGCATTCCCGCCGACGTGACGGGCGAGATCCTCGGATTCCCGCTCAAGCGGTTCGGCGAGATGCTCGACGCCATCGAGCGCGCGTTCCACGCCGACCCCGACAACCCCGACCACGAGGGCGAGGTCGCCGCCGCGTTCGAGGAACTCGTGGACTACGGCCGTGAGCTGATCATCGAGAAGCGCCGCAACCCGGGCGACGACCTCACCTCCCACTTCGTCCACGCCCGGGACGGGGAGGACCAGCTGACGGAGGACGAACTCGTCTCGCTGGTAGCCGTGATGATCATGGCGGGGATCGACACCACCCGCAATCTGATCGGTTCGGCGGTCCTCGCCCTGCTGGACCACCCCGACCAACTGCGGCTGCTGCGCGAGCACCCCGAGCACACGCCGACCGCGGTCGAGGAGTTCCTGCGCTACGACGGCGCCTTCTGCGTCGGCCTGTTCCGGCTGGCCAAGGAGGACCTGGAGATCGGGGGCGTGCCGTTGGCCGCTGGGACACCCGTCGTGGCCGGTCTCCAGTCGGCCAACAACGACCCGGAGAAGTACACCGATCCCCGGCGGCTGGACATCACCCGCACCGGGCAGCGGCACCTGGCCCTGGGGCACGGACTGCACAACTGCATGGGCGCGGCGCTGGCCCGCCTGGAGACCGGTGTCGCGGTCCCGGCGCTGCTGGAGCGGTTCCCGCGGATGCGCCTGGCGGTGCCCCGCGAGGACGTCCTGTTCGAGGAGAACTGGCTGCTGCGCAGCCTGCCGTCCCTGCCGGTGGAGCTGTGAGCGAGCGGAGGACGGACGTGTCCGTTCCACGCGAGAGCGAGGAGCGGGGCGGCCCCCGGCTCCTGTCGATCGACGCGACGGTGTGCACCGGCGCGGGGACCTGTGAGGCGATGCACCCGGAGCTGTTCCGGGTGGGCGCCGAGGGCCACGCGGTGGTGAGCCGTACCGAGCTGACCGACCCCCGGGACATCGGGGCCGCGACCGCCGTACTGGACGTGTGCCCGACGGAAGCGGTCCGGCTGACACCCGCCGACACCTCGGAGGAGCAGGGGGTGAGGGCGCCGTAGCTGCACGGCTCCGGGCGCTGCGAAGGGCGCCGTACGCACCGCCGGCTCGTGACGGCGGCGCGCACGGCGCCCCCTGCGCGTGCTGTCCGTTCCGGTATGACGAGCGTTCGTCATTACGTGACGAACGCTCGTTATGGTGGAACGCCGCTGGGGCCCTCCTGGCCCGGGCGACGGCGGTTTCCCCGTCGCCCGGGCCAGGAGGGCCCGGTGGTGGAGCGGTCAGGCGGATGCCCGGCGCCTCACGCGGACTTCTTCAGGAGTTCGACGATGCTGGAGAAGCTGTCGGCCGCGTGCCCCGCGTCCATCGCGCGGCGGAAGAGGTCCACCACCGCCGACTGGAACGAGGTGTCCACACCCGCGTCGCCGATGGTGTGCTTGACGTGCTCGACACTCGCCAGGCCCATCGCCAACCGGTCGACGTCGCCCTCGTGGTTGCCCGCGTCGATGCGCTCGGCGTAGAAGCCGAGGAAGTGCGGCATCGCGAGCATCGTGTCGTTGGCGTGGGACAGGATGTCCGCCGCCTTCAGACCGTTCGCCTCGGCCAGGGCGATCGCCTGCCAGTAGCTGAGCATCGACGGCCAGAACATGGCCATGCCGATCTGGTACATCAGGGCCGCGAGCCCCGGCTCCTCACCGCGGAAGTCGGTGCCTGTGAGCACCTCCAGGCTGCCGCGGTGCCGGTCGAAGGCGGCGCGGGGGCCGCTGTAGAAGGTCTTCGACTCGGGCTTGCCGATGCCCGCCGGCGGAACCGTCACTCCGCCGGTGAGGTGCACGCCGCCCCGCTCGATGATCCAGCGGGAGCCGGCCCGCGTCTTCTCCGGCGTGTCGGAGCTGAGGTTCACGAACACGTGACCCTTCAGCACGTCGGCCGCCGGCTCCAGCACGGCGTACATGGCGTCGTAGTCGGTCAGGCTGAGGATCACCAGTTCGTTGGCCTGCACGGCGTCCGCGACGCTCTTGGCCAGGACGGCGCCACGGGCCACCAGGGCGTCGGCCCGGGAAGCGGTGCGGTTCCAGAGGGTGACCTCGTGCCCGTTGTCGAGGAAGGCCTCGGCCATCGCCTGTCCCATGGGGCCGAGCCCGATGACGGTGACGGACTGGTTGCTGCTCATGAGAAGGGAACCTCCGTTGGTTTGCTTGCATCGCTAGTGGAACGAGCGCTTTAGTGGGCGCGGCAAGAACGTAGCACAGTTCTAGGATGAACGCTCTATTTAGGCGGGAGCCGCCTCGACGCACAGTCCGGCCCCTGGGGCGGTGGCCGCCACGGCAGACTCGGGCCATCGGCCGCGGGCTTGGGGGAACGGTGACTACAGCCCCGTACGTGGGAGCAGCGCGATGACCGACGTACCCGCCTGACACTCGTGCTGGCGCTGGGCGGATGCGGCTCCGCTGGGAAGACGCACCCTCCCGGCCCCAAGGAAAAGCCGTTCTAGCGGGCTGCCTTCGACGGAACGGCGGTGACACGCCCCTCGGCGTCTTCGACCGCTGCGACCTCGTCGTCGGCCCGATCGTGGGCAGGCCCCTCACCAGCCCGTCTGGCCTCATCGGCGGCCCTACGGATGCGTGTCGGGTCGGCCGGTGCGGGCCCTGGTGTCCCCGTCGGCCTGTGGCCCGCCGGCCCGCCGCCGCGCCGAGACCTCGTCCTCAGCGCCGCAGGCCCGCCTGCCCTGGGCGGTCGCCTACACCAGCGCCCGGAACGCGGCAACCGACCGGAGCGGCCACGACCCGACGGGTCGGGCACGGGCCGGGCGGGTGGACGAACCGTGCTCCCCGGTGGGGAGCGGAGACGGGAGACACTGTGGTGCCCGACGACGAGGAGAACGACATGGAGCCTGGGGAATTGCGTCGGGCGATGGAGGCGGGGCGGGCGACCGCCGCGGAGCTGGGTCTGCGCGTCGACGACGTGGTCGTCGTCCACGATTCGGACCGCGCCGCGCTGCGCCTGCTCCCGTGCGACGTGCTGGCCCGGGTCGCGCCGCCGGGGCAGTTGGCCGACTCGGGGTTCGAGGTGGAGGTGGCCCGCCGACTCGCGGCCGTCGGCGCCCCGGTGGCCGAGCTGGAGCCCCGGGTGGAGCCCCGGGTGTACGTGCGGGACGGTTTCGCCGTCTCGCTGTGGGCCTACTACGCACCGGTGGTGGCGGAGATCTCGCCGGCCGCGTACGCGGACGCGCTGATGCGGCAGCACGCCGCCTTGCGCCGGGTCGAGCTGGACGCGCCCCACTTCACGGACCGGGCTGCCCGTGCGCTGCAGGAGGTGACCGACCGGGAGCGGTCCCCGGACCTGTCCGGCGCCGACCGGGAGCTCCTCGGCCGCGCTCTGGGCGAGGTGAGCGCCGCGATCGGCGCGGACCGGACCCGCGACCAGTTGCTGCACGGTGAGCCGCACGAGGGCAACCTCCTCGCCACCGTGCGGGGACCGCTCTTCGTGGACCTCGCCACGTGCTGCCGGGGGCCGGTCGAGTTCGACCTCGCCCATGCGCCCGACGGGGTGGCGGAGCACTACGCGGGGGCCGATCCGCAGCTGCTGCACCGGTGCCGCGCCGTGGACTGGGCCCTGTTCTCGGCCTGGCGCTGGCGCCACGCGGACCGGATGCCCGGCCGGGACCACTGGAGGGCGGAGGGCCTCGCCCGGGTCCGAGCCTCACTCGAAGCCGGCGGCCTGGTGTGATCTTCTGGAGGTGTAGTTGGGGCGTGGGCTTGGTGCTGAAGGTCTCCAGGGAGCACTCCCGACGCGATCCGATCCGAGAACCGACCAACCCCCGACGACTTCACCTGACCCGGCCTTGGCACACCCCATCGCGGTCGAGCAGGGGCAGAAGCCGCTGGCGGGTGGTGATCACGGCCGGGCAGAGGGGCGACTTACCGCAGTTTGAGCCCGTCCTGGAAACGATCCGGGTTCCCCGGCCCGGCTTCGGCAGGCCGCGCAAACACCCGGACCGCGTGCGGGCGACAAGGACGACTGCAAGCAGCGGCACGCTGTCGAGTGCGGGATCTATCGCCTCAAGTGCCACCGGGCCGTCGCCACGCGGTACGACAAACTGGCCGTCCGCTACGAAGTGACGGTGCTGGTCGCAGCCATCGAACGAATGGCTGTGACCAGCACTTGCACAACAGGCACTAGCGGTCCGTGCCGAAGTAGCGGTCACCGAAGTCGCCGATACCGGGCACCATGTAGGCGTTCTCGTTGAGCCTCTCCTCGATCGCGGACGTCACGATCCGCACCCCGGGGAAGCGCTCGCACACCGCCGTGATGCCTTCCGGCACGGTGATGAAGTTGACGAAGACGATGTGCTCCTCGGGCACGCCCAGTTCGAGCAGCAGCTCGATGGCGGCCACCGCCGTGCCGCCCGTCGCCAGCATCGGGTCCAGCAGCAGGACGTGGCGGTCGGCGATGTCGTCGGGGAGCGACCGGTAGTACAGGTGCGGTCGCTTGGTCGTCTTGTCGCGCTGGATGAGGACCTTGCCGATCCTCAGCCCCGGGATCACCGCGCGCAGTTCGCTCTCCATGCTCTCCCCGGCACGCACGATGGGCACGGCGACCAGCCCGTCGGCGAAGCGCAGCCCGCGGTACGTGCTGCCGACCGGGGTCCGGACGTCGTGCGGCTCGAAGGGCAGGAGGTCGAGGGCGGCCTCGGTCAGGAGGCGGATGATCCGGCCGGCATGGAACACGAAGTCCTGACGGCTGGCCTCCCGGTCCCGGACGACGGTGTGCAGGGCGCGGAGCTGGTTGGTCTGGGGCAGCAGGTGGACGTTGCGGCCCAGGTACTGCTCGATGGAGGCGACGGGTGCGGGGCCGGTCCAGGCGGCTGCGTCACTGGTCTGCCGAAGTGCGGTGGTCATCTCTGGTCCTTGCCTGGGAGGGCGGTCAGTCGGTCGGCGGCTGCTCGAAGGTGGGCGGAAGCTCCGGCGTCGCGGTGAACTGGCCCGCGGCGACCCGGTAGATCGACCTGCCGCCCGTGCGGTGCCACAACTCGCGCATCACGTGGACGAGCTTGGGGTTGTGCTCTTCCTCCTCCTCGACGGCCCGGGCGATGTGCCAGTCCCATTCACGGGCCCAGCGCGGGTCGGAGAGGTCGTCCGTCGCGGTGTCGAAGAGGCCGTCGAGCGCGGTCAGCTTCCCGGGCGCGGAGAAGTGGCCGCGGGAGAACAGCACGCCCAGGATGCCGGTCCAGTACGCCTTGACCACACCGGGGCGCTGTTCGGCGGGGAGCGCATCGGAGATGGCCCGCATCGCGTGCAGAGCGGTGATGAGGTGCAGGAGCAAGAAGTCGCCCGGCTCTGCCAGGTACAGCAGGGTGACCACGTAGGCCAGCTCGTCCCAGTTTGCGGCGGGGTCCTGCCCCTTGATCCAGCCGGGGGCGTCGTGGATCAGCGGGTGGCCCTCGCCGAGCATCCGGGCGATCCGGTACTGGAGTCCGGACCTGCGCAGCTCCGGGTGGATGTCGGCCGAGGTCTCGCCGACCAGGTTCTCCACCCATGCGCCGAGCTGCGGCTGGTTCGCCTCCCAGTGGCGGGCAATGCGCAGCAGCGAGTCCTTCGGCGTCTCCGCTTCCTGCGCGGCCGAGGGGACCGAGCGCTCGGGATGGCAGCTCACGTAGGAGAACGCCAGGTAGGAGATTCCCTCGATGGCCATCCAGCGGTGACCCGCGGCCAGTGCCCAGCCCAGGTGGATGGTCGCGTGCTGGAGCGCTCCGGCCCAGCCGGGCAGCAGCTGCGGCAGGTAGCGGCGCAGCAGTTCCGGCATCCCCAGTTCCCGCTCGCGCCGGTCGAAGAACTCGCAGTAGGCGGCCCAGTCCTGGCGCTTGCCGACGAGCTCCAGCCAGTTGTCGTCGTCGATGGTCCGCCCGGCCGGCCTGGCCGGCTCGACCGCGCAGCCGTACGGCGTCATCCGGATGTAGTTGTCGTGGTAGTCCCTGATCCGCTCCGGCGCGACACCGAGACCGGCGAGCGCGACCACCGCGTGCTTGACGTGGTTGGTCAGGTGGCCGTTGAACTCGATGTGGTACGCGCGGTCGTCCAGCAGCCCGTCGACGATGTCGGAACCGGGCAGCGTGCCGAGGATGTACGCCACGACCTCCGGGAACGTCTCGGCCACATGGGACGGCCCGGCCGAGAGCAGCTCCGCCCGGCCGTGCACCCCGTACGTGACCGCGATCGACCCGGTCCCGGCCGCGTGCGCCATCTTCAGGTCGTGGGTGGTGTCACCGACCATCACGGCGTCCTCGGGGCGGGCGCCGAGCTGTTCGAGGATGCGCAGCCCCGACTCGGGGTGCGGCTTGGGGTGGGTGACGTCGTCTGCGCCGATCAGCACGGCGAACTGCTCACGCAGTCCGGCCGCGGTGAGCAGGGCGTCGGCGCTGCGGTGGAACTTGCTCGTGGCCACCGTCAACGTCACGCCGTGCCGCCGCAGTTCGGCCAGGCCCTCGGCGACGCCGGGAAAGACCAGCGAGCGGGCACGGGGCAGGATGACGGTGCGGAACGCCTCCTGGTAGCGGGCGACGCCGTCGGCGACGAGGGGGTCGTCCTGCGGGACGCCCAGCAGCTTGGCGAACGCCTGCTCCAGCGGCAGGCCGATGGTGGCCCGGACGTCCGCCTCCTCCCGGGGGCTCTCGCCGAGCGCCTCGAAGGCGGCGGCGAAGGTCTCGACGATCGCCCGCGGGGAGTCGACGAGCGTGCCGTCCAGGTCGAACATGGCCACGTGTGTCACGGCTTCCTCATTTCCTTCGGTTTCCCCGGTGGTGCTCACTGCGACTCCTCGCGCCGGAGCCGGGCGTGGGCGGCGGCGAGCCGGCCGCCGACCTCGGCGGTGTGGATGAGGACGGCCATGTTGGCCGTGGCGGAGCGGCCCTCGGTGGCGCGGTCCACGGCGCGCATGACGTACTTCGTCACGGCACCGCCGCGCACCCCGTCAGCCTCGGCACCGCGCAGCGCCGCAGCGATGGCGCCCTCGATGTCGTCCCCGTCGATCGCATCCTCCTCCCGGGTGGGGCTGGTGATCAGGACACCGCCGGGGTTGCCCAGGGCCCAGTGGCTGTCCACGGCACGGGCGATGAGTGCCTCGTCGTCCAGCCGATGCGGGGCGCGCAGGCCGCTGGAGCGGCAGTAGAAGGCCGGGAAGTCGTCGAAGCCGTAGGAGATGACGGGGACGCAATGGGTCTCGAGGAACTCCATGGTCAGCCGGAGGTCGAGGATCTTCTTCGCACCGGCGCAGACCACCGCCACCTTGGAGCGGGTGAACTGGATCAGGTCCGAGGAGATGTCCATGGTGGTCTCGGCCCCGCGGTGGACGCCGCCGATGCCGGCGGAGGAGAAGAACGTGATGCCGGCGAGTTCCGCCGCCACCAGCGAGGAGGCGACCGTGCTGGCGCCCATGCCGCCGGAGGCGAGGACGACCGGCAGGTCCCGGCTGCTGACCTTGGGGATACCCGGGGTGGAGGCGAAGCGCTCGATGTCCGCGTCGGTCATCCCGACCAGGATCCGGCCGCCGTCGATGCCGATGGTGGCGGGTACCGCACCGCCGGCTCGTACGGCTTCCTCCACCTTCCGGGCGGTGGCCGCGTTGTCCGGGTAGGCGAGTCCGTGGGTGATGACGTTGGACTCCAGGGCCACCACCGGGTCGCCGTCGGCGACGGCCGCGGCCACCTCCTCCGTGAGGACGAGGGGGACGGAATGCGAGCCGGGTGTGCGTGTCGTCATGGGTTTCCTTCCGTGAACCGGGGGACGGTGATCAGTAGTTGGGCGTCTTGCGGAGCAGGTCCTGGCGGTGGAGTATCTCGGGCTCGTAGACCTGTTCGTGCCAGGCCTCCTGCTCGACCGGTTCGATGGCGATGGAGACGACGTCCTCCTTGCAGCCGAAGGCGTTGCTCACCGCCGAGGTGAGGGCGGCGAGGAGTTCCTTCTCCTGTGCCTCGCTGAGGGCGACGGGGAAGTGCTTGATGCTGATGTGGGGCACTCCGACCTCCTGGGAGATGACGCGGGACGGGGGGACCTGCCCCGGAACCGGGGAGCTGGCGGTGGCGGTGGTGCTCAGCCGGTCGTTGACCAGTGCGGCGAGTGCGGTGACGTGTGGCTCGCGCAGCAGTTCGTAATGGCCGGAAGGCAGGTGGTGCACGACGGGTGGCGTGACGGAGAAGGCGCCCTGGCGCTCGACGAAGGAGTAGTTGTCGTCGTTGGCCTTGACGAGCGTCACGGGGGCGCTCAGGCGTCGTCCGGCCAATTCGTGGAACTCGTACGTCGGGGAGTAGGTGCGCTTGACGATGCCGGTGACGGCCTGGACCAGCTCCGCACCGAGGCCGGGCATGCGGCCGGTGACGAAGTCGACGAAGCCGGCCTCGTCGGTGACGGTGCGCAGGCAGTCGTCCAGCTGCGGGCCGCTGAGGGTGCCGGCGAAGACGGAGTGGAGGACGGCGAGGAAGGCCCGGTCGGTGAAGTCCGCCCGGCCCGTCGAGCCGGCCGTGTCCTCCTCGCGCAGCCGCGGCATGCCGGAGGCGATGAGGAAGAGGTGCTCGACCCGCTGCCCGGCCTGCTCCAGCTGCCGGGCCGCCTCGAAGGCGACGCGGGCGCCGAACGAATAGCCGCACAGCAAGTAGGGACCTTCGGGCTGGATGCTGCGGATGGCCTCGACGTCCGCCGCCGCCATCTCGCTGACCGTGCCGTAGGGCACCTCGCCGCGGTTGATGCCGTGGGCCTGGATGCCGTGGACGGGCCGGTCCTTGCCCAGTGCGGCGGCCAGCGGGCGCAGGTTCATGGGGTAGCCGCCCAGGCCGGGCCAGCAGTGGATCGGGGTGCCGGTGCCCTCGGGCTGGAGCGGGACGAGCCGGGGGAGGGGCTCCGATGCCTCGGCATCCATCCGGGCGGCCAGCCTGTCGACGGTGGGCGCGTCGAACAGCACCTGCAGCGGAAGTTGTTCGCCGAACGTCCTGTTCATCCGGTTCATGAGGGCCACGGCGAGCAGGGAGTTGCCGCCCAGCTCGAAGAAGTCGTCCGTAACGGAGATCTGCTCCTGCTTCAGGACGCTCTGCCACAGGTCGCGGATGCGGCGCTCGGTACGGGTGCGGGGCGCGACGAAGGGCCGTGCGGCCAGCGAGAGTTCGGCCTGCTGCGAGGCCTCCAGGGCCTTGTTGTCGATCTTCCCGTTGGCGGTCAGGGGCAGCCTGTCCAGGACGATGATCCGGTTGGGCAGCATGTAGCGGGGCAGCAGTCCGGCGAGGTCCTCCTTGATCAGCTCGGCCGGCCCTTGCATGTGGACAACGTCCTCCTTCATGTCCTCGCCGCGCAGTTGCTCGTCGCTGACGTGCCCGCCGACGAAGAAGTACGACGGTCCCGTGGGCAGTCCGCAGTCGGTGAGGATCCTGTTCAGCCGCTTGGCCGCGGGCAGGTCGTTGCCGGTCTTGGAGCTGTAGCCCGAGGACATGAAGCCGAGGTTCAGGCCGTTCATCTGCAGTCGCTGCAGCTTGCTGCCGAGGTCGAGGTAGTGCCGCCAGGCGTCCGGGCCGGTGGCGACCAGGCTGATGCCGAGGCCCGCCCGCTCGTAGACCCGCTGGTTGATGGCGATGACGTGCTTCTTGAGGACCAGGTCGTCCGAGATCCGCACCAGGTCGCCGTCGGCGTACCGGTACTGCCCGGCCGGCAGGCCGTCGATCCGGCCCGGGTGCGCCTGGACGTAGACGTCCAGCGCGTCGGCGCCGCCCTCCGCGTCGTGCGGTACGAGGTCGAACGTGCCCAGGTAGTGGTCCTCCTCGGCGCAGTCGAGTCGCTCCAGGGCCGCGGGTTGGTGCGCGGCGGCGGCGATGCCGAGGCCGTAGGCGGGGAGCACCTCCTCGAAGAGGCCGACCATGTGCCCGGCCTCGATCTCCAGGACCTCCCGGATGTTGTTGCGGTAGACCGGCTCGATCGCGCCGTGCTTGCCGAGGAAGTGGATCCTCGCCCGCGGCGCGGACCGCCGCGCGGTGGGACCGATCAGCACCAGGTGGTGGTGGAGCGGGTGGTAGTAGTACAGGCCCGGTTCGATGCCGCCGATGCCGTCGAGTTCGAGGTACAGCTGGGTGGCGTAGAGCGAACCGGGCGAGGCGTACGCGTACTTGGGCAGCAGGCGCTGGTCGCTGAGGTACTGGCCGAAGTTGCGGAGGACCGCGCCGACTTCGGCCCGGCTCAGGCTCTCCGGGGAGCGCGGGACGATGCCCGGGCGGGTGACCGGTGCCAGCAGGCGCAGGATGTCGTCCCGGTTCACCGGGCCGCCCTCGTAGCAGCGGTACGTCTTGCGGGCGAAGGCCAGGGCCCGCTGCTCGGGGGTGGCCTCGGCGCCGGGCAGTGGGGCCACCGAGCGGCCGGCCAGGTCCGCGGCGTCGCGGCAGCCCGCGTGCGACAGCTGGGCCCTGACCTGGAGCCTGCTGCGCTTGGACTGGTGGTGGGCGCCGTGGCTGCCCTGGTCCATCAGGGCGGCTTCCTTGGGGTTCAGCTCCACGAAGGCGGCCAGGTTCTGGAAGCCGGTGGTCTCGTCGTCCTTGAGCAGGACGGCCGAGCTGCGGACCCAGTCGTGCGTCTCGATCGCCTGGCGTATCTCGTCCAGCTCGACCCGGTAGCCGCGCAGCTTGACCTGGTTGTCCGTGCGCCCGACGAACTGCACCGTCCCGTCGGTGTTGAAGTGGGCGAGGTCGCCGGTGCGGTAGAGGCGGGCGCCGGGGGTGGTGGAGAAGGGGTCCTGCACGAATCTCTCGGCCGTGAGGTCGGGGCGGCCGAGGTAGCCGCGGGCCAGCTGGATGCCGCCGATGTGCAGTTCGCCGACCTCGCCGACCGCCGCCGGCCGGCCGGCCGCGTCCAGAACGTGGAAGGTGGTGCCGCTGACCGGGGTGCCGATGGGCATGACCCGGGGGCCGTTCTCCACCACGGCCCGGTCGACGACGAAGGCGGAGGCGTTGATGGTGCACTCGGTCGGGCCGTAGAGGTTGACGAGCGAGCAGTCCGGCACGGTGTCGAGGAACTGGGCGGCGAGGCTGCGGGACAGGGCCTCGCCACCGCTGAACACCTGGCGCAGCGAGCCGCACTCGGCGAGGGTCTCGGTGTCGAGCAGTGCCTGGAGGAGTGTGGGGACGCACTGGAGGGTGGTCACGCCGTTCTGCCGGACGGTGGCCACGATCGCCTCGGGGTCCCGGTAGATGCCGGGGGCGCCCATCACCACGGTGCTGCCGCAGGCGGGGGCGAGGAGCTCCCACTGGGCGGCGTCGAAACTCAGGGGAGTCTTCTGCAGGATCGTTTTTTCGCCGTCGATGCCGCAGGTCTCGGTCAGCCATCGCATCTGGCTGACGACGCTCCGGTGCTCGATCATCACGCCCTTGGGCTTCCCGGTGCTGCCGGACGTGTAGATGACGTACGCGAGGTCTTCCGGACCGGCCGCTCCGCAGTCGTCCGCCGCCGGAGAAATATTCCCGCCGGATTCCTCCGTCGCATGGAGAAAATCAGTGGTGACGACCCGGACGCCGGCGGGCGATATCTCACGTAGGCGGGATTCGAGTAATTCCTGGGTGAGGACGACTTCCACCCCGGCGTCCGCCATCATGTATGCGATGCGCTCCTCGGGGTATTCAGGGGAGAGCGGGACGTACGAAGCGCCGGCCCAGAGGATTCCCCAGACGTTCGTCATCAGTTCCAGCGAGGGCTCCATGAACACGCCGACACGGCTTCCTCTGGTCACCCCGGCCTGCCTGAGCCGGGCCCCCAGCAGTCTGCCCTGGTCCAGCAGCTCGGCGAACGTCAGGCTCCGGTCCTCGTGGACCACGGCCGTCCGGTGGGGTGCGGCACTTACCTGCTCGGCGAGCAGCGTGGTCAGGCAGGTGTCACTACGTCGGGTCTGGGTATTCGCGTGGGGGCTCATGGACCTCTCTTTTCCGCATAGCGGCCCGGAAATCGTCGCAGTGACGACGTTTTCCGGGGAAATCGCGCACTCGTCGTGCCCTGAGACAAAGACTGATCACAGGTTAGGAGACACTTTCCGCCCTGGTCAATAAATTATGGGCGTGCTCGCGGAAATTGATCGCGCCTTCAAGAGAAATTCATCTCGCGGGCGCGGCCACGATTTCGGGCACGGCGAAGCGAAGGCGGACCCCGGCGCGGCCGGGCCGGAAGGTGAACAGGGAAGCGAAGGCGTCGGCCGCCCTCGACCGGGAGCGAGCCGGTGCGTGGAGGAGCCGTGCGGCGGGGAGCGGGTCAGCCGATCTGACGGTCGCGGCCCGCGAGCAGGCCGGCCCCGATCTGCAGGAGGGTCATCACCAGGATGAAGGCCAGGGGCGCACGCCAGCCGCCCGTGTGCCCGTAGAGCACGCCGACGACGAGGGGGCCGGGGATGGAGAGCAGGTAGCCGAAGCTCTGCACGAACCCGGAGAGCCGGACGACGGTGGCGCTGTCGCGACCACGCATGCCGATCATGGTCAGCGCCAGCGGGAAGGAGCAGTTGGCCACGCCGAGCAGTAGCGCCCACAGCCAGGGCGCGGTGGAGGGGGAGGCCCACAGCCCGGCGAAGCCCGCCAGGCCGCACAGGCCGATGCCCGCCGCGATCCCGCTCTGGTTGCGCAGCTTCCCGGCCGCGGCCGACAGGGCGAAGGACAGCGGCACGCCGAGCAGGGACGTGCCGGAGAACAGCAGGCCGGCGCTTTCCGCGGACAGTCCGGCGTCGCGGAACATCTGTGGCAGCCAGCCGATGATGACGTAGGCGGAGCTGGCCTGGAGCCCGAAGTAGGTGGTGAGCGCCCAGGCTGTGGGGTCGCGGGAGAGCCGGCTGTGCGCGTGTGTGTGCGCCTCGTCCGCCGCGTTCGCCGCGCCGGCCGTCGCCGGTGTGTCGTGGCGGCTCTGCCGTCGGCCGGCGGCCAGCCAGGGGGGCACGCCGATCGCGGCCAGGACGGCCCAGATCCCCAGGCCGTATCTCCAGTCGCCGCCGAACGCCTCGGTCAGGGGCACGGTGACGGCGGCGGCGGTCGAGGCGCCGACGTTCAGCGCCATGGAGTACAGCCCCGTGATCGCGCCCACCCGGTCGGGGAAGCGCTGCTTGACCACGGCCGGGAGCAGCACGTTCGCGATGGCGATGCCGGCCAGTGACACAGCGGTCAGCACGACGAACAGTGCGGCGCCGGTGGCGAACGCACGCGCGGCGAGCCCGGCCGTCAGCAACGCGGCGCCGGTCGCGATCGCGCCGCTCGCACCGTACCGCTTGGCGAGGGCAGGAGCGGTGGAGCCGACCAGGGCGAAGCAGACGGCCGGGATGGAGGTCAGCAGGCCGGCGACCGTGCCACTCATGGCGAGGCTGTCGCGGACCTCTTCCAGGATGGGCCCCAGGCTGGTGACGCCCGGCCGCAGGTTCAGTGCCGCGACCACCAGTGCCACGAGCGTCAGTCTGCGCAGCCGCAGTGAGCGGTCGGGGGGCGCCGCCCGGTCGCTGCTTAAGACGGTGTTCTTGAGCTCTTCCTTCGTCACACCACCGATCATAGACTCATCCCATGACTCTACGTCTAGTGATTAACGTACTTAACGCGAGGGTCATATGATGATGGGATGACTATGGATCCCGTTCGCCGTGAACCACTGTCTAACCAGGTGATTGCTCGCCTGCGGCGGCAGATCACCTCCGGCACGTGGCCCGTGGGATCACGCATCCCCACCGAGACGGAGCTCGTCGAGCAGCTGGGCGTGGCGCGCAACACGGTGCGCGAGGCGGTGCGGGCCCTCGCCCACACCGGCCTGTTGGACATCCGCCACGGCTCCGGGTCCTATGTCCGGGCGACCAGTGAGCTGGCCGGCATGATGCGGATCCGTTTCGAGAAGGCCCACACGGACGACGTCGCCGACGTCCGTGGAGCGCTGGAGGTCCGGGCGGCCCGCCTGGCCTGCGCCCGCCGCACGCCGGAGGACCTGGGGCGGCTGGACGCGCTGCTCACTCAGCGGCAAAAGGCCTGGTCGCAGGGGGACCGGGTCGCCTTCGTCAACTCCGACGTGGCTTTTCACCTGGCCGTCGTCGCCGCGTCCCACAACACGGTCCTGGCCCAGTTGCACGCGGACCTGGGCGAGGTGATCCGGGACTCGCTCCTGGACCACTTCGGCGAGGAGCTGCGCCCCGAGCAGTTCCAGGACCACGCGCGTCTCGTCGAGGCCATCCGCGACCGCGACGGCGACAGGGCTGCCTACGAATCCGGTTCCTACGTGGGCTGCGCTCCCGCGCAGGGGGAGGACTGACCAATGCCGGGGCCGGGACGCCTGGAGAGCCCTCGGCCCACGCCGCCGGCAGATGCACGATCTGCACCGGGGCCGCCACCCGCGCCAACCCGCCGGTGCTTTCGGCACCGATGAGCCGGGCTGTCGGCAAGCTGCTGACCAGCCGGATCGAGACGAACGCGCTCAAGCGGCGGCCCACCACCCGGGCCGGGGTGATGGTGACCGGAGGCGGCTACCAGGGCAAGACCGAGTCCGTCTGCGAGATTATCGCCACCTTCGAGGACCGCTGGCGCGAGCTGCTCGGACACCTCGACCCCGAGGTCCTGGCCGGCACCCGCGACCTGCACGCCCCCGTCGCCTACGTCCAGACCCCGGTGCCCGCCGAGCCCAAGAGCGCTGAGGAAACTCAGTGAGCAGGGCGGGGCAGTACAGCAAGGGCTGTGCGGGCGATATCGGTCAGCGTCTCCTCACTCGCTCCGGCCTTGCCCAGCGCTTCGATGCCGCGCAGTACGGCGAGCACCAGCGCAGCCAGCTTTCCCGGATCCGTGTCCGCGGCGATATCGCCATTGCGCTGGCAGGCCGCGATGTCGCTCTCCAGTAGCGCCTGCAGCGCCTCGATGGCCGCGCGCGCCCGCTTGGCCACCGTCTCGTCGTGTTCGGCCAGCTCGGCGGCGCCCTTGGCCAACAGACATCCGCGGCGGGCGGTGTCTGCGGCGGTCGCCGCCGCCACCGCGTACACGTGGGCGGACAGTCGCGCGTAGGCGTCCGCGTCGTTGCCGCGCAGCTGCCGACTCGCAGCGTCGACGACGGAGCCGCAGTAATCGTCGAACACGCGGTGGAACAGTTCCTGCTTTCCGCAGAACGCGCCGTACAGGCTGCCTTTGCCGAGCCCTGTTGCCTCGGCGATGTCTTCCATGCGTGTGGCGGCGTACCCACCCGACCAGAACCGCTCCCGGGCAGTGTCCAGTACCTGCTGCTCGTCGAACTTCCTAGGTCGTGCCATGGGCACAGCCTACCGATTCTTGACTGACTCGTCCATAATGGTTAGCGTTCTGGACGAACCAGTCAAGAATCGAGGAGTGGACGCGCCATGACGGAAGTACTCGCAGGCAAGGTGGCCGTGGTCACGGGAGCCAGCAGCGGCATCGGGCTTGCCATCGCCAGGCGGTTCGCCGCGGAGGGGGCACGGGTGTTCCTGGCCGGTCGCCGTCAGGAGGCGCTCGACGCGGCCGTCGCTGAGATCGGGCCGACGGCCACCGGCGTGAGGACCGACGTTTCGGTACAGGCGGACCTCGATGACCTCTACTCAGTCGTGCGCGAGGAGGCGGGCCGCATCGACGTGCTCGTCGCCAACGCCGGCAGCGCTGTCCCTCAGCGTCTCGGTGAGATCACAGAGGAAGCCATCGACGCCACCTTCGGCACGAACGTGAAGGGCACGATCTTCACCGTGCAGAAGGCGCTGCCCCTGCTGTCGGACGGCGCGTCGATCGTAGTGACAGGATCGACCAGCTCCCGCCGCCCCGAACAGAGCCTGGAAATCTACGGCGCATCGAAGGCGGCGGTGCGCAACCTGGTGCGCAGCTGGGCGCTCGGCGCGCGGGAACGGAAGTTCCGGGTGAATGTGCTGAGCCCCGGCCCGACCGAGACCCCGGGCCTGATCGGCGCCGTAGGCCCGGACCACCAGCTCGCCTCGCAGGTGCCGCTCGGCAGGATCGGCCGCCCGGATGAGATCGCCGCCGTGGCGACGTTCCTGGCCTCGGATGCCTCCAGCTTCGTCAACGGCGTCGACTGGTTCGTCGACGGAGGCCAGGCACAGGTCTGACCGCGCCCTCAATCAGCGCGAGAGCGCACCGCACACCACGCACCACGCACCACGCACCAGGAGGAAAAGTGAACGCCACCAGCGATATCCAGAAGCGTCGCGAAGAGATTGCTGACAACTACTTCCGTATGGTGGACGCTGGCAACTCCGCGGTCATCGACATCTTCACCGAAGATGCTCATATGTTCTACCCGAAATTCGGTATCGCGAGCGGGAAGGCGCAGATTGGAGCGTTCGCTCAGGGTCTCGGCTGGGGAATCGCGTCGCTCGAGCACGAGATCGAGAACTTCACCGTGTTGTCGTCCGGGGACTACGTAATCGTCGAGGGCGCGGAAAAGGGAACAATGACGTCAGGCGTGGACTTTCCTGACGGCGTTTCCTCCTTCGGGCTGTTCTGCAATGTGTTCGAGTTCGAGGGTGAACTCATCAAGAGAATCCACATCTACGTGGACCCGGACTTCGCCAACACGCACGCCGAAGGTGTGGCTTGGGGTAAGCGGGTGCAGGACAGCATCGCCAGCCTGTAGTCAACGGCCTGCACCGTGGCGTCGCCACTGGCACGAGGCCGCTTGGCGACGAGATGGCAGTGTCCAGCCGATACCGGCCGCGTTCCTCCGGCCACCACGAGACGTGACCGATCGCGTTGTTTCGATGGCCTCCGGATACGCCTGGGGCTTCCCGTAATCGGCCAGTGCCCGGTAGATGCCGGATAGGCCGGGGCCCCACCCCTCGCGACGGGTTGTTCAGTCCTGCGCCACGTTCGCCGCGGTCACATTCTCGATCACGCGGCCGAGTTTGGTCTTGGCCCGGGTCAGGTCCTGGATGCGTGCGGTGATGCGGTCGCGTTCGATGATGAGTTGGTCGAGCATGGCGGGGGTCGCGACGCCGGTGCTCACGCACGGCAGGAGTTCGACGACGGTACGGCTGGAGAGGCCGGCCGCGAAGAGGTCCTGGATGAGCTGGACCCGCTCCAGGGCTTCGTCGGGATAGTCACGCTGCCCACCGGGCGTCCGCGCCGAATCCAGGAGCCGCTGTTCCTCGTAGTAGCGCAGGGCCCGCACGCTGACCCCTGACCGCCTGGCAAGCTGTCCGATGCGCATGACGCCGGCCACTCCCTTCCCGCTGATACCTCACGTTTACGTCAGGTTCAGGCTAGCAATACCGGCTCCGGGGGCGGGCCCTGGGGGTCGATCGAACGGTTGCCGGCCCCGAGATTGATCACGACCCGGCGGTGGGCCCGAGGGCGTTCACGCGGTTCACGTACGCACGCAGGCCTCGCGTCGTGCCGGGAATGGGAATCGCCGAGCCCGCCCGAGGGCACATGGGTGTCGACCGTGAGGGCGGCGTGATCCCTCGTAATGGTGCAGGCCCCCCGCTCACCCCCGCCCGATCGGCAACCTCACCCATCCGCGCCTGCCCTCCTCCGGCCGGGCGGCAGTTACGGCTTGCACCTCACGTCAACGTCAGGTCCTAGAGTGACGAGCGTCGGATGAACACGTCATTCCGGCCCGTCAAAGTAAGGCAGACCATTATGCGCGCAGCCCGGTTCCACGAATACGGCGGAGCGGAGAGCCTGGTGATCGAGCAGGTCCCCGACCCCCACCCCGGACCCGGTGAGATCCGTGTCCGCCTCGCGGCGGCCAGCGTCAATCCCATCGACTGGAAGCTGCGCGCCGGCGCCCTGCACCAGCTGATTCCCCTGGAACTGCCCGCCATTCCCGGGCGCGACGGCGCCGGTGTGGTCGACGAGATCGGCGACGGGGTGCAGGGGGTGAGCATCGGCGACCGTGTCTTCGGACTGGGCGGTGTCACCGGGGCGTCCGCAGAGCTGCTCATCCTCTCGGCCTGGGCTCACACCCCCGCCACGTGGAACGACGAGCAGGCCGCTGGTGCCGGTCTCGCGTCAGTGACCGCGATGGGCGGACTCAACGCGCTCGGCCCCCTCACGGGGCGCACCCTTCTCGTCGAGGGCGCCGCCGGAGGCGTGGGCAGCGCGGCGGTCGAGATAGCGGTAGCGCAAGGTGCCACTGTGATCGGGACAGCCAGTGAACGCAACCACGAGTTCCTCACCTCCCTCGGCGCCGTTCCCACCACCTACGGCCCCGGCCTCGCACAGCGCCTCACCACCCTCGCTCCGCACGGCGTCGACATCGTGCTCGACACCGCGGCCTCCGGCTCCCTGGACGACCTCGTCGCGATCACAGGTGACCCGAAGCGCGTCGCGACGGTCGCCGACCACGCGGGCGGCCAGCGCCTGGGCACGCATGTGGCCAACGCGGAGAACGATTCCACCCTCCTGTCCGCGGCGGCGGAACTGGGCGGGCAAGGCCGCTACACACCCCGTATCGAACAGGCCTACCCCCTGGAGCGGATCGCCGACGCCCACGCGCACGCCGAGCGCGGACGCACCCGAGGAAAGATCGTGATCTGCATCTGAACAGGCCGACTGTGTCCGAACAGGCCCACGAGGTAGGTGACTCGCAACGTGCGGGCTGTGGGGCGGGCGTGCCTCGATCGGTACCGGCGAGCGGACGGTCCGGAGCGGGCCGATCTCCATGGCGCCTCGTCAAGCAGACCGCCTCCAGCGCCGTGGTGATCCCCACCGTAAGGCGCGAACGGGCGCACACCGCCGTTATGACCTCCTCGATCTCACCCCGGTTCACGATCCAGTCCCGCGGCGCGGAAGTCGCGCGCAGCGGCGGATCGCCAGCCGTCCGGGAGGAGCCGAGGTGTTGCAGCAGCGCGGCCAGCAGCCCCCCGCACACGGTCAGCGCCGCGCTCTACAGCCACGGGTGCTGACGCGGCGAGTCCAGCGGGCCGGGTCAGCGCTCCGGTTCCACCCGTCCCGGCGAGACCAGGGGGTGTTCGGCGACCGCGACAGCGGCGTCTTCCTCATCGAGTTCACCTGGACCGGCATCGCCCGGCACCAGCTCGTCAAGGGCGGAGCGTCCCCGGACGATCCTGCTCTGACCGAGTACTGGCGGCACCGCCGCCGCAGGAAAGCGCCACCGCCGATGGACAAGACGAGTCTTCTCCTGGCGGTCCGGCAGCAGGGGCTCTGCCCTCTTTGCAAGCAGGACTTGATCGTCGGAGCCGAGTACGAACCGGACAGCCCACGCGAGTGGATCAACTGGTCCGCGGCCTCGAAGAAGATGCTCCACAAGCATCACTTCACCTACCGACGAGACGGTGGCACGGACGACCGGAACAACCTCGCCTCGTGCACTCCGAATGCCACCGCCAGCCTCACGCTGGCGACGGCCAGCGGACCACATAGCCCTGCTGACCTGCGAAGCCCTTGGGGCTTGCTGGAGCCGGATGTGCTGAAAGGGGCCCGTCCGATCTGAGCGGGCCGGGTCACGGCAACGTGATCCGGCTACCCGACACACCATCCGGGCTCGCGGTTGTTCGGAGACGGCGCTACAGCTCGAATTCGAGGTGCTCGATGTCGGTGAACCGGACTTCTTCCAGGCTGCCGGCACGGCGGCCGTTGTCCTGGAAGTACACCTCCTTGAGTGCTTCGGCCGCGATCTGCTGGAGCTGCTGGTCGCCGGCACCCTGCTTCTGGGCGTCGAAGAGGCGGGCGGCGTAGAGCGGCGGCAGGGCGACGGTCAGGTGCCGGATGCGGTCCCTGACCCGCTCCTAAACACTCGCCGGAGCACAAGCCGCGCAATGGGCCAACCCCCGCAACCGACTCACCGTCGCCCGCGCCGTGTACCGGCTGCGCTTCCCCGACGAGGACCCCACCGGCCTGACCCGCGAAGAACTCCTCGGCCACGAAGGCAGCCGCCTCAAAGACTGCTACCGCGCCCAGTCCGCCCGCACCGGAGTCCCCTGGCGCGACCGCCGCTACACCCCCGGCGACTCCACCAGCGGCGACCCGGTCAACCAGGCCATCACCGCCGCCGCCCAGTGCATGTACGGCATCGCCCACGCAGTCGTCGCCTCCCTCGGCTGCAGCCCCGCCCTCGGCTTCATCCGCTCCGGCCACGAACTCTTCTTCGTCCTCGACATCGCCGACCTGTACACAACCGAAATCGGCATCCCCCTCGCCTTCGACATCGCCGCTCAGGACGACCCCGACATCGGCCCCCGCACCCGCCGGGCCTTGCGGGAGCGCATCAACGACACATCCCTGCTCGATCGCTGCGTCAACGACATCAAACGCCTTCTGCTACCAAAGACAGCCCCGGCCGAGGCCACACACGACGACCACGACGTCGTCGCCCTCCACACCGACGGTGGCCGCACCATCCCCGCCGGCCCGACTACGGCGACGGACCCGACCATCACGACGCCAGCAACTACACGGACGTCACCTGGTGACCGTCATCGTCCTCACCAACTGCCCGCCATGCCTATGCGGCTTCCTCCGCCGATGGCTCCTCGAAATCTCCGCCGGCGTCTTCATCGGCAACCCCTCCGCACGCATCCGCGACCTGCTCTGGAACGAAGTCCAGCAATACGCCGGCCAAGGCCGCGACCTCCTCGCCCACACCACCAACAATGAACAGGGCTTCACCTTCCGCCCCCACGATCACGACTGGCACCCAGTCGACCAAGAAGGCCTCACCCTGATCCGCCGACCCACCTAGAACCCGTCCAGCACCACGACCACGCCTCGGAAAGGCTGGAGCAACGCCTCCGAACGACGGCGATACGCCAGGTGGGTTCAGGACCTCGTTCCAGACCGTTAACGCCAACCCGCCTACGGGTGGGGCGTTGTCAGTGGCGGGCGCTACCTTTCCGGCATGGGGATCTACCTGGTCAGTGTAGGTGTGCGGGAATGGCTCGACGGCGACGGCGACGAGGACGAGGGCGGCCGGGGAGCCGTCGCCTCGGCGCTCGGCGAGGAGTTGGAGCGGCGGAGGCTGCCGCGGTACGAGCCCGTTCGGGAGGACGAACCGGGGGCGTGGTTCGAGGAGAAGCTCATCCCTCCCATGGACGGGTTCGCCGCGCTGTGCCGCGCGCACTTGACGCCGCGGGGGCAGGAGACGTTGGGCGAGTGGTCGGTGCTGGTACCGGTGTCGCTGGAGGAGGAGATACACCTGCCCATCGGCTCCGCCTACACCGACACGACCGTGATCGCGGGAGCGCCGCAGGTGCTCGCCCTGGCCAGGCGGCTGGCGGACGTCATCGGACTGCCGCCGGAGGTGCCGCAGGAGCCCGGGAACCTCGGTCTGACGTTCTGGTTCCTCGAGGGCCAGGCGAAGGAACTGGCCGCGGCCCGGCCAGGACCCTGGAGCGAGGACCTGGACGCCGCGTTCTACGTCGCCGTGTACCTGCGTGCCGCCGAGCACTCACTGCGCCGTGGCTGCCCAATGACCTACAGCTGACGCTACGAGTTCCCCGTGGCGGCGGGAAGACGGCCCTGTACCGAAGGCGACCACCAGTCGATCTTGAAGGAGCGAACTCTCCATGGGTCTGGTCTCCGACGGCCTGGACCGCGCCTTACAGCGGGCGTTCACCCGCCCCATCCCGAAGTCCGCGGGCGCGCAAATGCGCTACCTGGCCAAGCAGCTCAAGGGCACCCGGGCGGTCGCCGGCCTCCTGGGCGTCTCCCAGCGCACCGTGGAGCGCTACGTCAAGGACCGGATCCGCCGGCCCCGCGCCGACCTGGCTCAGCGCCTGGCCGACGCCGTGCGGGCTCGCTGGCAGCCCCGCTCTCGGGACAGATCGTCTCCGCGAAAGCTGGGGTGCCTGCCACGTGCACCTGGCACGGGAAGCCGCCGGCATCGCGCGCCCACGCTGCCAGTTGCAGCGACTCGTCCGCGTCGTAGCAGGTCACCGGGTGGCCAGCCTGCGCCGGGGCGAATTCGAACTGCGCGGTGATGTGCCGCCAGGTGCTACAGGCCGAAGGCGCCGCCCTCGATGAGGATGAGCAGGCCGATGGCGATCAGGACCAGGGGCAGCAGGACGTGGCCCCAGCGGGCAAGTGCCTTGGCGATGACGGGTCGGGTGGCGAAGAACTTGCCCGCCAAGCACCACACGGCCACCAGCACGAGGAACACCGCGGCGTACGCCGTCATGCCGCCGATGCCGGCGGTGGCGAACACGGGCACGTAGACGCCGATGTTGTCGCCGCCGTTGGCGAAGGTGACTGCGGCGACCTCCAGCGGGCCCGGCCCGCCCGCCCAGGTCTGGTCCGCCTCCTCGTCCCCGTCCTCATCGCGGTGGTCCTTCCATGCCTGCCAGGCAGCCTTGAGGCCCAGGGCGAGCGGCAGCAGGCCGAGGTAGGGGATGGCGGACTCGGGCAGGAAGCTGGCGCCGAAGGCGGCGGCCACGGCCACGGCGAGGATCGCGGCGAAGCCCATGTACTGACCCAGCACAATCCGGCGGGTGGAGCCGGGGTGACCGGCGCCCTGGGCGAAGAACAGCGCCAGGATCAGGATGTCGTCGATGTTGGTGACGGCGAAGAGTCCGGCTGCCTGCCCAATGATGCCCAGATCCACGAGTGGGTGCTCCCCTTCGATGCGGGTGTCCCGGTGACGCTACCGGGACCCCGTACCTCAGCGATCACGGGGCCAAGGCTGGGGTAGCGCCGAGGTAAGCCCCAAAGCCGCCAGTAATTGATCTTGGCGGGTGTGGTGCTCTGTCCGCTCGAGGCAGGCTGGCAGCCGGGAGTGCGTTGGCGCGGTTCTGGGGGCTTGAGGGACAGGTATGTCAGACCGCGCGCTAAGCCTTGAAGGCCGGCGTTGGGGCCTGGCGGGTTACCCACGACGGGTTCGGGGTGACTGCCGACTCGATGGGTCGTTGCACCGCTGTGATGAAGTACCTTCTCGTGGCAGCCGCCCTCGTCGGCGCTGCTGTACTGTCCGGCGCCCCTGTCGCCCAGGCGCATTCCCCCGCCACCTCGGAATTGCGCACGCATGCGGGAGCGGCGCGGGCTGCGGCGCCCGCACACGACCCCTTGTACTACTCCTGCGCCGGCAAGCCCGACGGCAACTACCCCTATCCCGGCGATGACACCAAGATGATCTCCTGCGTCAACCAGATCCACGCCTATGTGCGGGACTGCCCCCAAGGACTGCACTTCGATCCCGAGTACGGCGAGTGTGACTGATCCCGTCGACCGGGTAGACGCGGCCGGACTGCTGCGGCTGCGGTCGGCGATCCGGTCGCGCGGCACGTCGCCGAGCGTGACCCTGCTGGCCGCCGCCGGGTCTGAACCGGTACCTCGATGGTCAGAACCCAGCGCCGGCGCCTGAGGGTCAGACGCCGCGGTGCACGCACATCAGCTGGGGGTGGGTGCTGTTCTTGTCGTGGCCGGCGATCAGGGCGGGGCCGTGGGAGCTGTGCCGGCCGGTCTGCGCATCGCCGTTCCAGGTGGTGCCGTCGAAGCGGGTCCAGAACAGTTGCCGGTTGTGGGATCGGGACGAGCTTGCACGGCCCGCCGTCGGCCACCTGCTTGACCCACTCCCCGCGCAGCTCCGCGCAGAGCTCCACGATCGTGCCGATGGGCTCCTTCAGGAAGGCTGCCACCACCTGCCTGATGTACGGCGCGATCTCCGCCGCGAGAGCCGCCCCCTCGGCATTGAGGTGCACCTCGAACTTCCACCAGACCCTTTTGACCTCGACCGTGAGCCCCGGGCGGCCAGCGCCTTGCCCTCCAGATCGGCCCGCTCCAGCACGGCGGCGCTGGGGGTGAAAACGCGAGGGTCTTCGGTCTCACTTGCGGTGGTGGCCTCGTCTGTCGACACGGACTCTCCTGTTTGCTCAACTCGCACCGACCACGAAGGCGCAGGTCTTGCATGGTCGGGCGTTGTGTCGCTGCGGCTTCAGGACAGGCTGGTGGGCTTGCGCGGTGGCGGGACGGCGCGCAGCAGATCCCACAGGGGGCGTGAGCCAGACGCCCACGCTGCGAGGGTGTGGCGGTCGACGACGTGGAGGCGCTGCTGCTTGGCGAAGGCCACGGCCGGCGCCGTGACGCGGCCGTTCGTGACGAGGACCGCGACGTCGGCGCCGTGGACCGGGCGGGCGGTGCCGTTGAGGACCTGCAGGTCGGGCGTTCCCACCGGGGAGCCGGCCAGGCCGCTGCGGCGGTGTTTGCACTGGATCACCCAGCGGCGCCCGTAGGGGTCGGTGGCCTTCACGTCGGCGCCCAGGTCGCCGCCGCCCCCGACACGGATCGCATCTGAGCAGCCGTCACGGCGCATCAGGTCCCGCACCGCGTCCTCGAACCGGGAATGGTGCAGGGCGTCCAACTGAGCCAGCCCGTAGCGCAGGCCCTGCGCGCGGACTGCTTCCCACCGCGCCTGCTGCTGCTTTCGGTGGAGCCAGGCGCAGCCGGCCAGAACGGCGAGCACGCCGGCGGCTAGCAGGACCCACCAGTGGGCCAGCAGCCACTGGACGACCGACACGACCAGGGCAAGGGTCAGGGCGGCGGGCACCAGCAGGCCGATCAGGCGGTCATCCGCGCGTTGGCGCGGGCTCGGCCTGCGGGTACGCCGCCGCGACGGCGGGCGCCTGGACGTCGTCGCCCTCCGCTTGCGCGTGCGGGGGCTCATCGGCTGGCCTGCGTGACGCCGCTCGCCAGTTGCCCCACGACGTTCAGGATGCCCTGGCCGACCGGGGTCGGGGCGAGCAGAACACCCAGCGCCAGGATGAGGACGGCAGTGGTCCTCTCCTCGTTCCGGCTGCGGGCCTGCGTACGGCGCCGCAGCCGGAAGAAGACGATGATTGCGAGCAGCACGGCCACGTCGATGGTCAGCAACCGTCCAGACCTCCCCCAACGACCGGCCATCCCCACGTAAGGGGTAGCAGTCCGCTACCCCAGCCTTCTTGTGTAGCGGGGCGTCAGGGAAAGGGGAGGCGGGTTGCCGGTGAATGGCACAAAGACATCGGACCTGGCCGAATACCGCGACACGGAATCCCAATCAGCAGAGAGCACGGCCACCTCCGCTAGGGCGCTTCCCGTCGTGGTCGTACTCGTGGCTGAGCTTGGCCCATGGAGGACATCGCGGAGAACGGTTACCCGGCCGCGGAGTCCGGTGTGCTGTGGGAGGACGCCCGCGACACCCACCTTTAGCGCCTCGCCGGCGAGCATCCCCGTGTCGCCTGAGCACGCCCCGCGCCGCTCCCAGGTCGTCCTGGTGGAACCCGCGCTGAGCCAGCCCGACAAGCTCACAGCGGCCGAGACCCACCGCCTGGACCGCGCTATCGTCGCCATCAGCATCAACCCCGAGCTGGGCACCCCAGTACCCGACACCCTGCTGCGCGACTACGTCGACGACGTCCGCGTCATCTACTACGTCACGGCCCTCAGGCAGATCACGATCGTCGCGTCGAGGCGTAGAAACCCTCCCCGCGCAGGGGTGCAGCGCCCCGAAGAGGCCGGGCGGCCCGCCCGGGCAGCGTGCGAAGGGCCTCGGACGGGCTCAGCCCGGCATGATGCCAGCCCACGGACGCCGGCGCGCGGCGACAAACTGGCCCACCTCTGCCGCGTGGCAGAGGTGGGCCCAGATGAGGACGCGCGCCTCGCCGGCACCTGGGCCTTGCGCTGCCCGCATCCCTCGGGCACCTGCGCCTTCCGCGTGCTGCGGGGGGACCGTTCTCCCCGGCCGGGTCAGCTGTCGAGTACCGCCGGGGGCGGTGTCCGTGCGGCAGTGCGGGCACCGGCGTACGCCCTGCGCGAGCGCCTGATGGACCTGGTCCCGGGTGACGCTCCGGGTCCGGCGGCTCTGTGCCGCCGCGTCCGGCAGTCGGCGTGGGCCCACGCGCGTGAGGTGTGGGCGTGGGCACCGTGAGTCGGATGTCTGCATTCGAGACTGGCCTAGAACAGCGTGTCGGTGTTGTAGGTGGGCGCCGGGGCCGGCGTGTGAGTGCGGCGGGTGCGCGCGTGCTGCGGGTCATTTCCGAACAGCGCTTGTGTCCCGGATTCGTCGGGCACCGCAGGTACCGGTCGGCACACGGCTGCGTCGACCAGCTCGAGCGGGGCGCAGTCGTCGAAGTCGGCGCGCTTCATACGGGTCCAGTCGCGGCCCTGGGGTATGGCGGTCACGGGCGGTCTCCTGTCTGCGCTCGAGGCCGGACGCGGGCGGCGCGTCCCCACGGCACGTCAGTGTTCAGGTCAGCGCCGTGCGGTGTTTGTATCGCACGACGGCGGTCCGCACAGGCGGTCCTCCTGCGGTGAGGGTTAGCCGCTGTCGTCCTCCTCAATCCGTCTGTCACGGTCGTCACCCAGGGCGTCGCCTGGGCTGTCTACCCATCCTTCTGCCCACACAACGTGCCCTGGTCACGCAGGTCGCCGAGGACGCTCGGGCGTGGTGCTGTCGCCGAGGGCGGTCACGCCCGCTCTCCACCAGGCTCGGCGAGCGACACGATGGTGGCGGTATGGGACCGGCCCGGGCGCGATGCCTTGCTGCACCTCGGCCCACACCACCGCCACGGGCTCGTCGCTGGGCAACCGTGACGCGCTCTGGGCCAGTTCGGCGCGCTTCGCGGCGAGCCGCCCTGCGCAGGGCGCGGACCTGCGCGATACGGGTGGCACAGCACATCCGTCCTACGCCACCGAGACACCGCAGTGGCCGGCCAAGAACTCGCGATGCGAGCGCGTCGTCGCCACGGCGTACGACCCGGCGGCCGATGTACCGCGCGCGTACCGAGCACGGGGCCCGCGGAGGAGGGCGGGCGGTTTCCGCTACGATGCCGACCGGCAGGACGCGCACTGCCGACCGCCGTTGCTGTATACCCGCCCGCGCCGGGACGGCACAGACGGCCAAGGTCCCCACCCGGGCCCGCGACACCCACCCGCACGACTGCGGGCAGGCGCGGGTTGCCCGGAGAGAAGACGCCATGCCGCGCCACCAGTCCCGCGCCGGCCAGCGCGCCCGCGCCGCGCAGAAGGCCGCGGGCGGCAAGAGCAAGTACACCGAGCTGCTGCGCGCCAAGGCCGGCCCGCGCGGCGTCAGCGGGGAGCCCGGCCACGCCGAGCCCGCCCGCCGGCTCGCCACCCAGCTGCGCGCCGGCTTCGGCGCCGAGGGGGAGAAGGCGGCCCGCCTGGTGGATGCGGCGGTGGCCTGGGCGGTGAAGGACCGCCACATCAAGAACGCCCTGCTGTCCACGCAAGCCGACCTCGCCGCCCGCGCGCGCCTTCAGCCCGCCGCGGCGGAGCACGCCGCCGGCGAGGTCACTGCGCACGACGCGCCTCTCGTCCAGGTCGTGTACATGCTGGAGGCGGCCGCCTGGGAAGAGGCAGAGGCGAGCGCGGAGTTGCTGCGCGCGGCCGCGGACGTCCTGGACCGGCTCGTCGGCGCCAGCCACATCTGTCATCCCGCGATGTACGGGGTGCGGGCCGACGGATGGCTCACCGAGCCGAGGATGTTCGAGCGGATCTACACCACGACCGCCCCGGCCGCGGTCGTCGCGGCAGCCGCCCTGCGCGCGATGCGGGAAGCCGCCCGCATCCCCGACGAGGACGAAGCGACCGACGCCGACTGCCTGTTCGCCCTCCAGGAGGCCGCCCGCTTCGCGTGCCCCGCCGCCGAACTCGCCGCCCGCCCGGCCGCCTGACCCGCGGGCCGGCCCGCTCCTCTCGTGCCGCCCGGCGAGCAGCAGTTCCAGCAGACCGCGGCCGAGGGTCTCGCGTAGCTGTACTTCCGCGCCAACAACACCCGCGCGCACGACTGGGGCGTGGAGTTCACCGACGTGGAGCACATCGATATCGAGCTGGAGCAGGCTTCGTACGCGGATTCGCCCGGGCCGGTGCCAGTGGTCCGATGCCTGACGGCGGGATCGGACCACCGGGGCCGGCCCTTCACCCTCGCGCGGAAGAGGGAGCGGTCGTGCCAGTCCCCGGCCGTCTGTGACGGCCGGGCTTCACCGGGTGTCCGCACTGTGTCCAGGGTCGTGTGAACTGCACCACGGTTCGGTCGGCTTTTGGATCGAGCTGCTCGTGCTGGGTCCGCGTCCGTGCAGTTCAGCCCTTCGTTATCGAACTTCTGAACTATCTACGTAATCAAAGAGGGTGGTTCTCCAGCAGTTCCCCGATCCGAGTTAGAAACCGTCGTCGCCAGCCGCGGCATCAGCGCCCGCGACTACGAGGCCTACAACCCCAACTACGTCGGCGGGGACATCAACGGCGCTGCTGTGACCCCGAAGCAGAGCGTGCTCTGCCTACCCCCCGGGTGAATCCCTACCGCACGTCGCTCCGCGGCGTTTACCTGTGCTCCGCATCCACACCGCCAGGACCTGGTGTGCACGGGATGTCCGGTTACATGTCCGGTTACCTGGCCGCCCGTTCCGCCCTGAGACGCGAAGCCGGCATCCACACGACACCGAGTCTCGCCTCCTGACCAGATCGCCCGCCCCCGTCCGCGAGGCGGCGGCACGACAGACCGCCGAGGTCCCTCGTGCACAGCCAGTGCGGCCTGGGTACGTCGCTCACTTGCCCTGGCCCGGGCCCCACACGAACGGTGACCGGAGATGCGTTAATGTGCGAGCCATGACGGCTGATGAAGGTGAAAACTCCGGCGCCGAGCGGGAGTTAGCGGCGACTCCCTGGAGCTGGGGGGGCCTGGGCCCGGTCGGCGGGGTCCTCTTGGTGCTCTCCGGAATCGGTCTGCTCCTGTGGGGGATCCTGGGCCGGACAAGCGCCGGCCCTTCACTGATCTACCAGGCCGCGAAGGTCGTGGCCATCGGCCTGGTGGTCACCGGTACCACCCTGATGGCGCGCCGACGCGACTCGTCACGACGCCCCGACGCAGAGACAGAGTCCGCTCCACGGTCGTGATGCGTCGCCGGGTCCGCCCGGGAAGACGGCCACCGACGTCGCACCCTTCATGGTCGAGGATGAACTCCCCGCCGTTCTTCAGGCACCGGACGGAGAACAGCGTTGAAGTGGCCGACAACGACCCGAAGCGCGTGGTGGGGGGTGGCTGGCCGGCAGCGCGGGCACGGGCGTACGCCCTGGGCGAGCCCCTGGTGCCCCGGTCGCGGGTGATGCTGCGGGTCCGGGCGCTTCGTGCCGCCGCCCGGCAGTGACCGACGTGGACCAGCTCCCCGCCGCGCCGGCTCAGGCCGTACTGCGCGCGCCGGCCCGGCGCTGCCCGCCCCGGCGCCGCTCCTCGTCCGCGGTCCACCGGCGGGTACGCGCGAGGTTCCGCTCCTGGACGCACTCCAAAAACCAGATCCAACACGCTCGGCTTCCAGTCCCGCTGGACCCCGTTCCTCGGAACCCAGCGGCTGCTGAACTCGGCGCTGCCGGACGAGACGCTCCGCACGGCGCGGCTCGCGGCCACCCACGGCGTCTTGTACCACGTACCGGCCGACAGGCCGGCCCTCGTCACCTTTCCGGGCGGGAAGGCTACGCCTGCGTCGGCGCGGCTGCTTCAGACCGGGCGACGAGTGGTGATGTGTGCTCAGACGGAGGTCGCGCGGCGGGAGCGGGCCCGCAGAAGGAATCCGGTGCCGGCTGCGGCGGTGAGGAGTACGCCGCCGGCGGCCCAGACCAGCGTGGCAGTGCGGGATGACCCGGTTGAGTGCTGTGCCAGGCACTTCTTTCCGGGGGCGGCGGGGGTGATACGCAGTCGGGCCCATGGTTTGTCGGGGCCGGTCTGGTCGACGTCGTGCCGGTAGACGACGTAGATTCCGGGTCCAGAGTCACAGCTCAGGGTGGTGGTGGCGGTCAGGACGGCTTTGGCGCCGCGCAGGACGGGGCGGCCGGTGAAGGCGCGGGAGGCGAGGGTGATATCTCCGTCCGATCCCTCGTCGTCGTTGTCCGTGATCGTGATGCGGCTGCCGGCCCGGAAGGTTCGCACGTCCCATTCCGACTGAGGCCACGTTCTGTCCGGAGCCCAGCGTTCCTCCAGCCTGGGCGGAGGCAGTTTCCTGACCTTGTCCCGGCAGGCGCGGCGTGCCGCCTCGTCGGCGGGTTCCACGCGCACCCGTGCCCATCGGAACGGGTGCTCGTCCGGGCCCACGTCTCCGGCGCCGCGCTGTGTCACCGGGTAGGTGCCAGGCCGGGCGTCGCAGGCGATGGTGACGGTGGTGGTCAGCACCGGATACATCATGCGCAGCTTCCCTGCCGCAACGAACGCGGGGGAGTTGATGGTTGCGAGGTAATCGACATCGCTGGCCGCGGTGTTGACCGTCAGCGTGTCGCCGGGATGCACCGAGCGGACACTTCCGAACGAGAGCGAGGGGCCGGGCGCGGAGGCCGCGGCTGGTCCGACTGCCAGGAAGGGGAGCAGGAGGGGGAGCGCCGCCCACGCGGTCCTGCGGAGTCGGTCCATCGCCACAACCTGTCCCCTTATTGATGATACGCCAGTTACTACTCAGTAGTGCACTATCGCCACTTGACTGAACATAGGTGCGAGTTCTGGTCAGTTCAGGGCTCCGCTCGCTGTTCGGCCCTCTCCAAGACGGAAAGGCATCTCCTTGCGTTCCAGACACAGATGGATTCCAGCCCTTGCGCTGGGACTGGGCGTAGGTGTTCTCGGAGCCGGGACAACATCGGCCGCCACGGGCGATCCGGCACCAGGCTCTCCACCCCACCGACAGCCTCCGCATCACCGGTGACTCCGGGCACCGGGCGTCAGGTTCCGCCGACACCACCAACGGCATCGGCATCGGCATCGGCATCGGCACCGTCGACGGACGCGGGGGCCGTCGATCCGACCGACTCCGCCACCCCCTCGACCCTCTCGACGCAGCCCACCGAGCCATCTCCCTCGCGGTCTGCCGAGCCGACCACCTTCCCCTCTCCCTCGGAAGGACCGAGTCTGAGCGAGGAGGAGAAATACTGGACGGCGGAGCACATGGCCAACGCGGTCCCGGTCGATGCCCCGCCGGACCCCGCTCCGGTCGCCTCGAAGCACGGCATCGCCGCGGGAAGCGCCGTCACGCACCGGCCGCCGCCGTCGGGTACCCCCACCCCCGAGCACTTCCTCGGTCACCCGACGATCGGCACGTTCTTCTATGATGGCCGGCAGCTCGGCGGCAAGAAGACATACTGCACGGGCAGCGTCGTGCACACGACCGCCAAGGACATCGTCCTGACCGCCGGACATTGTGGCCTGGGCATGAAGTCAGCCACCCACCGCATCTTCGTGCCGCGATATCGCATCGGCAAGCCCGCCGCCGAGCAGCCGGACGGCGTGTTTTCGGTGTCCCAGCTCTCCATAGACGCGCGCTACGAGAGGAACAGCAAGAAGGCGGTCTCCGACCTCGACCTGGCCTTCGCTCAGGTCGGCTCCAACCGCCGGGGCAAGGCGGAGGATGTCACGGGAGCCCTGACGTTCACGCCGACCAACAGCTATCACCACAAGGTCACCGTCATCGGCTATCCCGATGACGTCAGCGTCAACCCCGACCATGTGCCCATCCGCTGCCCCGTCAGCACCTCCCAACTGCCAGGCTTCAGACAGATGCGCATGACCTGCAAGGGCTTCTACGGCGGTGTCTCCGGCGGCCCGTGGATCGAGGACTACAACAGCACCAGCGGCACCGGCAAGGTCATCGGCAACACCGGCGGATACAACGGCGGCGGCAACGACGCCAACGACGACTGGGTGACGTACGCGCCGGTCTACGGCAAGGACGCCCAGGACCTGTTCGCCGACGCCGCCGCCCACCGGAACGTGGATGACCACAAACCGCCGTACCCGCCTTCCGGGGACCCCTGGCTGGCCGGCTCGGCCTCCACCTGGCAGCACGCCAAGCTGCTGGCCTCGGGCGACTTCCGCCAGACCGGCCACAGCGACATGCTCGTGGTCTGGACCGACGGCGAAGTCACCCTCTACCCCGGCAACGGACACGGCGGCTACGACCCCGAACGGCAACTGCTGCCCGAGAACGACACCTGGACGAACGCGAGGACCATCACCGCAGGCGACTTCACCGGGTCCAACCAGTTCGACCTACTGGTCCGCTGGTCCGACGGCGAAACCACCATGTACACCGACACCGGCGCCAACCACCTCGGAACCGAGCACATGCTCGTCGCCCCCACCTCCTGAACCAGTCAAAACCGCCCCCGGGCCGGACACGGAACACCTGTTGCAGGCCGCACCGCCAGCGGCCCCTGCCCCGGAGGTGGTTAGCCCGGCCGGGTCAGCTGTCGAACCCCAAGAGCGGTGTCCGCCTGGCGGTGCGGGCAGGCCCCGGCGTTGTTCCCCCGTCGGCGATCCACCGACGGGTGCGCGCCGGGTCTCGCTCCTGGAGGCGCTCCGGGAAGCGGAGCTGGGTGAGGCAGTCACCACTGAACGGGATGGAGGCGTCGAGGCCGAGCTGAACGCGACCGGCGAGCTGGAGCGCGTCCAGGAGCGGTGCGTCGTCGGCTCCCACATCCGCGTGCGTCTGAGGTCAGGATGTGCCGGACTCACGCAACGCCAGGTAACCCGCCGCAACATCCGCGCACTTCATCGTCGCCTCAGACGGAGTCGCATCTTTCAGGTGCACGAGCGCGCTGTACTCCGTCTCGTCCCGGACCCCGTTCTTGCGGAGATCCTCCACCGTCGCGTACACGTACCCGGCCAGCGTCTCCCGGGTCTCCTTGCAGCGGGACGCCCACGTATCCAGCGCCGTCTGGTACTGGCTGGCGGGATGAGCGCTGCCGTCGAGGTCCGCTAGCTTCTGCGCCGGGCCGGGCTCGCCGAGGGTGCTCGAGCAGCCGGCCAGCCCGAGCGCTGCGGCGAGGAGGATGACGGTCGTGGTGCAGCGCATAGAGCCCCCGAGAGGTTGCTGGTTCTGCGCCGCATAGGAGCCACTCCGCAGTGACATCTCGCGCAGGGAATCCGCAGCCGTCGACAGAAAGGCTTGGTGTCCTCTGAGCATCGGAAGGGGGGTGTTCCGTGTGCCTGGTTTCCGGCCGGATGAGCGCGTCCGAGCCAGTGGTCACCCTGTGTGCGGCTCGGGCTGTTCAGCCCCGCGCGTGCATTTTCCCTGGACGGCCGCGTTCCAGCGGACAGGCGACCGGTAATGGCGGGAGGGGACGGTGTGCCGACGACGCTCGATGGCAACACCGGTGTAGCGCGATCGGGTGATCCGGGCCGTTCTGAGCAGTCCGCGCGCATGGTGGCAGCGGATCACCGGTGCCTGGACGCGGCACGCGACCGGCCGGCGGCGACTGCCGCCGCAACGAGGAGGAAGGCACGTGAACATGACGTATCTGCGGTCTCGAGTGATGCGGAGTGCGGGTCTGGTGGCTGCTGCGGGCGCGGTGGTGCTCGCTGGAGCGGCGGCGGCGTCGGCCGACAGCGGCGCGCAGGCGGCTGCGGTCGGTTCGCCGGGCGTACTGTCCGGCAACGTGGTCCAGATTCCGATCAACACCCCGGTCAACGCCTGCGGCAACACCGTCGACGTGATCGGCTTGCTGAACCCGGCCTTCGGCAATGCCTGCGTCAACACCGGCTGGCACGCGGGAATGTGACGTGGCAGCCGCAGCGGGGACCCGGGGCGCTTGGACTCCTGCGCAGGCACCCCCGGGCAGGCCATACGCCCATACCCAGGTGCAGCAATGACGGCGATGTCCGCCGGCGTCTGAATGGGTAATCCGTTGCGGAACGCGGGGTGGATTGGTCCGGGATCTTCTTTCACCTGATCAGGTCTGGGACCAATCCACCCCGTGTGCAGAACCGGATTCCCTGCGTGAGGGACGAAGAGAAGGATCAGCGGGCACGGCCGGGTCTGCCGCGTCGTGCGCTGGGTGCGTTGAGCGGGGTGCTGGCCGGCTTCGCCGCACTGGCGGTGGCCGAACTGGTCGCGGCGGGGTTGCGTCCGCAGTCCAGTCCGGTCATCGCGGTGGGCGGCGCGTCCATCGACGCAACCCCCGCTCCGGTCAAGGACTGGGCGATCCGCCACTTCGGCACCAACGACAAGCTCGTACTGCAGCTCGGCATCCTCGCCGTGCTGGCTGTGCTCGCTCTGGCGCTGGGGGTGCTGGCGGTGGGGTTCAGGCGGGTCGGAGCCGCCGGGGTCCTTCTCTTCGGGGCCGTGGGGGCGGCGGCCGCCGTCAGCCGCCCCGACTCCACCAGCCTCACCGACGCACTGCCCTCTGTCGTGGGGACTGTTGCAGGGGCTCTGCTTCTGTACGTTCTGGTGGGCCGCCTGACCGCGGTGAGGCGGGCACCGGCGCCCGAGCCCGCGGCCGAGGAAGCGGGAGCCGGTCTGCATGCGGGCCAGGGATGGGACCGGCGGGGATTCGTCCTGGCGGCCGCGTCTGCCGCAGCGGCCTCTGCCGCGGTAGGCGCGGTCGGCCGGTCACTGAACGCCTCCAGCGGCCAGGACGCGATCGCCTCGCGCAAGAACGTCGTGCTCCCCGATCCCGGGTCGTCGGCGCGACCGGTGCCCAAGAGGGCTGCGTTGCGCGCCCCCGGAGTCAGCCCGTTCGTCACCCCGAACGACGACTTCTACCGGGTGGACACCGCGCTGGTGGTGCCCGAGGTGGACGCCACGACCTGGCGGCTGCGTATCCACGGCAAGGGGGTACGCCGTCCGGCCGCCTACTCCTTCGACGACCTGCTGCGCAGGGAGCTGATCGAGCGGGACATCACCCTGGCATGTGTGTCCAACGAGGTCGGCGGCCCGTATGTGGGCAACGCCCGCTGGATCGGAGTGCGGCTGGCCGACCTGCTGGCCGAGTGCGGTGTGAAGCCTCCGTCCCGGGGCGGTCCGGCGGATCAGTTGGTGTCCCGGTCGGTGGACGGTATGACGATCGGGAGCCCGGTCGAGGACGTCATGGACGGCCGGGACGCGATGCTCGCGCTCGGCATGAACGGTGAGCCGCTGCCTTTCGAGCACGGTTTCCCGGTACGGATGGTGGTACCGGGCCTGTACGGATTCGTCTCGGCCTGCAAGTGGATCGAGGACATCGAGCTCACCACCTTCGATTCCTACGACCCCTACTGGGTCAAGCGCGGATGGGCCCGCAGGGCCCCGATCAAGACCGGGTCACGTATCGACACGCCCAAGCCGTTCGCCCGGCCGAAGGCCGGCACGGTGATGGTCGCCGGCGTCGCCTGGGCCCAGCACCGGGGCATCGACAAGGTCGAGGTCCGCATCGACGACGGGCCCTGGCAGGAAGCCCACCTGGCCGCCGAGGACACCCGCGACACATGGCGCCAGTGGTCCCTTCCCTGGCAGGCCACCAAGAGAGGCCACACCCTCACCGTCCGCGCCACCGACCGGACCGGCGCGGTGCAGACCGGCAAGCGGACTCGCACGATCCCCGACGGCGCCAGCGGCTGGCACTCCGTCGTCGTGACCGTCGAGTGATAACCCGCCCCCACCACAAGGGCCCCGCCCTTGCGAACCACCTTTCCGAAATCCCCATAACGCAGCCGCTTCGTGCTGCACCTTCCAACAGGAGAACATGATGAGCACCCGCATCCGTCGTACCGCCGGCCTTCTCGCCGCTGCCGCCGTCCTGCCCGTGGCCCTGGCCGCCTGCTCCAGCGGCAGCAGTGACTCGGGCAAGTCCGACTCATCGAACAAGGCGTCTGCTCTGGCGACCAAGCGCAGCGACGACATGGGCGGCTCGAGCAGCAGCGCAAGCAGCATGAACCAGCCGTTCGGCCCGGCCTGTTCCTCCGTGCCGGAGAACGGCGCCGGCTCCTTCCACGGCATGGCCAAGGACCCGGTCGCCACCGCCGCCTCCAACAACCCGGCGCTCTCCACCCTCGTGACGGCGGTGAAGAAGGCCGGCCTGGTCGACACGCTCAACAACGCCCAGAACATCACCGTGTTCGCGCCGACCAACGACGCCTTCAAGAAGATCCCGAAGGCAACCCTGGACAAGGTTCTGAACGACAAGGCCCAGCTGACGAAGATCCTCACCTACCACGTCGTCGGCCAGAAGCTGACGCCCACAGACCTTCAGAACGGCTCCTTCGACACGCTGGAGAAGTCGAAGGTGATGACCTCCGGCTCGGGCGAGTCCTACACGGTCAACGACTCCGCCAAGGTGGTCTGCGGCAACGTCAAGACCGCCAACGCCAACGTCTACATCATCGACACCGTCCTGATGCCGAAGAGCTGACGCCCGTGCGAGCCGAGGACGCGCGCCCCGTCCGGTCGCCTTGACGGGAGCGACCGGCCGGCGCGCGTCCTTCGTGCCGGGCATTCGCCGGCCGCCCATCCGGCAGAGCCTGCCGGATGCCCCCTCAGAGGGCTGGTCCGCAGACCTCAATGCCTGCGGACCAGCCCTCTGAAAGTGCCGTTTCATCCGTCCGGGGAGGGAGACAACACGGGCGGCTCAGCAACGTGCGTCGAGCGGATCGCGGCCGGCCTGCACGAGGTGCGCGCCGGCACTCCCGTGCGGTCCGTGCTGCGTCACGCGGACGGCGTGGAGGTGACCGCCGGCGACGGGACCACCGCCTCCTACGACCACATCGTCGTCGCCGTCCACCCGGATCAGGCGCTGCGGCTGTTCGGCGACCCGACTCCGGACGAGAAGGAGGCCCTCGGCGCGTTCCGGTATTCCCGTAACGCCACCCTGCTGCACACCGACACCACGCTGCTTCCGCGGGCGAGCGGGGCCCGCGCCTCGTGGAACTACCTGATGCCCACGTGCGGGGCCGGCGCGGACCGGGTGCGGGTGAGCTACGACATGAACCGGCTGCAACGACTCGGCACCCCGCAGACGTACATCGTCACGCTCGGCGGCCAGGACCGTGTCGATCCCGCCCAGGTGCTGGCCCGCATGACCTACGAACACCCCGTGTACATGCCCGAATCGGTCGCCGCCCAGCGCCGGCTGCCCGAACTGACCACGTCCGTCACCGCGTTCGCGGGCGCCTACCACGGCTGGGGGTTCCACGAGGACGGCTGCCGCAGCGGCGTCGAGGCCGCCGCCGCCCTGGGGGTGAGGTGGTGACCGCCCTGCCCCCCGGCCCGAGCCGGCCACGGGGCTGGCGGTGGCCGCCCGGGATGGCTTCGGCGCGCACTACGCGGAGACGCTGCGCCTGTGGCGGGAGCGGTTTACGGACCGCGCCGCTGAGGTCGACGCTCTCGGTTGCGACGAGACTTTCCGTCGTCTATGGACTTTCTATCTGGCCTATTCCGAGGCCGGATTCCGCTCCGGGTATCTAGATGTCCAGCAATACCTGCTCACCGAGGAGAACCCGGCGTGATGACGACCGCCCGCACTCCAGTGTGTACCGGTGCCGCACAGCGGCTCGCCGCCCTCGCGGAGGGTGCGCTCGGCGGCCCGCTGCCGGTGCGGTTGCCCACCTGGGACGGCAGCGAGTCCGGTCCGGCCGGCGCCCCGGTGGTCGTTGTGCGCTCGCGGCGCGCACTGCGCCGCCTGCTGTGGCAGCCCGGCGAGCTCGGCCTGGCCCAGGCATACGTCACCGGAGAATTCGACATGGAGGGCGATCTCGCGCAGGGGCTGCGTGCCATGTGGGCCGCCGTTCGGTAGCGGGGTCTGCACCGCCCGAGGCTTTCCCCGGCCGACTGGACACAGGCGGTTGCTGAGGCGGTGCGGCTCGGTGCCGTCGGCCCGCGCCCGCCTGCGCCCGCTACTCAGGCACGGCTGCGTGGCGGCCTGCACAGCAAGGCCCGCGACCGGGCGGCCATCAGCCACCACTATGACCTGTCCAACGACTTCTGCCGCCTTCTCCTCGACGAGACGATGGCGTACCCCTGCGGCTACTGGACCGGGGCGGAACCCGAGGTCAGCCCGGCCGATGCGCAGCGCGCCAAGCTGGAGTAGATCTGCCGCAAGCTCGGCCTCGTCCCGGGCGCCCGCCTGCTGGACATCGGCTGCGGCTGGGGCTCACTGAGCTTGTCTCTCTGCCGGTGCAGGCAGCCCAGTTCACGTCCCGGCCGCTGTCCGCCCCGGCCTGGGCCGGGACGGCCGTCTGGGCCGTCGGACTGTTCTTCGAAGCTGTCGGCGATGCCCAGCTGGCCCGTTTCCAGGCGGACCCAGCCAACCGGGGCCGCATCATGGACCGAGGGCTGTGGCGGCTGACCCGGCACCCCAATTGCTTCGGTGACCTCTGCGTCTGGTGGGGGCTGTTCCTCGTCGCCTGCGACGGCGGACGGCAGGCCGCGGCAGTCTCCGTCATCTCACCGCTGGTGATGAGTACGTTGTTGATCAACGGAAGCGGGAAACGCCTGCTGGAACAGCATATGGCCGGCCGTCCCGGCTGGGACGCGTACGTGACCCGCACCAGCGGCTTCCTTCCCCGGCCACCGCGTCGAGGCTGATCGCCGCGTGGGGGAGCCGTCCGTCGGACGGCTTCCCCACGCGTACTCTCACGTCGGTACGCCGAGCAGGGCGAGGGGCGTCGAGGTCGGCTGCTTCGATCCGCCCGCCGGTTCCACCGTGATGCCCACCGCGGAGGCGCCGTCGACCGCTCCCTGCATGAGCACGGCCTGGCTGCTGAGGCCGGGGTCCATCAGGCCGGCCGAGCGCATCTTCCCCCCATCGGCGAACCACAGCTGGTACACCTTGCCCCGCGGTGGTGCCGCCATCTTTGACGCCACGAACACGGCCCGGTCCCGGCCGGCGGAGATCACCAGCGTGCCCGCGCCGCCCGCCACCTTCGCCGAGCGCGACTTGGCATCAGGCGCGGCCAGCACACCGGCCAGGTCCTGGACGTGCCGCTGGGCCTGTGCGGCCTGGTTCTGCGCGTCCTGGGCGCGTTCGTACTGCCATACCGCGGTTCCGCCGAAGGCAGCCGCAGCGGCCACACTGGCGGCCAGCGCCCACCGGGCCAGGCCCACGCCGCGCCGCACACCGCGGCGTACCCGCTCCAGGGGCACGGCACCGGGCGGCACCTGCCGCACGGTGGTGATGCGCTGCAGGACCTGCTCGCGCATGACGGGGCGTGTGCGCACCGTGGAGGCCAGGGCCAGGCGTCCGGCAGTGGCCGTGAACTCCGCGACCTCCTGCTCGCACGCGTCGCACTCGGCCAGGTGACGCTCGAAGGCGGCACGTTCCTCGTCGTGCAGTGCGTGCACCGCGTAGGCGCCGGTCAGAGCGTGCAGATCAGTCGTGGTCATGCGGTCACCCCCAGGCAGTCACGGAGCCGGATGAGTCCATCGCGCAGCCGGGTCTTGACGGTGCCGAGAGGCAGCGCGAGCGCCTCGGCGACCTCCCGGTAGGTCAGGCCCCGGTAATACGCGAGAGTGACCGACTGCCGCTGCAGCTCGGTCAGGGTGCGCAGGCACCGCCGCACCTGTTCCTGCTCGAGCCGGCGTTCGACCTGCTCGGTCACCTCGTCGTAGGCCGGCTGATGCTCGAGCAGAGCGGCCTTGGTGTCACGGGCCGCAGCGGCCTCCACCGACCGGACCCGGTCCACGGCCCGCCGGTGGGCGAGAGTGAGGATCCAGTTGATGACCGTGCCACGCTCGGGCCGATAGCGCGGAGCCGTGCGCCACACCTCCACCAGCACCTCCTGCGCCACCTCCTCCGACTGTGCCTGGTCACGCAAAACGGCCCGGGCGACCCCAAGAACGGAACCGGCCACCGCGTCGTAGACTGCGGCGAAAGCCTCCTGATCACCCAGCGCCACCTCGTGCAGCAGGCGCTGCAGATCAGGTTCCGCGGACGGGTTTCTGCCGATACGTACTGCTTCCTTCACAATGGCTCTCCCGTGAGCGTGACAGGCCGGAACATCCCTGTGTGATCCGGGGCCACGCGAGCTGCGGATTGGTGGTCTGATGGAGATCGCCATCATCCCGCTCATGCCGATGCTCTTCCTCAGGTCCCGCTCGGCTGGTCCGCGCCGTCGGCGAGGCGGGCGAGCCGGAGCCGGACTGGCCGGAGGCCGCCGTGGGACAGGAGGACGTGTCCGAGCCAGAGGAGGTCTTGCCGGAGCTGTGGGAGCTGCCGCGGGCGGGGTCGTCAGCGTAGGCGCCACCACACACACCGCCACACTCGTGCAACGGGGGCTTCGCTAACTTTCGCCAAGCGAGGCGTGGGGCCGGCCTGCGCGAGAGGTTCGGCCGCGGCCCGGCCGTGGTCGGCCAGGACAACCTCCGCCGCATCGCTCCGCGAGCGGGACCGGCCTGGCGCCGCGAACATCGGCCTGATCGGGCTGACCGCCCGCTACGCCCTGGACGCCGGATCCACATCGTCGCCGAAGGCGTCCTCTATGCCGATCGCTACGGCGACATCCTCACCGAGCTGCGCGCCGACCACCGTGGCCACCTGCCCGCCCGAGCGGGCCGGCGGCCTGCACCAGCGGGCGTGCGCCGCACTCGGCCCGGCCCCCGCCGCCGGCGAGGTCACCCCGGCCCTGCCCGCCGACGCCGACCCCTTGCAGGCCGGCGGCCGGATGGAGCCGCTCGCGTCCTGGCTGCGGGTGTGACACTGGTCGTCGGTCCTGCCCGCGCCGCTGCTGGCGGCGCCGCGCCGGCTGATGCCGGCCGGCCCGCCCGACCCGCGTTCCGTCGTCCGCCCGGCGTCGCGCCATCACACCGGCTCTCGCTCTTCAGGACCTGCGGGAGCCGGCGGCGGCGGCCGGCCCGCTCGCGGCCGCCGCCGCCCTCGCCGACGCCCCGGACGCAGGCGCCGACGGCTACGCCGCTGTACTGCAGCGCCTCGTCGGCGCGGATCCGGCCGCCTGGACCGCCGACGTTCCCGCGGTGCTCGCCGCCCTGACGCCTTCCCCGCCGGCCCGGTCGAGGCCGTTCTCGCCGCTCTCACGCTGAGCTGTGCCCTGCCTGCCCCGGCAGGCCCTCATGTCCCCGGCGGCGTGTCGGACCCGTCTGCAAGGGTGGTCGGTGTACGGCAGGATGCCGTCGGGCGGGGCGCGGGAGGCGACATGGGGACGGGACCGGGGGACGGCTGGGAGGGCGGCGTCGACTGGGAGGGCTGGCGCGACCACCGGGACATCCGGCGACGGCTCGACCAGGGCGCCGATCCGGAGGCGCTGCCGTGCGGGGAACGGCCCCTGCACCGGGCCGTGGCGTTCGGCTCGCCCGAGGTCGTCGCGGAGCTGGCCGGGCGCGTCGCCGACGTCGACGCCCTGGAGGACGGTACGACCGCGCTGTGGGAGGCGGTGGCCGGGCACCGGCCTCAGATCGCACGCGTCCTCGTCGCCGCGGGAGCCGACCCGTGGCGGCCGGTGCTGGCCGGATGGTCACCGGGGAGGCTGAGCCTGGCCGGTCCCACACCGGACCTGTTCCCGCTGCCCGAGGGCGAACCGGGGCTCAGCGAGGCCGAGTCAGCGGCGGCGCGGGAAGGCCGGCGGCGCATCGCGGCCCTGGCCGACGTCGGCTACTACGACGGCACGGGACTGGCCTGCGTGGCCGGCATCGACGCGCAGGAGGCCGTACGGCGCCTGGCAGCGGTGCCGCCGGACGCCGGGCTGCTCGCCGAGCTCCTGGACGACCCGTACGGCGTCGACACGGATGACAGCCTGCGCATCGTCGGGGTGACGACCGTACCGGGCGGTTGCGTCGTCACCCAGCCCTGGGGATACGGGCCGCAGATGCCGGGCGTACAGGCCCTGCTCTGCGCCGGCACCGTCTGCTACGGCATGTACGCCAACCCCAAGAGCGGCAACCAGGGCAGCCTCGTGCGCGACGGTGTCGTCGAGAGCTGGGACCTGCACCCCGGCGGGGGCCCGTGCACCGGTACGCCTCCCGAGGAGGTCCTCACCGCGTACATCTACGGCTCCCACGCGATCGCCGAGTGCTGCGCCCACGCGGGCCTCTTCCCCGCCGACCCGCGGCCCTTCACCGGGCCCCCCGAGCTGTGGGTGGAACTCCCCGAGCGCGACTACTGGCACCACTGACCGGTACCACTTCCGAGGGCGCTCCCGCGTCGGGCCGGCAGGTGCGCGCAAGCCGCTGCCTGCCCGCCGTCCCCGGGTGCGGCGGGCCGTGCACGGGGCGGGCGGTGAACGAACCCGGGTCCTCCCGCGTCGTTGCGGTAACCGAACCGGAGGAGTCCCATGAGTGCTGGACGTTTCCCCGCCCGCCCGCTGGCCGCCGCCGCGCTGACGGGCGCCGCGCTGTGCCTCGTGACCGCGTGCGGCGGCACCGCCGAGTCCGTACGGAGCCACGCGGCCGGTGGGCCCCGGCACACCGCCGCAGGCGGGACGACCGCGTGGCGGGAACCCGCCGCCTACGGCTACACGTTGACGTCGACGACGGAGGCGCTGGCCGGGCGGTTCCGGGTCCAGGTGCACGACGGCAAGGTGTCCGAGGTGGCCGGGCTGGACGAGGACAGCCGGCGCCAGGTCCGCGAACACGCCGAGGTGCCCACGCTCGGCGGGCTGTTGCGGCGGTTGGAACAAGCCCGCAAGGAGCACGCCGAGACGGCGCAGGCGCGGTACCCCGCCGACGGGCACCCCGTGCGCATCGCCCTCGATTGGAGCCGCAACGCCGTCGACGACGAGGCGCTCTACCTCGTCAGCGCCTACACCCCCGCCCCCACCGGGTGAACCGGCCCCGAGACGCCCCGCCCCCCGTCGCGCGGCGCGGGCGCAGCCCTGCTGGTCCTCAGCTGTCCTGCTGCGCACGTGGGCCACCTCCTCCCTGCGAGCCCGGCCGCGACCGGCGATGCCCGCGGGCGGCCCGCTCCCACTCGGTATCACCCGTGCGGGAGCGCCCTTGCACGGGAAGAACGAGCGGCAGGAGCAGGTGGCAGACGCCGGCGGCGCCGTCCGGGCCGGCGCTCGTCCCCGACCCCGTCCCCGCGCCCGCACCCAGGCGGCCACCGCCCTCACCACCGTGCTCCTGACCGTCGCCCTCACGGCCGGCCTGCACCACCCTTGGGCTTGCCCAAGGTGACCGGCGGGAGGCTTGCCAGGGTGGCCTGGGTTTGCCCACAACCGTCGGCGGCTCGCCCGGCTCAGCGGCGCAGACGTGAGAGCCAGCCGGTGGTCATCTGCTTGGGCACGGCCTGGTCCCGCTCCTGCTCCTGACGCATCGCCCCTGCCCAGGTTTCCTCCGTGACCGAACGACTGGGTGGTCCGTGCGGCGTGCGCCCCGTCATGCTGATCTCAAGGTGTGGGGGACGCGCGTGGCACGCGATCAGGCGGAGATCGAGCAGAAGAACCGGCAGTGTCTTGAGTCGTTCGTGGTGCGAGCGCGCCGTGTGCGCCGCGGCGGACTCGACCACCTCCTCGGCCGGCAGCTCATGTCGGATCCGGATTTCACCGTTGTCGAAACGGACTCCGATTTTCGGGTCGATGAGTGTTATGAGCTTCTCCCAGTCACCAGCGAGGGAGTGCTCTGCGGATCCCACGGTTTCGGCATCGATCTGCCGCCCCGCGATCAGTGCCCGAACGAAGCGGGTCTTGCCCGAGGCCGGTGGCCCGACGAGGACGACGAGTCCCACCGGCACCCGGATCAGCCCGTCGTCGGCGGGCCCGGGACCGTCGGTCACCTTGCGGGACCGGTCGAGGTAGAGGCCGCAGACGCAGTCCAGGGCCTGTTCGGGAGAGCCGAGCGAAGTCCGGTGGGCAGGACGTTGTCCTCGTACTTGCCGCTGCTGGCAAAGGAACGGGTTCTTCGGCACGGGTCCATCCTGCAGGGTCACTCCTCCGGTAAGCCATGATCATCGCTCTGGAGAGGACCCGAAAACCGCGGCAGCACTGATCACCTGCCTCGCACATCACGGAGAACCCCAAGCGCTCCAGTTTCCTCTTTTCGCAAGGAACTTCGGAAATCTCCCCGCGGCCGCGCCGAAATCGATCCATCCAGGGGCGGCCGTACGGCTCGTTAACACCTGGCCTGCACAGTCGCAAGATCACCGAAATACTGCAACTGCCCCTGGCATTTTCAGGCACCTGAAAGGGGCCCGCACGGGGCGACGACTTGCCGCTCAGACCTAGCGATGCGCCCCGCTCTTCGGGGAGACTCGACAACCGGTATCCACCAGCCGAGGACCCAGGGGGCGCCATGACGTGGAGCAGTGCCTTACGTGCCGACGAAGATCCCGAGAACGGATCTCCGGAAATCCGGGGGCACGGCGACCACGGCGTGAGTACGGACGCCGTCGTGAGTGGTGAAAGCCGGCCGAGGCCGGATTCGACTGCGTATCCGCTGTTCTGGGACCTATACACGGACGGCACCATCCGAGGCTGACCGGACCCGCCGCGTGAGCCGATCCGGTGACACCTCGACGTTCCGCGCACCGACGGGGACGGGTTCCGTCAGACGCGTCGTGGGGAGGATTCTGCCGCTGGGGCTTCCTCTCGCCGTCGGCTACATGGCGCAGATCTCCATATCGTTCACCGATGCCGCCCTGGTGGCCAGGTCCGGTTCCGAGGCGCTGGCCGGAGTGACCCTCGCGGTCAGTCTGTTCAGCCTCGTCATGCTCTTCGGCCTTGGACTCGTCACGGCCGTGGCACCGAAGGTGGCGGCCAGTCACCAGGCGAGTGCCGCGGACGAGTTGCGCGGCTGGGCGGTGCAGGGGGCCTGGCTCGCGCTGCTCGCCGGCGCCCTCGGTATCGTTGTTCTCCTCAACACCGAGCACATCCTCGTCCTCATGGGCCAGAACCCCGGCGTCGCGGCCATCGCGCAGGACTACAACAACGGCGCGGCGGCGGGGCTGCCGTTCTTCCTCCTGTACGTCAATGCGCGCTGCCTGATGACCGGGGTCGGCCGGCCGAAACCGGCGACCTGGATCATGCTGGCGGCGGTGCCCCTGAACCTCGTCCTGGGGTATTCGATGATCTTCGGGGTCGGCCGGCTTCCCGGGCTGGGCGTCTTCGGGGCGGGGCTCGCCAGCAGCGTCGTGCGGATGTTCGCGTCGGTACTGGTGGGCGTCGTCCTTCTGCGCGGCAGAACCTTCCGCGAGCTGGACCTCCGAGCAGGCTCACCGGCCCCCAGGCCCCCGATGCTGCTCGAACTGGGCCGGGTGGGCGCCTGGATCGGGGTTCGCATACTCCTCGGTGAGGGGTTCCTGCCCGTCCTCGCGTTCTTCGTCGCCCGGCACGGAGCCCACGCCGTCTCCGCCCACGCCGTGGCCCTGCGGCTGGAATCGCTGATCGTCGTCTTCGCCCTCGGGTTCTCCAGCGCGGCGACGGCGGCGGCCGCGTGGGCCCACGAGGAAAAGGACTGGCGTGCGCTGCGCGACCTGCGCACCGCGCTGCTGCTGATAGGCCTGGTCTACTCCCTCGTCCTCTCCTCGGCCGTGACCCTCTGCTTCCACGGCATCGTGCGCGACGTCTTCGGCATCCACGACCGGGGAACGCAGACGACCCTCTCCACGCTGCTGCCCCTCCTGATCGTCTACATCGTCGTCGACACCCTGGTGACCATGCCGATGGGCTATCTGGTGGGGCTCAGCGACACCCGGGTGCCGACCGCCGTCGTGGCCGCCGGGAACTGGATCCTCGGGCTGGGTTCGGGCGCCGCCCTGTCCGAGTTCACCCCGCTCGGTTTCTACGGCCTGTGGCTCGGCGCCGGCATCGGCACCACCTGCGTGACGGCCTTTTGCTTCGCCCGCGCGGGACAGCACATCAAAACCCTCAGGAAATCGGTGGTGAATCAGCATGACTGACGTGACACGGCGCGATGTGGAAGGCGAAGCGAGTACGAGCGACGCCATCGCACGCTACATCCGCCGCAGCGTGCGAGCCGTGAAAGAGGACCCCCGGTCGCAGCTCCGGCTCCGGCGCAAGTGGGAGCACGAGCGGCAGCGACTGCAAGGACGCTACCGAATGGCACCCGAGGAGCGCGCGGCGTGGCAACTGGAAAGGGTGCGGTGCCTCGTGGACTCGGCGTTCGCCACCGTGCCGTTCTACCGTCGGCTCTACTCGGCCGTCGGCTTCGAACCGGGAGACCTGGTCACCTGGTCGGACTTCGAGGAATTACCCCTGGTGAACAAACGCATGCTCGTCGAGGCGGGGATGGGGGAGGAGGCGGCCGGGCACGCCGACGGCAGAACCGTCCATTCGGCACGCACCTCGGGATCGAGCGGATACAACATTACGATCTACCAGGACAACGCGAGCGTGGACTACCGGACGCTGCTGCACATGCGCCACTGCGAAATGGGCCTGAGCGGACCGCTGAAGCCGGACGACTGGCGCTACAGCGTGTATTTTGTCGCCGAACGGTTCACGTCGCTCGCCGGCGGCTACCCGTTCGTCACGGTCTCGCTGGACTGCCCGCCCCGGCTGGTGCTCGAACACCTCGCGGAGCTGCGGCCCCGGCTCATGGCTGCGTTGCCGAGTTACCTCCAGCGGCTGGCCGCGGAGAACGTCGCACTCGACGCGTTCGGCCTGGAGGCCGCCTACACGAACTCCGAGCGCAGCAGCAGGGAGGAGCGGGTGAAGTACTCGGAGGTGTTCCGGGTGCCGGTTCTCGACGAATACTCCTCCGAGGAACTCTCCTTGATCGCCTGCGAATGCCCCGAGCGCAGCTATCACGTCGTCGAGGACAGCGTCTACCTCGAGGTCACCGACGCCGACCAGGACGGCTTCGGACGGCTCGTCGGGACCTCCCTCGGAAACTTCCTCATGCCCTTCATCCGGTACGACCAGGGCGACATCGCCCGCCTGTCCGACACCGGCACGCGCTGCGGTTGCGGCTCCCGCTTCCGGACGATCACCGAATTCAGGGGGCGCGAGGACGAGTACCTGCGCGACGGCCCGTCCCGTACGGTGCCCGCGGACATCGTGCTCAACCTGTGCGACCGCACCCTGGTCCTGGAGGCGTCGAACGTACGGCAGTACCAGATCGTGCAGGTCGCGCCCGCCCGGATCCAGCTGCGCGTCCAGCCGGTCGACCCGGCCGGGGCCGTTGAGGACAACCCGGTGGTGGCCGAGTTCGTGAGGGAACTGCCGGGCCTGTTCCGCACCGTGCAACCCGACGTCGAGGTCGTGCGTGCCGACGACTTCTCACGCTTCGCCTCCGGCAAACGACGGCTCATCCACCTCGAAGGAGCATGGGCGAGACGCCCCGCGGAGCCGGACCCCTCGGGCAGGTGAGCGGGGCAGGTGAGCCGGACGACCACGGGCCCGCACGGCGTCCGAGGCCTGCCCGGGCCACCCCCGGACAGGCGGGCACGAACCCCCGTGCGGCGAGCCCGGTCGACCCGAGGCCGGTCACGGTGCACCGCAGGCAGGAAGACGGACGGGTGGCAGTAGCGCCCTCACCTCGACAGGAGACACATTGACCAGCGAGAACCGCTACACGAACCTGACCCGGTACGAGGACATCGGACTCAACTCCAAGTTCAACCTCGCCGACGGGCACGCCCACCAGGGACAGAACCTCACCCAGCGGGAGATCGTCGCAAGCCTCCCCGAGCTCTTCCACGCCGCGGAGGAGGCGTTCCAGTCGGACTCGGAGCGCGAGTTCCAGCAGGCCTTCTACTCACTCGCCGGACAGCACTCCGCAACCGGGCACCCTCACACGCTCCTGTGCTACTCGGCCTCCCTCTCCACGGACCTGGCCGCCACCTACCTGGCGAGCCGCGGTCTGTCCGTGGCCCTGCTCCAACCCTGCTTCGACAACCTCGCGACCATCCTGCGGCGCAGGAACGTCGCCCTCACCCCCCTCGGCGAGGACCGTCTGCGGAACACGGCGGTCCTGGACGAAACCCTGGACGAGATTCGCACCGACGCCCTCTTCCTCACGCTGCCCAACAACCCGACGGGCTTCAGCCTCACGCCCGACCAGTTCCGCGCGATCGTCGACCACTGCGTGGCACACCACCGCATCCTCATCCTGGACTGCACGTTCCGCTTCTTCGACACCTCGCCCCTGTGGGACCAGTACGAGGTCCTGGAGGATTCTGGCGTCAGCTACCTCGTGGTCGAGGACTCCGGAAAGACGTGGCCGACCCAAGACCTCAAGTGCAGCATCCTCGCCGTGAGCCGGGACCTGTACGCGGGCGTGCTCGAACTGCACGACGACATCCTGCTCAACGTCAGCCCGTTCATCCTGCGGCTGCTGACCGCCTACATCCGCGACACGCAGGAGGCGGGACTGGAACGCACCATATGGAGGACCATCCGGCAGAACCGCCAGGCCCTGCGCAAAGCCCTGGCCGGCACGATCCTCACCCCCGAGTTCCCCGACAGCACCGTGAGCGTCGACTGGCTGCGCATCAACCGGCCGGACGTCCGCAGCGAGGACGTCGTCGCCACGCTCGGCCGCGCCCAGATCGGAGTCCTGCCCGGCGACCACTTCCACTGGGCCGACCACCAGGCCGGCGCCCGGTTCATACGGATCGCCCTGGCGCGGCCCCCTGAGTGGTTCGCCACGGCCTGCGGCCACCTACGAGACGTCGTCCTGTCCACTCCGGAGTTCACCGCATGACCGCTGCCACCCCGGCCGGCGCCGCGCGCATCGTCTACCTCGACGAGCCCACCCACATCACGGCCGGCTTCCTGGCCTGCCTCTCCGGGCTCGGGAGCGTTCGGGTCCACTTCGACCGCCCGGGACCGCAGGAGACGGTACGGCGGTTGCGGGAGGCGGACGTCGTACTGGTGGAATGGACCCGCCTGACGGCGGAAATCCTGCGCGCCGCGCCGACGGTTCGGCACATCGCCACCATGCTGTCGGCCACCGACCAGATCGATCTACGGGCGGCCGCAGACCTCGGCATCAGCGTGTCGCACTGCCCGCGGTACTCGGTCGCCGCCGTGGCCGAGCACGTCCTCGCCTGCGTCGCCGCGCTGAGCCGCCGGCTCCTGCCCGCGCACGGGGCGGGAGCGGCCGGGGTCGGCCACCGCTATGTGCCGTTCCTCGGCCGCGAGGCCCACGAGCAGGTGCTGGGCCTGGTCGGCACCGGGCGCATAGGGCAGGCCGTCGCGGCCCGGGGACGGGCGCTGGGCATGCGCGTACTGGGCAGCAACAGCCGGTGCTCGCCGGTCCCCGGCATCGAGGTCGTGGAGCTTGCCGAGCTCGCCCGCCGCAGTGACGTGATCTGCGTCCAGGTCCCGTTCACGGACGCGACGCGGGGCCTGCTGTCGGCCGAGCTGATCGATGCCGTCCGCGTCGGCGCCATCGTCGTCAGCGTCTCCCGGGCAGGGACGATCGATCTCGGTGCCCTCGCGCGCCGGCACGTGGCCGGGGAACTCGGAGGCGTCGCCCTGGACGACACGCCCGCCGATCTCGTGCCGGTGCTCGCCGACGTGCCCAACACGCTCCTCACGCCCGGGACGGCCTGGTACACCCGGCGCTCCCGCACCGAGAACCTCGCCGAGGTTCTGAGCAACGTGCGGGGGTTCCTGGAAGGCGAGGCCGTCAATGTCGTCACCTGACACGGGGCCCGAGGCAGCGGCGGCCCGCGCCTTCGGCTGGTTCCAGGACCAGGCGCGCCACCTTGGCGCCGGTACCGAGGTCCGCCTCGACCCGCTCGGGGCGCGCACGCTGGAGGTACGCGTCCACCCGGGGCGCCCCGCCGAAGTCGGCCTGCTGGCCCGCTGGCAGGAACCTGGGACAGCAGGCCCCCTCGGCGTCACCTCCGACGTGTCCGTGTCAGCGCTCTACCTCCTGGAGGTCCTCGACCAAGCCGCGACCAACCCGGGCCCGGGCGTCATGGGGTACGCCATCGCCCACGACACACCAGTGACATCCGTGCAACCGCCGGCGGCCAGGCCGCAGGGGCTCGGCGGTTCGAGCCGCCCGCGACTCGTCGTGATCGCCGCGGGGAGTGTGCCGGGCGGCGGAGTCGTCGGGACCACGGACCCGGCCTTCCCGCCCTCGCCGCTCCTCTCACTGCCCCGGGCGGATGCGACGGCCCTCGCCCCGGACGTGGCCCGCCTCCTGGCCTCCTGCTCCGAACAGGGGGTCGCCGCCTGTGCGTTGGACCCCGTGTCCGTGCGTGGACACCTCTCGCCGACCCCCGCCGAGTTGTTCGCCGCGATGAGGGGAGCAGGCGCATGACCGACGCCGCCGGCCTCTGCCTCGCCGTCACTCCGCCGGCAGCCGGAAGCCGCCCGCCACGTCGCCGTGAGGCGAGTCCGGCAACGCCGCCGCGCGCCGCGACGCCCGCGCCCTGTCCAGGATGCGGCACTCCACCGCCTGGCTGTGGTGACGATGCCGGTCAGATGCCCTCCGGGTCCGTCGTGGCAGACGACCGGGGCCCGGCTGGCCGGGGTCTTCAGGAATGGGTGAGGCATCCGCGCGCAGGTGCGCGAGCAGGGCCCGTACCCCCTCCGGGTCGTCGCCTTGGGTGAAGGACAGCAGCGCCCGCAGGACGTGGCGGGCGAGGTCACCGGTCGCCCGGACATCCTCGCCCGCGCCCCGGCAGGCAGTACCGCCCCCATCCCGCCGGGCCCTGGCGTCCTGCCCGGTGACCGGCCCGGGCCGCCCCACCGGTCATGACACGGCGGCCTCCCTCCTCCCAGTAACGCAGGGTCATGCGGTGCCGGGGCGCGATCAGCGGGTCGTCAGCAGGTCTTTCGGTGGGGCACCTCCGGAAGAGAGGTCCTCCAGTCAGCTCGGGTAAGGCAGCCCCGACGCGTCCGCAGATGCCGGCGGCTGCTCGCCGGGGGTCGATGACGTACTTCTGGGTACGCCCCCACCCACAAGCTCCTGGAGTATCAGCTCGACCTTCGAAGCCATCGACGTACCGGACCGCTGCTGTGTGCCCGGTCAACGGATTTCCCACGGCGGTCGAGTGAGCGAGGTCGCTCACGTCGAACAGACGGAGGCTGCCGTCTTCTTTCCCTGGCGCGAGCCACTGGCCGTCCGGACCGAACCCGATGGACGTGACATCTGCACTGGCGGTGGTGACCAGAGCGCCGGGTCTCCTCACGTCGGAGTGATCGGCCCGCCATAAGCGGACAGCTCCGTCTGCCTGGACGGCGGCGGCGACGCCTCGCCGCGAGAAAGCCGGTTTCCCACCGTGCCGTCGTTTTCCGAGACGGACAGGGCTGGCCGTATTCGCGGTGTTCCAAAATGTGATCTCTCCTGCACGACCTGGCCCGTCGCCAGACGCAGCAGTGGTCCGTCCCCCTCCTCCAGCGGACGCTCTCTCTCGGGTACGCCGCCCCGCTGAGGAAACCGGGTCGTGGTGAGTGGCGTCCGAAAGCCATCAACGCAGGCGGTAAGGGTAAGGGGTAGTGACCACGATCGCTCGCAAGGAAGATAGGTACCCCGCCATGTCTCAGACACAGGACGTCGTTGAGCTCATCCTCCAGGACCACCGGCGCATGGAGGACCTGTTCCGCCTGATGCGCAGCATCGAAGCCGACCGCGCCGCCGCACTCGAGGAGTTCGCCGACCTGCTGATCGCCCATGCGCTGGCCGAGGAGGCCAAGGTCTACCCCGCCCTGAAGAGGTACAAGAACATCGACAACGAAGAGGTCGAGCACGGCGAGCACGAACACGACGAGGGCAACGAGGCCCTTCTGGCCCTTCTGGAGGTGCAGGAGGTCGGATCCGACGAGTGGGACTCCAAGCTGGAGGAACTGGTGGAGGCCGTCACCCATCACGCCGACGAGGAGGAACGCACCATCCTCAACGGTGCGCGCGAGAGCGTGGCCATGGAGCGGCGTGAGGAACTGGGAGCGGCGTTCTTGGAGGAGCGCGAGCGTCAACTGAAGGCCGGGTGCGGCTCGGTCGACAACGTGCGCCGCATCGTCAAGTCCTGACCGCATCCCGACAGGGCCTGGGAACCGGCGTCCCGGCGACCACCGCGCAGACCTGGGTCCAAGCGTGGCGCATGGTGGGGCACCGGCCCCCATCGTCGCGGTGTGCTCGTTCGAGAACGACCCGGTGCTGAACGAGTGGGCGTGCGCATCACCACCAACCCGATCCAGCTCGCGCTACGACGGCGCCGCTTCGTCGAGCGGGGACTGGACGGCTTGTGCGGCGACCCGCGTCCCGGCGTCCCCCGGAAGGATACCGACGCCTACGTCGCGCGAGTCCTCGGCAAGCCCCTCGATGAGACGCCTAAGCTTGTCCTTTAAGGTCTGACTTCGTGTGACAGGTCGGTGTAGCTGGCGGATGTTCATGAGCCTTGGCAGGTTCAGGACGGTCCGGACGACGTCAGCTAGCAACACTGGGGAGAACCCGACCATGAGGCCTCTGGTTGGCCGGATGGTTCGCCGGATGTGTCGTTCATAGCGTGGTCTCATGTCGATCACGCGGAGTCGGATCAGCCGTCGGACAGTGACCGTGCTCGCTGTCGCCCTTCTGGCGTTATTCGTTCCGGCCGAATCCAGAGCGGCGGCCCCCGATCGCCTGTCCCAACTGCAGCGTGTCGCGCCCAGGCCAGACCACGAAGAACAAGCTGAGTGCCTGTCTCTGAACCTCGCTCTGATGCACCGCACTACGGCCTGGCGGTCTGGGTCCGCGAGCAGCAGTGGATCTTCCCTGTGTCGCGTGACGGGGCAGCCGCAAGATCGTTGGCCCGGAATGAACAAGAAACTTGCTGCTGTAGGCATCGGACTCGCCGCGGCCTTCGGTGCCCTCTCCACTGCCGCGCCAGCCCTGGCTGACACCGGAAAGGAACCCGCCGTGGTCGACCACGAAGACGACGGCGAGCGCCAGAAGGTCATCCTCAACGACGTCAACCAGGACCAGCAGAACACCCATGGTGTCATCGACGCCCTCCGGGAACGGATCCTGCATACCTTCGCCGACCTCCCGAACCCCGATCCGGCGTTGGGTCAGGCGGGGGAGACTCAGCCCGGCTTCGCGGGTACGTCCGAAAATGGGCCGGAGGCCATCGAAGATTGAACGCCTGGCGGAGGCGAGCTACGCCTCGGCACTCTGACATCAGCCCACGCAGTCACTACCGCGCTCAGCGCCCGTGAACTTGAGAACGACCGCGCTCGCGGCCACCTGGCAACTTCTCGGTGCGCTGACGACGGTCAGCGCCGGCGACTCGTAGCGTCTTTCGCTCGCATCCCGCCAGCCACAGCAGTTGCCGTTCGGGGATCGGTCACAGTGACCGAGCCGGCGTGAAGTTCAACAAGGCGGACACGATCTGGGTGACCGAGTACGCCAAGCCTGGTGTAAACCTCGCCTGGATCGAAAAGGGTAACGCCAACGCGGGCCTGATCCATATCGTCTTCCGGCACGCCGGAGAATTCGCCACCGCGGGCGTCAGGGTGGAGGACATTCCGGCTCTGGTGAAGAAGGCTCTGGTCGAGGGCACCAGGGTCGGCACCCAGGGAGCGGGAAGGCCTCTCTACGAGGTCGCCTTCAACGGCAAGACCCAGCGCCTGGCCATCAGCGTGGGTGACAACGGATTCGTGATCGGAGCAAACCCCGGATGACCTTCGAAGAACCGCGCCACGTGCTCGTACGCGCCCAGGACGAACCGTCTCCGCTGTACCAGCCGGAGCATGCCGGGTTCTGCGACGACGCGGATGCCTTCACCCGCAACGTCCCGCTGGACGACTCCGGGCTGGACCTGCCCGAGGATCTGGCCAACGCTCTGCACTCATGGTCGCTTGCCCGCCCGCCCGAGGGATTCACCTCCCGCCCGGACCTGCGCAAGCACGTCAAGCAGGGCTTGGCAGCCGCACAGCGCCTGGCACGGCACCTCGGGCCGTCCTGGGTCGTCCGCTACTGGGACGAACGCCACCGCACGGTGAAGTGGGTCTGCTGGGGCTGCGACCGCCTGCACTGGGACCGCGACAGTCACGACGCCCCACCGCACCCGATCGACATCACGGTCGAGGGCGAGTTCAAGTATGGCCCGCTGCGCTCCGATGGCTTCGGAGACTTCTTCCCCGACGACCCCGCTGCCGCCCTGGACCTGTCCGACGACCTCGTCTCCGGCCTGTACAAGTGGGCAGAGGACATCGACACCACGTTGAACCTGGACCTGCGAGACCGTGAGGACGGCAAGTACGACGCTGAGTGGGAGCGGCTGTTCCAGGACGGAAGGGACCTGGCCGGACGCCTCGCACACGAACTGGGACCAGCCCGGACGGTGACCTACAAGGGCCTAGCCCACGGAGGCCTGGCCGCGCTGACGTCGGTGGCCTGGCGAGGCGACCGGCAAATGTAGTCCGGCGACTGCCAGGCCGGTGGAGCGGGGCAAAGGCCGCGTACCTCCGATCCACCGGCCGTGGCGGTGTAGACAGCGCCAGCAACGCCCGGCCTGCCTGAGGCCGGGCCCGGTCACCTGCGCAGGTGCTGACCCACGCTCTCTACGGATGCGCTGCCGGATGGGCGTGCGCAGTGTTGCTCATGGTCTCCGGGTGCTCCGGACTCTGGTGTGCGGCCCAGGGTCCCGACCGAGATGGCGCCTTGCTACGGGTGGGTCTGCGACTGGGGGCCCTTGGGGGTACTGGCGCGAGCGGCGGCATGGAGGGCTGCGGTCAGGTAGCGGTGAATGGTGTCCAGTTCGGCAGGGGTGAAGTCCTCGGCCGCCTCGACCAGGTTGGCAATGAGCGGACGGAAGAAGGCCCAGCCCAGCTCGACGGCCTTTTGGTCTACCGTCAACAGGACGCGTCGCCGGTCGTGTTCGTCGCGCTTGCGACGGACCAGCCCCAGGCGCTCCAGCCGGTCGAGCAGGGCGGTGGTGCCCGCCGAGTTGAGCCGTAGCGCCTCGCCGAGCCGTCCCGGCGTGACGGTGGCGACCGCCCGCTCGGCGTCGAGCAGGCAGATGAGGGCCCGCAGGTCGGTCGGGTGCAGACCGTTCTGCCCGGCGAACTCAGCTCCGCACAGATCGAATTCCACGGTTACCGCGCGCAGGAGGTGGACCAGCCGCATCGCTGGGAAGATGTCATCGCTCACTCAGCTAGTATCTCGCCAAGCGAGATAATTGGTCAACGAGACGACCTCCGAGGAGTTCACCGTGTCCGGATCCCAGGAGTTCTTCGCCGCCTACGACGCACTGGTCGCCCGCTGGCCCGCCGGCACCACCGAGATCGACGTTCCCACCCCGTACGGCACCACCCGCATCCATGCCTACGGGCCCGCCGACGCCACCCCGCTAGTCCTCCTACACGGTGGCGGCTCCACCGGGGCAGTCTGGTTCGCCAATGCCCGGGCGCTTGGCACCCATCATCGGGTGCTCGCCGTCGACATCCTCGGCGACGCCGGACGCAGCATTCGCCAGGGGCGCCCGCTGCGCACCACCGCCGACCTGATGGACTGGCTGGACGCGCTGCTCAACGGCCTCGGTGCATCCCGTGTGCACCTGCTGGGCCATTCCTACGGCGCCTGGATCGCCCTGACGTACGCCCTGCACGCCGCGCACCAGGTCGACCGGCTGGTACTGCTCGACCCGACCCAGTGCTTCGCCGGCTACCGCCCCGCCTTCCTCCTGCGGTCGCTGCCGGTACTGGTCCGCCCGACGGTAACCCGCGCTCTCGCCTACCTGGACCGCGAGACGGCGGGCACGGACACCGACCCGGACTGGAAACGGCTCTACGCGCTGGCAGCCTCAGGCTTCGCGGACCGGAAGCTAGTCGTCGGCCGTCGCCCGGACCCCACGGCGCTGAGCGTCCCGGTCCTGGTTCTTCTCGCCGGCCGCAGCCGCACCCATGACGCGGCGAAGGTCGCGGCCCGCGCCCGCAAGGCCGTACCGCACGCCCGGATCGAGACCCTCGCCAATCTCACTCACTTCGCGCTGCCCACCGCAGCGCATGCAGAGACCAACCGCCGGATCACCGACTTCCTGACCGCTGACCAGGAAACTTAGACCGCCCCGGGTGCGGTCTAAGTAGGATCTTCCCGGGCATCCTGGCGCGCCTGTTGAGCAGAGCTTCGGTCGGACCTGCCGGGGCCCGTCATCAACCGGGCACAGGGCTGGGCGCAGCGGTACGCACAGCAGGTGCAGGCCCGGTCGTCACCGTCCACCACCCACCAGGGGCACACAGACCCATGCACCAAACCCGTCCGTGAACGAGCAGTCGACTTACTGATCGTTTCAGAATGAGGTTCGGAGCCGTCTCAAACAGATGATGCCGCGGGCGAGTTGAAGCAGTCCGAGGTGGAGGTCGGCTCGTATCTCGTAGCGGGTCCGCAGGCGTTTGAACTGGTGGAGCCAGGCGAAGGTTCGCTCGACGACCCACCTGTTCTTGCCCAGGCCGGATCCGTGGGCGGTGCCCTTACGCGCGATCTTCGGCGTGATGCCACGAGCGCGGAGCAGGCAACGGTACTTGTCGTAGTCGTAGTCGTAGTCGTAGCCGCGGTCGGCGAACAGCCGCCGTGGTCGCTGTCGGGGCCGACCCACCAGGCCGCGGACGCGGGGGATCGCGTCCAAGAGGGGCATGAGCTGGGTGACGTCGTGACGGTTTCCGCTGGTCACCGACACTGCGAGGGGCGTTCCGTGCCGGTCGGTGATCAGATGGTGCTTGCTGCCCCGGCGGCCTCGGTCGACCGGCGAAGGTCCGGTGTGAGCCCCCCTTTCAGGGCCCGGACGTGCGAGCCGTCGATCGCGGCGTCGTCCATGTCCAGCAGGCCCGTCGCGCGCAGTTCCGGGAGGAGGATCTCGTGCAGGCGGGGCCAGACACTGGCCTCGGTCCACTCACGCAGGCGCCGCCAACACGTCACCCCACTGCAGCCGATCGTCTCGGTCGGCACGTCAGCCCAGGTCACACCCGTGCGCAGGACGTAGACAATCCCGCGCAGAGCCACACGGTCATCCGCCGGCAGCCGACTTGGATACCGGCGGCGCCGCGGCGGGCGAGGAGGGAGCAGCGGGGCGACACGACCCCACAGATCATCAGGCACAAGATCATCAGGCACCTGCAGAACTCTGCCGCCCACCGGGCGAGTGGTACTCGCCCTACGACGACCGCTACATCCAGGGGCGCAGCAGTGTCGACATCGACCACCTGGTCCCGCTCGCCGAGGCCTGGGACTGCGGCGCCTCCGCATGGACGGCGAAGGAGCGGGAGGCCTACGCCAACGACCTCGGTGACGACCGCGCGCTGATCGCGGTCTCGGCTGCCTCGAACCGGTCCAAGGCCGACCAGGACCCCAGCACCTGGCTGCCGCCGACCGCCGGCTACCGCTGCCAGCACGTCACCGACTGTGGCCGACAAGACCCGCTGGCGACTGAGCATCGACACCGACGAGCACGCCACGCTCGCAGACGTGCTCGGCCGCTGCCCCAACGTCCCCGTCACCGTCACGCTGGCCCGCTGACCGGGGCCCGGCCGCACACTGTCGGCGCGAACTGCGGGCACAAGTTCACCGACGCCCGGTGGCAGGCGGTCGGCTACACCCGGGACTCGAGCAAGGCGTCCGTGGCACCCACACCTGTGCGAGGACTGCCAGGACGGGGCCGTCGCAGCCGAGCAGCAGGCCGAAACCGACGACCGCGAGCGCCAGGAGCAGGAGCGCCTGCGCCAGAAGACGGAGGAACAGGCCACCCTGCACAAGGCCGGCGGCTGGTTCTCCCGCTTTCGTACCTGACCGGGGTAGGCCATTCGCCGGCGGCGCGGGCAGAACCTGGATGCTGGGCAGCCAGGGTTGTCGGTGGTGGCTGGCCGGCATGAACGGCCGCGCTCCCGCCGGCCGGGGCCGGGGCGAGGGGATGTACCGGTGTGAGTAGATTGCGGTGGGCGGCCGTGGTGGCACCGGTCGACGAGCCGTCAGCTGGCGGGGAGGGCGCGGGTTCTACCCGCGGGCGCCCTGCAGCGGCTGCGTCAGGCGGCCGAGGTGCTGTGCAGGCAGCTGACCCGGCCGGGCGGCTACCGCCGGGCGTGAGCGGCGGTAGCCGCCGAGTGCCTGACGGGCGTTCCACTCGGCGCCACCCAGGAGGAGGCACTTTTACCAGTCAGACGCCTCGAACACCGCCATCATCGTCCTGCCATCAGGAATGATCGGCTCATCGGGCGTCGCGTCCTGCACGTCCGACCTGATCACGTGACTTAAGGGAGTGGATATGGCGGAGCGGCAGTCCGGCACCGTGAAGTGGTTCAACGATGAGAAGGGGTTCGGCTTCATCACCCCCGAAAGCGGCCCGGACCTCTTTGTGCACTTCCGGGCGATCCAGGGGAACGGTTTCAAGAGTCTCAAGGAAGGCCAGAAGGTGACCTTCGTCGCGGTGCAGGGCCAGAAGGGCATGCAGGCGGACGAGGTCATCCCGGAGGGCTGAGCCCCAGACCGGGTAAGTGCCGACCTGCTGCTGTCCCGAGCGACCGTCCGCCTGCTGCCCGGCCCACCAGGCCGTCCCGGGAGCCTCACCGTCCCGTGCCGGCGCTACCGCGCGGACCCCGCCCTGCCACGGTCCTGGCGCCGGCCGTGGCTGCCTCGCCCCGGGCGGCGTGCCGCCGCGGTCCTCCCGGTGCCTTCGCCGGCCTGGCCGCCGCGCCCGCCCCGGTCTCGTCCGGCCGGATCTCCGGCGTCCGGCAAGGTGCCGAGCCGGTAGCCGGTAGCCGGTGTGGTCGGCGGGGACGTCGAGGTGGCCGTACTGGTCGCGGTTGGCCCGTACCGCCCGCAGACGAAGAGACCCGCCGCGCCCGGGCACAGGAGCAGCGGCGCTTGGAGCAGGCATGGCGGCGGCAGCGCGAGCAGGAGACCGCGAGGCGGAAGGAGCTGGCCGGGCCGGGCGGCGGAGGTGGCACGGGCGTGGTGGCAGGACGTGCGACCGCGGCAGCGCGCCGAGGTTCACCGCGGTCGCCGAACGGGCCTGGCACGATGAAGAGGTACGGGTGGAGATCCCCGAGAGGCCGCAGGTGTCCGAGAGCCTCGCCTACGGCATCCCGCTCTTCAGGACGGGGCGGCGGCGCGCCCTGTACGGGATCGTGCGTCCCTGCCCCGAACCCCTCTGTCTGTCACCGCAGCTGGAGTTCAGCACCTTGTGGTGCGTGATGAGCATGAAGCCCGTCAGCTGGCCGGGGCGATGTCGCCGCGAGCCCGGATCACGAACCTCTGCCTTTCCAGCGACGCCACGGGCCGACCCGGGTAGAGCCTGCGATGCCCGGTCCCGCGCAGCCGGGCGGCCGAGGGGGGCGTGCGACCGTCATCCAGGCGGCCGGCGCAGGTACCGGGCGAGGAGTTCGGTGACTGGCCGGCCGGCCACGCCGAGGGGGTGGCCGGGACCGGCCGCCCGGCCCTGGACGCGGTGCCGCGCCTGGTCGCCCTCGGCGACGGGACCCTCACCACGGCCAAGCGCCGTGCTCACCCGGAACGCAGCCGCCCGTCCAGCGGGAGCGGCTGTTTGCGCGTCAGTGTCGAAGCGCGGTCACCAGGAGCGGCTGTTTGCGCGTCAGTGTCGAAGCGCGGTCACCAGGAGCGTCTCGGCGGCGCGCGGTCCGTCCCCGGCGGGCAGGGTCTCGGCGCCTGGACCCTGGCCGTGCTCGGGGAGCGGATCGGCTGCTACGCGGCCACCGTTTCGCGGCTGGAACGTCGCTCGTGGGTGGCCGACTTGACGCTGGTGCACTTGGCGGCGGCCGAGGTCGGCGTGCCCCGACACATCCTGATGACTTCTCTGGCGCCACCGGCCACGGCGGCACCGGCCGGCACGACAGTGACGGCCAGCCCGCGTGACGCAAAGGAGGACCCCATGCGCCGCCGCACGCTGCTCACCGCCACGGCGGCCGCCGGACCGGCCGCCCTGCTCACTGGGTTGGACGAGGCCCTCGCTGCCACCCCCGCGCCGACGAGCGGCCAGGGCCCCCTGGACGGCCGTCTGGCCACCGCCCGGGAGCTGTACGACAAAGGCGTGCACGGTCGGCTCCTGGCCGTGCTGCCCGGCCTCATCGCGGACGGACACCGCGCCGCCGCGTCCCGCCACAACCTCGACCAGGCCCGGCTGTCCTCGGTCTACACACTGGCCTCCTCGATCCTCAGCAAGGTCGGCGCCTACGACAAGGCGCGGCTCACCGCGGACCGGGCCCGGACCTGGGCCGAAGTATCCGGCTCCCCGCTCGCGGCGGCCGCCGCCGCCCGGGAACTGGCGATCGTGCTGCGCCACCAGGACCGCCACGGCGAGGCCAGCGCCTGATGACCTCGGCGGCCGCTGACGTGGAGGCGACCTTGTACGCGACGGACGGCCAGACCCAGAGCGAACTCGCCCCCCGCACCGGCGTCGAACAGCCCACCATGGCCGAAAACCTGCGCCGTATGGAACGCGACGGGCTCATCACCCGCTCTCCCGACCCCGCCGACGCCCGCCGCGCCCTGGTCCACCTCACCGGCAAAGCTCGCGGCATCCGCGGCGACGTCCAGGCCCTGCGCTCCGGCATCGACGCACAAGCTCTCGCCGGCTTCACCGGCGAAGAACGCGACCGGCTCGCCGGCCGTCTCGTCGACAACCTCCACACCCTCACCGGCGACTGAGCCCCAGGCTCTCCCTGCCGGGGCCGGCCGGCCCGTACCCCCGGGTCCGCAGCCGTCCCTCGCCCGTCAAGGCTGCTCGGGGGAGCCGATCGACCGCAGTATCCCGAGGGCCCGGAGCAGGGGCGCCGGGCCGGTGTCCGTGAGGCCGGCGGCCCGGCGCGCCCTGCGGGTGCGCAGGACGGCACGCACCGCGGACAGGGCGGCGCACGCGATCACCGCGGCCGTGAGGTCGGCGTCCGGGGTGTCGGGCGGCAGTCTGCGCTCGACCAGGACGGTGAGCCGCTCCTCGAAGTCGGAGAAGGCCTGGACGAGCCGGGCCGTGACGACGTTCTCGATGCCCTGGACCGGATGGCTGAGGGCGGTCAGAGTGGAGGCGGCGAACGGCTCGGCCGCCTCCAGGAGGGCGTTGCACACCGCGTCCAGCGGCGCCTCCCGCACCGGCCGCCGGGCCAGGGCGTCCTCCACGTAGGCGAAGATCTCCACGCTGTCCGGCAGCAGGAGCGCCTCCTTGCTCTCGAAGTAGCGGAAGAAGGTGCGCGCCGAGACGTTCGCGCAGGCGGCGATGTCCGCGACGGTGGTCGCCTCGAAACCGCGCTCCCTGAACAGGCGTGCGGCCCCCTCCAGCAGGCGGTGCCGCGTCTCCTCCTTCTTGCGTTCGCGCAGGCCGGCGGTGGCGCTCTCATGGGACATGCCGGAAGCCTCCCGCGCTGTGGCACGACTGTCAATTGACACACGGTGCCACTCGCGAGGACGGCGCCCCCCACCGCCGCGGCCTCCCCGCAGCCCCGGGATTGCGCCCCGAGCGTCGCGTCCCCACGAAATGTCACCCATGCCAATTGTCATCCATCACTATGTCTCTAGAGTTCGTGTCACTCGTGACACTTTTCTGGAGGCCCCGGTGGCTCGACCCGTACCGCACCCACCACCCCCGCCGAGCGAGCCGCACACCGCCGCCCCTGCGGCGCCCGGCCCGCCCACCGCCCGTCGGGCTGGGGGACTGGGCCGCCTCGGCGGTTTCTCCGCCCGGCACCCGGCAGCGGTGATCGCCGCCTGGCTGCTGGTCCTCGTGGCCGCACTGGCCGGACGGCACCTGGCCGCGCCCACGTTCAGCGACCAGGTCAGCCTGCCCGGCACCGCCTCCCACACCGGCGCCGATCTCCTCGCCGCCTCGATGCCCGAGGCGGGCAGGCCGAACGGCAAAGTCGTCTTCCACACCGGCTCCGGCACCCTGGCCGACCACCGGTCCGCGCTCGACCGCACCCTGACCGACCTGCGCGGACTGCCGCACGTCACCGCCGTCTCGACGCCGGTCACCAGCGCCGACGGACGCACCGCGTACTCCACCGTCTCCTTCGACGAGCAACTGAAGAACCTCGGCCACGACTACACCGGCCGGCTCGACACCGCCACCCACCCCGCCCGGAACGCGGGACTCGGCGTCGCCTACGGCGGCGACCTGGACCAGGTGGTCCGCGCCCCCGCCGACGACACGCTGAGCGAGGGCATCGGCGTCGCCACCGCCCTCGCCATCCTGCTGCTCGCCTTCGGCAGTGTCCTCGCCGCGCTGCTGCCCCTGATCACCGCGCTGCTCGCCGTCGGCGCCGGCCTCGGCATCGTGGGCATCGTCGCCGCCACCGTCTCCTTCGCGACCTCGGCCACCACCCTCGCCGGCATGATCGGCCTGGGCGTCGGCATCGACTACGCCCTGTTCCTGACGACGCGTTTCCGCCAGGACCTCATCGACGGGCGCGACCCGGTCGACGCCGCCGCCCGCACCGCGCACACCAGCGGACGCGCCGTCCTCGCCGCCGCTCTCACCGTGGCCGTCGCCCTGCTCAGCCTCTACGCCTGCGGGCTGACCTTCATCGGGAAGATCGGCCTCGCGGCCACCCTCGCCGTGGTCGTCACCGCCGCCGCCGCGCTCACCCTCGTACCGGCGGCCCTGGCCCTGGTGGGCCGACGCATCGACCGGCTCAGGCTGCGCCGCCCGGTCGCCGAGGGCACGGCGGCCGGCGACGGCCGCAACCGCTACGCGGACCTCGTCGCCCGGCGCCCCTGGACGTTCCTCACCACCGGCGTCGCCGTCCTCGGCGTGTGCGCGCTGCCCCTGCTGTCGATGCGCCTCGGCCACGTCGACGCCGGCGCCGACCGGCCCGGCAGCAGCACCCGAACCGCCTACGACTGGATCGCCCGAGCCGACGGGCAGGGCTTCGGGGTGGGGGCGAACGGGCCCGTCGTCACCGTCGTCGACGTGAGCGACGCCACGACGCCCGTCGACCGGATCACCAGCGACGTGGCCGCGGCCCTCGCGACCGCCCACGGCGTGGCCGCCTTCACCCCCCTCAGAGCGAGCGCCGACGGCAACATCCTCGTCACCACGCTCACCCCGACCACCGGCCCGCAGGACGCCGCCACCGGCGACCTGGTCACCACCCTCTCCGCACGGACCCTCCCCGACGCCCTGCACCACACCGGCGCCACCGCCTACCTCACCGGCACCGTCGCCGGCCAGGCCGACTTCAAGGACACCGTCGGCCACCGGCTGCCCATCGTCATCGGCATCGTCCTGGTCCTCGCCTTCCTGCTGCTCATGACGGTCTTCCGCAGCCTGCTCATCGCGCTCAAGGCCGTCGTGCTCAACCTGTGCACGACGGCGGCGTCCTACGGCGTGCTCGTCGCGGTCTTCCAGTGGGGCTGGGGCGACCGACTGCTGGGACTCTCCGAGCCGGTGCCCATCGAGTCGTACGTGCCGATGATGATGTTCGCGATCGTCTTCGGGCTGTCCATGGACTACGAGATCTTCCTGCTGTCCCGGATCGCCGAGGCCTGGCACCGCACGGGCGACAACCGGCTCGCAGTGGGGGAGGGGCTCTCCGCGACGGCCCGCGTCATCTCCGCCGCCGCGTTCATCATGACCGCCGTGTTCCTGTCCTTCACCGCCTCACCGACCGTCGTCGTGAAGATGCTCGCCCTGGGACTGGCGATCAGCGTGGTGGTCGACGCCACCGTGGTCCGCCTGATCCTGGTGCCCTCCGCCATGTTCCTCATCGGCCGGGCGAACTGGTGGCTACCCCGCCCGCTCGACCGGATCCTGCCGCGCCTGCACGCCTGACCATCCACCGACCGATCCGGAGCCCTGGTCCCGTGAAACCGAACCCGCGCGGAAAGACCCGCTTCGTCCTGGCCGCGACCGCCGCGTCCCTGGCCCTGCTCACCGGCGCGACCGACTTCCTGGTCGAGCACCACACCGAGGACCGCATCGCCGCCCGCGCCGCGCGCCGGCTACGGCCGGACGGCCCCGTACACGCCGACCTCACCACCCCCCTCGCCGGCCTGCGCACCCTGGGCGGCGAGGTGGGAGACGTCGACGTGCACGCGAAAGGGGTCCACCGCCGGCACACCGTGCTGGACCTGCGCGTCCACCTCAACGACGTGACGACCGGGGGTGACAGCGCCGGCGGCACCGCGACCGCCACCGTGGGCTACGACCAGGTGACCCGGCGCCTGGCCGCGACGGGCGGCACCCTGACCGCCGGCGGCCAGGACGGCGACCTGATCCTCTCCGGAAGCGCCGGCCGCCTGGGCCTGCCGGTCACCGTACGAACACACCTGTCCACCACCGGGCACGCCCTCACCATCACGCCCACCACGGTCGGCGTCCTCGGCCGCACCGTGGCCGTCGACGACCTCGCCGGGCTGCCGGCCACCTCCCCACTCCGCGACGAACTGCGGCCGAGGACCGTGGCCGTCACCCCACTGCCCCACGGAGTCACGCTCACCTCGGCACACGCCGGAGACGACGGCCTCGTCCTCGACTTCTCCGTCGCGGCCGGCCCCACACCTGGCACCGCAGGGACAACCACCTGACCCACCGGGCGGTGACGGTCGTCAGGAGCCCCGGGCGCCGGAGCGAGCCGTCACGGAAGGTCGCAGGGCGCCGCGGGAGACGCCGTCAACTCCCCGGCGGCCGGCGGACCTGCCCTTCCGGGCGCCGGCCGGCGGAACGTGTCCGCCACCGTGACGTTCACGACTGTCACGACGGCCACGATCACCGCCCCGACCGGATGCCCGACCCCGCAGAGCGCCACCGCACCCCCGCCCAGCACCAGCGCCTTCACGAACAGGACACCGGGCAGCGCCGGCCGGAACACCGCCCGGGGCGCGGCGAACAGCCACCACAGCACCACGGCCACCACCGGAGTCCCGATGCCGAGCAGCACGCTCGGCCCCGTACCACCGCCGGCGGCAAAACTCCACCAGAGCGCCTCCCCGGCCACCTTCAGCTGATCTGCCCGCCCATCGCCCGGGGGGAAAGCACCATGAAGCCCACACCGCACACCGCGTCCGTGCTCACCACCGCGTGCTACGCCTTCTACGATCTGCACCGCCCGGCCTATCACGCCTACGCCGCCGCACGCCGTCCGCAGGAGGAGGCCCGGCTCAGCGTCACCCAACTCTTCGACCTCATCGCCGGCAACTGGACCTGGATCATGACCGAACAATGTCCCTCCGCCTGGGCCTGGCAGGAGCACACCCGCGCCGTCGCCCGCCGCGCCGGCCGCACTCCCACCCCGGCCGAAGACACCGCGCTCCTCCACGACGACCTACGCCTGAGCATCGACCGCATCGCCACCATCACCGGCACCGCCCCTGCCCGGGTCACCACGCCTCTGGCCGCCGCCCGCCGCATTCGCAAACCGGCCGGTCTCAGAACCACACCCCCTGCTCCCCAAGTACTCCACAGCGCCTGACCGCCACGCCTGACGGCGCCCGCTCGTCGCCCACTGGATGCGTCAGGCCCTCGACACGGAATTCCACATCGTCCACGCCCACCACCGCGCCCGGCTGAATCGGCCGCGGGCCACCGCAGGCCGCCACCCTGCGCGAAGCCGTAGAACGTCTCAACGCCGAAGAGATCTGCGGCGAGTCCCCACCGCCCCGACCAGCGGCTGGCCAACCAGATCCAGGAACGCGGCCCCCGCTGACCCTCCACCGCGATGGCCCCTGCCGACGGCGACGCGGTCACGTCCCCGGTCCGCCGCCGTGCCTGCGCCGTCACCGGGACGCGTCCCCGTGGTCCCGTCGCCCGGCTGTTCGCGTCCGGGGCGATGCTGGGGGCCGTGGCCGACTTGCCCCGGCCGCCTCCACGCGTTGCAGCGGCCAGCTGCGTAGTCACCCGGCCATCGGGAGGCCGCTGGGTTTCTACCGGGCGAGGGTGACGGTGATCGGGGTGTCGGGGCACTGTTCGAGGACCTCGGCCAGTGCGGTCTGTTCAGGGGTGTCGACGGTCCGGCCACAGCGGGTTTTGCCGGCGATCCAGTCGGTGACGTAGGTGCAGGGGTAGCCGGCGGCCGGGGGCAGCCACGGGGAGGAGTCCCGGTCGGCCTTGGACCGGTTGGAGGCGGCCGAGACGGCGATCAGGTCGCGGGGATCATCGAGGTCGTGGCGTAGGCCTCGCGCTCCGCAGGCGTCCAGGTGGAGGTCCCGGAGTCCCAGGCTTCGGCGAGGGGGAGGAGGACGGCCGTGCCGTCTCGTTCCTGCGGGACCCGGCCGCCGCCACCGGGGCCCGCCCGGCGCCCGGACAGCCCACGATCCTGCCCGGCATCGCCACCACCGACGAGGCGTGCCCAAGTACTCACCGCCGCCGGACTCGGCGACATCCCCGCGCTCCGTTCCTGGCTCGACCAGGCAGCTGGCCAGCTCATCGAGGCCCCCGCCCGGCGCGTCCAGTCCGTGCCCCGCCCCGCCCAGCACCGCAGCAAGTCGCATGACCGCCCGGACGATTCCGCGTATTCGCACGTCACGACCAGCGCATCAACTCCGTGCACTCGGCCTCGCTGAGTACCAGTTCTGACTTGTGGCGGCCCGGCTGCGGCTCGCCCGCCAGTCCCACCATCCGCCGGTCAGCGAACCGTGAGCGCTACTTGCGTACCGTCTCCGTGGATACCCTGAAGTCCGCTGGGACACGCGTATTTGATGCGCCTTCCGCGCAGGCCGCAACGATCCGGGCCCGCTCCGCCACACGAGCTGGGACGTGCCGCACAAGGCCGCCGTACCTCATGTGTGATGAACTGTGGCCCGGTTTCGAGACGTTGACCTCGTCTCGAACAAGAGAGTGGGAGGGGCCGTGGACCTTGGTGGGGGGACGTGGCAGCGACTGACCGCCGTGGTGCTCGTCATGGCGGTGGCGGCCGGGTGTACGGGGCAGGGCGAAGGCGCGGCCGGCGGAGACGACGAAGACCTGCTGCGGAACCACGACTGGACGCAGATGCCGGGCACCACCGCGCGGAACGGCATCCTGCGGGTCAGCGCATTGGATCGGCACATCGTGGAGCAGGACTCCTCCGGCGGCCAGCCCAACCCCCCGCTGAACCTGGCCGGCCCACATCTTAGGTCCGATGGCGACTTCACCGTCACCGCGCGCATGTCCGGTGTGGGTGACGATGACGGCGACTCATGGCTGCGGCTGTACGGACGGGTACCGGTCATCTACGACGAGTGGCGGCAGGAGCGGCCCTCACTCCGCGTCGGCGTGACCGCTGACGGACAAGTGAAGGTGCAGATATGGGACGGCGAGGGCGATGAGCCGGCCACCTCCAAGGATTTCGACTGCGGCTGCTCCGGGACGGTGACGCTCGCCGTGTCGAGCATCGGTGACACCTTCCGCGTGAAAGCCGACGGGCGGTGGCTGGGAACCGTGCAGGACCCGGGGGTGTTCGCCGAGGGCACTGTCTGGTTCGGTCTGGAGGCGGACGCGGGCGAAGACGAGCGCCGCGAGGGATGGCGTCTGACGCAGCTGATCGCGCGGGCAGAGAGCGGTGACTCGCTCCGCGTGATCAAGGCGCCGCAGCTACGCCAGGAGCAGTCCGACGACTCGCTGCGTGCGCGTGCCGCAGAGGTGGGGCGGCCGTTCGACGTCGGCGCCGCCCTGGCCGAGAACCCGCTGCTCACCGACTCACGCTACCGGGCGCTCGCGGGGAGCCAGTTCTCCATGCTCACTCCGGAGAACGCGTTCAAGCCACAGTTCCTCCACCCACGCCGGGGCGTCTACGACTTCCGCGACGCGGACCTGCTCGTACGCTTCGCCCGCGCAAACGACATGAAGGTGCACGCGCACACCCTCGTCTGGCACGAGGCTCTGCCCAACTGGATGCGGGAGAACGACGACCCCGAGGAGGTGCGCCGGACCATGCTCCGGCACATCGCCATGGTCGCCGGGCACTTCAAGGGAAAGGTCGCGGAATGGGATGTGGTCAACGAGCCCATGTCCGACGACGAGAAGAGCTACACCAACGGGGATCTCGGTCTGCGCTCCGAGCAGAGCCCGTGGTTCGAGGCCATGGGCGAGGAGTACATCGACGAGGCGTTCAGGGCCGCCCACCGGGCCGATCCGAAGGCACGGCTGTTCCTCAACGAGTACGGGGTCGAGCAGGAAGGCGAGCGGTGGGACGCCCTTTACGATCTGGTCAAGCGGCTCAAGGAACGCGGCGTACCGATCGACGGCGTGGGTTTCCAGAACCATGAGTACACACCCGGCGACCGCATCGACCCGGAGACCTTCCGCAGCCATGTGCGGGATCTGGCGGAGCTCGGCGTTCAGGCGCGGGTATCGGAGATGGACGTCCCCATAGGTGAGGACGAGGAGGACGGGCGGCAGACCCAGGCTGATGAGATGGCGGGCAAGCTGCGGGTCTGCCTGGAGGAGCCGAACTGCACATCGTTCTCCACATGGGGATTCACCGACCGGTACGGTTCCACCGCCGACACCAAGGTCTATCCTCCGCGCACGGCCGATTCCCTGCCGTGGGACGCGGCCCTGCGGCCGAAGCTGGCGTACGAGCGCCTGCTCGAGGCCTTTGACGAGGCGTGAGGAATCAAGGTGCGATCTCTCGGTTCGGTGTCGGTGGTAGTGAGAGTCAGTAGTGCTGGTTTGGGCCTGTGGGCTTTCAGCGCTGGGGGGTCATTGTCATGGGACGACCGGGGCCTGGCGGGACACTCCTGGTGTCCCGCCGGGGCGACCGGCCCTGCAAGGACGCCTGCGGCTCCGCGGCCAAGACGTCCCCGTGGGCATAGAGCTCGGGGATCGTGTCGGTCTACCGCCGGGGTGGCTGGCGGCTACTGGTCCGGGTGGACGGCTTGGACGCCGGTGCCGGCGTAGGCCTTAGGTGTCAGGGTGAGCAGGTACCGGCCGCCGGGGTGAGCGGCGGTGGGGCGGGCGACATGAATGGCGTGGACGGCGGCCCACGAGTGACCGAACCGCGACAACTCGGTGGCGGTTACCGCGGCGTCGGTGTCGAAGGCTTCGATAGGAAACGAGTGCTCCTCGCTCCATGACGCATGCCAACACGTGAAACGCTTCCGACCAGGATCACCCCCACCGCAGGAGCCGCGAATGTCCAGGACCGCCGACATCGATCTCGTGTTCGCACGTGCCGTCACCGTTGACGCCGTGGTGCGAGCCCTGGCCGGCGAGGGATGGTCGCTGCAGGAACCGCTTGGTATCTCCTACGTGGTCAACAACAACGACCTGTTCGACTGGCAGTCGGCTTCAACCGAGCAGGCAGCTGAAGTCCTGACCTCGGTGGATTCACCGGCCAATGTCGACCATCACGTCGGTGTCTGCATCTATCACTCAACTGCGGAAACCGGTGGCCAACTACTTTTTCAAGCTGGCCGCTTGCACTGTTCCTTCATCCCGACGATCGACCGGCGGAGCCTCGCCGGAACACCAGCCCTCACCGACATGGCCTGGTATCTGAACGCACTGGTGCCGCCCCTGCTTGCCCTGGGGCTGGCCAGCTACGAAGCGAGAGACCTTGCTGACTGAGACTCGTTCGTCAGCAGCTCTCGGTCGACATCCGGGCAGCACGCGCCCACGAAAAGCCCTCGCTACCTACCCAGCCGGTGTAACTCACCAGCCACGCGATCACGGAAGTTGAGCCAGAGCCCGTTCTTGGACAAAGCCAGGGGAGGACGCCTCGACCTGATCGCCGTCCATTACAGCCACCGGAACACCCCCGCGTCGGCGGGGAGGACAGCAGGGCGATCAGCTCACGCTGCGACGACAACGGAACTTCTCGACCTCGCCGACCCCGGTGAGGACGAGACCGGGGTCGTCCTGCGTGAGTGCGACGACGGCGCGGCAAGCCAGCGCTGGCGGTTCGTCCCGGCCGAGCCCCAGCGCACCAGCGACCCCGTGCTGCGCTGGGCACCTCTGAGTCACTGGACGGCCGCCGGTCCTGGCGGTTGGCCCGCTCGGCCGCGCTGCGGCCGGCACCCGGTGCGACGCCCTCCTTCAGCGACATGCTGCTGGTCCTCAAGCATTTCCGGAGCGACCAGGACGGCGGCGGGTGGAAGAGCGTCGGAGCAGGCCGCGCCTGCGGCGGGCAACCGGGCTGGTGGGCCGGGCTCGGTGAACGGTTCCTCGCCTTCTGACGACAACGCTGAGAACACGTCCGGCGCTGTGGCCTGCTGCGTCCTTCGGGTAGGAATGATCAACCTGTGGTGGCACAAACTGGCGTTGATCATCCTTGGGTGGCAATCGATCAGCGATCAGTGGCACAGGTCACCTGTGTCACCGAACTCTGACCGCGCGCCATCGAATCGTGACGGACGCGAGTTTGCGTCATCGAAGGTTGATCGCGCTGGTCAGAGCCCTGACAGGGTCCGTCCCGATCCCATCCCTGGCACAGGACAGCGGTGAGGGTCAGTGTCCGCGCAGGAGGTCCGCATACGCAGCCACGGCTCGCTCCCCCAGCTCGTCCGCAATGGACTGGACGAGCCTGAGGGCCTCCTCGTCGATTCGTTCCGCGTCCAGAACCTCGAAGAGCCTGTGACCTCCGAGCGCCAGGCGCAGCTGCTGCTCAGGGAGGTCGCGGAGGGCCCGGCCGGCGGATCCCTTGGATTTTGGAGAGCGGGCGGCGTCTTCGGTGAAGGCGGCCTCTTCGAGGTGTTCCAGAGCGTCGCGGACGAGCTTGAGGGCCTCGTCCTCGGGTGGCAGCTCCTCGCCCCGCTCGTGAGCGAGACGGGCGCGCCAGCGCTCGAGCTGGTGGGCGCACCAGATCAGGAGGTGTTCCTCGGCCCACTGCGTGCGGAAGTCGTCCTGGAGCTGCTCAACGGGCGGGCTGAAGTCCTCGGCAAGGTCCTAGGCCCGCGAGTCGGCGGCGCTGTCCTTCCGCGCCTGGCGGGTGCGGTGGGCCTGACGGATGACCGCTTCCGCCCACTGCTGCACGAAGTGGCGGGCGGCCTCCTCTCCCTCCGGTGACGGGTCTGGAAATCGCTGCTGCTTCCCCATGCGAGAAGGCTAGACGTCGACGGTTGGGCAGGCTGGCGCCGGTTCGGGGTGACCAGCGCGATCAACCTTCGGTGACACAAACTGGCGTCCGTCACGCTTCGATGGCACGCGGTCAGAATTCGGTGACACGGGAACGCCTGGATGATCAATTCCAAGGGTGCCACTGAAGGCTGCATCTGGCTGGCTGAGGGCGTGAATCGGCGGCTCCTCGTGCTCCAGTAGTTTTGTGTGCTCCCTTCGGCTGATTCTCACTCCTCCTGAGTGATGACATGGATGCGCCCGGCGGTTGACGCCCGGGGGGCAGCGGTGAATGAGACTTGAACTCTGTTGCGTGAATTGGGAGTTCAAGTGGATCGATGGGATCGGGCTGGGCGGGTCGCGGCGTATGGGGCAGCGCTGGCGCTGACGCCCTACCTGCTGATCAAGGTGTCGTGGGTGGTCGGTTCGCTCTTGGGGCTGCTGCCGGTCGGGACCGGATTCGGCAAGGCGGAGTGGGTGGTGCTCAACAGCGCCACGATCGGTATGGCAGGGATCGGGATCGCGGTGGCGCTCGCGCTGGTGCGGCCGTGGGGGATGCGCATACCGGCAGCCCCGTTGGCTTTCTGCGCTTGGGTTGGGACGGGGTTCCTCGTCCCCGTGCTGCCGTACGCCGTTCTCAGTTCGCTGCTGGGCTCGGAGGATGGCAATCCGAAGAGCGGGAGTGACGCAGGCTCGTCGATGCCGGTCTGGGAGGCCGCGCTGATTCAGATCGGGTTTGTAGGCATGGGGCTGGGTCTGGCCATCGCGCTGCCCACGTACTTGCGGCGGCGCTGGCCGGACGCGTTCGCGGGTAGGCTCGGCGACCGTGGGGAAGGCTCGCCAAGGGCGCTGCCATGGATGACGGTGGTCGGCGCCGCAGTCGGTCTCATCTGGCTGTATTGGGCGGTGGGCGGCACCGCGGGGGTTGCCCACCGCGGCGAGCGGGACCTCGCTTGGCATGTGCTGTCCGGCGTCTTCGGGCTCTGGGCCTTGGTGGCGTCCGCCGCCACCTGGGCTGCCGTCCGAGGCCGGCCCGCACGAGTCCCCCGATGGGGCCCGATGGTGTTCGGCTGGCTCGGCTCGGGCTCGTTGTTCGCCTGGAGCGGCTGGAAGCTTCCGTTCACCCTGTACCTGGCGGTCGCGCAGCCAGCCGGTGCGGCCCTGCCGGAAAACCTCGCGCTCGCGGCGGTCCTGCACCTTGCAGCCGTAGGGACGGGCGCCGCGATGCTGCGAGCGCTCGTTCGTACGCGGCTGGTGTCATCGAACTCGTAGCCGACCCGCCCAAGATCGTTGTGTGACGAACAACCTGGACACCCTCGCGACAGCACTGTATGCGGCGACCGGCGATCTGCTGAAACAGCGCCCGGACCTGGCGCCGTGGCGGCCTGCCGTGGGTATCCCGCCGCAGCTCACCGACGCCGAGCTGGTCACCCTCGCGATGATGCAGGCGATGCTCGGGTTCACCTCCGAGGCCAGGTGGCTCCGGTATGCCCGGGCCCACCTTCGCCACCTTTTCCCGTACCTGCCGCAGCAACCCGGCTACAACAAGCGGCTGCGCAAGGCCGCCGATCTGCTACGTCACGTCACCCGAATCCTGGCCACCAGCACCTCGGTGTGGAGCGACGACGTGTGGATCGTGGACTCCACACCCGTGGAATGCGGCCGCTCACGGGAGACCGTCAAACGCTCTGACCTGGCCGGATGGGCCGAGTACGGCTACTGCGCCAGCCACAGCCGCTTCTTCTGGGGTCTGCGCCTGCACCTGATATGCACCCTCCAGGGGCTGCCCATCGCCTTCGCGGGACACCTCAACCTCGAACAACACCGAGGACGCACACCTCGCGGTGTCATCACCCGCGTATTGCAGCGCATCCTCGCCTTGGCCGCCGTGATCTGGCACAACGATGCCACCGGACGGGACACCCTCCGCTCGCTGACAACGTACGTCCACTGACCCCTTGGAATTGATCATCTAGCAGTCGGCGTGCCACCCGGCCCGTGACGGGCCCTGGGGCCTGCTGTTCTCTCCACACCGTGCCCGGGGCCGGTGCGCCCAGAACCGCGACCAGGAGCGCGACGTGAGGCGCGAGCAGAGCTGCGACCAGGAGCGCGACCAGAGGCGCGACCTGGAGAAGCCGCGGCGCCGCAGTCCTCTCCGTCGTCGTCGCAGCCGGTGCCGGCCCCGACCGGGGGACCGGCCATGTCCGCCAGCAGCCCTGATAGGCGTGGGGCGGTATGAGGCCACGCCTAATACTCCAGCCGTAGATCGTGATCACGAAGGGGAAAGTCAGGCCCGGGACGCTCCGAGGAACCGCAGCACGGCCAGGACGCGGCGGTGGTCCGCGTCGACCACGGGCAGGTCAAGCTTGGCGAAGATGTTGTTGATGTGCTTCGCCACGGCGCTCTCGCTGACCACCAGCGCCTGCGCGATGCCGGCATTGGAGCGCCCCTCGGCCATCAGGCCGAGCACCTCCCGTTCGCGGGGGGTCAGCCGCGCGAGCGGGTCGCTGTCGCGCCGCAGCAGCAACTGGGCGACGACCTGCGGGTCCAGGGCCGTGCCCCCGTCCGCCACCCGCCGGACCGCCGCCACGAAGTCGGCGACATCGGCAACCCGCTGCTTGAGCAGGTAGCCCACACCGCTGGTGTTCGCAGACAGCAGGTCAGCCGCGTACCGCTCCTCCACGTACTGCGAGAGCAGCACCACCGGCGTCCCCGGCCAGCGCCGACGGATCTCCATCGCCGCCCGCACGCCCTCGTCGGTGAAGCCGGGCGGCATCCGGACGTCGATCAAGGCGAGTTCGGGCCGGTGTTCCGCCACTGCCGCCAACAGCCCCTCCGCGTCGCCGGCTTCCGCGGCGACCTGGAACCCGCCCATCTCCAGCACCTTGATCAGGCCGACCCGCAACAACACCGAATCCTCAGCGATCACCGCGCGCACGGCAGCTCCGCGGTGATGGTGGTGGGCCCGCCAACGGGGCTGCTGACGTGGAAGGCCCCGTCGAGGGAGCCGACCCGCTTGGCCAGCCCGGTCAGCCCCGTGCCGGCTGCGACATCGGCACCGCCCAGCCCGTCGTCGGTAACGCGCACTCGCAGCACCTCGCCGACCTGACGGACTATCACCTCTGCACGCGTCGCGTTGGCGTGCTTCGACGCATTGGTCAGCGCCTCAGAGATCACGAAGTACGCAACTGACTCCACGTTGGGCGCCACCCGCTCCTCCAGATTGACCCGCAGCCGCACCGGCAGGGGCGTGCGGGCAGCCAGCCCGGACAACGCCGCGTCCAGACCTCGGTCTTCGAGCACGGCCGGGTGCAGCCCCCGCACCAGGTCATTGAGTTCGGCGATCGCCTCCTTCGCCTCCAGGTGGGCTCTCGCGATCTCCTCGCGGGCATCACTCGGCAGGTCCGGGCGGGTGGCAATGGCCAGACCCAGGTTGACCGCGAGAGACACCAACCGCTGCTGGGTGCCGTCGTGCAGGTCACGCTCGATCCGGCGGCGCTCCGCGTCGACGGCCTCGATCAAGTCGGTCCGGCTCACGGCCAACTGATCGACCCGCTCCTGGAGCCGCTGCGCCCGGCTGGGCCCGAGCAGGCCCAACGCCAGCCGCGCCTCGGCCCGGGCTACTGCCCGCGCGGTCCAGGGCAGGGCGCACGGGAGGAGGAGTCCAGCCGCTGTGTAAGCCGGCAGCTGGGTCAGGTTGCCGAACCAGTCCTGGCGCATTCCGGTTGGCAGCGCCCATGCCCAGGCGTAGGCGGTGACGCCCGCCAGGCCCGCCGCCGCCAGCGCGAGCACCAGCAGCTCCAGCAGCGCGAGCAGCGGGCCCAGCAGGAGGTGGTAGCCGACCTTGCGCCAGGGCCGCGTTGCCGCGAGCCACCGGGCGGCCGAGGCCCACGTCCATTTCTCCGGCGCGGTGGGGGTGAGCCGGGGGACGTCCACACCGATGAGCACCCGGTAGCGAGCCCGCTGAACGGCCGTCAGCACCGGGGTGCAGAGCAGGACCAGGGCGGCCGACATGGAAACCGTCAGGAGCCAGTTCCCCGTCCTGGCGGTAGTCAGCCCCGCCCAGGATGACACGGGCACCAGCGCCAGGTGCGGCAGCACACCAGCGGCAAGAAAGCCGGTGTCCCGCCGCGCCCGGACGACCGTGCGTCTCGGTCCAGCTGGAATCGTCATGGCACGACGCTAGGACACCGCAGGAGGAGGGACTGTACGGTCACTGGTTTAACTCCCGAGCTGGAAGAGTACTTCCGGATTGTTCGGCGAGGGGCCCTCCAGCAGCGGACTGTGGATCCCCTTCAGCGTCCGGTCGAAGAACGCCGTCACGTACTCACGCGTGATCATGATTCCACGTTCGGGGTCGAGGGGCGGCGTCGGGAACCCGGCCTCCTCCTCGAGCAGGTCCACGTCGGTGAAGCTGGGGTGGTTGGCGCCGGTGACCGCCAGCCACTTCTTGTAGCCGCCGAGGGCGGCCCAGGCCTGCCCCCAGTTGTCGCCACCGCCGGCCGAGTGGTAGGCGGCCGCACCCAGCATGAGGAACGGCCGATTGATCTGGCCGGGCATCGGGGCCGGGCTGAAGGTGCCGTCCATGTTCACCCCGGCCAGTACTCGCGGGTCGGCGATCATCGTGGTGGCGGCGGCCGCTCCGCCGATGGAGTGTCCGGCCATGCCGATCTCGTGCTTGTCGATGAGGTGTGCCAGGCGCCACGCGCTATTGCCATGCGTCAACTGGTCGATCACGAAGGACACGTCCAGCGCGCGGCTGGCGGTGACCGTGTCCGTGTCGAGGTTCGGGTCATCGCAGATCGCGCACGGCGGCGTCTGGCCGTTCGCCAGCGTCTCGCCGCTGTCCTCGTAGGTGTGGCCGACGAGCGCGACGACGTAGCCGTGACTGGCCAGGGCGGTCGCGAGCGAGGTGAGCACCATGCGCGGGTCCCCGAACCCGGGTGAGAGGACCACCAGCGGATACTTCCCGCGTTGCGGCCGCGCGCCGTCGAAGGCGTGAGTGGTGACGCTGGAAAGCTTCTGCGGGGTGACGCCGGAGCTCGCCGGTATCTTCGCGTGCTGGATGTGTCCGGCTGCCTCGGCGAGGGTCATATAAGGGGCCGGCGTCCCGGTCCCGGGGACGGCCGGGTAGACCATCGTGACGGTCAGTTGGCGGGGGCCGGATGACGGCACCCACGGGTCGGGACGGCTCGCGTCGGTAAGGTGGATGACGTCCTCGCCGGCGGCGTAGGGGCCGTTCGGCGCAGGGAGCGTGCCTTGGAGGGACCGCGGTGGCGCGGTGGCCGTGGCCGGTGCGGTGGGTAACGCGTGCGTGGCCACCGGCGTGGCCGACGGTGTGGTCGTGGCGGCGGACCCGGCGCCGGTTCCGGTGGCGAGGGCGGTGAGCGCCAGCGCCGCGACGGCGCTGATACGGCGATTGCGTTTCATGGGATCGACGCTAGGGCCCCGCAGGAGGACGGTGCCATGAAACCTGTACCCGATCTCATGGTGAACCTAGTACCACCTGTGTATCTTGATCTTGTCCTGTGGGCGGACAGCATCTCGGGTCGGTAGGTCGGCTTCTGCTGGCCGCTGGCAGGGAGACCGGGCCCGGTGGAACAGGCACTATGCCCCGGTGAGCATCGTCATCAAGTTCTTCGTGGCACCGGACGCCGAAGCTGCCGCTGCTGTCGCAGAGGGTGGTCCCGACGGGGTCTTCGAGTCCCTGACCTTCGGCAACTTCGATGTCGAGGCGGTTCGCCCGGGTCGAGCCGCGTCGCAGGGCACGGGCCTTCGTGCTGGGCCTGCTGGCAGAGTTACCGCGGAAGAACTGCTGGACGATCGCGGAGCATGCCCGTGACAGCAGTCCGGCCGGTATGCAGCATTTGCTCAGCCGCGCGTCCTGGGACGCCGACAAAGTCCGCGACGACATACGGGACTTCGTGGTCGAGCACCTCGGCAACCAGGACGCCGTCCTGGTGGTGGACGAGACCGGTGACCTGAAGAAGGGCACCGCGAGCGTCGGGGTGCAACGCCAGTACACCGGGACCGCGGGGCGAATCGAAAACGCCCAGGTCGCCGTCTACCTCGTCTACTCCACCCCGGTCGGGCACGCTGCCATCGACCGGCGCCTCTACATCCAACGCTCCTGGACTCAGGACCCCGACCGGTGCCGGGCCGCAGGCATCCCGGACCACACGGGGTTCGCCACCAAGCCCGCCCTGGCCACCGAGATGATCACCCAGGCCCTGGACGCCGGCGTCACGGCCTCATGGGTCACCGGCGACGAGGTCTACGGTGGCGACCCCCACCTGAGCGCCGAACTGGAGCGCCGTCAGGTCGGCTACGTCCTCGCCGTCTCACGCAAGCGACCGATCCCGACCCGCGCGGGCATCTTCACGGCCGGCACGCTGGCCCACTGCCTCCCGAAGACTGCAGGGCAGCGACTCTCAGCCGGAGAGGGCGCCAAAGGTCACCGCTTCTACGACTGGGCCCAAGTAGAGATCGACAGCCCGGCGAGCAGCACGGGTCACCGGTCGTTGCTCATTCGACGCAACCGGTGCACCGGCCAACTCGCCTTCTAACGTTGCTACTCGGCTGGACCCGTTCCTTTGAGCGCTCTGGTCAGGGTGGCCGGGCGCCGCTGGACGGTGGAGGAGACCTTCCAGTCCGCGAAGGGCCTGACGGGCCTGGACGAGCACCAGGTCCGCCGCTGGACCTCCTGGCATCGCTGGACCACGCTGGCCATGCTCGCGCACGCATTCCTCGTGGTCACGGCCGCCATCGAACGGACCCCCGCGACCACGCCGCCAGGGCTCGCCCCGCTGACCTGCGGCGAGATCCAACGTCTCTTCACCGCCTTCGCCGCACCGCAACCACGCGGCCTGGCGCGCTGGTTCAATTGGTCATGCTGGCGCCGACGACACCAGGCCCGTGCACGGAGCAGCCACTACCAAACGTCAGGCACTCCACCAGTCGTGATCAAGATCTACAGCTGGAGTACTAAGCGTTGTCCCGTAACTTGGCACAGGGGCAAGAGCAGTAACCCCGTCGGGTCGCACCACTCCCTACGCCGTTCAATACAGGTGCCGCTCCGCTTGCCGTCGGACCATCCGCCCGAGATGCACCAGAGTTGCAACCGGGGGATGCTGGAGATGCTGGGCTACATCGAATTCCCTCGCCAGCGAATCGGCTCCCCATGGGGTGGCTTCAAAATCCGAGAGGTTTCGGGATGAAGCTTGGACAGGTCATAGCGGGTTGCAGTTCTGCTGACCTATACGTTCACGGGCAATGAAGAGCCCGCTGCGGCTACTGAACTGTAACAGTAACGACCTCGATGCATATGTCTATTCTGACCCCCAGAGTATTCGCCGGGGATAGAGGCGTAACGGATGCACCCAGATCGCTTCGTTGAATGCGGGTGACGACTCGGCCGCGACCCTCGTCACCCGCACTGCGACTGTCGAATTTTTCCGCGATGCACTGTGAGAGAAAGACGGGCATGGCCATGGATATTCTTTGGCATAACGCTGAAACCGCGGAGACTCAGATCTGGCTCATGAACGGAAATCAGATCGCCGGTCGGCCTACGGTGGTCGACGAGCAGAGTAGTCCCATCTTCATTGGATCACCGTGGAGCATTGTTGGGACCGGTGATTTCGATCAGAACGGCAGTGTCGATATCCTCTGGCATAACGCTGAAACCGCGGAGACTCAGATCTGGCTCATGAACGG